>NZ_JBHJYS010000019.1:203310-206863 GCF_042270245.1 Streptomyces sp. NPDC055955
ACTCCGGATAATTCGTCACCCCCGGGCCTCCGCGCACCAGGGCCTCGTGCCGTGGAGCGCGTCCCTCGCGGTCACACGCGGTGCGCCCGGCGCTCCCGAAGCAGAAGCCAGGTCGGGGAACAGCCGCCCGGCCATGCCCGTCACCACACCCCATAGGCATCGCTGCCGGGCCGGTCATGCGTGGGGGGCAGCAGGGGCCGTGACCAGGCGGGCTCCCGTCCACGCCGCGGGCAGGTCGTCCCGGCACGGCGCCGAGGCGACGCGGCGGACCACTTGCGGCAAGCTCACCGTCAGGAGGACGCCGGGGGTGCCGTTGGGCGTGGTGCCCCGTACCGGATCGGTGATCCGGTCCTGCGGGACTCGCCGCCAGACTGAACCAGCCGGCCGAGGCCGCCTTCGAGTACTACGTGGCGACACGCACCATCGAAGCTGTTCTCGTGGGTTCCCCATAGGTGATGACGCCCGCCGTCTGCCGGATCTCGCCGATCACCCGCGTCGGCGAGCAGGGTCGGAACCTGGCTGTCAGCCTTCCGGCAGCGTCTCCTGGAGCCAGTCGAAGACGATGTCGCAGTGCTGCTGCGGGGCCATCGGGGAACAGTGCAGCTGCGCGCCGGTGGCCGCGGTGAGCTTCACGTAGTCCTTGGGGGACGACAGCCTGTCGAACATCGCCCGCGGCTGTCCGGGATAGAACTGCTCGTCCTCGTAGTCAAGGACCAGGGTGGGCGTCGTGATGCGGCCCACCACGCTCGTGATGGTCAGTGACTCGATGATTTTGGCGGGGGTGTAGAAGTCCGTGAAGACCTTGCCGTCGCGGGCAGCGAGCATCGCCGGCACGGAGAAGGGCTCGAAGCGCTTCTTCATCGTCGCGGCAGCGTCCGCAGGCAGCTCGGGGACGACCTCTTTGTTCCAGACGTTGTTGGTCTGTGCCTTGTTCGGGGTGAGGATCTTCCGGATCTCCGGCGGGAAGCCCAGCCAGGGTTCCAGGCATCCGGGCATCGCCACCAGGGCAGCGATGCGCTTCTCGAAGGCCGCGGCCCGGGGGGCCAGGTTGCCCGCCATGCTCAGCCCCGTCAGGGCGATCTTGTCGTTGTCCACGTCGGAACGGGCGACCAGCCAGTCGACGAGCGGCGTGACCACCGTCTCCCAGCGCGGTGTGAAAACCACCCGGTCCACAAAGAGCAATTGCCCCTGGCCCGGCCCGTCGTACACGAGGGCGTTCCAGTCACGCTCCAGAGCGGCCGAAACGCCGTAGGCCCACATGTCGACGTTCTGTCCATCGCTGCCGTTCGTCAGGATCACGGTGCGGCGCTGTTTGCCGGAGTCGTCGGGCCGGAAGAACCACACCGGCAGCGGCGTCTTCCCGTAGGGGACGTTCGCCGTGTCCGGCGCTGGGTCGCACAGCTCACAGAACTTGTCCCAGGCCTCGCGCCCGGCCCTGTACAGCTGCTCCTCGCTCTCGGGGGTGTCGGAGCCGAGGACGAAGAACAGAGCCTGGGCGTAGTACTGCGCCGCCCGCAGAGCACGCATGCGCCTGGTCTGCGCGTCGGGCGTGGTGCCCTCGGGCGCCCCCGTCAGTTGGTCACCGAGTCCCTTGAAGGTCTCGACGTACGTCTGCGCGGAGAGACCGGCCTTGTTGATCGTGTTCACTGCGGTGAGCACCTCGCCCACCTCACTTCCGCCGAACCCGGCCCCGCCAAGGGCCCAGAGGCCACTGAAGTTGAACGCCGGGTCCTTGAAGAGTGTCATCACCCCGGGCGTGGCATCCACCGTCGAGCCGGTGGACGACGCCGTGGGACTGGGTGCGACTCCTTGTGCGGAGGTTCCGTTCGAGAAGGTGCAACCGGCAGCCAGCGCGACCCCGGCCCCACCGACGAGCCCGGCGAGCGCGGTGCGCCGGCTCAGGTGGGATGCGTCCTGCGATTCGTACGTCATATCAGCCGACCGTATGGCTCGCGCCGCCCGCACCTCCCGGCACGACACAGCTCGTTCCCCCGACTGGAACATCCGGTCAGCGACCCCGTGCCGCGATCCGGGTGGCCGCCACGGAGAGAGGCACCGCGGCGGCCCAGCTGTAGATCGCAACGACTGGCGAGACGCGTGCGATCCCCACAGAGAGCAGAAACACGATGGCCTGAGCTGGAAACGGGACGCGGCGCCAGGGCTCACCGGCGGCGCTGCTGGTGCGCAGTTCCATCGCATAGAGCACCAGGGCAGCTGTGCCGATGACGGCCCCGTACAGCCCGGGACCGAGAAACTGGTCACCGTAGTCCTCAAGAACCTTGGTGGGAAAAGGAATCGACGACAGCAGCAACAGGAACGTCACATTGAGCCAGAACAGGTACGAGTCGATCGGCCCCGCGTCCCGCAACGCCGCGTGGTGGGCCCGCCAGAACAGCGCGATCACGACCGCACTCAGCTCGAAGGCGCCCGCCTGGGAGTCAACCTGACCCGGCCCTGATGGACCGGGTTTGGAGGTAGTTCCCGGCTGGCTGCTGGGTTGGCTCCTCCGTCCAGACACCCGCTATGGGGTGGCAGGGACGCGTGACTCACGCCCCGCAGTCCACACAGCCTCGCCCTTGCGGGCGATGTTGCGGGAAGCATTCCGGTCTGCGTGGGCAACGACCCCGCAGTTCCGGCACGTGAACAGGGCCTGGCTTGCCCGGTTCTTCTTGTCGATGTGGCCGCACTCGCAGCACTGCTGCGAGGTGTAGGCGGGATCGACGAAGACCACGGGGACACCGGCCCTGCGGGCCTTGTAGACGATGAAGCCTGCGAGCTGGGCAAACGCCCAGGAGTGCAGTGCGACCCGTTGGGGCTTGCGGAGCCGTACCCTCTGCCGGATTCCCTTGAGTTCTTCCAGGGAGATCCCGGCAGAGGTGCGTTCAGCCTCGGTCACAATCGTCTTCGCGATGATGTGGTTGGTGTTCTTGACGTGCCGCTGCTCGCGCCGGGAGCGTTCTTTCAACCGGCGCTTGGCAGACTTGGTGCGCTTCTTCTGGAGCTTGGCCCGCAGCGTGAGCTGACGCTTGCGGTAGCGGCCCAGACCGCGCCCGGCGGCCTGGTAACCGGTGGACGTGGTGGCGATGTTGACGATGCCGAGGTCCACGCCGATGAAGCCGTCCGGCTCGTACTGCTCTGCCTCGGGCACGTCGCAGGTGGCGATCAGGTAGAACACGCCGTCGCGCTCGATCAGATCGGACTCCCCCTTGCGGTAGTCGCGGAGCACCTTGAGCGCGTCGGCGGAACAGACGAAGCGGACGTTCTTAATGCGCCCCGCAGTTGTCCAGATGGACACCGTCTGCTGGTCGTACTGCCAGCTCAGACACCGGTCGTCATACGGCTGCGCGGCCTCGGGGCGGAACGCGATCGGCTTGGACTCCGCCTTGAGTCGGCGCCTCGACTTCGGCTTGCCGAGATGTCCGGCGCGCAGGTTGGCGTGCAGCGTGGTGTACGCATCGCGCACCTTCTTGATCACATGCTGCGCGGCCTGCGCCCCGAGCCCTTCGGCCTTGAGGTGCGGATACGTGTGCTTACGCAGCTCATACTCACGCGG
>NZ_JBHJYS010000020.1:0-38046 GCF_042270245.1 Streptomyces sp. NPDC055955
GGGCGGGCCACACACCTGGTGTGTGGCCCGCCCTTCCGGCTGTCTCAGACGCGCTGTTTGTTACGTCGCAGGGCCACCCAGGCCATGTCTCCCAGCCACACGATGACCACGGCTCCGGCCAGTTGGAGCAGGTGGCGGGTCCAGTCGATGCCCTTGGTGTCGTTGACACCGATCCAGGTGGCGACCGAGTTGCCGAGCACGCTGCCGATGATTCCGCAGATCACGGTCAGCCACAGGGGGATCTGCTGCTTGCCCGGCAGGATCGCCTTCGCGATCAGTCCGAGCACCAGACCCACGATGATCGCCCACAACCAGCTCATGTCGTCGCCTCCTCTGTGGCGCGCTGTGCGCATCTGCGCCCAGTCTCGGCTTGTCCGCCATACAGCGCATGTCGGGCGCACCCGTACGCGGTACGGCGCGGCCGGTACACACGGGCCGGGCCCGCCCCGGTCTCGAACGCGGAGGAAGCCGGGCGTACCGTGGAGGCAGTACGGACCGGGGAGAGTCCGGCATGGCAGGCAGGCGGTGGATTGTGATGCGGAAGCAGAGCAGCGGCGAGGTTTTCCGGATCACCGGGGCGAGGCAGGGTCTCGCCGAGGACGTCCGTGGCAGGCAGCGCCGCTATGTCATCTCGATGTCGGTCCGTACCGTCTCCGTGATCCTCGGCGTGGCCCTGTGGAACGTCGAACGACCGGTGGCGATCGCGGCCCTGGTGCTCGGTCTGCTGCTCCCCTACGTCGCCGTGGTGATCGCCAACGCGGGCCGGGAGAACGTCCCTTCGCTGCCGTCGACCTTCGTCGCCCCGCCCGTGCGGCCGATGCTCACGCCCCCCGCCGCCTCCTCCGCACAATCCGATCCGGAGGACGCCGCAGGCGCGCACGACGACGCGCAGCGTGATCATCTCGGCGACCGCAGCTGACCACCCACGATCCGCAAAGCTCAAGAAAAGCTCAGATCAATCATGTAGTTCCGGTGCCGGGCGGCCGGTCCCCCATGACATACTTCGTACGCGCTCCGCATCCCCCGTCGGAGCGACGGACCGACGCCGGGCAGCTCCCCCCGTGGCTGCTCGGCGTCGCCTTTGTTTGGGCGCGTATGTGTTTGGGGCGGTACCTGTGAGTGACGAAAACCCGATCTGTTCCGCCAAGGGCTGCCGCGTCGACGCGGTCTGGGTGCTCGCCTGGAACAACCCGAAGCTGCACACGCCGGAGCGGCGCAAGACGTGGCTCGCGTGCGACGAACACCGCGAGCACCTCTCCCAGTTCCTCGGTGTGCGCGGCTTTCTGAAGGACGTCGTCGCGCTGAAGGACTGGGAGTCCGGGGACCACGAGGGCTGAGGCCCCGGGTCAGCCGCCGATCGCGGACATCGGGCGCTCGGGCTGGAGGAACGTCGGGTCGTCCAGGCCGGAGCCGGCCTTCTTGCCCCACATGGCGAGCTTCCAGATACGGGCGATCTCGTCGTCCCCGCTGTCCGAGCGCAGGGCCGCGCGCAGGTCCGTCTCCTCGCTGGCGAACAGGCAGGTGCGCACCTGTCCGTCGGCGGTGAGCCGGGTGCGGTCGCAGGCCGAGCAGAACGGGCGGGTGACGGAGGCGATGACGCCGACGCGCTGCGGGCCGCCGTCCACCAGCCAGCGCTCGGCCGGGGCGGAGCCCCGCTCGCCGGAGCCCTCGGGCGTGAGGTCGAAGCGCGTGCGCAGGGAGGCGAGGATGTCACCGGCGGTGATCATGCCGTCGCGCTTCCAGCCGTGCTGGGCGTCCAGCGGCATCTGCTCGATGAAGCGCAGCTCGTAGTCGTGCTCGACGGCCCAGGCCAGGAGTTCGGGTGCCTCGTCGTCGTTCAGCCCCGGCATCAGCACGGAGTTGACCTTGACGGGGGTGAGTCCGGCTTCGCTCGCGGCCTCGAGGCCGGCGATGACGTCCTTGTGGCGGTCGCGCCGGGTGAGGGTCTTGAAGACGTCGGGGCGCAGGGTGTCCAGCGAGACGTTGACCCGGTCGAGGCCGGCCTGCTTGAGGGCGGCGGCGGTGCGCTTGAGTCCGATGCCGTTCGTCGTCAGGGACATCTGGGGGCGGGGCTCCAGCTGGGCCACGCGCTCCACGATGCCGACGAGGCCCGGGCGCAGCAGGGGCTCGCCGCCGGTGAACCTGACCTCCGTGATGCCGAGCCGGGTGACGGCGACCCTGATGAGCCGGACGATCTCGTCGTCCGTGAGCAGGTCGGGCTTGGCCAGCCACTGGAGGCCCTCTTCGGGCATGCAGTACGTACACCGGAGATTGCACCGGTCGGTCAGCGAGACACGGAGGTCGGTGGCCACTCGGCCATAAGTGTCGATCAGCACGTGGGCCCCCTCTCCGATGCGGATCTGATAGTCCGACCCTACGCGATGGGTGCGGCATGAGCGGGCTCCCGATCCCACGGGAGCGGGACGACCGCCTCGTAGATCCCTACGAGGATGCGCGAGGCGGCCGTCCGAATCCCGAGGTCAGTGGGCTCCCGTACCGGTGAGGGAGCGGACTTCGAGCTCCGCGTACTTTCCGGCGTCCGCCTTCTCCTTGGACAGGACGGTGCCGAGCCAGCCGAGCAGGAAGCCGACCGGGATCGAGATGATGCCCGGGTTCTCCAGCGGGAACCAGTGGAAGTCGACGCCCTTGAACATGGACGTCTTCGGGTTGCCGGAGACGACCGGCGAGAACAGCACCAGGAAGACCGCCGTGAAGAGGCCTCCGTAGATCGACCAGAGCGCGCCCTGGGTGGTGAAGCGCTTCCAGAAGAGGCTGTAGAGGATCGTCGGCAGGTTGGCCGAGGCGGCGACCGCGAAGGCGAGCGCGACCAGGCCGGCCACGTTCAGGTCGCGGGCGAGTGCGCCGAGGCCGATGGAGACGATGCCGATGAAGACGGTCGCCCAGCGGGCCGCCTTCATCTCCTGCTTCTCGGAGGCCTGGCCCTTCTTGATGACGTTCGCGTAGATGTCGTGCGCGAACGAGGAGGACGAGGCGAGGGTGAGGCCCGCGACGACCGCGAGGATCGTGGCGAAGGCCACCGCCGAGATCGTCGCGAGGAGGATCGCGCCCCACGACGAGTCGACGCCGCCTAGGTGGAGGGCGAGCAGCGGCGCCGCGGTGTTGCCCGCCGGGTTGGACGCGATGATCTCTTCCGGCTTGATGAGGGCGGCGGCGCCGAAGCCGAGCGCGATCGTCATCAGGTAGAAGGCGCCGATGATGCCGATCGCCCAGTTCACGGACTTACGGGCGGCCTTGGCGGTGGGGACCGTATAAAAACGGATCAGGATGTGGGGCAGTCCCGCGGTGCCGAGGACGAGCGCGATGCCGAGCGAGATGAAGTCGATCTTCGACGTCGACGTGGCGCCGTACTTGAGTCCCGGCTCCAGGAACGCGGCGCTCTTCCCGCTGTTGGACGCCGCCTTGCCGAGCAGGTCGGAGATGTTGAAGTTGAACTTCACAAGGACCAGGAAGGTCAGCAGGAGCGTGCCCGCGATCAGGAGCACGGCCTTGACCATCTGGACCCAGGTGGTGCCCTTCATGCCGCCGATGGTGACGTACACGATCATGAGAACGCCGACGAGGGCGACGATGCCGACCTTGCCCGCGTCGGACGTGATGCCGAGAAGCAGCGAGACGAGGACTCCCGCGCCCGCCATCTGCGCGAGCAGGTAGAAGATCGAGACGACGATCGTGGAGGTGCCGGCGGCGGTGCGGACCGGGCGCTGGCGCATCCGGTACGCGAGGACGTCGCCCATCGTGTAGCGGCCGGAGTTGCGCAGCGGCTCGGCCACCAGGAGCAGGGCGACGAGCCAGGCGACGAGGAAGCCGATGGAGTAGAGGAAGCCGTCGTAGCCGAAGAGGGCGATGGCTCCGGCGATGCCGAGGAACGAGGCCGCTGACATGTAGTCGCCGGAGACGGCGAGTCCGTTCTGGAAGCCGGTGAACTGGCGCCCGCCCGCGTAGAAGTCGGAGGCGTTCCTCGTCTGGCGGCCCGCCCAGACGGTGATCACCAGGGTGGCGAGGACGAACACCGCGAACAGGGAGACGATCAGCGGCCGGTGCTCGCTCGCCTCACCCGCGGCGAGTACCTGCGTGACTGCGGGGCTCATGCGCCGCCCTCCATCCGGGACTTGATCGCCTCGGCCTTGGGGTCGAGCTTGGTGGCGGCGTGGCGGGAGTACCACCAGGCGATGAGGAACGTGGTCAGGAACTGGGCGAGGCCGAGGACCAGCGCGACGTTGACGTTGCCGAAGAGTTTGGTGCCCATGAAGTCGCCCGCGTAGTTCGACAGCAGGACGTACAGCAGGTACCAGGCGATGAACGCGACGGTCAGGGGGAAGGCGAACGAGCGGTGAGCGTGCCGCAGTTCGGCGAACTCCGCACTCTCCTGCTCCGCGATGAACTCCTCCGTGGAGGGCGGTGCGGGTCGGGTGCCGGAGCCGGATTGCGACGGCGGCGGTGCGTCGGTGGCCACGGAGTCTCCTCGTGGTGCGGGTGCGACGGGTGAAGCGGACATGACGTCTCAGACCTCACAGTGACGTGGATCACGTGGGCCGGGTGGCGATGGTAGGGCCACCCGACGTGATCCGACAGGGGGCGTCGACCGTGGTCGGGCCCCCTGCTCCACGTCACGGGGGCACGCGCACACCGGTTCAACCGCCTTGCCCAGTCATGCGATTTCTTTTGGAACTCATTGCTGGCCTGCGAGGACCCGGGATACGTTCACCCGAGCACCACGCGTCATGTACCTGCCCGAGCACCAACTGTGTTCGGGCTTTTCCATATACGACGGATGATGTGGAGATCCCATGGCTCATCTGCGCTCCAGACGCCGGCCGGCGCTCACCCTGCCGCTCGGCCTCGCGCTCACCGCGTCCCTCGGCTTCCTGCCCGGCGCCGCGCAGGCCGCACCCGCCGACTCCCCCGCGACCACGGCCCGTTCGGCCACCGCCGACGCCGGGGCACTCGCGTACGTCGTGAACACCAGGACGGACCACCGCACCCTCGCATCCGTGAAGAAGGCGATCGCCGAGGCCGGCGGGACCGTCGTCACCTCGTACGACCGGATCGGCGTGATCGTCGTCCACGCGTCGAACCCGGACTTCGGCCGGCAGATCCGTGCCGCCAAGGGTGTGCAGTCGGCGGGCGCCACGCGTACGTCCCCGCTCGTCGCGGCCGGCACCACGGACGAAGGCGCCGCCCAGGTCCTGTCGAAGGCGCAGGCCAAGTCCCTTGCCGCGCACGCGGCTTCGGGCGCCGAGCCGCTGGAGGCCGACCAGTGGGACCTGCGGGCGATCGGCGCCGACAAGGCCGCGAAGATCAACCCGGGCAGCCGCGACGTCACGGTCGGCGTCATCGACACGGGCGTCGACGACACCCATCCCGACCTCGCCCCGAACTTCTCCGCCTCGCAGTCCGCGAACTGTGTCGGCGGCAAGGCGGACACCTCGCCCGGCGCGTGGCGCCCCTACGACCCGGCCGAGGACTACCACGGCACCCACGTCGCGGGGGAGATAGCCGCGGCCCGCAACGGCATAGGCGTCGCCGGGGTCGCTCCCGGTGTGAAGGTCGCGGGCATCAAGGTCAGCGACCCCCATGACGGCCTCTTCTATCCGGAGAACGTGGTCTGCGCCTTCGTGTTCGCCGCCGACCACGGCGTCGAGGTCACCAACAACAGCTATTACGTGGACCCCTGGCTCTACAACTGCATGGACGACCCCGACCAGAAGGCCATCGTCGACGCGGTCGACCGGGCCCAGCTGTACGCCCAGAAGAAGGGCACCCTCAACCTGGCGTCGGCCGGCAACTCCAACGACGACCTGGACTCGGACGCGCTCGTCGACGACTCCAGCCCCGACGACTCGACGCCGGTCCACCGCACCGTCGACCCGCACAAGTGCTTCGACGTCCCGACCCAGCTGCCGGGCGTCGTCACCGTCAGCGCCACGGGCCCGACGGGCGCCAAGGCGTACTACTCCAGCTACGGCAAGGGTGTCATCGACATCGCGGCGCCGGGCGGCGACAAGTACCAGTTCCCGGACACCCCGTCGAAGAACGGCCGCATCCTGTCGACGATGCCGGGCGGCCAGTACGGCTTCCTCCAGGGCACGTCGATGGCGTCGCCGCACGCCGCCGGGGTCGCCGCGCTGCTCAAGTCGGCGCACCCGAAGGCCACTCCGGCCCAGCTCCAGGCCCTGCTCAAGGCCGAGGCCGACAACCCGGGCTGCCCGTCGGACCCCTACGACGGGGACGGCGACGGTGTCGTCGACGCCACGTGCGAGGGCGCCAAGCGCGTCAACGGCTTCTACGGCTCCGGCGTCGTCGACGCGCTCGACGCCGTCAGGAAGTGACCCGGACGCGACCCGCCGAGCAGCCCCGCACCAGGGGCACTCGGGGCGGCTTCGGCCGCCTGCCGCTCCACGCATCCCGAACGCAACGAACCCAGGAGACATCATGACGGCGCCCTTCGCGCGCTCCCGCTCCATCCGCCGTTCGATAGCCATCCCGGCCGGGATGGCCATGGCCACGGCGCTCGCGTTCCTGCCGAACGCGACCGCGTCGGCCGCGGGTCAGGCCCCGCAGACCCCGGTCGCCACGGACGGCCCCTCGCTCAGCTATGTGGTCAACGTGCGCTCCGGACACGGCACTTCGGCCGCCGTCCAGAAGGAGATCACCAAAGCCGGCGGCACCGTCGTCATCGCGTACGACAAGATCGGCGTCATCGTCGCGCACTCCTCGAACCCGGACTTCGCGAAGACGATCCGCAAGGCCCGCGGGGTCGACTCGGCGGGCGCCACGCGCACCGCGCCGCTGCCCGCCCAGTCCACGACCGACCTCGGCGCCCCGAAGGCGCTGACCGCCGCCCAGCTGGCGGCCACGGCCGGTCGGGCCACCGCAGGACAGGACCCGCTGGAGCCGTTGCAGTGGGACCTGCCCGCCATCAAGGCGGACAAGGCGCACGAGAAGTCGCTCGGCAGCAGCAAGGTCACCGTCGCGGTGATCGACACCGGCGTCGACGACACCCACCCGGACATCGCGCCGAACTTCGACCGCGGGGCGTCCGCGAACTGCGTCTCGGGCAAGCCGGACACGACGGACGGCTCCTGGCGTCCCAGCGCCTCGGAGAGCCCGCACGGCACCCATGTCGCGGGCGAGATCGCGGGCGCCAAGAACGGCGTCGGCATCACGGGTGTCGCGCCCGGCGTGAAGGTGTCGGGCATCAAGGTGGGCAACCCGGACGGCTTCTTCTACACGGAGGCCGTGGTGTGCGGCTTCGTGTTCGCGGCCGAGCACGGCGTCGACGTCACCAACAACAGCTATTACACCGACCCCTGGTACTTCAACTGCACGGACGACCCGGACCAGAAGGCCCTGGTGAAGGCCGTCGCGCGGGCCTCGCAGTACGCGGAGAAGAAGGGCGCCGTGAACGTCGCGGCGGCGGGCAACGAGAACTACGACTTCGCCTCCGACGAGATCACCGACCCGTCGAGCCCGAACGACACGACCCCGGGCGACCGGGTCGTCGACCCGTCCAAGTGCTTCGACATCCCTACGCAGCTGCCGGGCGTCGTCACGACCGCGGCGACCGGGGCCAAGGGCCTCAAGTCGTCGTTCTCCAACTACGGTCAGGGCATCATCGACATCGCGGCCCCCGGCGGCGACTCGACGGCTTACCAGACGCCGGCGCCGCCCGCCACGAGCGGCCTGATCCTCGGCCCGCTGCCCGGCGGCAAGTGGGGTTACATGGCCGGTACGTCGATGGCGTCCCCGCACGTCGCCGGCGTCGCCGCGCTGATCAAGTCGACGCACCCGCACGCCTCCGCGGCGGCCGTGAAGGCGCTCCTGTACGCGCAGGCCGACGCCACGCCGTGCACCGACCCGTACGACATCGACGGCGACGGCAAGGTCGACGCGGTGTGCGAGGGCGGCAAGAACAGGAACGGCTTCTACGGGCACGGCATCGCCGACGCCCTGGACGCGGTGACCAAGTAATCACGTAAAAAAGGCAGTTCAGGTGGGCCGGGCGGCTTCGTCCGGCCCACCTGTGCCGTTCCGGCGGCCGTGCGCGATAGTGCCTGCATGACACATGCACCGGTGGGAGAGGGAACGCGGGCGGCCTGGGCGGCGCTCGGCGGCGACCCGGCCCTGGTCTCGCGGATCGCGTCCGTCGTACGCGAAGGGGCGCTGCCCGCGCGGCTGCCCGTGATCGACCTGGCACGCGCGTGCGTGGGCGCGTGCTCGCTGGCCGCGGCCGAGCTGGCCGCCCGGCGCAGCGGACGGCCCGTGCCCCGCGTGGTTCTCGACGACGGCGCCCTGGCCACCGCGTTCGTCAGCGAGCGCCATCTGCTGATCGACGGGCGCGCGACGGTCAACTTCGCTCCGCTGTCCCGGTTCTGGCGCACGGCGGACGGGTGGCTGCGCACCCACGCCAACTATCCGCACCACCGGGCACGGCTCCTGGACGCGCTCGGGCTCGGTGACGACGCGTCCGTGGAGCGGGTCGCCGCGCTGCTCGCCCAGCGGTCGGCCGCCGAGGTCGAGGAGACCGTGTACGCCGCCGGGGGCCTGGCCGTCGCCCTGCGCACCATGGACGAATGGGCCGCGCACCCTCAGGCAGTGGCGGTCGCCGGGCGGCCGCTGCTCGACCGCGAGCGGCTCGACACGGCGGCACCCCGGTCACTGCGCCCGCTCACGGGCGACCCGCTGCTGCCCGCGTCCGGGCTGCGCGTCCTCGACCTGACGCGGGTCACCGGCGGCCCCGTCGCCACGCGCACCCTCGCGCTGTTCGGCGCGGACGTGCTGCGCGTCGACGCCCCGCAGCTGCCGGAGGATCCGGAGGCGCACGCGGACACCGGGTTCGGGAAGCGGTCCACGCGGCTCGATCTGACGGGCGCGGCGGACCGGCGCGCCTTCGATGACCTCCTCGCGGGCGCGGACGTCGTCGTGACCGGCTACCGGCCCGGCGCGCTCGACCGGTTCGGTCTCGCCCCCGACGCACTGGCCTCCCGCAGGCCGGGGCTCGTCGTGGCACAGCTGTCCGCGTGGGGCGCGTACGGGCCGTGGGGCGAACGGCGCGGCTTCGACAGCGTGGTGCAGGTGGCCACGGGCATCGCGGCCGTCGAGGGATCCGGGGAGCGGCCGGGGGCGCTGCCCGCGCAGGCCCTGGACCACGGCACGGGCTATCTCCTGGCGGCGGCCGTGCTGCGCGCCGTCACCGAGCAGTCGGACGAGGGCGGCACGCGCGCGCTGCGACTGGCTCTCGCCCGGACCGCGCACTGGCTGACGCGGGAACTCCCGCACGGGCCCACCGTGGCCACGCGGACGTACGACGCCGGGAACCCGGCGCGCTGGCTCACCGGGACCGACAGTCCCGCGGGACGGCTGCGGCACGCGCTGCCGCCGGCCGGGTTCGCCGGAGGTCCCGTCAACTGGGCGCGCCCGCCCGGGATCTGGGGTGCCGACTCGCCCGAGTGGCGGCATGGCTGAAGCCACCCGCTGAGGCGGAACGGCGCTGTGCCAGTTGTTTTCCTGGACTTGCCCGGATCTGTCACACCTGGTGAAGATCTTGCGGTGAGTTCGATACGACCGAGCACCGAGGTGCCCTCCCCCGGCGGGGACGACCCTGTTCCTCCCATCCGACGGCCCGCCACCGGGCGGGCCGTCCTGGTGCTCGTCCTCGTGGCCGCGGCCGCCGTGATCCCCCTGCTCGGGCCCTTTGCCGCCCTTGACGGCACGGGAGAGGCGGCGGCGCCCGGGGTCACCGGCGTGGCGCTCCTTCGGACGGTCCTGTTCGCCGCCCTGTGCGTACAGGCGGGCGAGCCGTTCGCGGCGCGGCTGGTCCGGCGGGTGCCCGGGGCGCCGTCCGTGGACGGGCCGCGCAGCTGGTCGGCGTACGCGCCCTGGGCGGGGTTCCTGGCCGCGCTGGGGCTCGCGTCGGTCGTGGCGAACGGCAACCTCGTGCCGCACACGGTCTCCGACCTGGACATCGCCGGGCTCTACGGGACCAGGGACGGCACCCTCGCCCTGCTCGAGGTCAACGCGTTCGTGGTGGCGGCCCTGTGCGCCCGTTCGCGCCGCCCGGCGAGCGCGCTCGCGCCGTCGGCCGTCGTCGTGGTGGCCGAGGCGCTGCGCGCCCACCCGCCTGCCGAGCACACGGCGTATCTGGGCTCGGCCCTGACCGTCGTCCATCTGACGTGCGCCGCGCTGTGGGCGGGCGGTCTGCTGCACGTCGTGCGGACGCTGCGCCGCTGGCGGACGACGGCGCCGGGGGCGGGAGCCGCGCTGCTGGGGCTCTACGCGCGCGTGGCGGCCGTCCTGCTCGCCGCCGTCACGGCGACCGGTGTGTGCAGCACGCTGCGCCGGATGCCGGTGAGCACGGTCCTCGACCAGCTGGTGACGACGGCCTACGGGCGCACCCTGCTGGCGAAGGTGCTCCTCGTGGCCGTCGTCTCCGTGTTCGCGCTGGCCGCGCGGCGGCGGCTGCGCCACGGCGATCCGGGGGCCGCCTGCGCGCCCGCGCGCGGCGAGGTGGCCGTCATGGGCGCGGTGGTCGCGGTGTCGGCCGTCCTGACCGCGCTGCCGATCCCGATCCGCTGGTCGTGAACGCCCGTACGCGGGAGGTCAGTTCGTGACCAGCACCTTGAGCGCGGTGCGCTGGTCCATCGCCTTGTAGCCGTCGGGGACCCCTTCGAGTCCGACGGTCAGGTCGAAGACGGGCGACGGGTCGATCGTGCCGTCGAGGATGTCGGGCAGCAGCTGCGGGATGTACGTGCGCACGGGGGCGACGCCGCCGCGCAGGGCGATGTTCCGGTCGAACATGACGCTGAGGTCGAGACCGGTGCCGCTGCCGTGCGGCACGCCGACGAAGCCGATGGCGCCGCCGTCGCGGGTGATGTTCACGGCCGTGCTCATGGACTGCTCGGTGCCGACGGCCTCGATCACGGCGTGGGCGCCCTGGCCACGGGTCAGCTCACGGACGGCCTCGACCGCCGCGTCACCGCGCTCGGCGACGACGTCGGTGGCGCCGAAGCGGCGCGCGATGTCGGTACGGACCTGGTGGCGGCCGAGCGCGATGATCCGCTCGGCGCCGAGCCGCTTGGCCGCGAGGACCGCGCACAGGCCGACGGCTCCGTCACCGACGACGGCGACCGTGGCGCCCGCGCGCGCACCCGCGCCGAGCGCGGCGTGGTGGCCGGTGCCCATGACGTCGGAGAGCGTGAGCAGCGCGGACAGCAGGTGCTCGTCCGAGGCGGCGTCGGCGGGCAGCTGCACGAGGGTGCCGTCCGCGTACGGGACGCGGACCGCCTCGCCCTGGCCGCCGTCGTAACCGACCGTGCCCCAGAAGCCGCCGTGCTCGCAGGAGGTGGTGAGGCCCTCGGCGCAGTAGTCGCAGACCCCGTCCGACCACATGAAGGGGGCGACGACCAGGTCGCCCGCCCGCACGCCGGTCACCTCGGAGCCGATCCCCTCGACGATGCCGAGGAACTCGTGTCCGATGCGCTGGCCGGGCTGGCGGGCCGCCTCGCCCCGGTACGCCCACAGGTCGCTGCCGCAGATGCAGGCCCGCAGGACCCTGACGACGGCGTCGGTGGGGAGCTGGACGACAGGCTCCGGCACGTCCTCCACGCGCATGTCGAACGGGGCGTGGATGGTGGTGGCGCGCATGAGTGGGGGTCCTTCGTGCTGGTCACAGGCGCCGCTGACGGATCGCGTGCGGGGCGCCTCAAGTGGTGGTCGTGCGCCTTTCACGGTACGCCGCCACCGGTACGGCCCGCGCGTCGAGGGGGTGTCCGAGCACGCCGCGCGCCAGCAGGTACTGAGCGACGAGGTAGGTGAGCATCACCCAGAAGCCGGGCCGAGGGAGCTGCGGCCAGTCGGCGACGCCGGTCGCGATCAGAGTGTCCGACAGCAGGAAGAGCGCGCCGCCCCAGCCCGCCGTGGCGCCCAGGCGCGAGGAGCCGTACGCCATGGCGGTCAGGAGCAGGCTGTAACCGGCGACGGGCCCGCGCATGTCGGCCGGCAGGTCGGGCCACAGGAGCGCCACGGTCGTCACGAGCGCGATGCCGTACCCGGCCGCGAGCAGGGCGCCACGCGCGCGTGGCGTGCCCGCGCGCTTGAAGAGCACGAGGTAGCAGACGTGTCCGGCGGCGAAGGACCCCATGCCCGCGAGGAACGCGAGGTCGGCGTCGAAGAGCAGCAGCACGTCGCCGCCCCACCCGAGGAGCAGCGCGACGGTCAGGAGCCGGGGGCCGCCGCGCACGACGACGTACGCGGCGAGGAGCAGCATGAGGAGCGGCTTGGCGGCGGTGTGGACGGCGTCGGTCCCGGCGAGCAGGGCGACCAGGTCGACGGCGGACGCCAGGGCGAAGGCGGTGAGCAGGAGGCGTGCCGCGCGCTCACGGGCGGGTCCCGGCGCCGGGACCGGAGCCGGCGTCACGCGGCGCCCTCGGCTGCCTGCTCCGTGCTCTGGCCCGCAGCGGGGGCCGGGACCGGCGCGGGCGTGCCCTTCGGCTGCCACCCCGGCCCGCCGAACACCCGGCCGCCGCGCTCGCGCCAGCTGCCGGCCGCCTTCACGTCCCTGGCGATGGCCGCGTACTCGTGGGTGGCGACCCGCAGCGGGTTGTACGTGCTGATGTTCTTGGTCAGGCCGAACACCGGGCGCTCCACCTCGGGCACGAAGGACCCGAAGAGGCGGTCCCAGACGATGAGGATGCCGCCGAAGTTGCGGTCCAGGTAGCCGCCCTGGGAGGCGTGGTGGACGCGGTGGTGGGAGGGCGTGTTGAGGACGAACTCGAAGGCGCGGGGCAGCTTGTCGATGCGCTCGGTGTGGATCCAGAACTGGTAGACGAGGTTCACCGACGAGCAGAACGCGAGCGCGGCCGGGTGCACGCCGCACGCGATGAGCGGCAGGTAGAACGGCCACACCGTCAGGCTCGTCCATGGCTGGCGCAGCGCGGTCGACAGGTTGAACTTGCGGCTGGAGTGGTGCACGACGTGGCAGGCCCACAGGATGCGGATGACGTGGTGTCCGCGGTGCGACCAGTAGTAGAAGAAGTCCTGCGCGAGGAGCATCAGCGGGATCGTCCACCACAGGATCGGCACGCGCAGCGGCGTCAGCTCGTAGACCGCCGTGTAGATCGCGACGATCGGGATCTTCCACAGGAAGTCGAAGACGAGGCTGCCGAGCCCCATGCCGATGCTCGTCGCGGCGTCCTTGGTCTCGTAGCCTGCGGCGTCGTCGTCGGGATGGATGCGTACGCTCACGATCTCGACGACGGTGAGCAGCACGAAGGCCGGGATCGACCAGAGCACGACATCGGGCAGGTTCGGCGACATGCCTGCACCGTAGAGCCGCGGACGGGCCACGGCTAGACGGTGTTACCGACAAGTATTACCTGCGGTACGACGCTCGTTGTTGGTGCCTTCCGCCATTGATCTCCGCCGGTTCCCGCGCGTTCGCTCAGACACCGGCCGCCCCCAGGAGCGACCCCGCCCCGTACGTCACGGCCATCGCGAGCGCCCCGCCCGCCATGTTCCGCCACACAGCGGGCCGCACCGCCGCCGACCCGGTCCGGGCGCTGCTCCAGCCGGTGAGGGCGAGCGCCGCGAGCACGGAGACCACCGTGACGGGCAGTCGCCAGGCACTCGGCGGCAGGACGATCGCGAGCAGCGGGAGGAGTGCGCCGGCAGTGAAGGCGAGGAAGCTCGCCCAGGCGGCGTGCCACGGATTGGTGAGGGCGTCGGGGTCGATGCCGAGCTCCACGCGCGCGTGCGCCCGCAGCGCGTCACGCGAGGTGAGCTGCTCCGCGGCCTCGCGCGCCACTTCGGGGCTGAGCCCCCGGTCCTCGAGCAGGCCGGTCAGCTCCGCGAGTTCGGCTTCGGGGTACTCGCGCAGCTCCCGCTTCTCCTGCGCGAGCGCAGCCTTCTCCGAGTCTCGCTGCGTGGACACGGAGACGTACTCCCCCGCGGCCATCGACATGGAGCCGGCGAGCAGCCCGGCGAGGCCCGCCGTCAGAAGCGCGTTGCGCTCCTCGGTGGCGCCCGCCACGCCGACGACCAGCCCGGCGGTGGAGACCACGCCGTCGTTGGCGCCGAGCACGGCGGCGCGCAGCCAGTTGAGCCTCGTTCCGAGCGCGCCGCCGTGGGACTCCTCGTGCGGTGCGTCCTGCACATCGTCAGTCACCCGACGAGCATCGCACCGTCGGTCACCAGATCCGGACCGACCCTCCCCGGGCGAACACCGGACTTGTCGCGTCCTTCGGCGCCTCGTCGAGCGGTACGTCCAGTTCCTGCGCCGTCGGACCGACGCGGGCCGCGATCGGGTCGAGCAGGCCGAGGTCGAAGCCGTAGACACGGGCCGTGTTGCCGCCGACCATCGCGGCGACCTCGTCGCGCGGCAGCCCCGCGTACGCGATCCGCAGCCCTTCGCGGGTGTACGGGTACGTGCCCTCGTCGTGCGGGTAGTCGCTGCCCCACATGATCTTGTCGAGGCCGATCCGGTCGCGCAGCGGCACCTCGTGCGGGCGCATGAAGCTGGCCCCCACGTAGCAGTTCTCGCGCCACACCTCGGACGGCCCCTTGCCCATCGAATCGGCCAGCCCCGCACCGAACTTGGACTCCGCAGTGTTCGCCCGCGCCGACGCGGCCACCAGACGCCCGTGGTAGTAGTCCAGCATGTCCAGGACCCCGGGGATCCAGCCCGAGCCCTGTTCGGTCAGGACCAGCTTCAGGCCGGGGTGACGGCGGAACGCGCCGCCGAACACCAGGTGCCACAGGGCCCGGTGCGAGAACCATGTCGTCTCGACCATGAACACGGCGCGCGCGGCCGGTTCGTCGCCGAGGGGCGGGGCCGCCGAGCCCGCGTGGTGGTTGACCGGCACGCCGAGCTCGGCGCAGGCCGCCCAGATCGGGTCGTACGCGGCCGAGTAGAGCTCGGGCAGGCCCGAGCCCGGTGGAGTGCCGGGCAGCAGCAGCCCGCCCGTGAGCCCGGCGGCCGCGGCCCACCTGATCTCCTTGACGGCCTCGTCGACGTCGTTGAGGAGGATCTGGAAGACGCCCGCCCTGCGCCCCGGGGCGGCGGCGCAGAAGTCGGCGAGCCAGCGGTTGTGGGCGCGCAGCCCCGCCCAGCGCCGCGTGAACTCCTCGCGCGTCGGGGCCGGGGCCATCAGGGACGCGGAGGGGAAGAACGGCGGGATCGTGTTCGGGAAGACGACCTCGGCGACGATGCCGTCCTGTTCGAGCTCGGCGATGCGCCGGTCCGAGTTCCAGTTCCGGTCGGCGGTGTCCGCGACCAGGTCGGCGTACGGATTGACGTAGCTCGCCGCCCACGCGTCGAACGCGTCGTGGTGGCGGGACTCCAAGTAGGGCCGGTAGTCGAGGAGATCGGCTCCCGCGTGGCAGTCCGCGGAGATCACGGTGTAGCGCTCGCTCATGAGGTCACCCCCAGGGTGGGGAAGTCGTGATCGGTCAGCCAGTGGCGGCCCACCTCGCGCGAGCGTGCCCAGGACGCCTCGACGGCCGACTGGTCGGCGTCCTGGCCGAGCTCGGCGGGGGTCGGGCCGATGCGGGCGGCCAGCGGGGCCAGCTTCTGCGTGTCGAAGCCGAAGACCTCGGCGGCGGCGAGCCCCAGCATGCGCCGGGTCTCCGCCACCGGGATGTCGTGGAAGGTCTTCTGCAGCCACGCGCGCGTGTCGGGCCAGGTGCCCTCGGGGTGCGGGAAGTCGCTGCCCCAGAGGATGTTGTCGACGCCGATCTCGTAGCGCTGGGCGAGTTCGCGGCGCTTGGTGTTGGTGGCGCAGATGAACACCTGGCGGTCCAGGTACTCGTGCGGGGAGCGCTTCAGCTCCGCGAACGGCGAGAGCTTCTTGCCGCCGTGCGCGCCCAGGTAGAGACGGTCCATGAACCAGAGCAGGTTGGGCAGCCACCAGCAGCCCGACTCCGCGACGCCGAACTTCAGGCCCGGGTGGCGCTCGAAGACGCCCGACCAGAGCATGAACCACAGCGGCCGCGCGGGCCACCACGTCACTTCGGAGACATAGATCCCGAGATGGTCGCCGTACTCGTGGCGGGGCGCCGCCCCGGAGTGGGTGACCACGGGCATCGCGCACTCGGCGGCCGCGGCCCAGACGGGGTCGTAACGCCGGTCGTGGTAGGGCGCCTTGTCGACCCACATGGAGGGGATCATCAGCGCGCCGAGCCCCGACTCCTTGGCCCGGTGGACCTCGGCGACGACGCGGTCCACCTCGCCCGTGATGGGCAGCAGGGCCACCCCGCAGTGCCGTTCGGGGTGTTCGGACACGAAGTCGGCGAGCCAGCGGTTGTGCGCCTGGGCGCCCGCCATGCCGAGCTCCGGGTCCTGGTCACCGGAGAGCCCGAGCCCCACACCGAAGGGCGCGGCGGTCCGACTGTCCACGGCGTCCGCGTCGGGGAAGACGACCTCGGCGGCCACCCCGTCGCCGTCCAGCTCCTTGAGACGCTGCGCGGCGTCCCAACCGCCGCGCAGTCCTTCCTCGTTGTCCTGGAACCACTTGGCGGCGAAGGCGTCGTTGCGGATGCCGAGTCGCGTCGCCTCCTCGCGGCGAGCGCCCCGCTCGCCGAGGAACTCGTCGAAGGCGCGATGGAAACGGCTGTCCAGATAGGGCCGGTACTCCTCGGTGGGCAGCCCGGCGTGGCAGTCGGAGGAGATGATCAGGTAGGGATCCCGGTCGGTCATCACATGCCCTTCAGTCCAGAATGAAGCTCTCCAGGTACGCCGGGTTCGCGCGCTCCAGCATCGAGGCGGACCTGGCCTTGATCTGCCGGTCGCTGTGCTCGCTCTGCGGCAGCAACCAGAAGCGGCCGGCCCCGATGCCCTCGGCGACGAAGTCCGCGACCTCCTCGACCGGCGTGAACTCCACCTCCCGGCCCGCCTCCTTCATCGCGGACTCCCACTGGCCGAGGCTGCGGTACGGGGTCCGGCGCGGCCTCTCCTTGGCGTACCGCTCGGGCCGGTTGCGGTGCGACTCCCACAGCCCGGTGCGCAGCATGTGGGGTCCGGGGAAGAGCACGGAGGCGCCCACGCGCGCGTGCTCCGCCTTCAGGTGCGCGTACAGGGACTCGGTCATCGTCACGACGGCCGCCTTGGTGACCGCGTACACGGAGGCCGTCGGCAGGGGCGCGATCCCGCCGTCGCCGGAGGACGTGTTGACGACGTGGCCGGGGGCGCCGCCCTCGATCATGCGGGGCACGAAGGCCTGGATGCCGTGGAAGACGCCCCACACGTTGACCTCGAAGGCCCACTTCCAGTCGTTCGGTTCGTGCTGCCACATGCGACCCTCGGCGCCCGAGCCGACGCCCGCGTTGTTGCACAGGACGTGGACGGCCCCGAACTTCCCGTACGCCGCGTCCGCGAGGGCGAAGACCTGGTCGCGGTCGCCGACGTCGACCACGCGCGCGTGGACGGTGGCACCGTCCTCGCGCAGGCCGGCGGCGGCCTTCTCCAGGGCGGACTCCTCGACGTCCGCGAGCACGACCTTCAGGCCGTCCGCCGCGAACCGCCGGGCCATCGCGAGGCCGATGCCGCTCGCCGCGCCCGTGACGACGGCGACCTGTCCCGTCTCCAGCCGCATCAGACGCTCCCCTCGGGCGGCCCGTCGAGGATCTGCTGCGGGTCGTCGTAGCGCTGGTGGATGTACGGCAGCAGGGCCTGCGCGCTGACGCGTTCGACGACCCTGCCCTTCTGGTCGGTCGTCTTCTCGCCGATCGTGATCTCGACGACGGCGCGCACCGGAAGGTCGGCGACCGGGTCGTACATCGACTCCCGCAGGACCACGTCCCCGGTGATCCGCTCCAGTTTGCGGACCTTCTCGTTGCGCAGACAGTGGACCAGCACCGGCTCCATGTCGAAGCCCGAACCGTCCACCGCGGGAAGGAACTTGAAGTAGAAGTCCGTCTTGAGCGCCGGCTCCGGCAGGGGCAGGCCGCCGCTGACCGCGCCGCGCACCTCCACGAAGGCGATGCCGTGCCGGGCGAGTGCCGCGCGCACCACGAGGCCGTCGCGCTCGACGCTGACCTCGCCGAGCTTCTTGGGCTCGCCGAAGACCTCACGGCCGCCGATCAGGGCGCGCTCGTGCGTCATCGGCATGACGAGCGGATACCAGCCCTCGACGCCGCCGTGCTCGGCGGCGACGGCCACCGAGCCGGCCCCCAGGGGGTAGCCGGGCAGGTCGACCTTGCTGATGTTGGCCCGCACCAGCGGGCGTTCGGTGGGCTTGAGCGGGGGCGGAAGCACCGCGGCGACCGCGTCCGGGTCGCTCTCCCAGACGGCCACCACCCCCGTGGACCAGATGTCGGGGAGCTTCGAGCTCGCGGTGCGCGCGGCGGAGATCTCCGCCTCCGTGCGTGCTCCGTATCGAATGCGTGCCATGTCGTACCACCCTTCGTCGGCGCGGACTTGCGTGGACGGGCGTGCACTTGCGGATGCTCTGTAACACAGTTACAACAGCTTCCGTGAAGGGTAAAGACACGCGCACACATCTCGACAGGGAACAGGTCCTCGCCGCCGCCGCGAAGCTGGTGAAACAGCAGGGCCCGCAGTCCCTGACGATGCGCAAGCTCGCCGCCGAGCTCGGCACCGCCGTCACCTCGATCTACTGGCACGTCGGCAACCGCGAGTCCCTGCTCGAGGCCCTGGTCGAGCGCACCGTCGCCGACCTCGGGGAGATCCGCCCCCGCGGCGCCACACCCGAGCAGCGCGTCACCTCCGTCGCCCGCGCCCTGCGCCGGCAGCTGCGCGACCATCCGCACCTCGTCGCGATGGTCCACGAACGCGGCCTGACCGAGCGGATGTTCCTGCCCGCGCAACAGGTCCTCGTGCGCGAGGTGCACGCCGCGGGCCTGCGCGGGGCCCGCGCCGCAGGGGTCGTACGGGCGGTGCAGTTCCATGTCGTCGGCCATGTCCTGGTGGAGCGTCAACGCGAGCGCGCGCCCGTGCAGCGGCCCGGCGAGGAGGAGCTGTGGGGCGCGCGGACGGCGGAGGGCGACGCCGCCCTGGCCCGCGCGCTCAGCCTTCCGGCCGACCCGGAGAAGGTGTTCGACGCCTCCGTCAGGGCTCTGGTGTCAGGCCTGTTGCGGACATAACGGACTCAGTCGCGGGACCGGGCGACGGAGGTGTCAGTCGCGGCCCGTATCCTCATGGACCATGCTCGAAGACCAGACGACCGCCGCGTCCGCCGCCCCTTGGCCGGCCGCGTATCCGCAGGGATACGCGGTCGTCGACGTGGAGACCACCGGCCTCTCCCGGGACGACCGGATCATCTCCGCAGCCGTCTACCGGCTCGACGCGCGGGGCGAGGTCGAGGACCACTGGTACACGCTGGTCAACCCCGAGCGCGACCCGGGCCCCGTCTGGATCCACGGCCTGACGAGCGACACGCTCGAAGGCGCGCCCCTCTTCCAGGACATCGCCGAGGAGTTCGCGACCCGGCTCGACGGCCGCGTGCTCGTCGCCCACAACGCGGTCTTCGACTGGTCGATGATCGCCCGGGAGTACGCCCGCGCGCAGCGCACCGCCCCCGTCCGCCAGCGCCTGTGCACCATCGCGCTGTCCAAGGAGCTCGGCCTGCCCCTGCCCAACCACAAGCTGGAGTCCCTCGCCGCGCACTTCGGCGTCGTCCAGCGCAACGCGCACCACGCCCTCGACGACGCGCGCGTGCTCGCCGAGGCGTTCCGGCCGAGCCTGCGGGCCGCAGCGAGCGGCGGCGTGCGGCTGCCGCTGCTGGAGTGCAGGCCGCTCACGGAGTGGACGGACGGCGCGGCGCGCATCGGCCGCCAGGGCTCGGCCCCGTCGTCGTCCTCGTACGGGGGCGGCGGGACGTGGCGCCCGTCGCGCAAGCGGCAGCCGTGCCCGTACCCGAACCCCGGACGGTACGAACCGGGCAAACGACTCAAGCAGGGCATGCGGGTGGCGTTCTCCGGGGACACCTCGGTGGACCGCGAGCTCCTGGAGGACCGCGCCGTCGAGGCCGGGCTGCACATCGCGACGAGCCTGTCCCGGCTCACCAGCGTCCTCGTCACGAACGACCCCGACTCGTACACGTCGAAGGCCGTCAAGGCGAAGCAGTACGGGACACCGGTCATCGACGAGGCGGCCTTCGGCCAGCTCCTGCGGGACGTGACCCCGGCGTCAGACGGGTGATTGCGCGGCGACTCGCCCGCCCACCGCTCGCCCCGCGCGACCGCGAAGCCCACCCCGTGGCGCATCCCCTCAGGATCTTCGAGCCGTGATGGTCCACCCTGCCAAGTCGAGAGGGGGCCGGTTCGAGGCGAGCCGGGTTGAGCCCGTCTTCCACTGGAGGAGCACGCGCAGAAGAGGCACCCCCGGCATTGGGAGTGCCTCTTCTGTCCTCCGGCGGCACAGAGCCGCTCACACCTTGTCGACGATGCCCACCTTCCCCTCTGACCGGGCGCAGTGGGCACCGCAGTACCAGTGACCATCCGCCTCGACGCCTTGGCCGATGATCTGCACGCGGCAGTGCTCACAGATCGGGGCCATCCGGTGAATCGCGCAGGTGAAGGAATCGAACTCATGCCGTGAACCGTCTTGAGTCACGACGGTGAACGACAGGGCGTAGTCGTTTCCACATACTTCGCAGCGTGCCATGCGCCACAGGGTGAGCGTCAAAGGGATCCGACGCGAGGGAGCGCGGGGCGAGTCGCCCCGCAATCACCCGTCTGTCGCTCGCTTCGTTCTCGGGTCCATCAGCTCAAGAATCTCGTCCGCTTGATCGTCAGTCAGTGGTGAGGCCTCGGACAGCCACCGCTTTACCCACTCGTCTGCCGTCAAGGCTTCTGCCCCCGGTCCAAATCCTTGGCTTCCCAGCCCGTCTCAGTGCGCCACACGACTCGCAAGACGCCTGCCGCCTTGAGGCGGGGAAGGCACCGGTCACGGGGGCCCGAGTCACGTAGACCGTGCCGCCGTCCAGGTCTTCGCGCCTCGCATGGACCGCATGGCACCGATCTGCGAGCACTGCCGGTGCCGCATCGTCGGCCAGGGAGTAGAGGTCGACGGGCACTGGTACTGCGGGGCGCACTGCTCCCGCGCCGAGGGGAAGGTGGGGATCGTCGACAAGGTCTGAGCCCTCCGGCACACCCCCGTGATGTCGCCCCACGACCGAGTTGTACGGTCGTGGGGTGTACCGCTTCCTGTTGTCCCGGCAGTGGGTGATCCTCACCCTCATCACCCTCCTCCTCATCCCCACGATGATCGAGCTGGGCTTCTGGCAGCTGCACCGTCACGAGCACCGCGTCGCGCAGAACGATCAGATCGGTGCCGCGCTCGCCGCGAAGCCGCTGCCCGCCGAGCAGCTCACCTCCCCCGGTAAGCCCGTTCCCCGGGCCGAGATCCACCGCAGGGTCTCCGCGAAGGGGACGTTCGACACCGCGCACGAGGTCGTCGTGCGACGCCGCACGAACACCGACGACGAGGTCGGCTTCCACGTCCTGACCCCGTTCGTCCTCGACGACGGCAAGGTGCTCCTGGTCAACCGCGGGTGGATCCCGGCCGACGGCGCGCAGACCGCGTTCCCGAAGATCCCGGCGCCCGCGCGGGGCGAGATCACCGTCACCGGCCGCCTCATGGCCGACGAGACGACCGCCGCGAGCGGCATCAAGGACATCAAGGGCCTGCCGGACCGTCAGATCATGCTGATCAGCAGCGGCCAGCAGGCCAAGGCGCTCGGCAAGCAGGTCCTCGGCGGATTCATCGAGCAGACGTCGCCCGACCCGAAGGGCGACACCCCCCAGCTGATCCCCACGCCCAACCACAGCGACATCGGCCCGCACATGGCGTACGCGGTCCAGTGGTGGCTGTTCGCCGCGGCCGTGCCCGTCGGCTTCGTCGTGCTGGTCCGGCGCGAGCGCCGCGACCGCGCCGGGGCGGCGTCGGCCGAGGAGACCCCCGCGGGCCCCGAACCCGCCACGGTGTAGGACCCGGAGCCACCCGCCGCGCGCATTCACCCTCACCCGCCCGGCCCCCGGTGGGATTGGCGGCCCCTTCCGCCGGGAACCCGCCTCACGTGCACCGACCTCTTGAGGACTACGCGCTCATCGGCGACCAGCAGACGGCCGCCCTCGTCTCCCGTGCCGGCTCCGTCGACTGGCTCTGCCTCCCCCGCTTCGACTCGGCGGCCTGTTTCGCCGCGCTCGTGGGCAAGGAGGACAACGGCCACTGGCAGCTCGCCCCGAAGGGCGCGGGCGACTGCACCCGTCGCGCCTACCGCCCCGGCACCCTCGTCCTCGACACGGAGTGGGACACCGACGAGGGCAGCGTCCGGGTCACCGACCTGATGCCGCAGCGCGACAAGGCCCCCGACCTCGTCCGTATCGTCGAGGGGCTCAGAGGCCGCGTCACGATGCGCGGCACCCTGCGGCTGCGCTTCGACTACGGGTCGATCGTGCCGTGGATGCGCAGGGCCGACGGCCATCGCGTGGCCGTCGCGGGGCCCGACTCGATGTGGTTGCGCAGCGAACCCCCCGTGCACACCTGGGGCAAGGACCTCACCACCCACTCCGAGTTCACCGTCGAGGAGGGCGAGTCCGTCGCGTTCGTGCTGACCTGGCACCCGTCGCACGAGCCGCGCCCCCGCCTCATCGACCCGTTCGATTCCCTGCGCCGCTCCCAGGAGGAGTGGGAGCAGTGGTCGGCGCGGTGCCGCTACGAGGGCCCGCACAAGGACGCGGTCCTGCGCTCCCTGCTGACCCTGAAGGCGCTCACGTTCGAGCCCACCGGCGGGATCGTCGCCGCGCCCACCACGTCGCTGCCGGAGGAGCTCGGCGGCGTGCGCAACTGGGACTACCGGTACTGCTGGCTGCGCGACTCGACCCTCACCCTCGGCGCGCTCGTGTCGGCCGGCTATCTCGACGAGGCCGAGGCATGGCGGGACTGGCTGCTGCGCGCGGTCGCGGGCGACCCGGCGGACCTGCAGATCATGTACGGGCTCTCGGGCGAGCGCCGCCTGCCCGAGATCGAACTGCCGTGGCTGGCCGGATACAGCCACTCCGTCCCCGTGCGGGCGGGCAACGACGCCGTGCACCAGCTCCAGCTCGACGTGTACGGAGAGGTGATGGACTCGCTCGCCCTGGCGCGGGTCGCGGGCATGCCGTCCGAGCCGCACGCGTGGCGGCTCCAGCTGGCCCTCGTGGACTTCCTGAGCACCGCGTGGCGCCAGCCCGACCAGGGTCTGTGGGAGGTCCGCGGGCCGCGCCGGCACTTCGTGCACTCGAAGGTGATGGCGTGGGTGGCCGCCGACCGCATGGTCGCGGCGCTTGAGGACGAACCCGATCTGCCCGGCGATCTCGACGCCATGAGGCGGTTGCGCGACGACATCCACCGTGACGTCCTGGAGCGCGGGTACGACGCGGAACGCAACACGTTCACCCAGTACTACGGCTCGACCGAGCTCGACGCTTCGCTGCTGATCATCCCCCTTGTCGGCTTCCTGCCGCCGGACGACCCGCGCGTCCTCGGCACCGTCCGGGCGGTCCGCGACGAGCTCTCCGACGGCGGCTTCGTGCGCCGCTACAGCGCCGAGGCGACAGGCGTCGACGGGCTCCCGGGCCGCGAGGGCACGTTCCTCGTCTGCTCGTTCTGGCTCGCGGACGCGCTGCATCTGACGGGGCACACGCAGGAGGCCCGCGAGCTGTTCGACCAGCTCTGCGCGCTCGGCAACGACGTGGGGCTGCTCGCCGAGGAGTACGACCCCGTGTCGGGGCGCCAGCTCGGGAATTTCCCGCAGGCCTTCAGCCATATCGGGCTGGTGGGGACCGCCTTCACACTGTTCGGGACCGGCGAGGCAGGATAGGGCCCATGGATCTTGGACTGAAGGACCGTGTCTACGTCGTCACCGGCGCCACCCGCGGCCTGGGCAACGCCGCCGCGCGCGAGCTCGTCGCCGACGGCGCGAAGGTGATCATCACCGGGCGGGACGAGAAGCGGGTTGCCGAGGCCGCCGAAGCGCTCGGCGAGAACGCCGTGGGCATCGCCGCCGACAACGCCGACCCCACCGTCGCTCGGCGCCTGATCGACGCGGCGCGCGAGAACTTCGGCGGCTTCGACGGCGTGCTGATCAGCGTCGGCGGGCCGGCCCCCGGCTTCCTCGCGGACAACACCGACGAGCAGTGGGAGTCGGCCTTCGAGTCGGTCTTCATCGGCGCGGTGCGGCTCGCCCGCTCGGCCGCGGCCGAACTCGGTGAGGGCGGTGTCATCGGCTTCGTGCTCTCCGGCTCCGTCCACGAGCCGATCCCCGGCCTGACCATCTCCAACGGGCTGCGCCCCGGGCTCGCCGGGTTCGCGAAGTCCCTCGCGGACGAGCTGGGCCCGCGCGGCATCCGTGTCGTCGGCCTGCTCCCGGCGCGGATCGACACGGACCGGGTGCGTGAGCTCGACGGCCTGTCCGCCGACCCGGAGGCGACCCGCGCCGCCAACGAGGCGCGCATCCCGCTGCGCCGCTACGGCAAGCCCGAGGAGTTCGGCCGCGCCGCCGCCTTCTTCCTCTCGCCCGCCGCGTCGTATCTCACGGGCGTGATGCTCCCGGTGGACGGCGGCTACCGGCACGGCTTCTGAGCCGCGGGCGCCGAGCCTGCCGGGTCAACTCACACGCTCCGCGCGGTGCTTCACCGCGCGGAGCCGTACCTCGGCGGGCAGAGCGGCGAGCCCGGCGGAGTCCCGCGCGTGGCCCAGGGCCTCCTCGCTGATCCGCTGAAGCGCAGCCCCGGGCTCCGCGTGCGGTTCGAGGAGCAGGCCCATGCGTACATGGGGTGCGGAGCGCCGCCCGGTCAGCAGGACCCGGGCGCTCTCCACGCCGTCGAGCGACTGCGCCTCGCCGAC
This sequence comes from Streptomyces sp. NPDC055955, assembly GCF_042270245.1. Classification (NCBI taxonomy): domain Bacteria; kingdom Bacillati; phylum Actinomycetota; class Actinomycetes; order Kitasatosporales; family Streptomycetaceae; genus Streptomyces; species Streptomyces sp. NPDC055955. The sequence continues at coordinate 24,863 of NZ_JBHJYS010000020.1, forward strand.
GAGGACCCCCTCGAGCGCCCGGCCGCGCAGCAGCGCGCCCTCGCCGTCCCCGGTGTCGACGAGGACCTCGGCGAGCCGGCGCCGGCGCAGCTGGGCGACCAGCCACCACAGGGCGAGCAGCACACAGACGGCGAGCACGGCGATGACGGCCGGCCACCACCAGCCCTCGCCACGCCACCGGTAGCGGTCCGCCCTGCTCAGCAGCACGTCGTGCCGCCCGCCGTAGATCCACCAGGACGGCGGGGACACACCGAGTCCGACAGCGAGGACGGACCCTCCGATCACCACGAGGACCAGCCCGACGAGGCCGACGACGACCCGGTTCACTGTCCTGAGCACGGGCTCATCCCTTCCGTCCGGGCCGCGCCACGTGTACGGACAGGCCGGGCGTGGCGGTGAGCCCGAGCCCCTTGACGGTCTCGCCGATCACGGCGTCCAAGTCGGCGCGTACGTCGTCGAGTCGACGGAAGTGCGAGACGGCCCGCACCTCGGCCTTGGAGCGCTTCATCCTTACGCGTACGGACTGCACGCCCGCCACCTCCATGGCCCGGTCGCGCAGGACCATGGCGGCCGCGTCACGGTGCAGTCCGGCCCGTACGTCGGTGTGGGTGCGGCGCATCGGCAGGACGGCGCGGAGGCCGGGCGTCGCGGCGAGCACGATCAGCCACAGCCCGAGCGCGGCGGCCACCCCGGCGCCGACCAGCACCCAGACGTTGTCCAGGGGCCGGGCGGCGAGTTCGCGTGCGAGGGCGCGCCGCCAGTGCATCGCGAAGTGGCCCGCGCGCACGGCGGCGATGTCGTAGAGCAGGATCCCGGAGCAGCCGAGGAGGACGATCGCCACCGCTGCGGCGGGGATCCGGCGCGACGACCAGAAGCGGCCGGTGCCGTGCTCACCCTCCGGCGTGGGCAGCGCCTTGTAGGTGGCCGCGGACCCCGACTGGCCGAACTGGTCGAGCTCGTCCTGCCCGCGTTCGACGACGGGCAGGGGCCGTGTGGGCTCGCTCATCGGATCCTCCGCTGTGCCGCGCCGCGATCGTGCTCCGAGTGCAGCCGCTCCACCTGGACGGCCACCTCGGGCACCTCCATCCCCGCCAACGCCTTTACCCGCTCGGCGACTTGACGACGCACGGCGCGGCACTGCGTTCCGATGTCGCCGGGATAGTCCAGTTCGAGACTGACCCGCACATGGGCGATGTCGTGGCGCACTGACACGGTCGCGTGCGGGGCACTGCCGCCCGCCGGAACGGCCGGGAGCGCCTCGCGCGCCGCCTGTGCGGCGATCTTCGCGACGACCCGGTCGGCGATCCGGGTCGCGCCGCGATCGGCGGGCGCGACCTGCGTCGCCACCGGTCACCGCCGCCGGTCGCCGCGCGAGCGGAAGAAGTCACCGGGTTCCAGGTCCCCCTCGAGGAACCGGCCGGCGACGAAGCCGACGGCGCCGAGCGCCGCCACCAGCAGGAAGGCCCCGAAGCCGCCGAAGTATCCGGCGAATCCGAGAGCCATTCCGGCGATCATGCCGATCACGGCCAGGTGCATCGAGCGCTCCTCCTCAAGGGCAAACTCGCGGGCGGGTGGTCACTGAAGCCGGGACTCCGGCTCCTCGTCCTCGTCGTCGGGCAGCTTCACGTCGCTCACGGCGATGTTGACCTCGACGACCTCGAGACCGGTCATGCGCTCGACGGCCGCGACCACGTTCTCGCGCACGTCACGGGCGACGTCGGCGATCGACACCCCGTACTCCACGACGATTTCCAGGTCGAGCGCCGTCTGTACCTCGCCGACCTCCGCCTTCACCCCGCGCGACACCGACTTGGTGCCGCCGGGCACCCGGTCGCGCACGGCTCCGAAGGTGCGGGACAGACCGCTGCCCATCGTGTGCACGCCCATGACGTCCCGTGCGGCGAGGCCGGCGATCTTCTCGACCACACCGTCGGCGATGGTGGTGCGTCCTCGCGTCCCGGCAGATCCCCCGCCCCGCTTGGTCACACCGGTCCTGCCCCCGGTCGCTTCCCCCGGCTTCTCTGCGGTCTCGCTCATCGCGGGTCGTCCCTTTCGAAGAGGTTCTCTCAGGTCGTTCTCTGGGAGTCGCTGCTCTTTCGACCACACTAAGTGCGGTTGCCCGGTCGCGCGCCAGGGATGCGGCAGGCTGGGGCAATGAGCGCTGACCGATGGACGCAGGCAGTACGACACCAGCTCGGGCTCGGCAGGCTGGTACCGCTCGGAGGGCCGCAGGACGGGTGCTGGCTGGCCGAATCGGCGGCGCGGTCGGCGTTGGGCCAGGCGGTCCAATCGGTGCCGGGGGTGCGCCTGGGCAACCTGCGCATCGAGCTCGCCGACCCCGACGGCCCCTACGAGTCCGCGGTGTCCGCGCCGCCGAGTGCGCTGCCGCCGGGGCCGCTGCGCATCGTCGCGGAGTGCGCGGCGGCGCCGGACGAACCACTGCCCACGGCCGCGTCCCGGCTGCGCGCGGCACTGAACGGCGCGGCGTCCGCCGGCCTCGGGCTCGCGGTGGCGGAGGTGGACCTGCGGGTGACGGCGCTGCTCGACGAGAGTGCGCAGGCGCAGCCCGCCTCGGTGGACGCCCGGGCGGATGTCGCGGACAGCCGGCCGGCCAGGGCCGACAGCGACGAGGAACGGGCCGGGCAGGCCGCGCTCTCCGTGCCGGGGGTGACGCGGCTGACCGGTTCGCTGGGCGGCGTGGGGCGTGCGGTGCACATCGGGGAGCGCCCCGAGGACGCGGCGCCGGCCGCCGCCCTCCCGCGCCGCCATGTACGGATCGAACTGGCCGTGTCGGGCGGGCGGCGGGTGCTCGATGTGGCGCGGGACGTGCGAACGGCGGTCACCGGGGCCCTGGCGGATCATCCGTCCGTGGCCGTTCTGGTGACCGCCGTGCACTGAGGACCGTCCGGCCCGGGTCACCCCGGGCCAGGTGCGGTTCGCGTCAGTCGCCGAGGCCCGCCAGGTCCCGGAGCCGGCGTCCCTGAGCCGCGCGCTCGGCGGTGCGCTGCTCCTCGTACGAGCGTCCGGAGACGCCCTGGAGCAGGGCCTTGGTCTCGATGACGGCGTCGCGGGGCGCGGCGATGAGCGCCCCGGCGAGGTCGCGCGCGGCGGCGTCGAGTTGGTCGGCGGGCACCACGAGGTTGGCCAGGCCGATGCGGCCGGCCTCGTCGGCGTGGACGTAGCGGCCGGTGACGCAGATCTCCAGGGCGCGCGCGTATCCCACGAGGGAGACGAGGGGGTGCGTGCCGGTGAGGTCGGGCACCAGACCGAGGCTGGTCTCACGCATGGAGAACTGCACGTCCTCGGCGGCGATCCGCAGATCGCAGGCGAGGGCGAGCTGGAATCCCGCGCCGATCGCGTGTCCCTGCACCGCGGCGACGGTGATGATGTCGCTGCGCCGCCACCAGGTGAACGCCTCCTGGTACTCGGCGATGGTGTCGTCGAGCACGTCGTCGGAGCCGCGCGCCAGGTCGATGAAGGACGGCTCGCCGTCGAAACCCTCGGGCGTGAACGCCTGACGGTCCAGGCCCGCGGAGAACGAGAGTCCCTCCGCGCGCAGCACGACGACACGCACGCTGCCCGGCAGGGACTTCCCGGCATCGGCCAACGCCCGCCACAGAGCAGGACTTTGGGCGTTGCGCTTGTCCGGGTTGGTCAGCGTCACCGTGGCGATGGAGCCGTCGACGGTGAGGCGGACCCCGTCCTTGTCGAGTACCGGCGCGAGCGAGCCGGATCCGCTGTCGGGCGAAGCCATGTGTGCCTCCGATGGTGTGCGCAGTCGGTCGAGGACGTGTCGACGCCCTCGAAACTACTGCACAGTAACCAACCGGCCGGTCGGCGGACCGACCGGGTGGTCACCATCGAAGCCTGTGCACTGCCCGGGTCAGCCGGCCGCGGTCGCCTTCTTGCCGCGTGTAGCCCCGCCGCGACCTCGCAGCGTGACTCCCGACTCACTGAGCATCCGGTGCACGAAGCCATACGAGCGGCCGGTTTCCTCGGCCAGCGCTCGGATGCTCGCACCGGAGTCGTACTTCTTCTTCAGGTCTGCCGCGAGCTTGTCGCGCGCGGCGCCGGTCACCCGGCTGCCCTTCTTCAGAGTCTCGGCCACCCGTGCCTCCTCATGGGAAGTGCGCTCTGGACTTCTCATGATCACCCCTCCCGGGCTTCCTGGCCACCCATTCGGCAAGGTCCGTACGACGAGCTTGTGCGGCCGGAAAGCGGCCGACACGAGTGGAACGCAGGGTTCCGGGCGTACTGCAGAGGGGCCGGAAACGGCGCTCTCCACGAAGGCACAGGTCAGCGCCCTGCCAGTCGGCACAAGGGCCCCGCCTCCGGTGCGACGACGAAATCCGTGTAGGACACACCGCGGTACGAGGAGATCTCACTCAGATGATGGATCACGGATCGGCCGAATGATCCATACCGAGTGGATCAGCCTTTCGATCAAGCCGTGCTGACGGCCGACCGTGATCGTGCGGACCCGCCGGACGCGGGCGCCGGAGGGTCAGGCGAGGCTGACCAGATCCGCGTAGTCCTGGCCCCAGAGGTCCTCGACGCCGTCGGGCAGCAGGATGATCCGCTCCGGCTGGAGCGCGTCCACGGCACCCTCGTCGTGGGTGACGAGGACGACCGCGCCCTTGTAGGTGCGCAGCGCGCCGAGGATCTCCTCGCGGCTGGCCGGGTCGAGGTTGTTCGTGGGCTCGTCGAGAAGCAGGACGTTCGCGGACGACACGACGAGCGTGGCGAGCGCGAGGCGGGTCTTCTCGCCGCCGGACAGGACACCGGCCGGCTTGTCGACGTCGTCCCCGGAGAACAGGAACGAGCCGAGCGTCTTGCGCACCTCGACCAGGTCCAGGTCGGGGGCGGCGGAACGCATGTTCTCCAGGACCGTGCGCTCCGGGTCGAGGGTCTCGTGCTCCTGGGCGTAGTAGCCGAGCTTGAGGCCGTGACCCTTGATGATCTCGCCGGTGTCGGGCTGCTCGGCGCCGCCGAGCAGCTTGAGCAGGGTGGTCTTGCCGGCGCCGTTGAGGCCGAGGATGACGACGCGCGAGCCCTTGTCGATGGCCAGGTCGACGTCGGTGAAGATCTCCAGGGAGCCGTACGACTTCGACAGGCCCTCGGCCATCAGCGGCGTCTTGCCGCACGGGGAGGGCTCGGGGAAGCGCAGCTTGGCGACCTTGTCGGAGACGCGGACCGCGTCGAGCCCGGCGAGCAGCCGGTCGGCGCGCTTGGCCATGTTCTGCGCGGCGACGGTCTTGGTCGCCTTGGCACGCATCTTGTCGGCCTGGGAGTTGAGGGCCGCGGCCTTCTTCTCGGCGTTCTGGCGCTCGCGCTTGCGGCGCTTCTCGTCGGCCTCGCGCTGCTGCTGGTAGAGCTTCCAGCCCATGTTGTAGACGTCGATCTGGGACCGGTTCGCGTCCAGGTAGAACACCTTGTTCACGACCGTCTCGACGAGGTCGACGTCGTGAGAGATCACGATGAACCCGCCGCGGTACGACTTCAGGTAGTCGCGCAGCCAGACGATGGAGTCGGCGTCGAGGTGGTTCGTGGGCTCGTCCAGGAGCAGGGTGTCCGCGTCCGAGAAGAGGATGCGGGCCAGCTCGATACGGCGGCGCTGACCGCCGGAGAGCGTGTGCAGGGGCTGGCCGAGCACGCGGTCGGGCAGGTTGAGCGCGGCAGCGATGGTGGCGGCCTCGGCCTCGGCGGCGTATCCGCCCTTGGTGAGGAACTCCGTCTCCTGGCGCTCGTACTGCTTGAGCGCCTTCGCGCGCGTGGCGCCCGTGCCGTTGGCGATGCGCTGCTCGTTGTCGCGCATCTTCTGGATCAGGGTGTCGAGGCCGCGCGCGGACAGGATGCGGTCGCGGGCCAGGACGTCGAGGTCACCGGTGCGGGGGTCCTGCGGGAGGTAGCCGACCTCTCCGGAGCGGGCGATCTGGCCTCCGGCCGGGGTGCCCTCACCGGCGAGGCACTTGGTGAGCGTCGTCTTGCCCGCGCCGTTGCGTCCGACCAGGCCGATGCGGTCGCCCTTGGCGATACGGAAGGTGGCGTTCTCGATGAGGATGCGGGCGCCGGCGCGCAGCTCGATGCCGGAAGCGGTGATCACGGACAGACTCCTGAGCAGGGATTGGACGGCGGAAGGGCTACTGAGGGCGATGAGCCGTCTAGTGCATGCGGAGAATGGCCATGGGCCAAGTCTAACGGGGCGATGCAAACAGTTTTCCGCCCCGCCGCTGCCGGGCCGAGGGGCAGACCGCCACGAACTGTTCGATAGTGGGCGTTGGGCGGCGGGCCGCCGCCCCTGACGCGCGGCAGAGGGCGGTGCGGCCATGCAGTTCGACGACGACGCCGACCTGGACACCTCCGAGGTCCAGGACAGGCGCCGGATCCCCGGCGGCCGGCGGACCGTCGGCGGCGGCCTCGCGGGCCTGCTCGCGGTCCTGGTCGGCCTCTTCTTCGGCACGAACGAATTCGGCCTCTCCTCCGACAGTGGCGAACCCGACACGAGCGTCTCGTCCGCGGCTCAGGTCAGCCAGGACTGCCGTACGGGCCAGGACGCGAACAGCAAGGAGGACTGCCGCGTCGTGGCGGTCGTCAACAGCGTCCAGGACTACTGGCGTCGGGAGTTCCGCGACCGCGGAGGCGCCTACTCCCCCGCGCAGACCGTGTTCTTCACCGGCCGGGTCGCCACCGCGTGCGGCACGGCGACCTCGGCGGTCGGGCCCTTCTACTGCCCGGGCGACCGCAAGGTCTATCTGGACCTGGGCTTCTTCGACGAGCTGCGCACCAAGTTCGGCTCCAGCGGCGGCCCCTTCGCCCAGGCGTACGTGGTGGCGCACGAGTACGGGCACCATGTGCAGAATCTGATGGGGACGCTCCAGCACTCACAGGACGGGCGTACGGGCCGCAACAGCAACGCGGTGCGGGTCGAGCTCCAGGCGGACTGCTACGCCGGGGTCTGGGCGCACCACGCGACGACGACGCCCGACGACAGGACGGGCAAGCCCTTGATCACGAAACTCACCGACGCGGACATCCGGGACGGCCTGGACGCGGCGGCCGCCGTCGGCGACGACCGGATCCAGGAGCGGTTCCAGGGCCGGGTGACGCCCGAGACCTGGACGCACGGCTCGGCTCAGCAACGGCAGCAGTGGTTCTACGAGGGCTACCGCACCGGTGACATGGCGCAGTGCAACACGTTCCGGTGAGCGGACCCGCCTCGCGGGACGCACTGTCGGTGCCGGGTGCCGGTCCGGATCCGGCAGCACCATCCGGACCGGCGGAGAAGGAGTGAGCACAATGAGCGGTGCGAAGGGGCGCGCGAGTTTCTACCCGTCGTTGCTGTACGCCGACGCGAAGGCCGCGATCGAGCAGCTGACCTCCGCGTTCGGCTTCACCGCCGCGGCCGTGCACGAGGGCGAGGGCGGCTCGGTGACGCACGCCGAGCTGACGTACGGGAACGGCGCGGTGATGCTCGGCTCGAAGGGCCGCGGCGGCCGCTTCGACGAGGCCATGCGGGGCGCGGGACCGACCGGGATCTACGTCGTCGTGGACGATGTCGACGCCCATCACCGCCGGGCCGTCGAGCACGGCGTGGAGATCCTGATGCCCCCGACGGACCAGGACTACGGCTCCCGGGACTACATGGCCAAGGACGCCGAGGGCAACGTGTGGAGCTTCGGGACGTACGCGCCGGAGATCCCGGCCTGATCCCCGGGGCGCGGTGTCACGTGCCTCCGGTGTGCACCTGGAAGGCGGCCCGGCGGACGGCCTTGGCGAGCGCCGGATCGGGGTGCGCCGCGGCCAGCGCGACGAGCACCTGCACGGTCCGCGGATGCCCGGCCGCCCGGACCTCGTCGAGCAGCGCCGGCACGGTGGGCTGCACGGCGGACTCCAGATGGCGCACGAGGAGCTGGGCCTCGCCGTGGTCCGCGACGGCCGCCGCGGTGTCCACCCACAGCCAGGTCGTCTCCTCGCGGGTCAGCACCAGGTGGACGTCCTCGGGATCGGCGCCTTCGTACTCGGCGAGCCACAGCAGCGCGTAGGGGCGCAGGGACGGCTCGTCGGCGACGGATCGGACGACGGGTTCGGCGGGGGCTCCGACGACGCGCAGCGCCTCGAAGGCGAGGCCGCGCAGCAGGGCGTCCTCGCCGCGGGCGGCGGCGATCAGCTCGGTGACGGCGCTGCCGACGGGTCTGGCGGCGAGCCAGGCGCGGTATTCGGCACGGGCCGCGTTCGGGCGCAGCCGTGCGCAGCCCCTGAGCATGTCCTCGGCGGACTGCTCGATGTTGCCCGCCGGGGACTGGGCGGCCACGCAGATCTGCTCCAGCTTGACCCACACCGCCCAGCTGCCGAGCGGTGTGAGGGTGGCCTGGCCGTCGGCGTAGGTGAGGGCGCCGACGGCGGCGAGGCCGTGCAGGGCCCAGTCGAGGAGCGGTGGGAGGTCGGTGCCGGTGGTGCCGGTCGCGGGTCCGGTGCGCTCGGGCTGCGGGCCGTAAGGGATCTCGCAGCGTTCCGTGCGCAGTTCCTCGACGCGCTGGCCGAGCAGGTCGAGGAGCTGCGGGACGGGGACCGGGCCGGCCGAGAGCTGGAGGAAGGAGAGCACCTGCGGCATCGCCGAGACGACCTCGGCGACCGCGGCGGCCTCCAGGCTCCGGCCGGCGGGGTGGGCCAGGGACCAGGCGTCGAAGAGCGCGACCCAGCCGCGCAGTACGGCGGTGTCGTCCCGGTCCCAGGCGCGCAGGCGCCAGCCGGGGCGCGCGCTGTCGCCGTGCACCTCGACGAGGCCCGCGAGGCGTGCGGTGTCCCAGTCGGCGCGGACCTGTCGCGGGGTCAGTTCCAGGTCGGCCGCCGCGCGTTCGGCGGTGATCACGGAGAGGGCGCCCCTGCCGTCGGGGGTGCCGTGGCCGCTGCCGGGGCTGAGGACGGCGTCGGCCCAGCGGGCCACGCGAACGGCGTCGGCGAGGCCGCGGCGCGCCATGCGGGCCAGTTCCGCCGGTGGTGGGGTGCCCTCCGGCGGGCGGGGCGCCGGGCGGGGCGGGCGAGCCTGGGTCACCATTCCGTCGGCCCGCACGGGGGCGGCGGCGAGGGTGCGCGGGCGGACGAGTCGGAGCCTGGAGTCGCGCGGGATACGGGACGTCACGGGGGCAGTCTTCCGGTTGACGGTCCGAAAACCCAAACGGAATGGTTCCGGGGCTCTTTGCGGACGTCGCGGCAGGGTCCGTGGACCGGCGCGCGCCGGGGGTCTACGCGGGCCTTCCTGCGCATCTGTCCCGTGCGGCCGACGGGTGGTTCCCGTGGGCCCGACGGAGCTACATGAGGGGGGTGAGGAAGCGGCGGAGCGTCTCCTCGTACTTCTGCGGATCCGCGTTCCACATGGCTCCGTGCGGGGCGTCGCCGACGGCGTGGAGGGTGACCAGGTCGGGGCGCCGGGCGGCCAGTTCGCGGGACAGGGCCCAGGGGGCGATCTCGTCGTCGGGGCCGTGCAGCACGAGCGTGGGGACCTTGAGCGCGTCGGGGTGGGCGACGACGTCGAGGCGGTCGCCGTGCAGCCCGGTGCGGCCCTGGGCGGCGCGGACCGCGAGGGGCAGCAGGGGGCGGGGGATACCGCGGGCTCCGGCGAGGGCGCGCAGTGTCACGCCCCACGACAGGACGGGTGAGTCGAGGACGAGTCCGGAGATGCGGTCCCGCAAAGCGGAATGGGCCGCCGCGTGCAGCGCCATGGCGGCGCCGGTCGACCAGCCGTGCACGACGACGCGCTGCGCGCCGTAGCGCACGGCGTAGCGGATCGCGGCGTCCAGGTCGCGCCACTCCGTCTCGCCGAGGTGGCCGAGGCCGTCCGGGGAACGGGGGGCGCCGAGGTCGCCGCGGTAGGCGAGGTCGAGCACGGGGAAGCGGTGGCGGTGCAGGAAGTCCATGAGGACCATGGGGTGCTCGCGGGTGGTGCCCAGGCCGTGGACGGTGATGACCCAGGTGTCGCGGGCGCCGGGGACGAACCAGGCGGGGAGCGCGCCCAGTTCGCCGGGGATGTCGATGTCGGCGTGGTCGAGGCCGAGCGCCGCCTTGGGGTCGCCGATGTGGACCTGGGGCGTGAGCCAGGCCTTGGCGCCGGGTTCGAGCGAGCCGTGGGTGACGCGCTCCAGGCGTCGCACGACGGCGTCCGCGGCGTGGGGGGCGGACTCGAGGGCGGGCCCGACCACGGCGTGGAATCCATCGCCGCTCAGGCCGTAGGTGCCCCGCCGCAGGGAGGCCAGGTCACGGGTGAGGGTGATCTGTCCCGCGGCGGTGGAGTGGACGGTCAGGCGTGGTTCGGTGGGGAGCGGTCGGCCCGCGGGCGCCTTGAGGGCGGCGTCGCTGGCCAACCGGCCGACCGCGACCGCGGCCGCGGCGGCACCGATGACTGCGGTGACGGCAGCGGCCGTCGTTCTGGCGGTGCGCACCGTCCCAGTGTCCGCGCCCTGGCTCCGACCGGCCAGTGGGGCGCCGCCACGGCGGCGCCGGGTGGGGGTTCAGCCCTGCTGTCCGTACCCGCGCAGTTTCTCCTCCACCTCGCGCACCTGGTCGCGGGTGAGGAGCGTCGGGGCGTGGTGCGGATGGGCGCTCGCGGTGAGCCAGACGCGGCACAGCCATTCGAGCTGGGCCGTGCGGTCGTAGGCGGCGGCGAGGGTGTCGCCGTAGGTGAGGGTGCCGTGGTTCTGGAGCAGGCAGCCCGTCCGCCCCTCGAGAGCGTCGAGCACGTTCTCGGCCAACCGCTCGGTGCCGTACGTCGCATACGGGGCGACCCGGACGGGACCGCCGAGGGCCGCGGCCATGTAGTGGATGAGCGGGAGTTCGGGCACGAGGGTGGAGACGGCGGTGGCGTTAACCGCGTGGGTGTGGACGACGGCACGGGCGGGCGTGGCGCGGTAGACCGCCAGATGCATCGGGAGTTCGCTGGTCGGGGTCAGGGTTCCGGCGTTCTGCTCGCCGTCGAGGCCTACGGCGACGAGGTCGTCCGGGGTGAGCTCGTCGTAGGGGACTCCGCTGGGCGTGACGAGGACGGTGTCGCCGATCCGCACCGAGACGTTTCCCGAGGTCCCGACGACGAGGCCGTCGGCGACGGTGCGCCGGGCCGTCGCCACGAGCGCGCTCCACGCCTGCGCGAGCCCGTCCGTACCCTGCCCCGCACCGCCCGGTTCCTCCGCCATGCCCGCATCCTGCCAGCCGCACGGCGGGCCTGTCCGGATCCCGAGGCCGGGGCGCTGCCCCCGGGCAGGTCGTCACGGGCGTTCCGGCAGTACGACCACAGCGGCGGACTGCCGGGTGACCAGGATCTCTTCGACGGTTCACAGGCCCGGCCGCGGAGGTTCGCCCGCGACTAGCGGAGGGCTTGCTTCCGCTTGATTCGGCCGCCGTTCCGCTTCACGGACGACCCCGTGCGGCCGCGCCGTTCCCAACGGAGTGGCGGCACTCCGCTTCGGGTCACCGCAACGCCCGCCTCAGTTCATCTTCCGTTCACTCAGATTGCCTACGGTCGCCGAGCCACTGACGTCCAACAGAAGCCTGGGTAAATGGAACACATCACGCTTCTCCTCGGGATCGTGATCGTTACCGCTCTCGTGTTCGATTTCACGAACGGTTTCCACGACACAGCCAACGCGATGGCCACCACCATCTCGACCGGCGCTCTCAAGCCCAAGACGGCGGTGGCCATGTCCGCCGTGCTGAACCTCGTCGGAGCCTTCCTCTCCGTGGAGGTCGCCAAGACGATCTCCGGCGGCATCATCAACGAGGACGGACTCAAGACCGAGGTCATCTTCGCGGCGCTGGTGGGCGCCATCCTGTGGAATCTCCTGACCTGGCTGGTAGGGCTCCCCTCCAGCTCCTCCCACGCGCTCTTCGGCGGCCTCATCGGCGCCGCCGTGATGTCGATGGGCTGGTCGTCGATCAACGGCGGCACCGTCGTCACCAAGATCCTCCTCCCGGCCGTCGCCGCGCCGCTCGTGGCGGGCATCGCCGCGATGCTGGCCACCCGGCTCACGTACCGGATAGGCGGCAAGACCGACCAGAAGGCGACCGCCAAGGGCTACCGCGCCGGGCAGATCGCCTCCGCGGGCCTGGTCTCGCTGGCGCACGGGACGAACGACGCGCAGAAGACGATGGGCATCATCACGCTCGCCCTGATCACGGGCGGCGTCCTGAACCCCGGCGCCAACCCCCCGATGTGGGTCATCGTCTCGGCCGGTACAGCCATCGCGCTCGGCACCTACCTCGGCGGCTGGCGCATCATCCGCACCATGGGCAAGGGCCTCACGGACCTCGCGCCGCAGCAGGGCTTCGCCGCCCAGACCAGCGCCGCGACCGCGATCCTCGCCTCCTCGCACATCGGCTTCTCCCTCTCCACGACGCAGGTCTGCTCCGGCGCCGTGATGGGCGCGGGCCTCGGCCGCAAGGGCGGCGTCGTCCGCTGGTCGACCGCGACCCGCATGTTCGCCGCCTGGGGCCTGACCCTGCCGGCCGCCGGTCTGGTCGGTGCGGGCGCCGAGTTCCTCACCAAGCAGGGCTCGTGGGGCGTCGCCGTCACCGCGCTGCTCCTGATCGCCGGCGCGGGCACCATCTGGGCGCTGTCCCGGCGCAACTCGATCGACCACACGAACGTCACGGACGACGACGTCACCGACGTCACGGACGAGCCCGCCGGCGTCGTCACCACCGCGATCGCGGCCGTCACCCCGCCGCCCGCCGGCACGGTCGCCGACCTGGACACCGACGTGAAGACCACCATCCCCGCCGCGACCGCCCCGCCCTCGGCGGAGCCCGCGCGACCTGCCACGGTCTAAGGAAGCAGCAGCGCTATGCACATCGACTGGGCAGCACTCGGCTCCGTGTTCGGAGTCAGCCTCGTGATCACGGTGGCCCTCGTGGGCCTGTTCACCCTCGGCATCGTCGGCCTCACCAAGCGGGAGTCGGCGGCGGCCCAGGGCAACTCGGCGGCACTCGCCGTCTCCGGCGCGTATGTCTGCTTCGCCCTGTGCGCGGCGGCCGTCGGGTACGGGATCTTCCTGATCGTCGCCTGACCGGAGGTAACCGTCAGGAGTGCGGGGTGGGGGGCGCGACCGCGGCCCCCAACCCCCCGCCTGTGTGGGTCCGCAACCACACCCCAACCAGGTCCACCGCCACTTTGAGGGCGTGGTCCGAGCGGGGGGGGC
>NZ_JBHJYS010000020.1:38056-201830 GCF_042270245.1 Streptomyces sp. NPDC055955
CCGCCTCCGTTTTTGGCGGCCGGCCCGTGGGGGGGGCGGTGCGGTTGTGCGCTAGGGTCGGTAAGGTCGGCGGGGGGCGGGCCCCCCCCGGGGGGGGGGGGGGGGGGCCCCGCCGCCCCCCCCCACCCCGCTTCGTGTGTGCCTCAGCACACTCTCCCTTCGCAGGTCAACGGCAAGTTGACGGGCGTTCGCGGAGCGTGGTGGACTTCCGGGGCCATCTACGGCAGCAGGAGAGGAAGCCGGTGCGAATCCGGCGCGGTCCCGCCACTGTCACCGGGGAGTGATCCCCGCGAGCCAGGAACTCTCGCCGCCGGTCTCTTCCAACCAGGGCGTGGACACCCTGAGTGAGGACATATCGCCATGCGCGGCTGCCAGTTGCGGGTGCTCCCGCCGAGGACGAGTACAAGGGTTCCGTTCGCCGTAGCGGCGTGCTGACCGTGCGAGCCGAGCGCGTCTTCGCGTACGGCAGCGCCGCCGGGCTCCTCGGTGACCTCCTGTTCGGCGATCCGCGCCGCGGGCATCCGGTCGCCGCGTTCGGGCGGGCCGCGGGTGCCGTCGAGCGAGTGCTGTGGAGTGACCACCGAGGGTGGGGCGCGCTGCACACCGCCGTGTGCGCCGGGGGCGCCGCCGTCGCCGGTGGCCTCGCCGCGCGCGCCGTGCGCCGCTCCCCCGCCGCCTCCGTCGCCCTGACCGCCGCCGCCACCTGGGCCGTCGTCGGCGGTACGTCGCTGGGGCGCGAGGCGCGCGCCATCGGGGGCGCGCTGGCCGCCGGTGACGTGGACGCGGCGCGCGAGCGGCTGCCGCATCTGTGCGGGCGTGACCCGCAGGCCCTGGACGCGGACGGGATCGCGCGGGCCGTCGTCGAGTCCGTCGCCGAGAACACCTCCGACGCCGTCGTGGGCGCGCTCGTGTGGGGCGCCGTCGCCGGCGTACCCGGGCTCGTCGCCTTCCGCGCCGTGAACACCCTGGACGCCATGGTCGGGCACAAGTCGGCCAGGTACCGCCGTTACGGCTGGGCCTCCGCGCGCCTCGACGACGTGGCCGGCTGGCCGGGGGCGCGGCTGACGGGCGTACTCGCCGCGGTCGCGGGCGGCCGTCCGCGCGGCGCGCTCACCGCGTGGCGCGAGGACGCGCGGCTGCACCCGAGCCCCAACGCCGGTGTCGTCGAGGCCTCGTTCGCGGGGGCGCTCGGCGTGCGGCTCGGAGGCACGTTGTCGTACGGCGGGCGGGTCGAGCACCGGCCCGTGCTGAACGCGTCGGGCCGGTCCGTGGAGACCGCCGACGTCGAGCGGGCGGCGCGGCTCTCGCGGCGCGTGAGCTGGCTGGCCCTCGGCGTGTGTGTCGCCGGGCGGGCACTGTTGCGGAGGGGGAAGTCGTGAGTGGTGGCGGACTGCTGGTGGCAGGAACCACGTCCGATGCCGGGAAGAGCGTCGTCACCGCGGGCATCTGCCGGTGGCTGGTGCGGCAGGGGGTGAAGGTCGCGCCGTTCAAGGGGCAGAACATGTCCCTCAACTCCTTCGTGACGCGCGAGGGCGCCGAGATCGGCCGGGCGCAGGCCATGCAGGCGCAGGCCGCACGCGTCGAGCCGAGCGCCCTGATGAACCCCGTGCTGCTGAAGCCGGGCAGCGACCGGAGCAGCCAGGTGGTGCTCATGGGCAGACCGGTGGGCGAGTTGAGCGCCCGCGGGTTCTTCGGGAGGTCCGGGCCCGAGGCGAAGCCGCTGTCAGGTGCGGTGTCCCCCGGGAAGGCGCTGCACGGCGGCAGGCAGGCCGCGCTCCTCGACACCGTCGTGGGATGCCTGGAGGAACTCCGGGGCAGCTATGACGCCGTGATCTGTGAAGGAGCGGGCTCTCCCGCCGAGATCAACCTGCGCCGCACCGACATCGTCAACATGGGGATCGCGCGGGCCGCGCGGCTGCCCGTGCTCGTGGTCGGCGACATCGACCGCGGCGGCGTCTTCGCGTCGTTCTTCGGCACGACGGCGCTGCTCGCCCCCGAGGACCAGGAGCTGCTGGCCGGCTATCTGGTGAACAAGTTCCGCGGGGACGTCTCCCTCCTCGAGCCCGGCCTCGACATGCTCAAGGACCTCACGGGGCGCGCCACGTACGGAGTACTGCCCTTCCAGCACGGCCTCGGTATCGACGAGGAGGACGGTCTGCGCGTGTCGCTGCGCGGCTCCGTGCGCGAGTCACCGACGACGGCCCCCGTCGGCGAGGACGTGCTGCGCGTGGCCGTGTGCGCCGTGCCGCTGATGTCGAACTTCACCGACGTGGACGCGCTGGCCGCGGAGCCGGGCGTCGTCGTGCGGTTCGTCGACCGGGCCGAGGAGCTCGTCGACGCGGACCTGGTCGTCGTGCCGGGAACCCGCGGCACCGTCAAGGCACTTCAGTGGCTGCGCGAGCGCGGCCTCGCCGACGCCCTCGCGCGCCGGGCCGCCGAGGGGCGCCCGGTCCTGGGGATCTGCGGCGGTTTCCAGGTGCTCGGCGAGCGCATCGAGGACGACGTCGAGTCGCGCGCGGGCACGGTGGACGGGCTAGGACTGCTGCCCGTACG
Source organism: Streptomyces sp. NPDC055955 (assembly GCF_042270245.1). Lineage (NCBI taxonomy): Bacteria > Bacillati > Actinomycetota > Actinomycetes > Kitasatosporales > Streptomycetaceae > Streptomyces > Streptomyces sp. NPDC055955. The sequence continues at coordinate 40,610 of NZ_JBHJYS010000020.1, forward strand.
GGTGCGGTTCGCGCGCGAGAAGACCCTCGCCCGGCCCGTCGGCGAGGCGCTCGGCGAGCACGTCGAGGGCTACGAGATCCATCACGGAGTCGCCGAGGTCGACGGCGGCGAGGCGTTCCTGGACGGGTGCCGCGTCGGTTCCGTCTGGGGCACGCACTGGCACGGCTCGCTGGAGGCGGACGGCTTCCGCCGGGCGTTCCTGCGCGAGGTCGCGGCCGCCGCGGGCCGCCGTTTCGTGCCGGCGCCCGACACGTCGTTCGGCGCGCTGCGCGAGGAGCAGCTCGACCGGCTCGGCGATCTGATCGAAGAACACGCGGACACGGACGCGCTGTGGCGGCTCATCGAGTCCGGCGCTCCGTCAGGACTGCCTTTCATTCCACCGGGAGCGCCCGCATGAGCACAGTGTTGTTGTTGTCGACCGCAGACACCGATCTGCTGGCGGCCCGGGCCTCCGGCGCCCCCTACCGGATCGGGAACCCGACCCGCGTCGACGTACAGAGCGAACTGCCGGAGCTGCTCGACGGAGTCGACATCGCCGTCGTACGGCTCCTCGGCGGCAAGCGCGCCTGGGAGGACGGGCTCGCGGCGCTGAAGGCGTCCGGCGTGCCGACCGTCCTGCTCGGCGGCGAGAGCGTCCCGGACGCGGAGCTGATGGCGGAGTCGACCGTGCACGCGGGCGCCGTGGCCGAGGCGCTGCGCTACCTCGTCGAGGGCGGTCCCGGCAACCTCGTCGAGCTGGCCCGCTTCCTCGTCCAGGACGTGCTGCGGGGCGGGCACGGCCGGGCCGGTAGCACGCCGGAGCGGCACAGCGCCGAGCCGCGGAAGATGCCCGAGTACGGGGTGCACGGCCGCCGTGCGCGCGTCGAGGGACGCCCGACGGTCGGCGTGCTCTTCTACCGCGCCCACGAGCTGTCCGGGAACACCGCGTTCGTGGACACGCTGTGCGACGCGATCGAGGCCCGCGGCGTCAACTCCCTTCCGGTGTACTGCGGTTCGCTGCGCGGCGCCGACCCCGGCCTGTATGAGCTCCTCGGCGGGGCCGACACCCTGGTCGCGACCGTGCTCGCGGCGGGCGGCACACACGCCTCGCAGGCGTCCGCGGGCGGCGACGAGGAGGCCTGGGACATCGGCGCGCTCGCCGACCTCGACATCCCCGTCCTGCAGGGCCTGTGCCTCACGTCGTCGAAGGCGGTCTGGGAGGAGTCGGACGCGGCCCTGTCGCCGATGGACGCGGCGATGCAGGTCGCGATCCCCGAGTTCGACGGCCGGATCGTCACCGTGCCGTTCTCCTTCAAGGAGGAGGGCCCCGACGGCGTCCCCGTGTACACGGCCGACCCCGAGCGGGCCGCGCGTGTCGCCGGGATCGCCGTGCGCCACGCCCGTCTCGGCCACAAGCCGAACGGCGAGAAGAAGCTCGCCGTCGTCTTCACCGCCTACCCCACCAAGCACTCGCGGGTCGGCAACGCGGTGGGCCTCGACACGCCCGCCTCCGCCGTCCGCGTCCTGGACGCGCTGCGCGCGGCCGGATACGGCGTCGACGGCTACCCGGACAACGGGGACGAGCTGATCCACCGGCTCATCGAGGCGGGCGGCCACGACGTCGAGTGGCTCACCGAGGACCAGCTGGCGTCGGCGCCCGCGCGGGTGCCGCTGGCCGACTACCGCGCCTGGTTCGACAAGCTGGCGCCCGAGCTGCGCGACGGGATGCTGGAGGCGTGGGGCGAGCCGCCGGGCTCCCTCTACGTCGACGGCGACGACATCGTGCTCGCGTCCCTGCAGTTCGGCAACGTCGTCGTGATGATCCAGCCGCCACGCGGCTTCGGCGAGAACCCCATCGCGATCTACCACGACCCGGACATGCCGCCGTCGCACCACTACATGGCCGCGTACCGCTGGCTGGAGAACAGTTTCGGTGCGGACGCCGTCATCCACATGGGCAAGCACGGCACGATGGAGTGGCTGCCCGGCAAGGGCCTCGGTCTGAGCGGGAGCTGTGCGCCCGACGCGGTCCTCGGCGAGCTGCCGCTGATCTACCCGTTCATCGTGAACGACCCGGGCGAGGGCACGCAGGCCAAGCGCCGCGGGCACGCCACGGTCGTCGACCACCTGGTCCCGCCGATGGCCCGCGCCGACACGTACGGCGACCTGGCGAAGCTGGAGCAGCTCCTCGACGAGTACGCGCTCGTCTCCGATCTGGACCCGGCGAAGGCCCCGGCCGTGCGCGCCCAGATCTGGACGCTGGTGAAGGCCGCCGAGCTCCACCACGACCTGCATGTCGACGAGCAGCCGGACGACGGTGACTTCGACGAGTTCGTGATGCACATCGACGGCTATCTGTGCGAGATCAAGGACGTGCAGATCCGTGACGGTCTGCACATCCTGGGCGGCGGCCCGGTCGGCGAGCCGCGCGTGAACCTCGTACTCGCCGTGCTGCGCGCCTCGCAGGTATGGGGCGGCGCCGCGAACGCGCTGCCCGGCCTGCGGGCGTGCCTGGCCGAGCACTTCGGCCTGGTGGAGAAGGAGCTGCTCGGCGAGCCCGGCGCGCCGGTGAAGGTGCCGGACGGGCTGACGGACCTCGCCGACGGTCCCGCCCGCAGCGCCGCCGACACGATCGACCTTCTGGAGCAGCTGTGCCGGCGCGCGGCCGAGGGCATGGAGGAACGCGGCTGGGACGCCGCGGCCGTCCCCGCGCTCGTCCGGGACGTCATCGGGACCGAACTCCCGGATGCCGTGGCGGTGTTGGAGTTCGCGTGCCGGGAGGTCGTGCCCCGGCTCGCGCGCACCACGGACGAGATCGGGCACATTCTGCGGGCGCTCGACGGCGGGTACGTGCCCGCGGGACCGTCCGGGTCGCCGACGCGCGGCCTGGTCAACGTGCTGCCGACGGGCCGCAACTTCTACTCCGTCGACCCGAAGGCGATTCCGTCGCGGCTGAGCTGGGAGGTCGGGCAGGCGCTCGCCGACTCCCTGGTGGCGCGCTACCTCGCCGACACGGGCGAGTACCCCAAGTCCGTGGGCCTGACGGTGTGGGGCACCTCCGCGATGCGTACGCAGGGCGACGACATCGCGGAGATCCTCGCGCTGCTCGGCTGCCGCCCGGTGTGGGACGACGCCTCGCGCCGTGTCACCGGCTTCGAGATCGTGCCGGCCGCCGAACTCGGGCGCCCGCGCATCGATGTGACGGTCCGCATCTCCGGTTTCTTCCGTGACGCGTTCCCGCACGTCGTCGGTCTGATCGACGACGCCGTGCGGGCCGTCGCCGCGCTCGACGAGAGCCCCGAACAGAACTACGTACGGGCCCATGTCGAACAGGACACGGTCGAGCACGGCGACAGGCGGCGGGCCACGGCCCGGATCTTCGGGTCGAAGCCGGGAGCGTACGGGGCGGGTCTGCTGCCGCTGATCGACGCCCGCAACTGGCAGTCCGACGCGGACCTCGCCGAGGTGTACGCGGTGTGGGGCGGCTACGCGTACGGGCGCGGGCTCGACGGCCGGGCCGCGCGCGGCGACATGGAGACGGCGTTCCGGCGCATCAACGTGGCGGCGAAGAACGTCGACACCCGCGAGCACGACCTCGTCGACGCCGACGACTACTTCCAGTACCACGGCGGCATGGTCGCCATGGTGCGGCATCTGACGGGGGCCTCCCCCGAGGCGTATGTCGGCGACTCCGCCGTGCCCGACCAGGTGAAGACCCGCACGCTCGGCGAGGAGACCCACCGGGTGTTCCGGGCCCGGGTGGTCAATCCGCGCTGGATGGCCGCGATGCGCCGCCACGGCTACAAGGGCGCCTTCGAGATGGCCGCCACCGTCGACTACCTCTTCGGGTACGACGCGACGGCCGGCGTGGTCGACGACTGGATGTACGAGAAGCTGTCGGCCGAGTACGTCTTCGACGCGGAGAACCAGGACTTCATGAAGAAGTCCAACCCGTGGGCTCTGCGCGGCATCACCGAGCGGCTGCTGGAAGCGGCCGAGCGCGGGCTGTGGGCCGAGCCGGACGCGCAGACGCTGGAGCGGCTGCGGGCCATGTATCTGGAACTCGAGGGCGACTTGGAGGGCGACGACCAGTGAGTACCCCCTATCCGTTCACCGCGCTCGTCGGGCAGGACGACCTGCGTCTTGCCCTGCTGCTGAACGCGGTCAGCCCCGCCGTCGGCGGTGTGCTCGTGCGCGGCGAGAAGGGCACGGCCAAGTCGACGGCCGTACGCGCTCTTTCGGCGCTCATGCCGGAGGTCGAGGTCGTCGCCGGGTGCCGGTTCTCGTGCGCGCCCGGCACGCCCGACCCCGCGTGCCCGGACGGGCCGCACCCGAGCGGCCCCGGCACCTCGCGCGCCGCCCGCATGGTCGAGCTGCCCGTCGGCGCGTCCGAGGACCGGCTCGTCGGCGCGCTCGACATCGAGCGGGCGCTCGCCGAGGGCGTCAAGGCCTTCGAGCCGGGCCTCCTCGCCGACGCGCACCGCGGGATCCTGTATGTCGACGAAGTGAACCTGCTGCACGACCACTTGGTGGACCTGCTGCTCGACGCGGCCGCGATGGGCGCCTCGTACGTGGAGCGCGAGGGCGTCTCCGTGCGGCACGCCGCGCGCTTCCTGCTGGTCGGCACCATGAACCCCGAAGAGGGCGAGCTGCGCCCGCAGTTGCTCGACCGGTTCGGCCTCACCGTGGAGGTCGCCGCCTCCCGCGAGCCCGACCAGCGCGTCGAGGTCGTCAAGCGGCGCCTCGCCTACGACGACGACCCGGAGGGTTTCGCCGGGAAGTGGGAGCAGGAGGAGTCAGCCGTACGGGCGCGGATCGTCGCGGCCCGTGACCTGCTGCCTTCGGTGCGGCTCGGTGACGCCGCGCTGCGCCAGATCGCCGCGACCTGCGCCGCGTTCGAGGTCGACGGCATGCGTGCGGACATCGTGATGGCGCGTACGGCGACCGCGCTCGCCGCCTGGGCGGGCCGCACGGACGTGCTGGCCGAGGATGTGCGGCAGGCCGCGCTCCTGGCGCTGCCGCACCGCAGGCGCCGCAACCCGTTCGACGCGCCGGGGCTCGACGAGGACAAACTCGACGACACCCTGGAGGAGTTCGGCGGGCAGGACGACGAGCCCGATCCTGACGGTGACGGCGGAGGGGACGGCGGCGGGGACGGCCCCGGCGGCGGTGGCGGGCAGCCGCCGCAGGACGCGCCCGAGGGCGACGGCCCCGACGCGGGCGACGACCGGGCCGCCGACATCCCCGCGCAGGGCGAGCCCTCCGACAGCGGCGAGCGGAAGGCTCCCGCGGGCGGCGGCGAGCAGACGGCCGCACGGGCCTCCGAGCCCTTCCGTACGAAGATGCTCAGCGTGCCCGGACTCGGTCAGGGTGCCGCCGGACGGCGCTCGCGGGCCCGTACGGAACACGGACGGACAACGGGTGCGCGGCGCCCGCGTGGCGCGCTCACCAAGCTGCACCTGGCGGCGACCGTGCAGGCCGCCGCCCCGCACCAGCGGGCGCGGGGACGTTCCGGCCCCGGGCTCGTGGTGCGGCGTGACGATCTGCGGCAGGCGACCCGGGAGGGCCGTGAGGGCAACCTCGTGCTGTTCGTGGTCGACGCCTCCGGGTCGATGGCGGCGCGGCAGCGGATGAGTGCCGTGAAGGGCGCTGTCCTGTCGCTGCTCCTCGACGCGTACCAGCGGCGGGACAAGGTGGGGCTCGTGACGTTCCGCGGCTCCTCGGCCGACGTGGCGCTCCCGCCGACGTCGTCCGTGGACGCGGCAGCCGTACGGCTCGAGTCGCTGCCCACCGGTGGGCGTACGCCGCTGTCCGCGGGGCTCCTCAAGGCGCACGAGGTGCTGCGCGTGGAGCGGCTGCGGGACCCGGCGCGCCGGCCGCTCGTCGTCGTGGTGACCGACGGGCGCGCGACGGGCGGGCCGGAGCCGGTGGCGCTCGCGGGGCGTGCGGCGCGGCTCCTCGCCGCCGAGGGAACGGCGTCGGTCGTCGTGGACTGCGAGTCGGGTCCGGTGCAGCTCGGGCTCGCCGGTCGGCTGGCGGGCGAGCTGGGCGGGACGGCGGTGACGCTCGACGAGCTGCGGGCCGACTCGATCGCCGGGCTCGTGAAGGAGCGACAGGCACAGGGTCTGCAGTCGAACAGCAGGAGGGTCGCGTAATGCCTCAGGGACAGCCGAGCGTCGTGCCGGACGACGGGCTCACGACGCGGCAGCGGCGCAACCGGCCGCTCGTCGTCGTCCACACCGGCATCGGCAAGGGCAAGTCGACGGCGGCCTTCGGGCTCGCTCTGCGCGCCTGGAACCAGGGCTGGCCGATCGGGGTGTTCCAGTTCGTCAAGTCGGCGAAGTGGAAGGTCGGCGAGGAGAACGCGCTGCGCGTCCTCGGCGCGAGCGGCGAGGGCGGGACCGTCGACTGGCACAAGATGGGCGAGGGCTGGTCCTGGGTCCAGCGCGACGCGCAGATGGACAACGAGGAGAAGGCCCGCGAGGGCTGGGAGCAGGTCAAGCGCGACCTCGCCGCCCAGACGTACCAGCTGTACGTGCTCGACGAGTTCGCCTACCCGATGCACTGGGGCTGGATCGACACGGACGAGGTTGTCTCCGTGCTGCGGGACCGGCCCGGGACCCAGCACGTCGTGATCACCGGGCGCAACGCCCCGGAGAAGCTGGTGGACTTCGCGGACCTGGTCACCGACATGTCCAAGGTCAAGCACCCGATGGACGCCGGCCAGAAGGGCCAGAGAGGCATCGAGTGGTGAGTACGTCCCTGCCTCGGCTCGTCATCGCCGCGCCCTCGTCGGGCAGCGGCAAGACGACCGTCGCGACGGGTCTGATGGCGGCGTTCGCCGGGCGCGGGCTCGCCGTGTCACCGCACAAGGTCGGGCCCGACTACATCGACCCCGGGTACCACGCCCTGGCCACGGGGCGTCCGGGGCGCAATCTGGACGCGTACCTGTGCGGGCCCGAGCTCGTGGCGCCGCTCTTCGCGCACGGGGCGCGGGGGTGCGATCTCGCCGTCGTCGAGGGCGTGATGGGGCTCTTCGACGGGGCCTCCGGCCAGGGGGAGCTGGCGTCGACCGCGCACGTCGCGAAGCTCCTCCGGGCGCCTGTCGTGCTGGTCGTCGACGCGTCGTCGCAGGCCCGGTCCGTGGCCGCGCTCGTGCACGGTTTCGCGTCGTTCGATCCTGAGGTGCGGCTCGCCGGGGTGATCCTCAACAAGGTCGGGTCCGACCGGCACGAGGCGATCCTGCGGGAGGCGCTGGACGAGTCGGGGGTGCCGGTGTTCGGCGCCTTGCGCCGGGGTGCGGACGTGGTGACTCCCTCCCGGCACCTGGGGCTTGTGCCGGTGGCGGAGCGGGCGGCCGAGGCGGTTGCCGCCGTTGCCGCGATGGCCGAGCTGGTACGGGTCGGGTGTGACCTGGACGCGCTGTACGCCGTGGCGCGCAGTGCTCCGTCGCTGGGGAGTGCGGGTTGGGACGCGGCCGAGGCTCTGGGGTCTCTCCCCCGGCCCGCCCCTTCCCGGGACCTCGGCCCTCGGACGCCGGACGGTCCGAACGGGCCGAACGGGCCGGACCGCACCGTGGAGGACAAGCCTCGCGTTGCCGTGGCCGGCGGGCCCGCCTTCACCTTCTCCTATGCCGAGCACAGCGAGCTGCTCGCCGCCGCGGGAGCCGAGGTCGTGACCTTCGACCCGCTTCGGGACGAGCAACTCCCGGACCGGACAAGGGCGTTGGTCATCGGTGGGGGATTCCCGGAGGTGTACGCCTCCGAGCTGTCCGCCAATGAACCGCTGCGCAAGGCCGTCGGTGAGCTCGCGCGGTCCGGGGCTCCCGTCGTCGCCGAGTGTGCGGGGCTGCTGTATCTGGCGCGCTCCCTGGACGGGCGGCCGATGTGCGGGGTCCTGGACGCCGACGCGCGCATGTCGGAGCGGCTGACGCTCGGGTACCGCGACGCCGTGGCCGTGTCCGACAGCGTGCCGGCCGCGAACGGGACGCGGGTGCGCGGCCATGAGTTCCATCGCACCGTCGTCGAACCCGGCGCCGGCGCCACCCCCGCGTGGGGCATCACGCGTCCCGAGCGGCGCGTCGAAGGGTTTGTGCAGGACGGGGTGCACGCCTCGTACCTGCATGTGCACTGGGCCTCCGTGCCCCAGGCGGCGCGACGCATCGTCGCGCGGGCAACCGAAGTCGCGCGGGCAACCGAAGGAGTCACCCCGTCATGACCGACATCACCACGCACCGGCTGACCGGCGTCGGCGTGGGTCCCGGTGACCCCGAGCTCGTGACCGTGAAGGGCGTGAACGCCCTGCGCGAGGCCGCCGTCGTCGTCGTACCGGTGATGGCCGCCGACGACGGGACCGACGGCGGAGAGCCCGGCCGCGCCGAGGCGACCGTCCTGCACTACGTGCCCGCCGACAAGGTCGTCCGCGTGGTCTTCGCGCTCAACGAGCGCTCCGACCGGGCCCGGCGCGAGGCAGCCTGGGACGCGGCCGGTGAGCGCGTCGCGGCGCTCCTGCGCGAGAACGGCTCCGTCGCGTTCGCGACGATCGGCGACCCGAACGTGTACTCCACGTTCACGTATCTCGCCCTGACCGTCGGGGAGCTCGTGCCCGGGACCGTCGTCGAGACCGTGCCGGGCATCACCGCCATGCAGGATCTCGCCGCGCGGTCCGGTGCCGTCCTCACCGAGGGCACCGAGCCGCTGACGCTCGTTCCGGTGACCGCCGGTTCGGCCGTGCTCAAGGAGGCGCTCGCGGGGCCTGGCACCGTCGTCGCGTACAAGTTCGGACGGCTCGCCGGCGAGGTCGCCGATGCGCTGCGTGAGACGGGGCGGACGCAGGACGCCGTGTGGGGGTCCGCGCTCGGGCTGCCCGAGGAGTCCATCCGGCCCGCCGCCGAACTGGGCGCCGATGCCGCGCTGCCGTACCTGTCGACGCTGATCGCGCCCGCGCGGCGCGACGGCGGACGGGGCGGGAAACTGTGACGCGCCGGGGAGCGGACCCGGCGCTACTGCCCCGCCGTGCCGATCACCAGCCACATCAGGGCGGCACCCGCGATCGTGCACAGCAGCGTGGAGCGCGCCGGGTGGTGGTGGCTGGCCTCGGGCAGGATCTCCGCGGCCGCGATGTACAGCAGAACGCCGCCGAAGAACCCGAGGTAGCAGGCGAGGGCCTGCGCCGGGATGGTGAACAGCAGCGTCGACGCGGCCCCCACCACCGGGGCGAGCGCGTCCGCGCCGACCATCGCGAGTGCCTTGCGGCGGGCGTTCCCGTAGGCGCGCGTGATCGTGTACGTGTTGAAGCCGTCCGCGAAGTCGTGCGTGATCACGGCGAGCGCGACGGTGTACCCCATGGTGCTGCTCACCTGGAACGAGGCGCCGATCGCGACGCCGTCCGCGACGCTGTGCCCGACCATCGCGGAGGCGGCCCCGAGGCCGACCTGGGGCACCTGCTCCTCGCCCTCCTGCGCCCCGTGCGCGGCCTGGCGCAGGGCGAGCAGCCGCTCGACGATGTGGGCGACGAGGAAGCCCGCGACAAACAGGAGCAGCGCGGCGGGCACTCCGTAGATCTCGTCGCCGGCGCCGTGCAGGGCTTCCGGCAGCAGGTCGAAGCCGACCACGCCGAGCATCAGGCCGCCGGCGAATCCGAGCACCAAGTGGCGCCGGTCGGTGACGTGGTGAGCGGTCCAGCCGCCGACGAGTGTCATCACGAACGAGCCAAGGGCGACGAGGACGGCCATGGTCCCTTGCTAGCGGATCGGTCCCGGCCGCGCACGCCCGGGTCCGGCTGAGCCACACCTTCCGACCCGTCCGATACCGCTCCCGTACCTCCGTACGACCGAACCGCGTACGAGCCCGTACGACCCATCTTTGTACGACCCAACGCTGCATCCCGAGAGGACCCCAGTCATGCCCGAAGCAACCACCGGCAAGGTGACCTTCGTCGGTGCCGGGCCCGGCGCCGCCGACCTGCTCACGTTCCGCGCCGCGCGCGCCATCGCGGACGCCGATGTCGTCATCTGGGCGGCCAGCCTGGTGCAGGAGGAGGTCCTCGACCACGCGCGCGAGGGCGCGGAGATCCTGGACTCGGCGACGATGTCGCTGGAGGACGTCGTCGCCGTGTACGAGCGGGCGCACCGCGACGGGCTGCGGGTCGCGCGCATCCACTCCGGGGACCCGGCGCTGTGGGGCGGCACGCAGGAGCAGGTCGACCGGTGCGCGCGGCTCGGCATCGCGACGGAGGTGATCCCGGGTGTCTCGTCGTTCTCGGCGGTGGCCGCGCTCGCTCAGCGCGAGCTGACGATCCCCGAGGTCGCGCAGTCCGTGATCCTGACGCGGCTCGGCGGCGGCAAGACACCGATGCCTCCCGGCGAGGAGGTGCGGGAGTTCGCGCGGCACGGCACGACGATGGCGCTGTTCCTCTCGGCCGCGCGCAGCGGCCAGTTGGTGCGTGAGCTTCTGGAGGGCGGCTACCCGACGTCGACGCCGGTCGTCGTCGCGTACCAGGCGACCTGGCCGGAGGAGCTGATCGTGAAGTGCACGATCAGCACGCTGGAGGAGACCGTGAAGCAGCACAAGCTGTGGAAGCACACGCTGTTCCTGGTCGGCCCGGCACTGGACGCGGAGGGCACGCGTTCGCACCTCTACCACCCGGGCCACTTCCACGGTTTCCGCAAGGCGGACCCCGAGGCACGGGCGGCGCTGCGGGCCGGGAAATCCGCGCAGGCCCACTCGTGATCACGGTCTTCGGTACGGGGACGGGGGCGCCGCTGTCCCCGGATCCGGCCCTGTCCGCCGCCGCCGTGGTGGTCGGCGGGCAGCGTCATCTCGACGCGGCCGAGGCGCTGCTGGCTCCCGGGGCGGAGCGGGTCGTGCTCGGGCCGCTGGCTCCGACGCTGGACACGGTCGAGCGGCACATCCAGGACGACGGTGGCCGGGGCGTCGTGGTGCTGGCGTCCGGCGATCCCGGGTTCTTCGGGATCGTGCGGGCGCTCGCCGAGCGGTTCGGGCCCGCGGCGCTCGACGTGCGGCCGGGGGTGTCGTCGGTGGCGACGGCGTTCGCGCGCGTCGGCCTTCCGTGGGACGACGCGGCCGTGGTGAGCGCGCACGGCCGCGACCTCCGGACCGCGGTCAACGTGTGCCGGGCGCACCCGAAGACCGCCGTGCTCACGGGTCCCGGCGCGGGCCCTGCCGAGCTGGGCGCCGAACTCGCGCACGAGGACGGGGACCGCGTCCTCGTCGTCGCGTCCCGTCTCGGCGACCCCGAGCGCGAGAGCCTCGAGCGGGTCACGCCGTCGGAGGCCGCCGCCCGCGACTGGGGCGACGCGGTGAGCGTGGTCCTCTGCCTGGACGAGAAGCGGCTGCTCGCACCGGTGCGCACCCTCGCCGGTCCCGGCCGCCCGCCGACCCGGTGGGCGCTGGACGAGAGCGAGTTCGCGCACCGCGACTCGATGATCACCAAGTTCGAGGTGCGGGCGCTCGCGCTCGCGCGGCTCGGGCCGCGCCCGGGCGACCTGGTGTGGGACATCGGGGCGGGGTCCGGCTCGGTCGCCGTGGAGTGCGCGCGGTTCGGCGCCGCGGCCGTGGCCGTCGAGAAGACCGTGGACGGGGTGGCCCGGATCCGGGACAACGCCGCCGCCCACGGTGTCGACGTACGCGTCGTGCACGGCTCGGCGCCCACCGTCCTGTCCGATCTCGCCGACCCCGACGCGGTGTTCGTCGGCGGGGGCGGGCGTGAGCTGACCGCGATCGTGACGGCGTGCGCGCGACGCACGCGGCGGTCCGTGGTCGTCGCGGTGGCGGCGGTGGACCGGGTGGGCGCGGTGCGGGACGCACTGGGCGCGGCCGGGTTCGTCAGCGACGGGGTGCTCCTGCAGTCGTCCCGGCTCGCGCCGCTGCCGGGCGACGTGTCGCGGCTCGCCGCGGCCAATCCGGTGTTCCTGGTGTGGGGCGTACGGCCCGATACGCAGAGCGCCACTTCCGTGGACTTCCTTGAACGAAGGAGTAGTTGAGTGATCGGCCTGATTTCCGCCACGGCGGCTGGGGCGGTGGCCCGCGACCGGCTCGCGTCGGCGTGGCCGTCGCGTACGAGGGTGTACGCGGGTTCCGTGGGGGACGCCGTGCGGCGCGCGTTCACGGAGTGCGAGCAGGTGGTGTGCTTCCTGGCGACGGGGGCCGTGGTCCGGCTCGTCGCGCCGCTGCTGCGGGACAAGCACGTGGACCCGGGCGTGGTGTGCGTCGACGAGGCCGGACGCTTCGCGGTGTCGCTGCTCGGGGGGCACGAGGGCGGGGCGAACGCGCTCGCGCGTGAGGTGGCCGCCGTCCTGGAGGCCGAGCCGGTGGTGACCACGGCGACGGACGCCGTGGACGTGCCCGGGCTCGACACCCTCGGCCTGCCCGTCGAGGGGGACCTCGCCGGGGTCACCCGGGCGGTCCTCGACGGTGAACCGGTGTCCCTGCACGCCGAGTTGGCGTACCCGCTGCCCGCGCTGCCGGAGAATGTCGCTCCCGGCCAGGGGGCCGCCCACACGATCCGCGTCAGCGACCGCGCCGTGGAGCCCGCCGACCGCGAGGTCGTCGTGCGGCCCCCGTCCCTCGTCGTGGGCGTCGGGGCCAGCAAGGGCGCGCCCGTGGACGAGGTTCTCGGGCTCGTGCGCGACACGCTGCGGGACGCGGGACTCTCGCCGCTGTCCGTGGCGCGTCTCGCGACCGTCGACGCCAAGGCAGGTGAGCCGGGCATCGTCGGGGCCGCCGAGCAGTTGGGTGTGCCCGTCGTGACGTACGGCGCCGAGACGCTCGCCGGCGTCGCCGTGCCGAACCCGTCCGACGCGCCGCTCGACGCCGTCGGTACGCCCTCCGTGGCGGAGGCCGCCGCGCTGGTCGCCGGCGGTGAACTCCTCGTACCGAAGCGGAAGTCGGTGCGCGCCGACGGGAAGCCCGCGATGGCGACGTGCGCCGTCGTGCGCACCGCGCCACGCGGCCGGCTCGCCGTCGTCGGGCTCGGCCCGGGCGCCCGTGACCTCGTGACTCCGCGCGCCCGTGACGAGCTGCGCGCCGCGTCCGTCCTCGTGGGCCTCGACCAGTACGTCGACCAGATCCGGGACCTGCTGCGGCCCGGCACGCGGATCCTGGAGTCGGGGCTCGGCGCCGAGGAGGAGCGGGCCCGCACGGCGGTCGCCGAGGCCCGCAAGGGGCAGGCCGTCGCACTGATCGGCAGTGGGGACGCGGGCGTGTACGCGATGGCGTCGCCCGCGCTCGCCGAGGCGTCCGACGACATCGACGTGGTGGGCGTACCGGGCGTGACGGCCGCGCTCGCCGCGGCCGCGATCCTGGGCGCGCCGCTCGGCCACGACCACGTCTCGATCAGCCTGTCCGACCTGCACACGCCGTGGGAGGTCATCGAGCGCCGGGTGCGGGCCGCCGCGGAGGCGGACATCGTGGTCACGTTCTACAACCCGCGCAGCCGAGGCCGTGACTGGCAGCTGCCCAAGGCCCTCGGCCTCCTCGCCGAGCACCGCGAGCCGGGCACGCCCGTGGGCGTGGTGCGCAACGCGTCCCGCGTCGACGAGTCGAGCCGGCTGACCACACTCGGCGAACTCGACCCGGCCTGGGTCGACATGATGACCGTCGTGACGGTCGGCAACACGGCCACGCGGCGGATCGCCGGCCGCATGGTCACCCCGCGCGGCTACCGCTGGCAGCAGCCGACGGCCGCCACCTCCGGCTCTCCCACCACCACCGGCACCACCCGTAAGGAGTCCTCGTGACCACCCCGCCCGCTCTGCTCATCGCCGGACACGGCACCCGCGACGAGGCAGGCGCCGAAGCCTTCCGCGACTTCGTCAGGGAGCTCGGCCGCCGCCGTCCCGACCTGCCCGTGGCGGGCGGCTTCATCGAGCTGTCGCCGCCACCGCTGACGGAGGCGGTGGGCGAGCTCGTGGAGCGCGGGGTGCGCAAGTTCGCGGCGGTGCCGCTGATGCTGGTGTCGGCGGGGCACGCCAAGGGCGACATCCCGGCGGCGCTGGCCCGCGAGAAGGAGCGGCACCCGGGGATCTCGTACACGTACGGGCGTCCGCTGGGTCCGCACCCGTCGCTGCTCCAGGTGCTCGAGCGGCGTCTCGACGAGGCGCTGGGCGGCGGCGCGCGCACGCCGGAGGACCGGGCCGATGTGACGGTGCTGCTGGTGGGCCGCGGTTCGACGGACCCGGACGCCAACGCCGAGGTGCACAAGGCGGCGCGGCTTCTGTGGGAGGGCCGCGGTTACGCGGGCGTGGAGACGGCGTTCGTGTCGCTGGCCGCGCCGGACGTGCCGTCGGGCCTCGACCGGTGCGTGAAGCTCGGCGCGCGGCGCATCGTCGTCCTGCCGTACTTCCTGTTCACGGGGATCCTGCCGGACCGGGTGCGACAGCAGACGGAGGGCTGGGCGTCGGCCCACCCGGACGTCGAGGTGCTCTCCGCCGAGGTGATCGGCCCGGAGCCGGAGCTGGTCGACCTGGTCATGGAGCGGTACGAGGAGGCCGTCCGCGGCGACCTGCGGATGAACTGCGACACCTGCGTGTACCGGATCGCGCTGCCGGGGTTCGAGGACAAGGTGGGGCTTCCGCAGCAGCCGCACTTCCACCCGGACGACGACGGCGACCACCACGGCCACGCGCGCGGTCACGGGCACTCCCACTCGCATGCGCACTGACGACGGTCACGATCTGCGCCATCACGGCGACGCGGAGGTCCGCGGCACGGGTGCGGACCTCACGGATCTCGCGGTGAACGTCCGCGCGGACACACCCCCGGTGTGGCTGCGCGAGCACATCGCGGACTCGCTCGGCGGGCTCGCCGCGTATCCGGACGGGCGGGCGGCCCGCGCGGCGGTGGCCCACCGGCACGGGCTTCCCGTGGAGCGGGTGCTGCTCACGGCGGGGGCCGCGGAGGCGTTCGTGCTGCTCGCCCGTGCCCTGAAGGTCCGTCATCCGGTCGTCGTGCACCCGCAGTTCACGGAGCCGGAGGCGGCGCTGCGGGACGCGGGGCATGCCGTGGACCGGGTGCTGCTGCGCGAGGAGGACGGCTTCCGGCTCGATCCGGCGGCGGTGCCCGAGGAGGCGGACCTCGTGGTGATCGGCAATCCGACGAACCCGACGTCGGTCCTTCATCCGGCCGCGCTCATCGCTCACCTGGCCCGTCCTGGGCGGGTGCTGGTGGTGGACGAGGCGTTCATGGACGCGGTCCCCGGCGAGCGGGAGGCCCTCGCGGGCCGGAGCGACGTGCCGGGGCTCGTGGTGCTGCGCAGCCTGACGAAGACGTGGGGTCTTGCGGGGCTGCGGGTCGGCTACGTGCTGGCGGAGCCGGACACCGTCGCCGAGCTGGAGCGGGCCCAGCCGCTGTGGCCGGTGTCCACGCCGGCGCTGGCCGCGGCCGAGGCGTGTGTGTCGCCGCGGGCCCTCGCGGAGGCGGCGCACGCGGCGCACCGCGTCGCTGCGGACCGGGCCCATCTGGTCGCGGGTCTCGCGGAGTTCGCGGCACAGGGCGTGTCGGTGGCGGGTCCCGCGGAGGGTCCGTTCGTGCTGGTGCGGGCCCCCCGGGCGGCTGCGCTGCGCGCGCGGCTGCGGGAGCGGGGTTTCGCGGTGCGGCGCGGCGACACGTTCCCGGGCCTCGGTCCGGACTGGCTTCGTCTCGCGGTGCGGGACAGGGCGACCACGGGCCGGTTCCTCCAGGTCCTCGACCAGGCGCTGACGAGCGCCTGAGGGACCCATGCGGGTGGGCGGGAGTCCCCGACTCCCGCCCACCCGCTCCCCTCCTGCGGTTCCCCCTCGGGCCCTCGGGTCAGGAGCGCCCGCGCCGGGCGGCGGCGACGGCCCCGCCGCCGGCGACCAGCAGCACGATGGCACCGCCCGCGATGTACGGCGTCATCGAGTTCCCCCCGGTCTCCGCGAGGTCCGCCTTGGCGGCGGGCTTGGCGATCGGCTCGGCGGCGCCGCCCTGCGGCTTCACGTCGTCGGCCGGCTTGGCCGGGGGCTTCTGCGCGGGCGCCGCCTCGGGCGTCTCGCAGCTCGCGCGGACGAGGGTCACCGTGCCCTCCACCTCCGCCACGTTCAGCTTGAGCGGGTTGACGGACACCTTCAGTTCGAGCGCCGAGGCCGCAGCCGTACGGGATGTGGTGTGCGTCTTCGAGAGGTCGAGCCGGACCTCGCCCACACCCGGGACCTTCACCTCGGTGGTGCCGCCCGCCGACAGGGTCACCTTCTTGCCGAGGACCGTGACGCCGCCCAGGACGTTCGACTCGGCGACGGGCCGCTTGCCCGTCTCGCAGACCGCCTTCGACGTGGCCTGGCCGACCTCGATGAGCGAGAGCAGCGGCAGGCCCGGGATGTGGACCTTGGCGTGGGCGAGGTTGCTGTACCCCTCCGCCTTGTGGTCGTCGACGGTGGCCTTCGCGGTGGCCACGTCCGCCCGCAGGACGTTGAACGGGCGGCCGCCGGCGACTCCGTCCAGCTTGACGGTGAGGGCGGTCTTCTCGGCACTGGCGGGGGCCTGCACCTCGTTGAGCGTGGCCGTGAGCGGGACGTTCACGGTCTTGTTGAGCAGGGAGACATCCAGGCCGGTGCGCAGGACGACGGCGCCGGACCTGCCGCCGTGGCCGCCCGTCGCATGCGCCGTGCCCGCGGTGGCGAGCAGCGCCGGGGCGACGGCCAGGGCCGTGGCGGCGGCCGATGCGGCGAGGCGGCGTCCGGACGTGCGGAAGGTGGTGCTGGGCATGCTGATGGGACCCCCACAAGAGAAATGGAGCCGTCGGCCCCGCCCCGCCATGGGGGACATCGCGGGGGCGTGCGCCGTCGGCCTCGATGGAGGGAATCTTTACGCACGGAGGGTGAACGGGCGGCGACCTGACGTGAGTTCACTCCAAAGTGAGGTTTCCGAGCTGATCTTCGAATCTTTGAGCTCGATGGTGCGCCTGTTCCTCTGTTTTCCCTCTGCCGCCCCTCTGGTGTCACCCGGCCGACCGGCACGTGTCGAACGCGCCGGTCGGCCACGCCGGTGCGCACGAGTGGTGTGCAACGAGCGGGCCGACCACGGCGTCACGTTCCGTCAACCCGGCTCCGCCCGCTGCCGGTTCAGCCCACGATGCGGCCGCGCAGCACCACGCGCCGGGGCGCGGCGAGCACCCGTACGTCGGCGCGGGGGTCCGACTCGTAGACCACGAGGTCGGCCGAGGCTCCCTCCTCAAGGCCCGGGCGGCCGAGCCAGGCGCGGGCGCCCCACGCCGTCGCGGAGAGCGCGTCCACGGCCGGGAGTCCGGCCTTGACCAGTTCGGCGACCTCCCCGGCGACCAGGCCGTGCGCGAGCGAACCTCCGGCGTCGGTGCCGACGTAGACCGGCACTCCCGCGTCGTACGCCGCTCGCACGGTGTCGTAGCGGCGCTCGTACAGGCGGTTCAGATGGGCGGACCAGCGGGGGAACTTGGTCTCGCCGGCCGCGGCGATCTGCGGGAACGTGGCGATGTTGACGAGGGTCGGCACGATCGCGACGCCGCGCTCCGCGAACAGCGGGACGGTGTCCTCGGTGAGGCCCGTGGCGTGCTCGATGCAGTCGATGCCCGCCTCGACGAGGTCGCGCAGCGAGTCCTCGGCGAAGCAGTGGGCCGTGACGCGGGCACCGAGCCGGTGCGCCTGAGCGATGGCGGCCTCGACCTCCTCGCGGGGCCAGCATGCGGTCAGGTCGCCCGCGTCCCGGTCGATCCAGTCGCCGACCAGCTTCACCCAGCCGTCGCCGCGCTTCGCCTCCCGGGCCACGTAGGCGACCAGCTCCGGCGGCTCGATCTCGTGCGCGTAGTTGCGGATGTAGCGGCGGGTGCGGGCGATGTGCCGCCCGGCCCGGATGATCCTGGGCAGGTCCTCGCGGTCGTCGATCCAACGGGTGTCCGAGGGGGAGCCCGCGTCGCGGATCAGGAGCGTGCCGGCCTCGCGGTCGGTCAGGGCCTGCTTCTCGGCGACGTCGGCGGGCACCGGGCCGTGCGTGTCGAGGCCCACATGGCAGTGCGCGTCGACGAGTCCGGGCATGGCCCACCCGTCGACGGTGGTGACGTCGAGGCCGGGCCCGGCCGGCCGGTCGTACGTCACCCGCCCGCCGACGACCCACAGCTCGTCCCGGACGTCCTCGGGCCCGACGAGGACCCGCCCCTTCACGTGCAGCACCGTGCGCTCACTCATGTCGGAAGCCTATGAGGCCGGTGGGTACGCTCGGAACGGCAGCCCGCCGTACGAACTCGTGAACGAAGATCACGGGCGACGTGAGCGAAGAGAGCGAAGAGAGCACGATCGTGACCCACCCTTTTCTTGACCTGGCCCCCCTGAGCGCCGAGCACTTCGCCTCCATCGAGCGGCGCGTGGCCGGGCTGCTCGACACCTCCCAGGACGTCGTGATCATGCAGGGCGAGGCGCTGCTCCCTCTCGAGGGCGCGATCCGCGGCACCGCCCGCCCCGGCACCGTGGCCCTGAACATCATCACGGGCCCCTACGGCCAGACCTTCGGCGACTGGCTGCGGGACAGCGGGGCGACGGTGCACGACCTGGCGGTCCCCTTCCACACCGCCGTGACGGCCGAGCAGGTGCGCGACGCGCTCGCCGAGCACCCCGAGACCGACTTCGTCTCGCTCGTGCACGCGGAGGCCGCGACGGGCAACACGAACCCGGTCGCCGAGATCGGCGAGGTGGTGCGGGAGCACGGCGCGCTGTTCTACCTGGACGCGGTCGCGTCGATCGCCGCCGAGCCGGTCCTTCCCGACGCCTGGGGCGTGGACCTGTGCGTGATCGGCGCGCAGAAGGCCATGGGCGGCCCGGCGGGCGTCTCCGCGGTGTCCGTCAGCGCGCGGGCGTGGGAGCGGATGGAGTCCAACCCGCAGGCGCCGCGCCACTCCTACCTGTCGCTGCTCGACTGGAAGCACCGCTGGATCGACGGCGGGCGCAAGGCACTGCTGCACGCGCCGGCCCAGCTGGAGATGCTCGCCCTGGAGGCGTGCGTCGAGCGCATCGAGGCGGAGGGCCTCGACGCCCTGATGGCCCGGCACGCCGGTGCGGCCGCGGCCACGCGGGCGGGCGCGCTGGCGCTGGGCGGCGGCATCGAGCCGTACGTGTACGAGGCACGGGACGCGGCGCCGGTGGCGACGACGCTGCGCGCCCCGGCGGGGATCGACGCCTCGGAGCTGGTCGCGCGGGCGCTGGCGGTGGACCCGGTGCTGCCGTTGGTGGCCGGCGGCGGGGCGCTCGCCAAGGAGATGATCCGCGTCAACCACTACGGACCGCAGGCGACCCGGGGCGTCGTGCAGTCCTCGCTCGCGGCCCTCGGCGGTGCGCTCGCCGAGATGGAGGGGACGGGCGCGCCGGTGGACCTGGAGGGCGCGCGCAAGGCTGTGGCCGCGGCCTGGGTGTAACCCCTGCAGTCCCGCGACTTCACAAAGTGAGGTGCCGCCCCTTCAATGGGGGTGGCACCTTCTTTTGTTTTTCGAGAAAATTCTCGCGCATTTCTCAGCACAGCTTCCCATATTCTTCTGCCCGCTTTCCCGGGGCGTAAACACTAAGATTTCAACAACGGGAACGGCTTAATTCGGACGGGTCTCGTGCGGGTTTCGCGCTTGTGACGCACTCCACACCGAAGGTTATTTGCCCAGTTCGTCCCGACTAAACCGCCCCATATCGACAAGATCTCACGTGCGCACCCCCGCCCGCGCGATAACACAGAACGAGCAGTTGCGTAACCCTTTCTCGCGATGCAATCTCAGAACTTGCTCGGTAAATTGAATTCACATGACCGCGCAATTCCTGGAAATGCCCGAGAGCCTGCGGATCGACCGGCCGGATGTGGCCGACGGAGCCGCGATCTGGCGCATCGCCCGCGACTCGAAGGTGCTCGACCTCAACTCCTCGTACAGCTACCTGCTGTGGTGCCGGGACTTCGCCGCCACGTCCGTCGTGGCGCGGGACGCCGCCGGCACCGTCGCCGGGTTCATCACCGGGTACATCCGGCCGGACAACCCACGCGCCCTCGTGGTGTGGCAGGTGGCCGTCGACCATGCGCACCGGGGGCGCGGTCTGGCCGGGGCGCTGCTCGACGGGCTCTGGGCGAAGGTCGCCGCCGACCGCGCCACGACCGTGCTCGAGACGACGATCTCGCCCGACAACACCGCGTCGCAGCGCCTGTTCGCCTCGTTCGCGCGCCGCAACGACGCGGAGGTCGCGCAGACGGTGCTGTTCGACGCGGGCCTCTTCCCGGAC
Source organism: Streptomyces sp. NPDC055955 (assembly GCF_042270245.1). Lineage (NCBI taxonomy): Bacteria > Bacillati > Actinomycetota > Actinomycetes > Kitasatosporales > Streptomycetaceae > Streptomyces > Streptomyces sp. NPDC055955. The sequence goes on from NZ_JBHJYS010000020.1 coordinate 60,843, forward strand.
GACGGGCACGAGCCCGAAGTGCTCCACCGCATCGGGCCGATCGTCTGACCTGCGACCGGCCCCCCATGACTTCTTCTCACCGCACCACCGCACGACCGCTTGACCTCCACGCCACCCCCACCCTCATCTCCCAGGAGATCGCTGTGACCATCACCCAGCCGGACCTGAGCGTCTTCGAGACCCTTGAGTCGGAGGTGCGCAGCTACTGCCGCGGTTGGCCCACCGTCTTCGACCGGGCGCAGGGCAGCCGCATGTTCGACGAGGACGGCCACGAGTACCTCGACTTCTTCGCGGGCGCGGGATCGCTCAACTACGGGCACAACAACCCCGTCCTCAAACGCGCCCTGATCGACTACCTGGAGCGGGACGGCGTCACGCACGGGCTCGACATGTCGACGACGGCGAAGCGCGCCTTCCTGGAGTCGTTCCAGAACATCATCCTGCGACCGCGTGACCTGCCGTACAAGGTCATGTTCCCGGGCCCGACGGGCACCAACGCCGTCGAGTCGGCGCTGAAGCTGGCCCGCAAGGTCAAGGGCCGCGAGTCGATCGTGTCGTTCACGAACGCCTTCCACGGCATGTCGCTCGGCTCCCTCGCCGTGACCGGCAACGCCTTCAAGCGCGCGGGCGCCGGCATCCCGCTGGTGCACGGCACCCCGATGCCGTTCGACAACTACCTGGACGGGCAGACGCCGGACTTCATCTGGTTCGAGCGCCTCCTGGAGGACCAGGGCTCCGGCCTCAACCAGCCCGCCGCCGTGATCGTCGAGACGGTGCAGGGCGAGGGCGGCATCAACGTCGCGCGCGCCGAGTGGCTGCGCAAGCTCGCCGACGTGTGCGAGCGCTGGGACATGCTGCTCATCGTCGACGACATCCAGATGGGCTGCGGGCGCACCGGCGCGTTCTTCTCCTTCGAGGAGGCGGGCATCACGCCGGACATCGTCACCGTGTCGAAGTCCATCAGCGGGTACGGGCTCCCCATGTCGCTGTGCCTGTTCAAGCCGGAGCTCGACGTGTGGGAGCCCGGCGAGCACAACGGCACGTTCCGCGGGAACAACCCGGCGTTCGTCACCGCCGCCGCGGCCCTGGAGACGTACTGGAGCGACGGCGCCGCGATGGAGAAGCAGACGCTCCTGCGCGGCCAGCAGATAGAGGAGGTCCTGGCCGCGCTGCGCGAGGAGCACAGCGACGTGGTCAAGCAGTACCGGGGCCGCGGCCTGGTGTGGGGCATCGAGTTCCACGACATCGAGCGGGCGGGCGCCGTCGCGAAACGCGCCTTCGAGCTCGGCCTGCTCATCGAGACCTCCGGCCCGCAGGGCGAGGTCGTCAAGCTCCTGCCAGCGCTGACGATCACGCCCGAAGAGCTGGAAGAAGGGCTGCGCACGCTCACGAGGGCCGTGCGCGAGACAGCCTGACACCGCAACACACTGGAACAGAAAGGCAGCAACTCACCGTGATCGTCCGATCGTTCAAGGAGATCGAGGGCACCGACCGGCACGTGAAGGCCGCGTCGGGAACCTGGGAGAGCAAGCGCATCGTGCTCGCCAAGGAGAGGGTCGGCTTCTCGCTGCACGAGACCATCCTGTACGCGGGTACGGAGACCCGGATGTGGTACGCGAACCACATCGAGGCCGTCCTGTGCGTGGAGGGTGAGGCCGAGCTCACCAATGAGGAGACCGGTGAGAAGCACTGGATCGAGCCGGGCACGATGTACCTGCTCAACGGCCACGAGCACCACACGCTGCGGCCCAAGACCGACTTCCGGTGCGTCTGCGTCTTCAACCCGCCCGTGACCGGACGGGAGGACCATGACGAGAACGGTGTGTACCCGCTCCTGACCGAACCCGAGGAGGCCTGAGTTCTATGACCGGATCGACGATCACCCAGCCGCCGGCCACCGATCTGTACCCGACCCGAGGCGCGTCCGAAGTGGCCACGCCCCGTGTCGACCCGGTTGTCTGGTCCGCGCCCGGCGCGCTGGGTCCGTTCCGTCAGCCGGACCTGGAGTCGTTCGAACGGGACGGCTTCCTGGCGATCCCCGAGCTGATCGGGCCGGACGAGATCGGCGTCTACCAGGCGGAGTTGAACCGGCTGGTCACGGATCCGGCGGTCAAGGCAGACGAGCGTTCCATCGTCGAGCCCACGTCACAGGACGTACGGTCCGTCTTCGAGGTCCACCGGATCAGCGAGGTGTTCGCGAACCTGGTGCACGACGAGCGGGTCGTGGGCCGGGCACGGCAGATCCTCGGCTCGGACGTGTACGTCCACCAGTCGCGGATCAACGTGAAGCCGGGCTTCGGGGCGAGTGGCTTCTACTGGCACTCGGACTTCGAGACCTGGCACGCGGAGGACGGCCTGCCGAACATGCGGACCGTGTCCGTCTCGATCGCGCTGACCGAGAACTACGACACCAACGGCGGCTTGATGATCATGCCGGGGTCGCACAAGACGTTCCTCGGCTGCGCGGGCGAGACGCCGCGGGACAACTACAAGAAGTCCCTCCAGATGCAGGACGCGGGCACGCCGTCGGACGAGGCGCTGACCAAGTTCGCCGACCGGCACGGCATCCGCCTGTTCACGGGCAGCGCGGGCTCGGCGACGTGGTTCGACTGCAACGCCATGCACGGCTCCGGGGACAACATCACCCCGTACCCGCGCTCGAACGTCTTCATCGTGTTCAACAGCGTGGAGAACACCGCGGTGGAGCCGTTCGCGGCTCCGGTGCGGCGGCCCGAGTTCATCGGGGCGAGGGACTTCACCCCGGTGAAGTGACCTTCGTACACGCGTAGTCGGGGCGGCTCCCTTCCTTCCGGTCGGGAGCCGCCCCGACTCGTGTGTGCGGGGGAGGTCAGGCGGTGAGCGCCGGGTAGTCCGTGTAGCCCTTCGCGTCGCCGCCGAAGAACGTGGCCGGGTCAGGGGTGTTGTACGGGCCCTGCGTCTTCAGGCGGGCGGGCAGGTCGGGGTTGGCGAGGAACAGCGCGCCGAACGTGATGATGTCGGCGATGCCGTCCTCGATCACGGAGAGGTCGCCGTGCCCGGTGGGCCCCTCGCTGAGGACGTTGATGACGAAGGTGCCCGAGAACTGCTTGCGCAGCGCCAGCGTCAGTTCGCGGATGTCGGAGCTCTCAAGGACGTGCAGGTAGGAGATGCCGAGCGGCTCGATCTCCTTGACCAGCGCGGTGTACGTCGGCGCCGGGTCGCTCTCCTCGATGGAGTTGTACGGGTTCCCGGGCGAGATCCGCAGCCCGGTCCGCTCGGCACCGATCTCGGCGACGACGGCCTTGACGACCTCGACGGCGAAGCGGATGCGGTTCTCCACGCTGCCGCCCCACTCGTCGTCACGCAGATTGGTGTTGGGCGCGAGGAACTGGTGGATCAGGTAGCCGTTGGCGCCGTGCAGCTCGACACCGTCGAAGCCCGCCTCGATCGCGTTGCGGGCGGCGGTGGCGTAGTCGGCGATGGTGGCGCGGATCTCGTCGCCGGTCAGCGCCCGCGGCGTGGTGAAGTCCTTCATGCCCTCATGCGTGAAGCCCTGGCCCGCCGGGGCGACCGGGGACGGGGCCACCGGGGTCTCCCCCTCGGGCAGCAGCACCGGGTGGCTGATCCGGCCCGCGTGCATGATCTGCGCGTAGATCGTGCCGCCCTTGGCGTGCACGGCGTCGGTGACCTTGCGCCAGGAGGCGATCTGCTCGTCGCTGTGCAGGCCCGGGGTCCATGCGTAGCCCTGCCCGACGGCGGACGGCTGGATGCCCTCGGTGATGATCAGGCCGGCCGAGGCGCGCTGCGCGTAGTACTCGGCGGTCAGGTCGGTGGCGGTGCCGCCCTCGCCGGCCCGGCTGCGGGTCATCGGGGCCATGGCGATGCGGTTGGCGAGCTGGACGCCGGAGAGGTCGATCGGGTCGAAGGCGGTGGTCATGGCTACTCCATCCAAATGCGGGCAAGGCGGTGCCGACCAATATGTGGTCGACCAAGTAATCGAGCCGTGTGCCACTGTAACCCATTCATTGGCCGACCAAGGTAATCTCTGTGTGAAGAGACCGAACCCCCGTGGAGAGACCGGACTCCGCGGCGAGGCCGGAACCGATCAGGAGAAGCCATGACGGACGAGCCACCTTGTAGTGAGCACCTGCCCGAGGCCGCCCGCTGCGGTCCCGTCAGCCATGCGCTCTCCCGCGTGGCGCGGCTGCACCGGATCACCGCGGGCAAGCTGCTGCGCGGGCTGGGCCTCTATCCGGGGCAGGAGTTCCTGATGATGCACCTGTGGGACAAGGGGCCCGTGCGTCAGTCGGAGCTCATCAAGGCGGTCGACCTGGACCCGTCCACGGTGACGAAGATGCTCCAGCGGCTCGAACAGGCCGGCCACGTACGCCGGTGCCCCGACCCGCGCGACCGGCGGGCCGTGCTCGTGGAGACGACGGACGCCAGCTGCGGCCTGCTCGGCGACGTGCAGCACAAGTGGGGCGACCTGGAGGACCACACGCTGCGCGGCCTCGACAAGGAGGAGCGGACCGAACTCCTGCGGCTGCTCGCCAAGATCGAGGCGAACCTGTGCACGGATCCGGCGAGCTGTCCGGGGGCGGAACCGGTCGACGGGTGATCCCGGCCTGGCGGGCGTGCGCGCCCCGGCCCCCCGCCACGGAAGGACGGCGGGGGGCCGGGGCGGACCCGGCGGGCAGGCCGGGGTCTGTCGTCCGGAAGCGCTCCGACCGAAAGGTTCAGCCGGAGAGCGCCTCGAGGAGCCGGTCGACGTCGGACTCCGTGTTGTACAGGTGGAAGGCCGCCCGCAGGTTGCCCGCGCGGTCGGAGACCTCGATGCCCGCCCGGCTCAGCTCCCGCTGCCGTACGCCGAGCCCCGGCACGGAGACCACGGGCGAACCCGGCGCGGGCACCGGCGCGTGGCCGAGCGTGGCGAGACCCGCGCGAAAGCGGTCGGCCAGGGCGAGGTCATGGGCGCGGATCGAGTCGACGCCGAGTTCCTCGATGAGCGCCAGGGAGTGCCGCGCGCCCGCGTACGAGAACAGACCGGGGCTCTCGTCGAACCGCCGCGCGGAGTGCGCGAGCTCCTCCACGGGCCCGTAGCAGCTGTCCCACGGGCGTTCGCCCGCGACCCAGCCCGCGAAGATCGCGCTGAGCGAGCCCAGGTCCTCGGGGACGACGAAGAAGGTCACGCCGCGCGGGCACAGGAGCCACTTGAACGCGACGGCCGACGTGTAGTCCTGCGCGTCCGCGTCGACAGGCAGCCAGCCGGCCGCCTGGGAGCAGTCGACGTAGGTGCGGGCGCCGTGGGCGCGGGCCGCCTCGCGGATCGCGGGCAGGTCGGCGACGCGTCCGTCGGCGGACTGGGCCGCGCTGACGGCGACCAGCGCCGTGCCCGGGCGCACCGCGTCGGCGATCCCCTCCAGGGGAGCGGCACGGACCTTGAGGTCGCCGCGTACGTGGAAGGGGTTCACCGTGGAGCTGAAGTCGCCTTGTGCGGTGAGGACCTCGGCGCCCGACGGGAGCGAGGCGGCGATGACGGCGGTGTAGACGGCGACCGAGGCACCGGCCGCCACCCGCTCGGCCGGGACACCGGCGATCCGGGCGAAGGCGGCACGGGCGGCCTCGACGTCCGCGAACATGTCGGCGGGCCGGCCCGCCGCGACGGAGGCGACCGCGTCGCTCATGGCCGCCACCGCGCGCGATGGGAGCAGCCCGGTGCTCGCGGTGTTCAGATAGGTGGTGACGGGTGCGAACTCGGCGCGCACGAGCGCGTGATCGAGAGTCTCCATGAGTCCACTGTGCCGTCTCGCCAACTATCGGTCCATTGCGAGTTGTTGAGCAGTATCCCTAAGCGGCGCTTATACGTGCTGCTCCCGCGAACGAGCGCCCGCACCCGCGGCGTGTGTCAGTTCTGCGGGACCGCGCACCCGTCCGGGCCGCACGCCTCGGCGTCGCCGCTGTCGATGACCTGGAGCGGCGAGCGACTGTCCCACGCCTGCTCCAGGGCCTGGGCGAAGACCTCGGCGGGCTGGGCGCCGGAGACGCCGTACTTCCGGTCGAGGACGAAGAAGGGCACGCCGTTCGCGCCGAGCTCGGCGGCCTCGCGCTCGTCGGCGCGCACGTCGTCGGCGTACCGGGCGGGGTCGGCGAGGACGGCCCGGGCCTCGTCGGCGTCGAGACCGGCCTCGGCGGCGAGGCCGATCAGGTACTCGTCGGCGTCGGCGAAGACGGACCGCTCCTCGGCGAAGTTCGCCCGGTACAGGAGGCCGATCAACTCGTCCTGGCGGCCCTGCTCCTTCGCGAAGTGGAGGAGGCGGTGCATGTCGAAGGTGTTGCCGTGGTCGCGGCCCTCGGTGAGGTAGGCGAGGCCCTCGGAGGCGGCGTTCTCGCCGAGGTTGCGCTCGGCGGCCTGCGCCTGGTCCTCGGTCATGCCGTACTTCTGCGCGAGCATCGGGATGACGAGTCCGCTGTCACCCTTGGCGCGCGTCGGGTCGAGCTCGAAGGAGCGGTGGACCACCTCGACGCCGTCACGGTGCGGGAAGGCGGCCAGGGCCTTCTCGAAGCGGGCCTTGCCGACGTAGCACCAGGGGCAGGCTATGTCGGACCAGATCTCGACGCGCATGGGGGTCACTCCAGATTCGTACGGCGCAGGGGGTGCCCTGCGACCCCCTTCAACGCCCGCCTTCGGTGGCTCATTCCCCGGGACGGGCGGTCAGGTGCAGCCGCATCCGCAGGTGGCTGCCGCCGTCGTCGCCGTATCCCTCGTCGGTCCAGCCCTGGCGGGCGTAGAACGCCTGGGCGCGCGTGTTGTCGCCGTGCACGTCGAGATACGCCTGCTCGACGCCGTCCGCGTGCCACTCCTCGACACAGGCCGCGTGGAGTTCGGCGCCGACCCCGCGGCGCCAGAGGTCGGGGCTGACGTGGAACTGGAACAGCTTGACCACCTCCTTCGGCTCACCGTCGGGCGTGCGGAAGGAGGCGAGACCGGCGAGCGCGCCGTCCCGTACGGAGACAAGGACGTGCGAGCGGGGGCGGGTGATCGCCTCCACCCACACCTGCTCCCAGTCGGTGCCGCCGTCCGGCGGACCGTCGGGGTAGTACGTGGCGCGGGCGCGCCGATGCAGGGCGGCGACGGCCGGAGCGTCGGCGGGGACGGCTGTTCTGATCACGCCGGGAAAGACGTCCCCACCGGCTTCCGGGTTCCCGCGCCCGAGGGTTCCCGGAGTGTCAGGAACCGTCGCGCAGGCCCTGCGGCCAGCTCGGGCGGAACTCGATGTCCTCGTACGTGACGACGCAGCCGTCGCCGACCGGCGCCTGTGCCATGAAGCCGACCAGGGCCGCGCCCGCGGACTCCTCGTCGCCGAGCGAGAAGATCCGCACGAAGGTCCACTTCTCACCGTCCGGCGAGGCGTGGAAGGCGAACGCCGAACCGGTGCGGCTGATGCGCAGCCACACCGTGCTGCCGCCCACGACGAACGCGTTCGCGTCGTCGGAGCGGCCGCGCGTGACGACGGTGCACACGGTCGGCTCGTCGGGCGAGCGCTCCAGGCACAGCTTGGCCCACTCGCGCTCGCCCACGTGCAGATAGAGCACGCCCGCGTCGAAGGCGGCCGTGAAGCCGACCGTGACCCGGGCGAGCAGCTGGAAGTCGCCCGTCGGCGCCCCGAGCAGGCGGGGCGCGTCGGACGCCGGGTCCAGGGCCGTGCCGGTGGGCGGCACGAAGCGGTCCTGGCGGGGTCCGGCCCAGCCGGTGAGGGCCCCGTCCTCGTACGACCAGTGCCCGTCGGGGCCGTAGGAGCGCAGCGGGAACGGGAGTTCGGGGATTTCGATGTCCATCGGGTCAGTTTTCCAGGTGACGAGCGGCGGGCGTGTTCAGAGTTCCTGACGGCCTTCGTAGCGGCGCGGCAGGCCCAGCGGGTTGTCGTCGCGCAGCTCCGGCGGCAGGAGCGCCTCGGGAGTGTTCTGGTACGCGACCGGGCGCAGCCAGCGCTCGACGGCGGTGCCGCCCACGGACGTCGAGGTGGACGTCGTGGCCGGGTACGGGCCGCCGTGGTGCTGGGCGGGGGCGACGGCGACACCGGTGGGCCAGCCGTTGACCAGGACACGGCCCGCGAGCGGGGTGAGCTCGGCGAGGATCTCGGCGCCACGCCCCTGGCCCGCGGCCTCGCTCTCGGACAGGTGGACGGTCGCCGAGAGATTGCCGGGCAGCCGCGAGAGCACGGCGGTGACCTCGGCGTCGTCCTCGTAGCGGGCGACGACCGTGACCGGCCCGAAGCACTCCTCCAGGAGGAGGTCGTGGTCGCCGCCGTCGGCGGCCAGGCGCTGGGCGGGGACGGTGAGGAAGCCGGGGCTGACGGTGTGCTCGCTGCCCGCGCCCGGGGTCACGGGGGCGTCCACGCCGGGGAGCTCCGCGCGTTCGGCGACGCCCGCGACGAAGTTGTCGCGCATGCGGTGGTCGAGGAGCACGCCCGCGCCGGTGTCGCTGACGGCGTCGGTGAGGGACTTGACGAGGCGGTCGCCGTCGGCGCCGGTGGGCGCGAGGACGAGGCCGGGCTTCACGCAGAACTGGCCGACGCCGAGCGTCATCGAGCCCGCGAGCCCGGCGCCGATCTGCTCGGCCCGCTCGGCCGCCGCCTGCGCCGTGACGACCACGGGGTTGAGGGAGCCGAGTTCGCCGTGGAAGGGGATCGGCACGGGGCGGGCGGCCGCCGCGTCGAAGAGGGCGCGTCCGCCCCGGACGGAACCGGTGAATCCGGCGGCCGACACCAGCGGGTGCCTGACGAGCTCGACGCCCGCCTCGAACCCGTGGACCAGGCCGAGGACGCCCTCCGGGATGCCGTGCTGGACGGCGGCCCTGCGCAGCACGGAGGCGACCAGTTCGGAGGTGGCGGGGTGGTCGGGGTGGGCCTTGACGACGACGGGGCAGCCCGCGGCGAGCGCGCTCGCGGTGTCGCCGCCGGGTACGGAGAAGGCGAACGGGAAGTTCGACGCCGAGTACACGGCGACGACGCCCAGCGGCACCTTGTAGCGGCGCAGGTCCGGGATCGGCGGGGTCGCCGAGTCGTCGGGGTGGTCGATGACGATGCCCAGGAAGGCGCCCTCGTCGACGATGTCCGCGAAGGCCCTCAACTGGTAGCTCGTGCGGGCGAGTTCACCGGTGAGGCGGACGGGACCGAGAGCGGTCTCCGCGTCCGCGGCCTCCACCAGGTGCTCCTTGGAGGCGTCGAGGAGCTCGGCGGCGCTGCGCAGGAAGGCGGCGCGCACGGTGCGGTCGGCGAGGGCTCCCGTGGCGGCGCGCGCCGCGCGAACCGCCTGGTCCACCTCCTCGGCTGTGGCTTCCACCGCAACCTGCTCCCGCTGCTTCCCGGTTCGGGGGTCGACACTCCAGACTGGTGCTGCTGCCACCGAGGGTTCCTCCCAGATCTGTGCCGCTCACCTGACGACGAACAGCAGCTGTTCGATATGCTGAACGCTGTCCCTGATGATGAATACGCTACGGACTCAGGACACTAATTCTCGTCGAACGAAGGGGTCAAGGGAATGTCGGCAGGTGAGACGGGCGGCGGGGCGCAGGTCAAGTCCGCGGTACGGACCGTGGAATTGCTCGAATACTTCGCGGGCCGGCCCGGAATGCACTCCCTGGCAGCCGTCCAGGAAGCGGTCGGCTACCCCAAGTCCAGCCTCTACATGCTGCTTCGCACACTCGTCGAGCTCGGCTGGGTGGAGACGGACGCGACGGGCACGCGGTACGGCATCGGCGTGCGCGCCCTGCTCGTCGGCACGTCGTACATCGACGGCGACGAGGTGGTGGCCGCGGCCCGCCCCACTCTCGACCGGCTCTCCGACGACACCACGGAGACGATCCACCTGGCGCGGCTCGACGGCACGAACGTCGTCTATCTGGCCACGCGTCAGTCGCAGCACTACCTGCGGCCCTTCACCCGCGTCGGGCGCCGGCTGCCCGCGCACTCCACGTCCCTCGGCAAGGCGCTCCTCGCGACCCACACCGACGAGCAGGTCCGCAAGATGCTCCCCGAGACGCTCCCGGCGCTCACCGAGCACACCATCACCGACCGCGAGAAGCTCATCGAGGAGCTGCACGCGGTGCGCGAGCAGGGCATCGCGGTGGACCGCGAGGAGAACACGCTGGGCCTTCGCTGCTTCGGCATCGCGATCCCGTACCGCACGCCGGCGCGCGACGCGATCAGCTGCTCGGTGCCGGTGGCGCGCCTGACCCCCGCGCACGAGCAGATGGTGAAGGACGCGCTGTTCGACGCCCGCGACCGGCTGACCCTGGCCACGCGCAGGCTCTGACGCGCAAGCCTTCCCCGGAGGCGGCCCCTCCTCCCCCGCTCGGCTGAGGCCGTCGGGATCCTCGGCGGCGCGCTCCTGAGCCGTGTCGGGACCGGCCGCCTCCAGGCCCGAGTGACACGGATCTCATGATGAGGATTCACTGAGAAACCGGGCCGGAACGGAACGATTCGCTCGCGGCCGCTCGTCTTCTGTGCGGGATGAACAAGACGATCAGACACGCCTCGGTCTTCTGTCTGCTCCTCGTGCTCGCTCTGCTGGTGAGGGCGACGTGGGTGCAGTACTACGACGGCCAGGCCCTCGCGGACGACAAGAACAACCGGCGGAACGTGATGAAGCAGTACGCGTATCCCCTGGGCGACATCATCGTGGGAGGCAAGGCGGTCACCGGTTCCGAGCGAACGGGCGACGGCAGCGATCTCGCGTACAAGCGCACGTACAAGGACGGCGATCTCTATGCGGGTGTGACGGGCTTCAGCTCGCAGGTGTACGGCCAGACGCAGCTCGAGGGCATCTACCGGGACATCCTCGACGGGACGGACACCCGGCTCAAGAACCCCGTCGACGCGGTCACCGGCAAGCACACCGAGCCGGGTGACGTGGTCACGACCATCGACCCGTCGGTGCAGAAGGCCGCGTACCGCGCGCTCGGCGACAAGAAGGGCGCGGCCGTCGCGATCGACCCGAAGACCGGGAAGGTGCTCGGTCTCGTCTCGACGCCGTCGTTCGACCCGTCGAAGATCAGCGGCGGGGACTCGTCCACGGACGGCAAGGCGTGGACGGCACTGTCGAAGGACAAGGACCAGCCGACCCTGAACCGCGCGATCAAGCAGGCGCTGCCGCCCGGATCCACGTTCAAGCTGGTCGTCGCGGCTGCCGCGCTGGAGGACGGGCTCTACTCGTCGGTGGACGCGAAGACCGACAGCCCGAATCCGTTCCGCCTCCCGGGCACGACCACCGACCTGAGGAACGAGAGCGCGTCCGCGCCCTGCGAGGACGCCTCGATCCGTACGGCGCTGCAGTACTCCTGCAACAACGTGTTCGGGAAGATCGCCGTCGACCTGGGCCAGGACAAGGTCAGGGCGATGGCCGAGAAGTTCGGCTTCAACGACGCCGAGCAGGACATGCCGGTCCGGGCCTCGCAGAGCGTGTACCCGAAGGACATGGACAAGGCGCAGACAGGTCTGTCGGGCATCGGACAGTTCGACGTGACGGCGACGCCGCTGCAGATGGCGATGGTCTCGGCGACGATCGCCAACGGCGGCGAGCAGGCATCCCCGCACATGGTCTCGCAGGTCACGGACGCCGACGGCAACGCGATCAAGAGCTTCGCCGACGGTGACGACACGCGCGTGGTCAGCACGTCGACGGCCTCGCAGCTCCAGTCCGCGATGGAGACGGTCGTGGGACAGGGCACCGGTACGAACGCGCGGATCGCGGGCGCGACGGTGGGCGGCAAGACGGGCACGGCCCAGCACGGCGAGAACAACAGCAAGACGCCGTACGCGTGGTTCACGTCCTACGCGAAGGACGACTCCACCGGCAAGGAGGTCGCCGTGGCGGTCGTGGTGGAGCAGTCGGACGCGGCCCGCTCGGAGGTGAGCGGCAACGGTCTGGCGGCGCCGATTGCGAAGGCGATGATGTCGGCGGCGCTCAAGGGGTAGGCGGCCCGGCGAGGGGCCGGATCAGGTGCCCCGGCCCCTCGCCATGAAGGCCTGGGGCCTGTCGTTCGGATCATGCCGGGCTCGCGGGTGCCGGCACCCGCTCCCTGATCCGGCCTGACCGGACGAAAGTCCCTGGCGGCGCCGGCCGCGTGCCGCCCGGACCGTCGCCGGCGTCGCCAGCGCTCCCACCAGCAGGCCCACCGCGAGACCGAGGCCGAGGCGCGTGCCGGTGCTCGCCGCCACCACGACGGCGGCGACGAGGGCCATGGCGCCGCCCATGAGTACGTAGCGGCGCCGGCGCCCCGGGAACGTGGGGCGCCGCGGTTCGGGTGGCGCGGGCGCCGGGCCGGCGCCGACCGCCTTCTCGCGCTTGAACCACGCGTACACGACCCAGCTGCCGCACGGCTCCCAGCCGTCGCGCGCGAGCCGCTCGTCGAGGCCTTCGCCGCCGGTGGTCAGCTCGCGCCGGTACTCCCAGCGCCGCGGCCGCTCCGGGTCGCGGTGGCTGACGAAGCGACCGAGCGGGTCGACCCGCTCGACCTCCCAGCCCTCGTCGCCGAAGCGGTTCAGGAGGTGCTCGTCGGCATACGTGTCGGCGAGCCAGCGCCAGGTCTCCAGGTGCTCGTCGGCTGCGGGCGTCCCGGACGGGGCGAGACGCCGGGCGAACGCGTCGACCGGACCGAACGCGTCCTGCGGGTCCGCTCCCCCGGCCCGCGCCAGATACGCCGCGAGATCGGCGACCGTGGCGGCGGCATGGTCCGGCGGAAGCCCGTGCGCCTCGCGCAGCAGCTCCGCGAGGCGGTCGAGATAGCCGGTCATCGCACCACGGTAGATCACCGCATCACGCCTACCTGACGCCGAGCAGTTGCTCCAGAGGGTCGATCGCGAAGTACACGAGGAAGAGGGCACTGGCGCCCCAGAGCAGCCAGTGCACCTCACGCGCCTTGCCGACGACGGTCTTGATGACGACGTACGCGAGGAAGCCGGCACCGATGCCATTGGTGATCGAGTACGTGAACGGCATCACGGCGATGGTCAGGAACGCCGGCACCGCGATGTCGTACTGGTCCCAGTCGATGTACTTCACCTGCGTCATCATCAGGAAGCCGACCGCGACGAGGGCGGGCGCGGCGGCCTGGAGCGGCACGATGGTCAGGAGCGGGGAGAGGAAGAGCGCGAGCGCGAAGAGGCCACCCGTGACGAGGTTGGCGAATCCGGTGCGGGCGCCCTCGCCGACACCGGCCGCGGACTCGATGTAGGTGGTCGAGGAGGAGGCGGAGGCCGCGCCGCCCGCGACGGCGGCGGCACCGTCGATGAGCAGCACCCGCCCCAGGCGGGGCACCTGGCCCTTCTCGTCCAGCAGCCCGGCTTCGGCGGTGATGCCCACCACGGTGCCCATCGTGTCGAAGAAGTCCGACAGGATGAGGGTGAAGACGAGCAGGATCACGGTGAGCGCGCCGGTTCTGCCGAACGCGCCGAAGAGGCTGAAGTCGCCGAGCAGCCCGAAGTCGGGCGCGGCGAACACGTCGTCCGGGATCTCGGGCGTGGTCAGGCCCCAACTCTTCACATCGGCGACGGAGTTGATGACGACGGACACGACCGTCATCACGACGATGCTGATGAGGATGGCGCCCTTCACCTTCCGCGCGAGCAGGCCGATGGTCAGCAGCACGCCGAGACAGAAGACGAGGACGGGCCAGCCGGAGAGGGTCCCCGTGCCGCCGAGCTGCACCGGCACGGTGGACCGCGCGACGTCCGGGATCCTGGTGACGAAACCGGCGTCGACGAAGCCGATGAAGGCGATGAACAGTCCGATGCCGACGCTGATGGCCTGTTTCAGCGGCTGGGGTATCGCGCGCATGACGGCCTCGCGCAGCCCGGTGACGACGAGGCCGCAGATCAGCAGGCCCTCCAGGACGATGAGCCCCATCGCGTCCGGCCAGCTCATCAGCGGGGCTATCTGGAAGGCCACGACGGCGTTGAGACCGAGGCCCGCCGCGAGGGCGAGCGGCAGATTGCCGCCGACGCCCATGATGACGGTCATCACGGCGGCCACGAGGGCGGTGGCGGTGACGAGTTGGGCCCCGTCGAGCTGGTGCCCGAACTTGTCCTTCGCGCTGCCCAGGATGATCGGGTTCAGAACGAGGATGTAGGCCATGGTGAAGAACGTGGCGAAGCCGCCGCGCACTTCGCGGGAGTACGTGGATCCACGTGCGGTGATGCGGAAGTGACGGTCCAACGGGGCGAGCATGACGGGCTCCTCGGGTCAGCCGTGCCAAGTGGTGGCTGGATTGTTCCCCCGAGGAGCCCGTTTCAGGTTTTCGCCGTGTTACGGAATGCGGATGGGATCGGGTGCGCTCACTCGACGAAGTACGTCGGGTTCGGGAACTTGTAGGTCCGGTCGGCGTGGCCGCCCTGGAGGTCCGAGTACTGGTCGCCGAAGTTGCCGACGATGTCGTAGCCGAGGGACTCGATGTGCTTGCGGGTGCCGGACTTGTACTGCACGGTGGTGCAGTTCCAGGCGCTCGCGGTGGCGCAACCGCTCAGGTAGGCGGGCGGGTTGGTCTTGTCCTTGAGGAACATGTGCCCGGGGTCGAGGTTGACGCCGATGCCGACCTTCTTGAGGTTCTCCACGGCGGACGCGCGCTGCGCCTCGCTCAGCCCGGAGTTGTAGAAGACCTCCACACCCTTCTTCTGCGCGTACGCGATGAGGTCGGGCGTCCCGAACACGGCGGGCCGGTTCGCCTTGGCCACGTACTCCTTCCATGTGGCGTCGTTGTAGACGTAGTTGGTCTTCTTCTCGTAGTCGAGGCTGAGAAGAAGGGTGTCGTCGATGTCGAAGACGACGGCGGGCCTGTCACCCTTGTGGTGATGCCCGGCTGCGGCCTTGGCGATCTGCTTCTTCGCACCCGCCTCGATACGCGCGAGGTCCTGGGCGTACTGGCTGGACGAGGACGCCTGGTAGACGCCGTCCGCGTCGAGGGCGGTGCCGTAGTAGGAGTCGATCTCCTTGACGAGCTGCCCGATGTTCTTGGGCTCGGCGGTGGTGTGCGCGGACGCTCCACCGGCGTTCGCGACACCGGTCCCGTACAGGGCAGCACCCGCGAGAACACAGGAGCCGG
Source organism: Streptomyces sp. NPDC055955 (assembly GCF_042270245.1). Lineage (NCBI taxonomy): Bacteria > Bacillati > Actinomycetota > Actinomycetes > Kitasatosporales > Streptomycetaceae > Streptomyces > Streptomyces sp. NPDC055955. Next base: position 75,919 of record NZ_JBHJYS010000020.1, read on the forward strand.
CGACGGCGGCGGCGATACGTGAGGTCTTATGCATGACAGGCTTTCTACGCGCGTCACACGGCTGAGCGCGAGACCTTTGCCCGATCGATATCTGATCCACGGCCGACCGGACCTCCCCGGCGGCACAGCACCTCCATCAATTGCCCGCACCTGAAGTCCACTTGACCTTCTCTTGAACCGCCTCACCTAGGGTCAGAGGTCACATGCGCGAACGACCCGGACACGGGAGTCAGCCGCTCCTTCAGCACGCCCTTCCCGTCCGGGTCGTTCGGTGCGTTCCACCTGCCGGTGGACGCCTGGAGCGATCGCAACGGCGCCCGCATCGACGTCGAACGGGACTCGGACGGTATCCCGTTCGGCTTGCGCCACTCCGGCGGGTACTACGTCGCCGTCGATACGGCCGGCCCGCGCGTCACCTCCTTGCGCCTCCTCGATCAGGTCCCCGACGCATACACCACCGACGCTTCGCGCGAGGGCGGCACAGTCGTCATGCGTTACGGCTACGACGAAGCGGGCAACCTCATCGAGGTCATCAACTCCAGTGACCTGCCCCTGAAATTCACGTACGACACGGACGGTCGCGTCACCCAGTGGACGGACCGAAACGGGACCTGGTTCACATACACCTACGACGAGCGTGGCCGGGTCGTCCGTACCGAGGGTGCGGACGGATTCCTCTCCGGGGCATTGGAGTACGAAGATGCCACGCACATCACCACGTACACCGACTCGCTCGGTCACCGGACCACGCATCGCCACAACCCGGAAGGGTTGGTCGAGGAGGAGACCGACCAACTCGGCCACATCACCCGCACACTGTGGGACGAGTGGGGCCACAAGCCACTGGCCGTCATTGACCCGTTGGGGAACGCAACCCGGTACAGGTACGACGACGCCGGCAATCTGATCGAGCACACCCTGCCGGACGGATCGGTCGCCACAGCCACGTACAACACGCTCGGGCCGCCTCTGGAGGTCGTCGAATCCGGCGGGGCGGTCTGGAGTCACACCTACGACGAGCTGGGCAACCTACTCAGCACCACCGACCCCCTCGGTGCCGAGACCAGGTATGGCTACAACAAGCAGGGGCATCTGGCCACGATCACCAATCCCCTGGGCGCCCGGCGCACGGTGAGGTCGAACGCGGCCGGGCTGGTGGTCACTACGACCGACGAACTCGGGCACGCGACACACATCCGGCGCGACGCGTTCGGCCGGGCCGTGGAAATGACCGATCCGCTGGGTCACACGACCCGTCTGGGCTGGACGACCGAAGGCAAAGCGGAATGGCGGGAGTACCCGGACGGTAGCCGCGAGACCTGGACCTGGGACAGCGAGGGCAACCCGCTCACCCACACCGACCCGGTCGGCCACACCACACGTCACACTTCGGCCCACTTCGACGTACCCGCCACCCGTACCGAACCCGATGGCACGACGTACTCCTTCGCCTACGACACCGAACTGCGCCTCACCGGCGTCACCAACCCGCAGGGTCTGACCTGGTCGTACACCTACGACGCGGCGGGACGACCGGTCACGGAGACCGACTTCAACGGCCGCACCCTCACCTACACGCACGACGGTGCAGGCGGACTGATCTCCCGTACGAACGGTGCGGGCGAGGCCCTCGAGTTCACCCGGGACGCGCTTGGCCGGATCACAGCGCAGCACCATGACACGGGCAGCGTGACCACGTACGCATACGACACTGCGGGCAGGATGAGCCGTGCGGCGAACTCGGACGCGGAGGTCGTGGTCGAACGTGACGCCTTGGGTCGCACACTGTCCGAAACCGTCAACGGCCGAACGACCGCTTCCACGTACGACGCCCTCGGCCGGCGTACGCGGCGGACTGCCCCGTCCGGACTGGCAACAGAGTGGACATACGACCTGTCGGGCCGGCCCATCGGCCTCCAGTCCGAGGCAGGCACGCTGACGTTCACCTACGATGCCTCGGGCCGCGAGATACAGCGGCGCCTCGGCACCGACCCGCCCCTCTCCCAGACATGGGACGCGACTGACCAGCTCACCACCCAGTCCCTGACAGCACACCGGACGGCGGGCGCCGACTGCCTTCTCCAGCACCGCGCATACGCCTACGGTCCGGATGGCTGCCTCACGGAGATCCGCGAGCTCACGTCCGGCACCAGGCGCTTCAGCCTCGACCGCACCGGACGAACCACGCGCGTACAAGCCCACGGGTGGACCGAGAAGTACGCCTACGACTCCGCTGGGCAGCTTACCCATGCCGTGGCCCCTGCCCATGAGACGCCAGGTGAGCGCGAGTTCGACGGAGCCCTCATCCGCCGTGCAGGTCACACCACTTATGAACACGACGCCCAGGGCCGCCGGACCCGGATGACCCGCAAGTTGCTCAACGGTCAGCGGCGGACCTGGACTTACGTCTGGACTGCGGAAGACCGCCTGGCCGAGGCGGTCACACCGGACGGGGAGCGCTGGCTGTACGCATACGACCCACTCGGACGCCGGATATCGAAGCACCGCCGCTGCGCCGACGGCTCGGAGACCGACCGCACGTCCTTCGCCTGGGACGGCACCTGCCTGGCCGAGCAGACCGGCTCCGACGGCAGGGTCACCACGTGGGACTACGCCCCTGGCACGCACCGCCCCCTCACACAGACGAACCACCACCCTCGGGCCGGCGTCCCTGGCAGGTCTCTTCTCGCCGAGCTCGCCGAAAACACGACGAACCGCAACGCCACACGCTTCCACTCCGTCGTCACAGACGCCGTGGGGACGCCGACCGAACTCGTGACCCCCGACGGTGACCTGGTGTGGCAGCATCGCACCGCTCTGTGGGGAACCGATCTGCCCGCCCCGCATGACACGACGGCCGCGCTCTGCCCTCTCCGGTTTCCGGGCCAATACGCCGACGCGGAAACCGGCCTGAACTACAACTACTTCCGGTACTACGACCCGCAGACGTCCCGGTACACCAGTCCCGACCCACTGGGACTGGACCCCGGACCCGACCACTACGCATACGTCGATGCTCCCCTTTCGTTGCTCGACCCTCTGGGCCTGAAGTGCGAAGAACCGGTCCTGCAGCCGCGTACGGGAGTAAAAGGGCTCCTGAAGGACGCTCAACTCCCGCACTCGGGACGGATTCGCTTCGTCCCCCCGGAGAATGTTTCAGTGAATGCCGGCCTTCCGCGCGGAACCCGCAAAGGCTACATTGACCGCTTCGGTAACGAATGGATCAAGGGGCCCTCCAGGACCGCGGGCCAGCCCTTCGAGTGGGACGTCCAGTTGAGCAAGACCGGGCGGGCTAAACTTGGCTGGCTCAGCAGAGACGGGAGTCACCTGAACGTGTCACTCGACGGGGAAATCACCCACAAATGACCGAAGGAATGAGAACAATGACAGACGACGCACTCCATTTCTTCGCCGAGGTGCGCGTGGCCAGCTGTCCGTCGAAGCCTGAGCTCGAAGGGATGCTTGGCGCGGTGCTCGGAATCTCCGAGCCTCGCGACACCGAAACACCCGTCGATTATGGAGTGATGCTCGACGACTGCGACCGACTGGTTTCCTTTCGTCGGGAGCAAATTGCGCCGACAGGGCGTGATCGAATGCGTGAAGACTATTACTGATTCCCATTTCCCTGTCGGCGCCGTCTTTCGATGCAAGACCGTCGACGTCGGCCGTCAATAATCATCGATGGAAAAGGCAATGACCTCGGCCCTCACCTTCGCCTCCGCGGTCCACGCGTCCTCGCCCGTGCTTCTTGCCGTCTTCGTCCTCGGAGGGCTCGTCGCCCTCTGGTGCGGCGTGTATCGGGCGTTCGACGTGCGGGGGATCACCACCCGGCGCTCCGAGCGCATCCGGCGGAAGAATGCGGACTCCTGGGCGGCGATGGGCCGGCTCGACGGGTCGCCCACCATCTTCGCCACAACCGGATTTCTCCGCTTCCTGGGTGCCTGCATGGCGTTCGCCGGGCTCGTCCTGCCGGCCGCCTCGTACGCCCTGTGGCATCTCAACTGACCTCAGGCAGTCGGCTTCCAGCCCGGGTCCCGGCCGCTCAGGCCCACCGCCCGGTCGAGCAGGGTCGCGGACTCCTCCACCGGGACCACCGGGCCGAAGATGTCGGGACGGGGGCCCGCCGCGGACTGGAGCAGGAAGGCGTGGGCCGCTTGCAGGGCGGCCTCGTCGGGGGCGTAGTCCTGGCCCGTCGCCTTCGCCAGGTCCCAGGAGTGCACGACGAGTTCGTCCAGGGCGACCATCGCCGCCACCGCTCCGGGCAGGTCGACCCCGCCCGCACGAGTCATCCCCTGCCAGGCCGCCGGGTCGCGCCAGACCTCCGCGAGGTCGTCGAGCGCCTTGGCCAGCGCGTCGCGCCAGCCGTCCGTGATGTCGGGCCGCTGCGCCCTGGGGCTGGTGTCCGTCGTCGGCCCCAGGTTCTTGCGTCCGGCGTCGCCGAAGGCGGCGGTCAGCCCGAGGATGTGCCCGAGCAGGTGGTGCACCGCGTACTCCGGACACGGGGTCGGCAGGTCCAGCTGGTCCTCGCGCACTCCGTCCACCAGGCGCGCCACGATCCGCGTCTGCGGGCCGAAGTCCACCATCTGCTGCAGCGTCTGGTCCGTCGCGTCGGTCATGCCGGCTCCTTGTTCCCCTCATGGTCAGGGCTCGCCCTGCGTACATACCTGTAGACCCCGGCACCGCCCGGAATTCATCGCCGTGCTCGCTACGGCATCCTCCCGATCCCGCACCGGGGGCCTTAGGGCCACGATGACCTGGCATGACGTCCATTTCTACCGCCACACGGGGCGGCTCGCGGCTTCTCCTGGCCGGCATCGTCGTCTCCGGGTTCGGGACCTCCGCCATGTGGCTGGCCGCCGGGATCTGGGTGAAGGACCTGACCGGCTCGGACAGCCTCGCCGCGCTGTGCGCCTTCGCGCTGTGGGCGCCCGCGCTCGCCGGGCCCCTGCTCGGCACACTCGCCGACCGCACCCGGCGACGTCCTCTCCTCGTCGCCGCGAATCTGGGCCTGGCGCTGCTGCTCCTGTCGCTGCCGGCCGTCGACTCCGCCGGGAGCCTGTGGATCCTGTTCGCGGTCCTCGTGGCGTACGGGGCGTGCGGCGTCGTCACCGACGCGGCCGAGGCCGCCCTCGTGCCGGCCGTCGTCGGCAGGGAGTCGCTCGGTGACTTCAACGGGCTGCGGATGACGGCCGACGAGGGCATGAAACTGGTCGCGCCGCTCGCCGGGGCGGGCCTCTTCGCGATGTACGGGGGCGCGGGCGTGGCCCTGCTCGACGCCGCGACCTTCGCCGCCGCGGCCGGGCTGTACGCGCGGCTCCGGGTCCGGGAGACCGCGCCCGCCCGCCCGCGCGCGGGGGTGTGGACCCGCACCGCGGAGGGCGTACGCGCGCTGTGGCGGCGGGAGCGGCTGCGCCCCCTCGTCCTCGCCGCCGCGGCCACCATGGCCCTGGCGGGCCTGAACGGCGCCGCGCTCTACGCGGTCGTGGACAGCGGCCTCGACCGCTCCCCCTCGTACGCGGGCGTCCTGTACGCGGCTCAGGGCGCCGGTTCGGTCGTGGCCGGGCTCGCCGCGGGAGGGCTGCTGCGGCGGCTCGGCGAGCGCCGGTTCGCGGCGGCGGGCATCGGCCTGTTCGCGGCGGGCGCGGGCCTGCGCGCGCTCCCGTACGACGCGGTGGCGCTCGGGTGCAGCGCCGCGATCGGCATGGGCCTGCCGTGCGTCCTGATCGCGGCGCTCACCGCGGTCCAGCGCGAGACCCCGGACGCGCTCGTCGGCCGCGCCGTGGCGACCGCGCACACGCTGATGTTCGCGCCGAACGCGGTGGCCCTCGCGACGGGCGCGGGCCTCGTCGCGCTCGTGGACCACCGCGTGCTGCTGCCGCTGCTCGGTGCGGCCGGACTCGCGCTCGCGTGCGCTACCGCACGCCCGCCCAGCGCTTGACGGTGGCGACGGCCTCGGCCTGTTCGTCGGCGGGCAGCTTGGCGATGGTCGCGCCGTGGTTGGAGCCGGGCACGACGTAGCGGTACGAGTCGTGCCTGCTCGGGGTGAACCTCTCGGCGCTCCACGGGTCGTTCTGCCCGTACACGAACATCATCCGCTCGCCCCGCGTCCTGACCCACTTGTCGACGCCGGAGATCGCGGAACCGTCGTACGTGCCGCGCATCGCGGCCGGCAGCACCGAGTTGGGCTGGTAGATGTCCGGGTAGTGGCGGACGTCCTTGAGATGCTTGAACCTGAGGTCGGCCCAGCCGAGTTGGGTGGCGGCCTGCCGGTAGTAGGGCCCGGTGCCGTTCGTGCCGAGGGTCTCGTCCTGGTAGACGCTGAAGCCGTGCCCCTTCGACCAGGTGTAGAGCTCGTCGTCGGTGGCCTTCTTGGCGTCGGGCACGGTCGGGCAGTCGTCGACCGTGCCGCTCTGCCAGAAGTTCCACACCTGGTCGAGCACGGCGAACTCGTAGGCCCTGTCGGTGGTTCCGAGAGTTTCCTCGAACGTGTCACCGGCCGCGGCCGCGTCCGCCTCGAACTTGGGGATGAGGGCGTCGCGGCGCACCAGCATCTCTCGCTGCACGGCGTTCAGGGCGGCACGGCACTCGGGCGTTCCGACCGTCCTGAAGAAGTTCTCGTAGCCGCTGTCGTTCTTGTTGTCGGCGTCGTTCGGGGCGACGAACGCGACGACGGCGTCGAGGTCATTCGGGTAGAAGCGCTCGTGGTACGTGGCGGTCATGCCGCCCTTGCTGCCGCCCGTGCCGAGCCACTTGCCCTTCTCGATGGTGCGCAGGGCCTGCGTGACGCGATGCTCGTCGCCGGCCTCCTGCCGGACCGTGAGCTTGGACCAGTCGTCGCCCGCCGCGCCCTTGGGCCGGGACTCGGCGAAGTAGCGGTGCTCGATGGAGACCTGGTTGGCGTCGAGCAGCTTGGTGATCTCGCGGGTGCTGGAGGAGAGCGTGTAGCCGCCGGTGTAGAAGACGGTGGGCTTGGCGGCCGCCTTGTGCCAGAGCGTGAGGCGCTGCGTGAACGTGCCGGCCTCGGGGTTGCCGTGGTCCACCGGCTGCGCGTACGTGAGCGTGTAGAAGGGGTAGCCCTCCTTGTCGGTCACCGAGACGACCGACATGCCCGGGACGGCCGCCAACTGTGCCCGGATGTCCTCCTGCTGGACGGCGGCACCGGCCGCATCTCCCTGCGCCGCCGCCGCGGGCACCGTCCCGCCGAGCGCCGCCGTGCCTGCCATCACCCCCGCGCACAGCAGCGCGGCTGCGCCCTGACGACGAAACTGCCTGGAGCCCTGTCTGCGCCCCTGGCCCCGACCCTGGTTACGCACGCGCACCTCGTGTCCCCTCCGTAGGAAGCGTCGATCGTGGTGCGCGATAGTAACCGCTTTCAGGCGAGCTCCGACAGGCCTTCCGCGATCAGCTTCAGATCGCCGTCCGACGCCAACCCCGCGTGATAAAGACGCAGTTCGCCGGCGCCGAGTCCGGCGGCGCGCCGGGCGTCGGCGGCGAGCGTGCCGGGGCTGCCGCCCATCCCGGCGACCACGGTGAGGTTGGCGGCCACCACTCCCCTGCCCTGAGCGGCGAAAGGAGGGATCAGGTCCGCGCCGCCCGTGCACGGCACGACCACGCCGTCCGCGACCGCGAGGATGTGCGCCGGGTCCACGCCCGCGTTCGCTCCGCAGTGATACGACGCCGGGTCGGCGTGCAGCAGGATGCGGAAACCGTCCGGAGCCTGCGCGCGGACCGCGGCGACGGCGTCCTCCTGGAGACCGCGGGCGACACCGTCGCGCCACGCGCGCGTGCCCGCCGCCGCGCGCGCCCCGAGCAGCTTCTCCACTGCCGCCCAGCCGGCGTCCGGGGTGGCGTGCCCGCGCCACAGGGGTTCGAGGGCGCGCCGGACGTCGGCCGCCAACTCGTCGGCGTCCAGGCCCTGTCGGCCGTATCCGTCGTGGCACGACGGACAGAAGCAGAGCGACATCAGGTACTGGCCCGCTTCCCCCAGACCGACGCCCGCCGTCTTGTCGTGGGCGTGCAGGTGCGCGAGCCCGTACCAGCCGAGGGATTCGAGTTCGGTGCCCTTCGCGCCGGGCCGCACGGCCGCCTCCGCCGCCAGGTCGACGAGGTACGCGCGCGTGGCGGGCTGTGCGATGCAGGGGGCCCACGGGTAGCGGTCGCCGTAGGCGTTGACGACGGAGGTGTCCGGACGTTCCGCGCCGAGGCGGGAGTTGTGGGCGAGGACGACCCAGGTGTGGACGTCGAGCCCGGCGCCGGCGAGCGCCTCGGCGGCCTGCCCGAAGGCGTCGCCGGGTGCCCAGTCCCCCGCCTCGTACGGTCGCAGGTCCCGGCCCTGCCAGCGGTCGCCCGGCGGGTAGAGCACCGCGGCGTGTTCGGCCGTGACGACGCGGTGGCTCGGGTGACGGGGCGTCAGGGCTCGGGTGGAGTGGTAGGCGGAGGCCAGGGTGACCTGCTGGACGCCGAGGCCGGCGATGCGGGCGGCGGCTTCGGGGTCGCCGTTGACGTCCCAGGGGTAGACGAAGGCGGACGCCCTCACGCCTGGTCCCCCGTCTCCGCCAGGAGCGCGCGGCCGCGCTCGACGATGCCGGCGAGCCGCTTGACGTGCTCGTCGGTGGGCTCGTGCAGGGGCGGGCGGACCTCGCCGACGTCGAGGCCGGTGAGCCGGACGCCGGCCTTGACTAGGGAGACCGCGTAGCCGCGGCCCTCGTTGCGGAGTTCGACGAGCGGCCGGTAGAAGCCGTCGAGGAGGCGCCCGGCGGTGGCGTCGTCGCCGGTGCGCAGGGCCGTGTGGAAGGCGAGGGCGATGTCGGGCGCGAAGCAGAACACGGCCGACGAGTAGAGACCGACGCCGATGCCGCGGTAGGCGAGTCCGGTGAGTTCTGCGGTGGGCAGGCCGTTGAAGTAGAGGAAGTCGGTGAGTCCCTCGGCGCGTACGGCACTGATGGTGCGCTGGAGGAGGTCGAGATCGCCGAGGCCGTCCTTGAGGCCGAGGATCTTGGGGTGACGGGCGAGGGCGACGACGGTCTCGGGCGTGAACACCGCGTTGTCGCGCTGGTAGACGATGATCTCCAGGGCGGTCGCGTCGGCCAGCTCCGAGTAGTGGCGCAGCAGGCCTTCCTGACCGGCGACCACGAGGTAGGGCGGCATCGCGAGGAGCCCGTCGGCGCCGGCTTCGTCGGCGAGGCGCGCGTAGCGCACGGCGAGGGCCGTGCCGTACCCGGCGCCCGCGACGACCGGCACCCGTCCCGCGGTCTCCTCGACGGCCGCGGCCACGCACGCCTGGAACTCCTCGGGGGTCAGGGCGTGGAACTCGCCCGTTCCGCAGCACGCGAAGACCGCGGCGGCCCCGGCCTCGACACCCTGGCGCACATGGGCGCGGAAGGTGTCGAGGTCGAGGGTGCCGTCGGGCCCGAAGGCGGTGACCGGGAAGAACAGCGGCCCGCTGGGGATGCTGAGTCGAGCGGCGAGAGGGGCTGACGTCACGGGCTCTCCCTTGGCGTGCACGGTTCTGATTTGCGTCTATATTTCTGAACACGCTCACGCTAATCCGCCCCCGGGGCGCGGGTCAAGCACGCTCACGCGCATCCTGGCAGCGGATTTCGAGCCTCCGCGCGGGACTTGACTCCGCCCGGCGGCAATCTTTAGCGTGTCCATGGATGTGAATGCCGTGCATGAATGCGGCCATCTGGCTGACTATTCGAGGAGACTCCCGCATGCCCGCTCCCCGCACCGTCCTGCTCACCGGAGCCGCCGGCGGCCTCGGCACCCTGATGCGCGGACTGCTTCCGGCCTACGGCTACGAGCTGCGCCTCCTCGACGCCCGGCCGATCGAGGGCGAGCCGGACGCGATCACGGCCGACCTCGCCGACCGGGACGCGCTGCGCGAGGCCGTGCGCGGCGTGGACGCGATCGTCCATCTCGCGGGCATCTCCCTGGAGTCCACCTTCGACAAGATCCTCAAGGCGAACATCGAAGGGCTCTACAACCTCTACGAGGCCGCGCGTGAGGAAGGCGTGCGCCGCATCGTGTTCGCCTCGTCGAACCACGCGATCGGCTACACGCCCCGGCCCGCGGACGGCGACCCCCGCGTGCCCGTCGACACGCTCCGCCGCCCCGACACCTACTACGGCCTGTCGAAGTCGTTCGGCGAGGACCTCGCGCAGTTCTACTGGGACAAGTTCGGCCAGGAGACCGTGTCCGTGCGCATCGGCTCGTGCTTCATGGAGCCGACGAACGTACGGATGATGTCCGTGTGGCTGAGCCCGGGCGACGGCGCGCGGCTCTTCGACGCCGCGATCAGGGCCGAGGGCGTCGGGCACACCGTCGTCTACGGCTCGTCCGACAACACGCGCGTGTGGTGGGACCTGTCCTCCGCGCGGGCGCTCGGCTACGAACCGCAGGACGACTCCGAGCAGTTCGCGGAGAAGTTGATCGCCGAGTTCGGCGAGCTGGACCCGGAGAACCCCGACCACACGCGGATGGGCGGGCACTTCGTGACGAACCCGCCCATCTGGCCGTACTGAGGCGCTGGTTCAGAGCCCTGCGTCGCGGCGCCTGAGGCCTTCCGCCGACTCGCGGCGCACCAGGAGCCCGGCCCGCCCGTCCGCCACGGCGACGACGGGCGGCCGTCCCACCGGGTCGTAGCCGAACGCCGTCGACAGCTGCTGGGCGCCCGCCACGGGCACGGCGAGGAGGTCCCCGGGCCGTACGTCGTCCGGCAGCGGCGTGTCCGGGGCGAGGACGTCGCCCGCCTCGCCGTACCGGCCGACGACCGTGACGGGGCGCGTGGCCGCCGTGGAGCGCCTGCCGACGAGGCGGGGCGCGCAGCGGACGCGGTAGAGCGCGGGCCGCGGGTTGTCGCTCATACTTCCGTCGACGCCGACGAAGACGCGGGCACCGGTGCGCTTCACGGGGAGCACCCGGTACAGGGCCACGCCCGCGCGGGCGACCACGGCGCGGCCCGGCTCGACGGCGAGGCGCGGCAGCGGAAGGTCCGACCGGGCGCAGGCGTCGGCGAGTTCGCGGCGCACGCGGCGGCCGGCTCCGGCACGTCGAGCGGGTGCTCCCCGGGCCGGTGAGCGACCGCGTGGCCGCCGCCGATGTCGAGCACGGGCAGGGTGATCCCGTGCACGAGCGGGTGCTCCCCGGGCCGGTGGGCGACCGCGTGGCCGCCGCCGATGTCGAGCTCGGGCAGGGTGATCCCGTGCCGGTCGCGGATGCGTGCCATCAGGCCGACGAGGTGCCGCACGGCGCCGACGTACGGCTTCACGTGTCGATCTGCGAACCGATGGGGCAGTGCGGTCCGGTCAGTTCGAGCCCCGGCTGCTCGGCGAGGCGCGTCACGGCGTGCAACGCGGAGCCGACGGCGACGGACAGGCCGAACGTCCGGTCGTCCGTCCTGGAGCGGATCGCGGCATGCCCGCCCGCGGCGACGCCCGGCACGACACGCGCCATGACGCGCTGCCGGGTGCCCTGAGGGACGTACGCGGCGAGGCGGGCGATCCCGGAGGCCGAGTCGACGACGATGCGCCCCACGCCGTGCCGCAGGGCCGCGCGCAGGTCCCGCTCACCGTCGCCCCGCGTCCGGCGGCCACCGGGACCGGGGCCGGGGCCGGGCACATCGACGAGGAGGCGCTCGCTGGTGAAGCCGACGGCGGTGCGGCCACCGCGCGCGGTGCGGAAGAGGCGGGTCGCACAGGTCCCGGGTCCCGGCTGGACGGGGACGAACAGGGGTCCGGCCGGGGTGGGTTCGCAGGGCGCGGTGTCGTCTCCTTAGATGCGGTCGTTCACGGCTGCCCCTGGGTGGTGACGGAAGAGTGGTGACGGAAGGTGCTTCGGCAGTGACGTCATCCCCGCCCGCCCCCGCTCCGGCCCGCTCCGGCCCCGCCGATGACGCGCTGTTGACGCCTTCTCAGCTCTCCTTGACGCAGAGCGAATGCGCCGGGCGGGCAGCGAACGGGCGGCCGCGGCGCCCCGAACGGGCATCTCCGTGCCCGCTTGCGCGCACCGCCCCAGGTCCGCGGCGGGCAGCCACCGGCACGAACGGGCACAGACGGGCAGCATCGGACCGGTAACGAACCTGGTCACGGCCGCGGGCCCGCTGTACAAATTTTCCAGAGTCACCGCACGGGCCCGAACGGGCGGCGGGACCGGACACCGGGCAGGCCCCCACGGCCCGCACCGCACAGCCAGGACCGCACAGAGAGGTGCACACCATGAGCGCGGAGGAACGCCAGCGGGAGATCGTGCGCGCCGCACGCCGCAGCGGCTCCGTCGACGTCACCGTGCTCGCGGCCGAACTCGGCGTCGCGAAGGAGACCGTGCGGCGCGACCTGCGGGCCCTGGAGGACCACGGCCTGGTGCGGCGCACGCACGGCGGCGCCTACCCCGTGGAGAGCGCCGGGTTCGAGACGACGCTCGCGTTCCGGACCACCATGCACGTCCCGGAGAAGCGCCGGATCGCCGCCGCGGCGGCCGAGCTGCTCGGGGACGCGGAGACCGTCTTCGTCGACGAGGGGTTCACGCCCCAGCTCATCGCCGAGGCCCTGCCGCGGGACCGGCCGCTCACCGTGGTCACCGCGTCGCTGGCCACGGCGGGCGCACTCGCCGAGGCGGAGAACACGACGGTGCTGCTGCTCGGCGGCAGGGTGCGGTCCGGCACGCTGGCCACGGTCGACCACTGGACGACGAAGATGCTCGCCGGGTTCGTGATCGACCTGGCGTTCATCGGCGCCAACGGCATCTCGCGCGAGCACGGCCTGACCACGCCCGACCCCGCGGTCAGCGAGGTCAAGGCGCAGGCCGTGCGGGCCTCCCGGCGCACGGTGTTCGCGGGCGTGCACACCAAGTTCGGGGCGGTCAGCTTCTGCCGGTTCGCGCCGGTCTCCTCGCTGGAGGCGATCGTGACCGGCACGCAGCTGCCCGCGTCCGAGGCTCACCGCTATGCGTTGCAGGGGCCGCAGGTCCTGCGCGTCTGACATCCCTGCCCGCGTACGCCGACGGGTTCCGCACACCTCGGCGCACCCCTTTTCTCCCCTTTCGCCCCATACGTTCAGGAGCATTCATGCGAACCCAGAGCCGACGGAGGCCACGCGCGCTGTGCGCCGCGGCCGCCGCAGGGACGCTGCTCGCCCCGCTGCTCTCCGGCTGCTGGGCCGGCGCCGGCGGGACCGGCTCGGGCGGTGACTCCATCAACGTCCTGATGGTGAACAACCCGCAGATGACCGAGCTGCAGAAGCTGACCGCCGCGCATTTCACGAAGAAGACCGGCATCAAGGTGAACTTCACCGTCCTGCCGGAGAACGACGTCCGCGACAAGATCAGCCAGGACTTCGCCAACCAGGCGGGCCAGTACGACGTCGCGACGCTGAGCAACTACGAGATACCGATCTACGCCCGCAACGGCTGGCTGCACGAGCTCGGTTCGTACGCGCGCAAGGACGCCGCGTACGACGAGCGGGACATTCTCGCGCCGATGCGCGAGTCGCTCACCGGGGACGACGGGAAGGTCTACGGCCAGCCGTTCTACGGCGAGTCGTCCTTCCTCATGTACCGCAAGGACGTCTTCGCCGAGAAGGGGCTGCGCATGCCCGCGCACCCCACCTGGCAGCAGGTCGCCGACCTCGCCGCGAAGGCGGACGGCGCCGAGCCCGGGATGAAGGGCATCTGTCTGCGCGGCCTGCCCGGCTGGGGCGAGCTCATGGCGCCGCTGACGACGGTGGTGAACACCTTCGGAGGCACCTGGTTCGACAAGAACTGGAAGGCGCGGCTCACCTCGCCCGGGTTCGAGAGGGCGACCCGCTTCTACGTGGACCTCGTCCGCGAGCACGGCGAGTCCGGAGCGGCTCAGTCCGGCTACGCGGAGTGCCTCAACAACCTCACCCAGGGCAAGACCGCCATGTGGTACGACGCCACGGCCGCCGCCGGTTCGCTCGAATCGGCCAAGTCCCCGGTCAAGGGAAAGATCGGCTACGTACCCGCGCCGGTCGACAGGACACGGAGCTCCGGCTGGCTCTACACGTGGGCCTGGGGCGTGCAGAACGCCTCGCGCAACCCCGACAAGGCGTGGAAGTTCGTCTCCTGGGCGTCGGGCAAGGGCTACGAGAACCTGGTCGGCAACGAGATCGGCTGGTCGAACGTGCCGGCCGGCAAGCGCGCCTCGACGTACACCAACCCGGAGTACCGCAAGGAGGCCGCCGCCTTCCAGGACGTGACACGCGCGGCCATCGAAGGGGCCCGCCCCCGCGACCCCGGCGTCCAGCCGCGGCCCGCGCCCGGCATCCAGTTCGTCGGCATCCCCGAGTTCACCGATCTCGGCACCAAGGTCTCGCAGGAGATCAGCGCGGCCATCGCCGGACGCCAGTCGGTCGACACGGCCCTGAGGAAGTCCCAGAAGCTCGCCGACGAGATCGCGAAGGAGTACGAGGGACGATGACCGCGACCACGACCGTTCCCGTCGCCCACGCGCGCGTGGGCACCGCCAAGTCCCCCGGCCGGCTGCGCGCCTGGGCCACCAGGGCCCCGCTCCTGCCCGCCCTCGTGTTCATGATCGTGGTGACCCAGCTGCCCTTCGTGGCGACGCTGGTGATCTCGTTCTTCGACTGGAACGCTCTGTATCCGGACGCCCGCCGCTTCACCTGGTTCGCCAACTACGGCGAGGTACTCACCGACCCGGACCTGCGCAAGTCCGTCCTGACGACGATCCTGCTGACCGCGACGGTCGTCATCGTGAGCCTGGTCGTCGGTCTCGGCCTCGCGCTGCTCCTCGACCGGAAGTTCCGCGGCCGCGGCCTCGTGCGCACGCTCCTCATCGCGCCGTTCCTGCTGGTTCCCGTCGCCGCCGCGCTGCTGTGGAAGCACGTCCTGTACAACCCCGAGTACGGGCTCCTCAACGGCCTGCTGCACTACGTCGGCGGCCCCCAGCCCGACTGGATCTCCCACACCCCGCTGCTCGCCGTCGAGACGGCCCTGGTGTGGCAGTGGACGCCGTTCATGATGCTGATCCTGCTCGCGGGCCTCCAGTCGCGCTCCCCCGAACTCATCGAGGCGGCCCGGATGGACGGCGCGGGCAACTGGCAGGTCTTCCGGTATCTGACGCTGCCCCACCTGCGCCGCTACCTCGAACTGGGCGCGCTGCTCGGCTCCGTGTACATCGTGCAGAACTTCGACGCCGTCTTCACGATCACCTCGGGCGGCCTCGGCACCGCCAACCTGCCGTACACCGTCTACCAGAGCTTCTACCAGGCCCACGAGAACGGCCTCGCGTCGGCCGCCGGCGTCCTGGTCGTCATCGGCTCGATCATCATCGCGACGTTCGCGCTGCGCGTGGTGTCGTCGCTGTTCCGCGAGGAGGCGTCCCGCGCATGAATCTCCGACCACCGCGTGCGAAAGGGCTCGGGCTCGTCGCCTGGCTCGCCGGCATCCTGTTCTTCCTGCCCATCGCCTGGATGGTGCTGACGTCCTTCCACTCGGAGGAGAGCGCCGCCACCAACCCTCCCTCGTTCGCGGCGTCCCTCACCCTCGACGGCTACCGCGACTTCTTCGGCACGACGGGCGGCGCGAGCCCGTGGCCCGCGCTCGTCAACTCCACGGTGGCGTCGCTCGCCTCGACACTGTGCGTCCTGGTGCTGGCCCTGCCGGCCGCGTACGCGCTGTCGATACGGCCCGTGAAGAAGTGGACCGACGTCCTGTTCTTCTTCCTGTCGACGAAGATGCTCCCCGTCGTGGCGGGCCTCCTGCCGATCTACCTGTTCGCCAAGAACACCGGGATGCTCGACAACATCTGGCTCCTGGTCATCCTCTACACGTCGATGAACCTGCCGATCGCGGTGTGGATGATGCAGTCGTTCCTCGCCGAGGTGCCGATCGCGGTCATCGAGGCCGCGCGGATCGACGGGGCGCGCCTGCCGACCCTCCTCGCGCGCGTGGTGGCCCCCATCGCCATGCCGGGCATCGCCGCGACGGCACTGATCTGCTTCATCTTCAGCTGGAACGAACTCCTCTTCGCGCGCGTGCTCAGCGGTGTCGTCGCGCAGACCGCGCCCGTCTTCCTGACCGGCTTCATCACGAGCCAGGGCCTGTTCCTGGCGAAGGTGTGCGCCGCGTCCCTCGTGATCTCCCTGCCGGTACTCGCCGCGGGATTCGCCGCCCAGGACAAACTGGTCCAGGGCCTGTCGTTGGGAGCTGTGAAATGAAGGCCGCCGTCATCGAGTCCGTCGGCAAGGCAGTGGTCACGGAGGTCCCCGACCCCACGCCAGGACCGCGCGACGTCGTCGTGGAGGTCGCGGCGTGCGGGCTGTGCGGCACCGATCTGCACATCCTCCAGGGCGAGTTCGCGCCGACCCTGCCGGTGGTGCCCGGTCATGAGTTCGCGGGCGTGGTCGTCGGCCTCGGGCGTGAGGTGCGCGAGGTGTCGGTCGGCGACCGCGTCGCCGTCGACCCCTCCCTCTACTGCCACGAGTGCCGCTACTGCCGTTCGGGCCACAACAACCTCTGCGAGCGGTGGGCCGCGATCGGCGTCACCACCGCGGGCGGCGCCGCCCGGTACGCCGTCGCGCCCGTGGCCAACTGCGTACGCCTCCCCGACCACGTCCGCACCGAGGACGCGGCTCTCATCGAGCCCCTGTCCTGCGCCGTACGCGGCTACGACGTGCTGAACTCGCGCCTCGGCTCCCATGTGCTGATCTACGGCTCGGGGACGATGGGCCTGATGATGCTGGAGCTCGCCAAGCGGACCGGCGCCGCGAGCGTCGACGTCGTGGATCTGAACGCGGACCGGCTCGCCACCGCCCGGAAGCTGGGCGTCTCGGGCTCCGGGGCGCACGCGGACGAGCTCGACCGTCCGCAGGGCTGGGACGTCGTCATCGACGCGACGGGCAACGCGGGCGCGATCCAGGACGGTCTCGGGCGGGTCGCGAAGGCGGGGACGTTCCTGCAGTTCGGCGTCGCGGACTACGCCACGCGCGTGTCCATCGACCCGTACCGGATCTACAACCAGGAGATCACCATCACCGGCTCGATGGCCGTCCTGCACAGCTACGAGCGGGCCGCCGAGCTGTTCGCGGGCGGTGTCCTCGACCCGGACGTGTTCATCAGCGACCGGCTGCCGCTCGACGCGTATCCGCAGGCGCTCGACCAGTTCGCGTCCGGGGTGGGGCGCAAGATCGTGGTGGTGCCGTGAGCCATCGGTGCGAAGTCGTCGGCAGGTAAGGGAACGGCAAAGCGGCATCGCTCGTTACCCCGGCATGACCGCTATGACCCCCGGCTCGAACATCCCGCTGTCCACCGCCCGCGTGGCGGTGGACGTCGCCGCCCCGGTGCGGCTCGACGTCTCGGGCCTGCTGCTCACCGCCGACGGCAAGGTGCGTTCCGACGACGACTTCATCTTCTACAACCAGCCCTCGGGCCCGGGCGTGACCTACCGCTCGGGCGGTGGCACGGCACCGGACGCGATCGTGGTCGACACGGCCGCCGTGCCGCCGGGCATCGAGAAGATCGTCGTCACCGCGAGCCCGGACGCGGCCGGCCAGACCTTCCAGGGCATCGAGCCCACGGCCACGATCAGGGGCGTCGACGACGGCTCCGTGATCGCCACGTTCACGCCGCCGCAGCTCGGCACCGAGACGGCCCTCGTGATCGTCGAGATCTACCTGCGCAACGGCGCGTGGAAGGTGCGCGCGGTGGGCCAGGGGTATGCGAACGGCCTGGCGGGCATCGCCACGGACTTCGGCGTGAGCGTCGAGGAGCCCGCGGCCCCGGCCCCCGCTCCGGTGCAGCCCGTGCAGGCCATGCCCGCGCCGACGACTCCCCCGGTCGACCCGCGCGTGGCGCCGCCCGCACCGGCCCCCGCGGTTCCGGCCGCCGCGCCCGCGGCCCCCGCTCCGGGCGCCGGCAAGATCAATCTGGACAAGGGGCGCGTCAGCCTCCAGAAGAACCAGACGGTGTCCCTGGTCAAGGGCGGGCAGCCGCTGCTCTCGCGGGTCAAGATGGGTCTCGGCTGGGAGCCCGCGTTCCGCGGCAAGGACATCGACCTGGACGCGTCGGTCATCGCCTTCGGCCCCCAGCGCAACCACGTGGACAGCTGCTACTTCGGCAAGCTCTCGATCGTGAACGGCGCGATCAAGCACTCCGGCGACAATCTCACGGGCGAGGGCGGCGGGGACGACGAGGTGATCGTCGTCGACCTGGGCCGGCTCCCGCAGGAGGTGACGGGCCTGGTGTTCACGGTGAACTCCTTCTCGGGCCAGAAGTTCACCGAGGTCGCCAAGGCCTACTGCCGCCTCGTCGACGCGGCGACGGGCGAGGAGCTCGTCCGCTTCGACCTGACGAACGCGGAGGCGCAGACGGGCGTGATGATGGCGAAGCTGATCCGTCAGTTCTCCGGCGAGTGGGACATGACGGCCATGGGCGACTTCGTGAAGTCGCGGACGGTACGCGGCATGGTCAAGCCTGCGGCACAGGCGCTCTGAGGACGGCCCGCAGCACAGCTTCGCCGAGGACGACGGTCCCTCGCTCATGCGAGCGAGGGGTTGCCACCCGGATCCGGGGCGTCACGAGGGGTGACGGGCGGACACGGCAGAGGCGGCCGGCGGCACGGAAACCCGTGCTGCCGACCGCCTCATGGCGTCAGCCTCCGAAGCATGGACACGACCCCCGAATCCAGGGCGCCGGTTCCGAAGCGTCGGATACGTCAGAGCTTGGACAGCTTGGAGAACGGGCTCAGGAATCGGCCCTGCTGCCCGGCGAAGTCGATGAGCACGGCTTCGTCGCCCTCGACCCCGATGATCCTGCCGAGGCCGTACTGATCATGGGAAACGCGGTCGCCCACGGCGAACTGCTCGACCGGCGGAGCGGGCTTTGCCGGCACATTGAAGGGGCTGCCCGGAAGGTGGCGGCGCGTACTGGGGGGCCTTGTCATTCAACGAGTATGCGCCCCGCGCACCCACGGACACCACGCCTGCGTCCTCACACTTCGGTGACGATGTCCGCGAAAGACCCCTCGCGACCTGCGCTCACCTGCGCCTGAGTCTCTCCGCAACGGGTTGTGCAGCGACGCAGATCACTGGAACAACGCGCTGTGGGCGTTCGGGGCGGCCCGCCGCCGAGCTGGGCCGACAGGGCGGTCCTGTCGGATCCGATCTCGCCCCGGGCCACCACCAGGCCGATCATCCCGGCCGTCGACTTCCCTCGTACACGGGACCGGTCACCATGCCCTCGGTGCGGGCGGCCGGCCGCATCGCGTCGAGGAGCCGGCCTCGGGGCCCCTGCCCCCGGGCGATCCGCAGGCTCTGCCCAGGGTGCGGTCCGGCTCGGCGGAGGCCAAGCGCGAGACGGTCGACACCGAGGACGCGGCGGGGGCGGCCGCCGGACTCGACGAGTTGTCAGATACCCATGGCGTTCACGGGGAACTCCCCGGTGGCCGCCCGGCGTCGCAGTGATCGTCGGCGGCTCTCGGCGGCCCGGGGCTTCCGGGCGTCCCCGCCCGCCGACGGCGAGCCGCGGTACCGCTGTTCGAAGCCGTACAGGAGGATGGCGTTCCATGGTGCGTCTCGCGGAATATCGCCTCGTCAGTCAGCTCGGCGACAGCGGCACGGGGACCGCCCATCTGGCTCGCTCCCCCGATGGCCGGGTCGTGGTGGTCAAGACGGTGCGGGAACCTCTCGCCGCCGAGCCGCTGTTCAGAGCGCGGTACCGGTGGGAGACGGAGGCCGCGCGGGCCGTGCGGGGGCCCTTCACGGCGGTCGTGCTCGACGCCGATCCCGAGGCGCCGGTGCCCTGGCTCGCGGCCGAGTTCTGTGTGGGCCCCTCGCTGTCCGAGGCGGTGGCGGCGCTCGGCCTCCCGGACCCGGGTGCTCTCGCCGCGATCGGCGCCTCGCTCGCCGGGGCGCTCACCGCGATCCACGCGACGGGGCTCGTGCACGGCGATCTCAAGCCGGCGAACGTCGTCGTGACGCCGGCCGGGCCCAAGGTCATCGACTTCGGTGTCGCGAAGGCGGCGGTGCCGGGAGCCGGGACGCCCGGCACCGGTGGACCGGCCGCCGAACCGGTCGGCTCCCCCGGCTTCATGGCGCCCGAGCAGATCACCCACGCCGTCCCGGCCGGCGCGCCCGCGGACGTGTTCGCGCTCGGCGCGCTGCTCGGTCTCTGCGCGACGGGCCGCAATCCGCACGGCGCGGGCAACGCCCCGCACGTCATCCACCGCACGCTGCACGAGCCGCCGGACCTCGTCGGCGTCCCGGACCAGGAGTGGGAGGGGTTCCTCGCCCGCTGCCTGGCCAAGTCCCCGTACGCCCGTCCGACGGTCCCCGAGGTCCTGGCGTGGTGCGTGGCGCGGGCGACCCCGTATCCCTGGTGGCAGCAGGAGGAGGTCGCGGCCCTCATCCACGTGCACGAGGAGTCGCTCGCGGAGCGGCTGTCGGCGGAGGAGGGGCAGGACTGACCCGGGAACGACCGCGGCCGGCGCGCACGACAGATGCGTGCGCGCCGACCGCAGGGTGAGCGTGCTCAGTTCGAGCGCTGGCGCTTCCACGGTCCCGTGATGGCGAGCATGATGCCCGGGGTCTGGATGTTCGCGTAGAGGGTCCGGCCGTCGGGCGAGAACGTGACGCCGGTGAACTCGCTGTACTCCGGCTCCTGTTCGGTGCCGATGTTCAGCTCGTTGCGCGCGATCGGATACGTGCGTCCGCTGTCGGTCGCGCCGAACAGGTGCTGGATGCCGTTGCCGTCCTCGGCGATGACGAGACCGCCGTACGGGGAGACCGTGATGTTGTCCGGGCCGTCGAAGGCGCCGTCCTCGGACGGGTCGGCGTTCACGCCGAGCAGGACCTTGAGCGTCAGGGTGCGGCGCCTGGGGTCGTAGAACCAGACCTGTCCGTCGTGCTGGACGGGGCTCTCCCCACGGGCGAACGAGGAGACGATGTACGTGCCGCCGTCGGCCCACCACATGCCTTCGAGCTTGCGGGCACGGGTGACCTCACCGTCGGCGAACTGCTTGCGCACGGAGACGGTCCTGGCGTCGCGGTCGGGCACGTCGACCCAGTCGACGCCGTAGACCGTGCCGATCCGGGTGGCGCGCGACAGGTCGTCGACGAAGCGGCCGCCGGAGTCGAAGCACCTGGTGGCCTGGAGGACGCCCGCGTCGTCGGCGAGCGTGCGCAGCTTGCCGCGGCCGTGGTGGAAGCCCTGTGGCGGAGTCCAGCGGTAGAGCAGGCCGTTGGGGCCGGACGCGTCCTCGGTGAGGTAGGCGTGGCCGCGCTTGGGGTCGATGACGACGGCCTCGTGCGCGTACCGGCCGAAGGCCTTGACCGGCTTGGGCTCGCGGTTCGCGCGGCGGTCCGCGGGGTCGACCTCGAAGACGTAGCCGTGGTCCTTGGTCATGCCGTTGGCGCCGGCCTTGTCCTCGGTCTCCTCGCAGGTCAGCCAGGTGTCCCAAGGGGTGCGCCCGCCCGCGCAGTTGGTGGCGGTGCCGGCGATGCCGACCCACTCGGCGACCTGTCCGTCGCGGCGGACCTCGACGACGGTGCAGCCGCCGGCGGCGGCCGGGTCGTAGACGAGTCCCTCGGCGAGCGGCACCGGGTACTTCGCCTTGGTGCGGGCGCCGCCGATCTCGTGGTTGTTGACGAGCAGCGTGGCGCCGCGGGGGCCGTCGAAGGTGGCGGTGCCGTCGTGGTTGGACGGGGTGGACTCGCCCGACTCCAGGGTCGTCCTGCCGGTGTACGTGATGACGCGGTACGAGAATCCGGCGGGCAGCGCGAGCAGGCCCTTCGGGTCGTCGACGAGCGGGCCGTAGCCCACACCGTGGTGGTGCCCGTCGGGGCCCTCGGTGTGCGCGGTGTCCCCGTATTCGCCCTCGGCGGCCAGCGCACCGGGAGCGGTGGCGAGCGCGCCGACGGTGCCGGCCAGGGCGATGCCCGCGCCCGTGGCGGCGGAGCGTCTCGTGAAGTCCCTGCGGGTGAGCGACATGGTGTCTCCTGTGACCAGGTGGCTGTGGCGGTGGAGCGGGCGCTGATGCTGTTTCGGCCACACGTTCCCTGCCATGCCTGAACGGCGGCTGAACTCCGCACGACGGCGACAGAGCGAACGCGTTCACGGTCGTCGGCGGCGGCGCGGAGGGCGGGCGGTACGCGAAAGGCGGTACGCGAAAGGGGGCGGAGCGCTCTCGCGCCCCGCCCCCTTCCTGTCCCGGCGTCGCCGTCCGCTATCCGCCCTGCGCGGAACGCGCCTTGAACGCCGCCTTGCGGGCTTCCTTGGCCACCTTCTTGTCGGGGTGCAGACGTCCCATCGCCTCCAGGACGTCCGCCGTCGCCGGGTGGTCCACCTTCCACGCCGCCGCGAAGAACCCGCGGTGCTGCGCCGCGAGCCCCTCGACCAGGCCCTGGAGTTCGTCGGAGTTGCCCTCGAGGGCGAGCTGCGCGGCGATCGTGTCGACGGTGAGCCAGAAGATCAAAGACTCCGGCGGCGCGGGCACGTCACCCGCCCCGTGCTCGGCGAGCCAGACCCGGGCGAGGCCGCCCAGCTCCGCGTCGTCGAGCACCTCACGAAGCGCCGGCTCCGCCTCGCCGCCCGCCAGGGACAGCGCCTGCTGGCAGCGCAGCCGCCGCAGCGGCGCCCCGGCGTCGGCGCCGCGCGCCGCCGCCAGCAACTCCCTTGCCGCCGCGAGCGGTCGGCGCCTCGCGAGCCACTGCTCGATCTCGGCCTGCGCCGCGGCCTGCGGGAACGACGACGTGCCGTCGAGCAGCGTGTCCGCGCCCTTGTCCGCGAGGTCGCCGACGACCGGCGCGTCGAGACCGGCGTCGACCAAGCGCGCGCGGACGCCGTAGAGCCCGAGCGGGGTGAGCCGCACCATGCCGTACCGCGTGACGTCCGAGTCGTCGAAGGCCTCGGGCTCGGTACCCCCTTCACCCTCCTCGATCTCCGCCATCAGCGCCTCGTCGACCGGCTGGAACTCGACGAGCCCCACCGGGACGAGCAGCCGGAACTGGTCGTCCAGCTTCAGCATCGCGTCCGACACCTGCTCCAGGACGTCGTCCGTGGGCTCACCCATGTCGTCGGGCACGATCATCGACGCGGCGAGGGCGGGCAGCGGAACGGGCTCGTCGCCCGCGCCGCCCTCGGTGACGGTCAGCAGATAGAGGTTGCCGAGGACGCCCTCGAGGAACTCGGCCTCCGCATCGGGGTCCCAGTCGAGCTGCGAGAAGTCGACCTCGCCGGTCTCCTCCAAGACGTCGACGAGGTCGTCGAGGTCCGGCACGCTCGCGTCGGCGAGCGCGGTGTCCAGGGCGCCGAGCCACAGGGCGAGGATGTCCCGCGGACTGCCGGAGGCGACGACGGCGAGGTCCTCGCCCGCGGCGACGGTGCCCTCCTTCTCGTCCACGATCTCCACGAGCCCGGTGTCGACCGCGACCCGCCAGGCCTCGCTCGCGTCCGCGGCCCCGTCGGCATCGGCCGCGAGCCCGAGTTCGAGCGCCGCGGCGGGCAGCTGTTCCTCGACGAGTTCACCGCCCGCTCCGACCCGGGTCGCGGGCCCCGCCCAGCGGGCGAGCCGCACCGCGCGGGAGAGCAGTGGGGTGGCGAGGGCGTCGCGCGCGAGCTCCGCTTCGGGGTGCAGCCTCGCCGGCGGCAGGGGGGAGCTGTCTGACATCGCCTTGTTCTCCTCCGGACGTGTTGTGCGACCGCTCAGCCTAGACGGATTTGGCAGCATGCCGCCCGGTTCATGTACCCGTCAGGAACCGTACACCGCTGAAACCTTGACAACTCCCCTTGCTCCACAAGAGATTTACGCGCGTAGAAGAGCACGGAGCGGCTCGCTCGCTCCACCCTCGTCCCGGCGCATCACGCACGTCCCCGGAGGGATCCTTTGCCGAGCAAGAACTCGTCGCGCCTCGCCGCGCTGACCGTCGCCGCCGTCTGCTCCACCGTCTCCGCCGTCGTCCTCACCTCGCCCGCGCACGCGGACGCGATACGCATCCATGACATCCAGGGCACGACCCGGACGTCCCCGCTGGCCGGGAAACAGGTCACCGACGTGGCCGGTGTGGTCACGGGCGTCAGAACCTACGGCTCGTCCAAGGGCTTCTGGATCCAGGACACGGCGCCCGACGACGACCCCGCCACGAGCGAGGGCGTCTTCGTCTTCACCAGCTCGACCCCGAAGGCCGCCGCCGGCGACGCGGTGACGGTCTCGGGCACGGTCTCGGAGTACGTCCCCGGCGGCGCCTCGTCGGGCAACCAGTCCGTCACTGAGATCACCAAGCCGACGGTCACGGTCGTCTCGTCGGGCAACGCGCTCCCGGCCGCCACCGTCCTCGACGCGAAGTCGGTTCCCGCCGCGTACGCCCCGGCGGGCGACCCGGCGGCGAACGGCTCGGTCAACGCACTGCCGCTGCGCCCGTCGAAGTACGCCCTGGACCTCTACGAGTCCCTGGAGGGCATGAACGTACGCGTCGGCTCCTCCCGCGTCGTCACCGCCTCCGACGCGTACGCCGAGCTGTGGGTGACGGTCAAGCCGCACGAGAACCCCACCCGCCGCGGCGGCACCGTCTACGGCTCGTACGAGTCCCAGAACACGGGCCGCCTCCAGATCCAGTCGCTCGGCACGGTCGCCGACTTCCCCGCGGCGAACGTCGGGGACACCCTCGCGGGCCGGACCGAAGGCCCTCTGGACTACACCCAGTTCGGCGGTTACACGCTGGTCGCGCGGGAGCTCGGCACCCTGGACAAGGGGGGCCTGGAGCGGGAGACGACGCGGAAGCAGAAGCGCGGCGAGCTGGCCGTGGCCACGTACAACGTCGAGAACCTGGACCCGTCCGACGGCACGTTCGCCGCGCACGCGGCCGCGATCGTCGACCACCTCCGGTCGCCCGACGTCGTGTCCCTGGAGGAGATCCAGGACAACAACGGCGCGAAGGACGACGGCACGGTCGCCGCGGACGTCACGGTGAACAAGCTGATCGACGCGATCGTCGCCGCCGGCGGCCCGAGGTACGACTGGCGCTCCGTCGACCCGGTCAACGACCAGGACGGTGGCGAGCCCGGCGGCAACATCCGCCAGGTGTTCCTCTTCAACCCCGAGCGCGTCTCGTTCACCGACCGCGCGGGCGGCGACTCCACGACCCCCGTGGGCGTGACCCGCACGCGCGGCCGGGCGGCGCTGACCGCCTCCCCGGGCCGGATCGCCCCGGCCGACGAGGCGTGGAAGAACAGCCGCAAGCCGCTCGCGGGCGAGTTCGTCTTCCGTGGGAAGACCGTCTTCGTCATCGCCAACCACTTCGCGTCCAAGGGCGGCGACCAGGGCCTGACGGCGCAGTACCAGCCGCCGGCGCGCAGCTCGGAGACCCAGCGCCACGCGCAGGCGGACGCGGTGAACGGCTTCGTGAAGGACATCCTCGAGGCGCAGAAGAACGCCGACGTCGTCACCCTCGGCGACATCAACGACTTCGAGTTCTCCGGCACGGCGCAGCGCCTGGAGGACGGCGGCGCCCTGTGGTCGGCGATCAAGTCCCTGCCGAGGAGCGAGCGTTACACGTACGACTACCAGGGCAACAGCCAGGTCCTCGACCAGATCCTGATCAGCCCCTCGATCCGGCACGACGACTTCGCGTACGACAGCGTGCACATCAACAGCGAGTTCAACGACCAGATCAGCGACCACGACCCGCAGGTGCTGCGGTTCCGTCCGTAGCACCTGCGGGCCCGTCCGCAGCACCGGCCGATGGTCCGGCGGGCGGGGTCGTCAGGCGAAGACCCCGTCCAGCCAGCCGCGCCAGGCCGCCTCGTCCTGCGCGGCGTCGGCGTCCGGCGCGAAGTCGTGGACGACGATGCCGACGGGCGCGCCCCAGCGGCCGCGGCCGAAGAACCGGTACATGGCGTCGTCGGTGCGCAGGCCGATGAAGTACGGGTTGCGGTAGTCGAGTACGGCTTCCAGGGTCTCGCCGCCGGGTCCCCGGACGCGCAGCTCGGCGCCCTCGGCGGCGTCGTCGGACAGGCCGAGGGCGCGGCCGACGGCGGCGAGCGCCTCGGGGTTCGCCGACGCGGCGGGCCCGTCGAACATGGCGAAGGCGACGGGCCGGCCCGCGAAGTGCGTCAGGTACTGCCGCAGCGTGTGCAGGTAGAAGTCGGTGTGCTTGTCGGCGCCGTCGTAGTAGTCGTCCCAGTTGTCGACGAAGATCCCGCTGTGGACGTAGCGGACCCAGGCGCGGCTGCCGCCGTCACGCGCCTCGATGACGTGGTCCAGCTGGTTGAGGGTCTGGAACGGGGGCAGCGCTTCCGGGTTGTCCGAGCGGGCGGTGAGCCGGTGTTCCGGGTCCCACGCGGTGATCGTCGCGCCGTGGGGGCCGCGGCCGCCCTCCTTCGGCTCGTACTCCATCGGCCACAGCCAGCCGCCGGTGCCCGAGGTGAGCGCCTCCCAGACCTGCTCGGGGGTGGCGTCGACCTCGAACTCGCGGGCGATCTCGAATTCCCTGGGTTCGTTCGTCATGGCGGTAACTCCTTGGTGCGGTCAGTCTTCGAGGGACGGTCGGGGCTGCGGTTCCTTCACCGAGGGATGCACGGCGATCACCACGCGGTGGTCGCGGCCGCCCTCGGCGGATCCGTCGTGGTATTTGCGGACGAGCGCGCCGACCCCTTGGGTCAGTTCCTCGATGAACGCGGCCCGGTCCGCGGCGGACGCGAACCTGACCTCGCCGTCGAGCGCGTAGGTGGCCAGGCGCTTCTTCGCCTTGGCGGCCCCGGTGAGCAGCGCTCCCACGTCCTGTACGAGACGTGCCGCGACGGCGAGGAGCCAGCGCGCGGAGAGCTGGTCACGGGCCCGGTCCGGGTCGGGCCGCACGGCGCCGAGCGCGACCGGTGAGATCACGTACGAGGCGGCCGTGGCCCGCATGAGGCGCTCGGTGACATTCCCTTTGCGCCGCTCCCCCGCCAGCTCGACCAGGCCGTGCTTCTCCAGTGCCTTGAGGTGGTAGTTCACCTTCTGGCGCGGCAGGCCGACCTTGGGGGCGAGCATCGCGGCGGATGCGGGTCCGGCGGCCAGCTCCGCGAGCAGCCGGGCCCTGATCGGGTCGAGGGAGACCGCGGCTGCCGCCGGGTCCTCGATCACGGTGACGTCCAACATGACCTCACCGTCTCACCGAAAACTTTTTTTGTCCAGAAGAGTCGATTGTTCGGCGAGTCGGCGAGGCCGGAAAGGGGCAGCCCACCGCGGCGCGGGACCCCGATGGCGCCACGTGGAGCAGTGCGGCACCACGTGGCACTACATGGCGCCACGTGGCACCACGCGGTGCCATCCGGAGCGCGAGGGCCGACGAGGCTCCATATGGCACCGCATTGACGCAACCCGGCGTCACCACATTTCCGCAGGTCAGGAATGTTGCGCCAACCCCAACCCACAATCCCTCCCCTCACACGCTTGCGCATGGCGCCAAAGTGATGCCACTATGACGTCATGGACCTCACGCCGTATGTCGACAACCTCCGCCGCGAACTCGCGGTGGCCGCCGAAGCCGGCGGCGAAGAAGCCCGCGAGCTGGCCGAGCGGCTCACCGCCCCTCTGGAGTCGGCGACCCGCCTGACGATGCTCAACGTGCTCTCCGCCGCGATGGACGAGATCACCCGCGAACTCGCCCCCGGCTCGGTCGACGTACGACTGCGCGGGCTCGACCCGGACTTCGTCGTGACGCGGCCGGCGGCCGAGGAGACGTACGAGGACAGGAGCGGGCCCGCCGAGCCGCTCAAGGCACCGGCCCCGGCGCCGGCCGAGGGGGACGACGGCGGCACCGCCCGTGTCAATCTGCGCCTGCCCGCCCACCTCAAGACGCGCGCCGAGGAGGCCGCGAGCCGCGAGGGCCTGTCGGTCAACGCGTGGCTGGTACGAGCCGTGTCGGCCGCAGTCGACGGCGGCACCCCGTCACGCACACCGGGAAACCCCCAGGCCACCCGCACCACCCGCACCGTCGGACAGAGCTTCACGGGCTGGGTGCGCTAGCCGCGCACCCCGCCCGCCCGAATTCACCCGGAACTTCACCCTGAGACCCAAGAGGACGGGACAGCCATGCCTTCTTTCGACACGCCCCAGCCGATCTCGGTCATCGCCAACGTGGCCGCCGGTTCCATCCAGTTCTCCGCGAGCGACCGCCTCGACACGGTCGTCGAGATGCGGCCCCGCGACCCGAAGAAGGACAAGGACGTGCGGGTCGCCGAGCAGACCGAGGTCACCTACGCGAACGGCGTGCTGACCATCAGGACACCCAAGGGGCGCTACCTCGTCGGGCCCACCGGCAGCGTCGACGTGACGGTCGAACTGCCCACCGGCTCCCGCATCGACACGACCGGCTCCTGGACCCAGGTGCTCGGCGAGGGCCGGCTCGGCGAGGTCCGCGTGAAGACGTCGTCGGGTGACGTCCGCCTGGACTCGACGGGCCCGCTCCAGCTGACCGCGTCGCACGGCTCGATCACCGTGGACCAGGTCGAGGGCCTGGCCGAGATCACCACCAGCTCCGGCAGCCTGCGCGTCGGTGTGGTGGACGGCCCGGCCGTTCTGAAGAACTCGCACGGCTCCACGAGCGTCGGCACCGCGATCGGTGACCTGCGGGTGAGCGGCGCCAACGGCGACATCGACATCCGGCGCGCCGAGAGCTCGGTCACCGCGACCACCGCCCACGGCACCCTGCGCGTGGGCGACGTGGCCCGTGGCACCGTCCAGCTGGAGACCTCCTACGGCGCCATCGACATCGGCATCCGCGAGGGCACGGCCGCCTGGCTCGACGCCGGCTCGGGCAACGGACAGGTGCGCAACACGCTCACCGCGTCCGACAGCCCGGAGAACAGCGAGGAAACGGTCGAGGTCCGCGCCCGGACCAAGTTCGGCAACATCGACATCCGCCGCGCCCGGGCCTGACCCGCCCCAAGTCCGCTACGCCACACCCCACTTCACCGCTCACCACGCCTTCGAACGGGAGGGCTCCATGCCTTCATCTGTCATGACCACGTCCAAGCCGGGCGAGGGGCGGCAGCTGCCCGCCGCCGTCTCCACGGTCGGTCTGCGCAAGTCGTACGGCGACAAGACCGTCCTCGACGGGATCGACCTGCGCATCCCGACCGGCACCGTGTTCGCCCTGCTCGGCCCGAACGGCGCCGGCAAGACCACCGCCGTGCAGATCCTCTCCACGCTCATCTCCGCCGACGGCGGCCAGGCCCAGGTCGCGGGCCACGACCTCGCCACGTCACCGGACGGCGTACGTGCCGCGATCGGTGTCACCGGGCAGTTCTCCGCCGTCGACGGCCTGATCACCGGCGAGGAGAACATGCTCCTCATGGCAGACCTGCACCACCTGCCCAAGCGTGAGGGCCGGCGCGTCGCCACCGAACTCCTCGCGCGCTTCGACCTCACCGACGCCGCGAAGAAGCCCGCCTCCACCTACTCGGGCGGCATGAAACGCCGCCTCGACATCGCCATGACGCTGGTCGGCAACCCCCGGATCATCTTCCTCGACGAACCCACCACCGGCCTCGACCCCCGCGCCCGCCACAACATGTGGGGCATCATCCGCGAACTGGTCGCCGACGGCGTCACCGTCTTCCTCACCACGCAGTACCTCGACGAGGCCGACGAACTCGCCGACCGCATCGCCGTGCTCCACGACGGCAGGATCGCCGCCGAGGGCAGCGCCGAGGAACTCAAGCGACTCATCCCCGGCGGACACATCCGGCTCCGCTTCACCGACCCGGACGCCCACCAGTCCGCCGCCCTCACCCTGCACGAGGCCCACCGCGACGACGAGGCCCTCACCCTGCAGATCCCCAGCGACGGCAGCCAGCGCGCACTGCGCTCCCTCCTCGACCGCCTGGACTCCGCCGGCATCGAGGCCGACGAACTGACCGTGCACACACCCGACCTCGACGACGTGTTCTTCGCCCTGACCGGCGGCGCCGGCGTACCCGCCCAGCCCAACCAGCCCAAGGAGGAAGCCCGATGAGCTCCCTGTCCCTCGCCGTGCGCGACTCGTCCACGATGCTGCGCCGCAACCTCCTGCACGCTCGGCGCTACCCGTCCATGACGCTGAATCTGCTGCTGACACCCGTCGTGCTGCTGCTGCTCTTCGTCTACATCTTCGGCGACGTGATGAGCGCCGGCATCAGCGGCGGCGGCGCCGACCGCTCCGCGTACATCGCGTATCTCGTCCCGGGCATCCTGATGCTGACCATCGGCGGCACCACGATCGGCAGCGCGGTCTCCGTCTCCATGGACATGACCGAGGGCATCATCGCCCGCTTCCGCACCATGGCCATCCACCGCGGATCGGTGCTCATCGGGCACGTCGTCGGCAGTGTTCTGCAGTGCGTGATGAGCGTGGTGCTCGTCGGGGCCGTCGCCGTGGCGATCGGATTCCGGTCCACGGATGCCACCGCCCTGGAGTGGATCCTGGCGGTCGGACTGCTGGCGCTCGTCTCCCTGGCGCTCACCTGGATCGCGGTCGGCATGGGGCTGTCCAGCCCGAACGCCGAGGCGGCGAGCAACAACGCGATGCCGCTGATGATCCTGCCGCTCCTGTCCAGCGCGTTCGTGCCGGTCGACGCGATGCCGGGCTGGTTCCAGCCGATCGCCGAGTACCAGCCCTTCACCCCCGCCATCGAGACCTTGCGCGGGCTGCTGCTCGGCACCGAGATCGGCAACAACGGGTGGCTGGCCGTGGTCTGGTGCGTGGCACTGGCCGTACTCGGCTACACCTGGTCGCGCTCGCTCTTCGACAACACCGGCAAGCGCTGATCAACAGCGCCACCGCTCTTCGACGCCGCTCACGAGGGCGGGGCGTTCACTCACCGGCGGGGAGTGAACGCCCCGCCCCACGGCTCTGTCCGCCGAGCCGCGCGGCGCTGCGCTCCGCCTCGGCGAGGATCGCGTACCGGTCGGCCACGATCGCCTCCGCGTCGGCCACCGCGCGTTCGGCGGCGAGGCGGTGCCCGGCAGGTGAGTCCGGGTCCGGCGCGGGGTGCCTGTGGCGCCACCAGGCGTCACACCCGGCGTAGATGCCATTCGCACAGATCAGCAGGGGACCGGCGAGGGCCAGGACGATGTCACGCACCACGGGATCCTTATACGTTTTATATGTCTACGCATACGTGCGACTTCTTCCTGATAACTCGGAATCCGGGCGCCCTTTCTGAAGGTCACCCCTCGGCCAATATCCCGTCGGAACTCGGCCATGCGTCCCAACCGCTTAGCGATGCTTGTCACTATCTCGTAGAAGAATTAAGTGGAGCTGCACGGTCGGGGCGCCGAGACTGCGCCTATGAGCCTCGCGAACTCCCCGAACCCGCCCTTCGGCCGCGCCCTGTGCGCCATGGTCACGCCGTTCGCCGACGACGGCGCCCCGGACCTGGACGGCGCGCAGCGCCTGGCGGCCCACCTGGTCTCCGAGGGCTGCGACGGCCTCGTCCTGTCCGGCACCACCGGCGAGTCCCCCACGACGTCGGACGACGAGAAGTCCGCGCTCGTGCGGGCCGTGAAGGACGCGGTCGGGGAGCGGGTGCCCGTCGTCGCGGGCGTCGGCACCGCGGACACCCGGCACACCGTGGAGCTTGCCGCCGGGGCCGAGAAGGCGGGCGCGGACGGCCTGTTGGTCGTCAGCCCGTACTACAGCCGCCCGCCGCAGGACGCCCTGGAGGCACACTTCCGCGAGATCGCGGACGCGTCGGGACTGCCGGTGATGCTGTACGACATCCCGGGCCGCACCGGCACGCGCATCGAGCCGGACACCCTGATCCGGCTCGCGTCCCACCCCCGGATCGTGGCCGTCAAGGACTGTGCGTACGACATGCTCGGCACGCAGAAGGTGCTCGGCGCGACCGGTCTCGCGTACTACGCGGGCTGCGAGGAGTTCACGCTCCCGCTGTACGCGGTGGGCGGTGCGGGCTTCGTGTCGACGGTCGCGAACGTGGCTCCGCGTGCGCTGCGGGGCGTCCTGGACGCGTTCGACGCGGGCGACACCCGGGAGGCGGCCCGGCGCCAGCAACTGGTCGCGCCACTCGTCGAGTTGATGATGGCGTCAGGCCTGCCGGGCACGGTCACCGCGAAGGCGCTGCTCGGCGCGCTCGGCCTGCCCGGCGGCCCGGTCCGCGCACCACTGCGGCCCGCCGGCCACGAGGTGACCGGCGGGCTGCTGACCGCGTACGAAAGTCTCGTCAGCGCGTAGTGCTGTGGCTTCCGGCCGGGGACGACCCCGCACCCTGGCCGGAAGACACCTCTTCCCTCAGCGCGTCGTGAACTGCGGTGTCCAGCGGCCCGGGTAGTCGGCGGACGCCTTGCGGAAGTCGCTGAGCTGGACGACCTTGTCGCTGCCGATGGTGAGCAGGAGCAGCTGGTTGCGGAACTCGCCCGTGCCGCGGCACTTCTTGGGGTCGCAGCCCCAGGCGATGAGCCGCTTGTCGTCGGCCCAGGCGAGCAACTGCTGCCCCGGCACCTTCGTGATCATCCTGCCGCTGACGGGGTCGACGATCGCCGAGGCGATCTCGTCGCCCTGCCCGGCGAAGTCACCCGCGACGAGTTTGCCGTCCGGCGAGAGCCCCGCCTCCACCCACGACAGGTGCTTCTCCGCGGCGGGTGTGGCCACCTTGCGGCCGTTCAGGTCGTAGTAGATCCGGCCGGGCTCCGTCGGGATCTGCTCGTAGACGAGCTTGCCGTCATGGCTGAACCGGAGGTCGGCGCGCGCATTCGGCGACCAGCCCATCTCGTCCTTCCAGAAGGGCAGTTCGTGCCAGTCCGACTTGCCGGAGGCGACGTCGACGACGGTGAACCCGGTCCGGCTGGCGACCGGCCCCGGCCGGCCCTTGCCGTTCACGATCACCTTGTGCGACCAGTAGAGGTGGTCGGGGTTCTTGGCGTACGTCGTGGCGACGAGCTTCCTGCCGTCCGGTGAGAAGGTCACCCCGCCCACACCCTTGTCGAGCTCGATCCACCGCCCCACCTTGCCGGTGATCAGGTCGAGCAGGCCGATGCGGTCTGCGGGCAGCCGCTTCTCCAGGACGGCGGCCGTCCGCATCCCGGGCGCCACGTCCACCCACGACCACCGGGTGGTCCTGTCGTACTTCCCGGTCTTCTGGTTGAGCAGCCCGTAGGTGCGCTCCATGACGGCGTCGCGGTGCGGCTGCTTGACCGTCTTGTACGTGGAGAACGCGGCCAGCGCCGTGTCCCCCGCCGCGATGAGGTCCCGCGGCGGCGACTGGTCCGGGTGCGCGATGATGTCGCTCTGGTTCATCCGGCTCGCGGGGCGCACGTCCTGGCCGCCCGAGTGCAGGACGGGCACGGCGACCGCCGTGGCGACGACCGCCGCCGCGGCGACCGCGGCTCCCACGACGGCGCGGACCCGGCGGCGGTGCCGCACGGCGAGCACCCGGTCGGCGAAGCCGGACGGCACGGACGCGCTGTCGGCGGCCTGTTCGCGCAGTGCGTCGCGCAGCAGTTCATCGACGTTCACGGACGCACCTCCATGGGCGAGAAGTCACGGGACGGCAGCTCTTCGACATCGGCCCGACCGAGCGCGGCGAGTTCGGGCGCGAGGCTGCGCAGCCTCGCGAGCGAGCGGTGCGTGGTCGAGCGCACGGTGCCCACCGAGCAGCCCAGGAGGCGGGCGACGTCCGCCTCGGGCAGGTCCTCGAAGTAGCGCAGGACGAGAACGGTGCGCTGCCGGGCGGTGAGCCTGGCGAGCGCGGTGCGCATCACGATGCGCAGGTCGGCGGCGTGGGAAGAGTCGACCCCTGTACGACTCTCCGGCGGCTCGGCGACGGTCAGTTCCCGTCCGCGCCACTTCAGGCGCCATCTGCTGATCTGCTGGCGATAGAGGATCTTCCGTACGTAGGCCTCCGGCTCGTCGATCCGGTGCCAGCGTCCGGCCGCCTTGATCAGCGCGTTCTGGAGCAGGTCCTCGGCGGCGTGCCGGTCGCCCCCGCTGAGGAGCACCGCGGTCTTCAGGAGCGCGGGCGACCTGCTCGCCACGAACTCGCGGAAGCTGTCCCAGCGATCCGCGCCCGCCGCACCCGCCGCACCCGCCGGCTGTCCGGCATGCCCCGCTGGTGCTTCGCTGCCGGCGTCCATCGTCACCTTCTCTTCCCCGTAGGGCGGCCCTGCTGCCCCCCTTGCTGCTCCTCATGACGCGCGCGGCCGCCCCTCGCTATGCCTGCGTGCGCGAGAAATACGCGGGACATGGTGCGGGGCATGACACGAGTGGCCCGCACCGGACGCCGGTGCGGGCCACTTCGGTTGCGGGGTGCGTCAGTTGTGGCTGTGCAGGACCTCGTTCAGGCCGCCCCACACCGCGTTGTTCGGGCGGGCCTCGACGGCGCCGGTGACCGAGTTGCGGCGGAAGAGGATGTTCGAGGCGCCGGACAGGTCACGGGCCTTGACGATCTCGCCGTCGGGCATCGTGACGCGCGTACCGGCGGTGACGTAGAGACCGGCCTCGACGACGCACTCGTCGCCGAGGGCGATGCCGACGCCCGCCTCCGCGCCGACGAGGCAGCGCTCGCCGATCGTGATGCGGACGTTGCCGCCGCCGGAGAGCGTGCCCATGGTGGAGGCGCCGCCGCCGATGTCGGAGCCGTTGCCGACGACGACGCCGGCGGAGATGCGGCCCTCGACCATCGACGTGCCGAGCGTGCCGGCGTTGAAGTTGACGAAGCCCTCGTGCATGACGGTGGTGCCCTCGGCGAGGTGCGCGCCGAGGCGGACGCGGTCGGCGTCGGCGATGCGGACGCCCTTCGGCGCGACGTAGTCCGTCATGCGGGGGAACTTGTCGATGGACGTCACGGCGAGGTGCAGGCCCTCGGCGCGGGCGTTGAGGCGGACCTTCTCGACGTCGTCGACGGCGACCGGGCCGAGCGAGGTCCAGGCGACGTTGGCGAGGAGGCCGAAGACGCCGTCCAGGTTCTGCCCGTGCGGCTTGACCAGCCGGTGGGACAGCAGGTGCAGGCGCAGGTAGGCGTCGTGCGCGTCGAGCGGCTTGTCGTCGAGCGAGGCGATGACCGTGCGCACGGCGACGGTCTCCACACCGCGGCGGGCGTCGGAGCCGATGGCCTTCGCGGCGCCTTCGCCGAGCAGTTCGACGGCGCGCTCGGCGGAGAGCCGCTCGGTGCCGGCCGGACCGGGCTCGTCCTGGAGGGACGGGGCGGGGAACCAGGTGTCGAGGACGGTGCCGTCGGCGGTGAGCGTGGCGAGGCCTGCGGCGACGGCGCCGGTGGTGCGGTGAGCGGTGGTGCTGGCGGGAGAGTCAGACATGGGTGAAACCTAACCGGAGGTGCGCCGCGAGGGCGAACCCGTACGGCCGGTGTCTCAGGTGCCGGGCGCGCCGCGCTCCCCGGACGCACCGGCCGCGGCGCCGCCGGGGGCTCCGTCGATGACCCGCGCGAGCATGTCGCGCGCGTACTCCTCCTCGTAGACGGCGTCCGTGAGCAGCACCTGGAGGCAGATTCCGTCCATCAGGGCGACCAGCGCGCGGGCCGTGACCGGGTCCGTGCGCCGCGCGAGTTCGTCGGCGACGCCCTCGCCCCACTCGGCGGCGACGGGCCGCAGCGCGGGCCGGCGCAGGGCGGCGAGATACAGCTCGTACTCGAGCTCGACACCGGTGCGGTCGCCCGCGAGCCACTCGCCGAGGACCGCGGCGAGCCCGGCCGCGAGCCGGGCGCGCGGCGCCTCGAGGACGGCGCTGCCCGCCAGGGCCTTCGCGAACCCCTCGTTGGCCTGGCGCAGCGCGGCGACCATCAGTTCGTCGAGGGTCCTGAAGTGGTACGTCGTCGAGCCGAGCGGCACGTCGGCCTCGGCGGCGACGCTGCGGTGGCTGAGCCCGCCGATGCCCTTCTCGCCCACCACGCGGATCGCGGCGTCGATGATGCGCTGCCGGCGCTCGGGGTCGTAGCGCCGCGCCATCAGTGGGCGCCGCCCAGGTTGAGCAGCACCACGCCGCCGATGATCAGGGCGATGCCCGCGAGCCGGGCCGCGGTCATCGCCTCGCCGAGGAAGAGCATGCCTATCCCGGCGATGACGGCCGTGCCGACGCCGGCCCAGATCGCGTACGCGGTTCCGACCTGCACGGTCTTCAGCGTCTGGGCGAGCAGCACGAACGCGATCAGATAGCCGGAGACGGTGACCAGGGAGGGCCAGAGCCTGCTGAATCCCTCGCTGTACTTCATGGCGGTGGTGGCGGCCACTTCCGCCGCGATGGCGCCGGACAGCAGTACGTATCCCATGTGTACGACTGTACGCAACGTTGTGTACGGGCGTACAGAGCGCCGGCGGGCTATCGTGTCGCGATCACTGTGGGGGGCCACAGGGACGAACTACTCCCGGGAGTGCGGCGAGATGACGGACATGTGGGGACAGGGGCCGGGGCAGGGACCCGGATACGGGCCGGGCGGCTACGGGTGGGGCGGTGCCTGGACCCCGCCGCCGCCCCCGCCGCAGCCGGGTGTCATCCCGCTCGCGCCGCTCGGCGTCGACCGGATACTCGGTGGCACCTTCACCACGATGCGCCGCCACGCGAAGCCGCTGTTCGGCACGGTCCTCCTCGTGTACCTGGTGCTCGGCGTACTCATGGCGGGCGCGCTGGCGCTCGGTTACACGGCCGTCTCGGACGACGTACGGGCGCTCTTCGACCGGCACACCGAACCCGACTGGAGCCATCTGCGGCCGGTGCTCGTCGCGTTCGGCATCGCGTGGGCCTTCGGCATGGTGGCGCTCACGGTCGGCACGGCGTTCATCCAGTCCGCGTGCACCGTGGTGCTGCGCGAGGCGGTGCTCGGCCGGCCGGCATGCTTCGGCGCGGTGTGGCGGCACGCCTGGTCCCGCACGCCCTCCGTGCTCGGCGTAGGCCTGCTGATGGGCCTGATCGCGCTGATCCCGGCGGGCCTGGCCGTGGCGTTCATGGTGTCGCTCGTCGTCACCCTGCTCACGCAGTCGGTGGCCCCGGTCGGCGTGCTCTTTCTGCTCATGGCGGTGACGGTGCCGCTCGTGGTCTGGGTCTATGTCCTGTTCCTGTTCGGCCCGGCGGCCGCCACGCTGGAGGGGGCGGGACCGATCCAGGCACTGCGCCGCTCGGCACGCCTGGTGCGGGGCGCCTGGTGGCGCACGTTCGGCATCTCCCTGCTGGCCGGCGTGATCATGATGGTGGTCTCGCTCGCGGTGCGGGTACCGCTCCAGCTCGCGATGCCGGACCCGACGGTGCAGCCGTACGAACCGGGTCAGGACCTCTCCGACGTCTTCGAGGCGATGCTGCCGCAGCTGGGCTTCGCCATGGTCCTGTCCATGATCGGCAATCTGCTGGTGCAGCTGGTCAGCTCGGTGTTCCTGCCGCTCGTCACCGCGCTGCTCTACATCGACCAGCGCATCCGCCGGGAGGGCCTCGCGCACACGCTGGAGCTCGCGTCCCGGTCCGACGCCTGACCACCGGCCGCCGCCGCCAGTTCTCAGTCGAGGAGCGTCCTCTTCGGCCGCAGGACGCAGAACTCGTTGCCCTCGGGGTCGGCGAGGACGACCCACGTCGCGTCCTCGCCCTGCCCGACGTCCACGCGCCGTGCCCCGAGGCCGACGAGGCGCTCGACCTCGGCGTCCCGGTCGTCGGGGCTGAGGTCGATGTGCAGGCGGTTGCGGACGGTCTTGCTCTCGGTCACCGGCACGAAGCAGAAGCCCGGCAGCGTGGTCGCGTCGGCGCCGATGACGATCTCCTCCTCGTCCTCGAACAGCACCTTCCAGTCGAGGACCTGGCACCAGAAGCGGGCCTGCGCGGACAGATCCCGGGCGTTCACGACGACTTGGTACAGCGAAGAAGCCATGACGCCCAGTCTGCCGCGCGGGCCCGCGCCGCGCCCCCCGTGCGCGCGGATCAGCCGGTGACGCCGAACCAGGTCGCCCTGGACTTCTTCCACTCCGGGTGCGTGAGGTCCTTGGCCTCGGTGCCGTCGCCGTAGAGGTCGGCGGAGCCGTCGTCGGTCAGGAGCTGCGCGCGGGCGCCGGACTGGCTCAGGTCGGGCACGCTCACCACGGCCTCCCAGCCACCGGGGTCGCTGGTCGGCAGGTCGATCCGCTTGACCGGCGCGTGTCCGGCCACGCCGTCCCACTGGTACAGGGCGTACGGGTCGGAGTTGTCGTCGGCGGCCCAGCTGCCGGCCACGATCAGGTACTGGTTCGCGGCGTTCTTACGGATGTCGCGTACGGAGAGACCGCCCAGGTCGAGCTCGACGGGTGTCCCGAACACGGGCTTCGTGCCGCTCGCGACGACCTTGTCGAAGTTGGTGACGGGCACGAGCAGCGCCTTGCCCCCTTCCTTCGGCGGCACGAGCGGCGCACGGAACCCGATGTAGGCGGTGGTGGTCGACCCGGGCGCGAATTCGAGGCCCTCGACGTTGAACCCGTCGATCTGCTTGGGCACCTGCCCGTCCGCGGTACCGGCAGCGAACCCGTATCGGTCCCCGTTCGCCTCGTCCCAGGCGACCAGGTCGTCCCGCAGCTTCTTGTACGCCTTGCCGTACGACAGCTGCGTGGAGGCCCCGCTGCCGCTCACGGCGGTCGTGAAGACCGTGTTCCGGGGCGACTTGTACTCGCCGTCCTTGTTGTTGCCGAGGGAGCCGGTCCAGTAGATCGTGTCGCCGACGCGCGTGGCGCCCTCGATGTCGACCTCCTTGGACACCCCGAGCTGCGAGCTGAAGTCCCAGGTCTTCACGGGTGCGCCGGAGAGCGAACCGTTGTAGAGGCGCAGGACGTTGGACTCGTCGTCGGCGACCAGGACGTAGCCGCCGCCCGCGTCGACGGCGGCGGACGCGTCACTGGAACCGGTGAAGTAGCGGGTGTCGGCGCCCTGTTGCACGGCGGCCGAGGCGGCGTAGTGCAGCGTCCTGGTGGCGGTCCTGCCGTCCACTCCGGTCACCTTGAGAGTGAGGTCGGTGTAGCCGCGGCCCTGCGCGGCGACGGACACCTGCCGGGTGGCGCCCGACCCGGTGACGGTGACGTTCCCCGTGCCGGCGACGGACGACTTGGTGCTCGCGGACGCGGCCACGGTCAGCGCCGACGCGTCGGCGCCGCTCTGGCCGACGGTGACGGTCACGACCGGGTCACCCGTGGCGCCGACCGCCCCGGAGACGTAGTCCGCGGAGAGCGCGATCGTCGGTGTCCCGTAACTCGCGGCGCCCGCAGGGCTGTTGAGCCCCGCGAGGGCCAGCGTGAGCACTCCGCCCGTGACGGCGGCGGCTCTGCGGCGGAACAGGGAAAGGGAGTGCTGCATGAGAGCCTCTCATCGGGGCGGGTGTCGACGAGAACCTTCGGCCACCCGGGCCAACTCCAGGCGTACGCCCCGCGTCGTGGGGGCGAACAGCAAACAGCACGGCCCCCCGTGCCGGGAGCACAGGGGGCCGTACAGATACGGCAGACCGGCGAGGACCGATCAGACGTTGAAGCCGAGCGCGCGCAACTGTTCGCGGCCCTCGTCGGTGATCTTGTCCGGGCCCCACGGCGGCATCCAGACCCAGTTGATCCGGAGCTCGTTCACGATGCCGTCGGTGGCCGACTTCGCCTGGTCCTCGATGACGTCGGTCAGCGGGCAGGCCGCGGACGTCAGCGTCATGTCGATCGTGGCGATGTTGGCGTCGTCGATGTGGATGCCGTAGATCAGGCCGAGGTTGACGACGTCGATGCCCAGCTCGGGGTCGACGACGTCGTAGAGGGCCTCGCGGACCTCTTCCTCGGACGCCGGCTTGGTGGTCACAGTCTCGCTCATGCCGTCTTCCTCTCCGCGCCGTCCAGCGCCTGGGCCGTCGCGTCCTTCCATGCCATCCAGCTCAGGAGGGCGCACTTCACACGGGCCGGGTACTTGGAGACACCGGCGAACGCGACCGCGTCCTCCAGCACCTCCTCCATCGCGTCGTCGGGCTCGATCCTGCCCCGCGACTGCATCAGCTCCAGAAAGGTCTCCTGGATCTTCTGCGCCTCGGCCAGGTCCTTGCCGACGAGCAGCTCGTTCAGAACAGAGGCCGAAGCCTGGCTGATCGAGCAGCCCTGGCCCTCGTACGAGACGTCACTGATCGTCGAGCCGTCGTACTTCACGCGCAGCGTGATCTCGTCGCCGCACGTCGGATTGACGTGGTGCACCTCGGCGTCGCCATCGCGCAGACCGCGCCCGTGCGGGTGCTTGTAGTGGTCCAGGATGACGTCCTGGTACATCGAATCCAGCTTCACGTTCCCAGCCAGCCCCTCAGCCGAAGAAGTTCCGTACGTGCTCCAGGCCGTCGATCAGCGCGTCGATCTCGCCGGGCGTGGAGTACAGATAGAACGACGCTCGCGTGGTCGCAGGAATTCCGTAGCGCAGGCAGACGGGGCGGGCGCAGTGGTGACCCACGCGGACCGCGATGCCTTCCTCGTCCAGGACCTGCCCCACGTCGTGCGGGTGGATGTCACCGAGCGTGAACGAGATCGCGGCGCCGCGGTCCTCGGCCGTGGTGGGGCCGATGATCCGCAGGTCCGGGACCTCGAGCAGCCGCTTCACCGCGTACTCGGTGATCGCGTGCTCATGCTGGGCGATCTTGTCCATGCCGATCGAGGTCAGATAGTCCACGGCCGCGCCGAGGCCGACGGCCTGGGCGATCGGGGGCGTACCCGCCTCGAACTTGTGCGGCGCCGGCGCGTACGTCGACGAGTGCATGGAGACGGTCTCGATCATCTCGCCGCCGCCCAGGAAGGGCGGCAGGTCCTCGAGGAGCTCCTGGCGTCCCCACAGGACGCCGATGCCCGTCGGGCCGCACATCTTGTGGCCGGTGAAGGCCACGAAGTCGGCCTGCAGCGCCTGCACGTCGAGCACCATGTGCGGCGCGGCCTGGGACGCGTCGATGAGGACGAGGGCGCCGACCTCCTGGGCGCGGCGCACTATGGCCTCGACCGGGTTGAGGGTGCCCAGGATGTTCGAGACGAGGACGAACGAGACGATCTTCGTCTTCTCGGTGATGATCTCGTCGATGTTGGAGAGGTCGAGGCGGCCGTCGTCGGTCAGCCCGAACCACCGCAGCTTCGCGCCGGTGCGCTGCGAGAGCAGCTGCCACGGCACGATGTTGGAGTGGTGCTCCATCTCCGTGATGACGATCTCGGTCTCGTGGTCCACGCGGTAGGGCTCGTCGGCCCAGCCCAGCATGTTCGCCACGAGGTTGAGCGACTCGGAGGCGTTCTTGGTGAAGATGACCTCGTCGCGGCTCGGCGCGTTGATGAAGGCCGCGACCTTGTCACGCGCACCTTCGTACAGCGCCGTGGCCTCCTCGGCGAGCACGTGCACGCCCCGGTGGACGTTGGCGTTGTGCTGTTCGTAGTACTCACTGAGCGTGTCGATGACCTGGCGCGGCGTCTGCGAGGTCGCCGCGTTGTCCAGGTACACGAGCTTCTTGCCGTCGTGAAGTACCCGGTCGAGGATCGGGAAGTCCTTGCGGATCGCCTCGGTGTCGAGGAGGCCCGGCAGCTGTGTCACGCGGATGCGCCGCCCTTCGTGTATGCCTCGTAGCCCTCGGCCTCGAGCTTGTCGGCGAGCTCGGGGCCGCCGGACTCGACGATCCTGCCCTGCGAGAAGACATGGACGAAGTCCGGCTTGATGTAGCGCAGGATGCGCGTGTAGTGCGTGATCAGCAGGGTGCCGACCTCGCCGGTCTCGCGGACGCGGTTGACGCCCTCGGAGACCTGGCGCAGCGCGTCGACGTCGAGGCCGGAGTCGGTCTCGTCGAGGATCGCGATCTTCGGCTTGAGAAGCTCCATCTGGAGGATCTCGTGGCGCTTCTTCTCACCGCCGGAGAAGCCCTCGTTCACGTTGCGCTCGGCGAAGGCAGGGTCCATCTGGAGCTGCTCCATCGCGGTCTTGACCTCCTTGACCCACGTGCGCAGCTTGGGGGCCTCGCCGCGGATCGCGGTGGCCGAGGTGCGCAGGAAGTTGGAGACCGAGACACCGGGGACCTCGACCGGGTACTGCATGGCGAGGAACATGCCGGCGCGGGCGCGCTCGTCGACGGACATCTCGAGGACGTCCTCGCCGTCGAGGGTGACGGTGCCCTGGGTGATCGTGTACTTGGGGTGACCCGCGATGGAGTAGGCGAGGGTCGACTTGCCGGAGCCGTTCGGGCCCATGATGGCGTGCGTCTCGCCCTGCTTCACGGTCAGGTCGACGCCCTTGAGGATCTCCTTGGTGGAGTTGTCGGCCTCGACGGTGACGTGCAGGTCCTTGATTTCAAGCGTTGCCATGGGTGCCTCAGGACTCCTGGGAGAGGGAGACGAGCACGTCGTCCCCTTCGATCTTTACGGGGTAAACGGGGACGGGGCGCGTCGCGGGAAGGCCGGACGGCTTGCCGGTGCGGAGGTCGAACGCGGAGCCGTGCAGCCAGCACTCGATCTGGCAGTCCTCCACCTCGCCCTCGGAGAGCGACACGTTCGCGTGCGAGCAGATGTCGTTGATCGCGAACACCTCGCCCTCGGTGAAGACGACCGAGACCGGCGTGCCGTCGAGTTCCACCCGCTTCGGGGTGTCCTCCTCCAGCTCGCTCAATCCGCAGGCCCGAGTGAACCGGGCACGGTCGAAGGCCATCAGACGGAAGCCTCCAGCTCGGCCTCGATCTTGGCGAGCAGGCGCTCCTGGACGTCCGGCAGACCGATCTGCTGGACGAGCTCGGCGAAGAAGCCGCGGACCACGAGGCGACGGGCCTCGTCGGCCGGGATACCGCGCGAGCGCAGGTAGAAGAGCTGCTCGTCGTCGAAGCGGCCGGTCGCCGAGGCGTGGCCCGCGCCGACGATCTCGCCGGTCTCGATCTCCAGGTTCGGGACCGAGTCCACGCGGGCGCCGTCGGTCAGAACCAGGTTGCGGTTCATCTCGTACGTGTCGGTGCCCTCGGCGGTGGCCTCGATGAGGACGTCGCCGATCCAGACCGCGTGGGCGTCCTGGCCCTGGAGCGCGCCCTTGTAGACGACGTTCGACTTGCAGTGCGGGGCCTCGTGGTCGACGAGGAGGCGGTGCTCCTGGTGCTGGCCCTCGTCGGTGAAGTACAGGCCGAGGAGCTCGGCCTCGCCGCCGGTGCTCGCGTAGTTGACACGCGGGTGCAGGCGGACGAGGTCACCGCCGAAGGTGACGACGACGGACTTGAAGGAGGCGTCGCGGCCGACGAGCGCGTTGTGCTGCGCGACGTGGACGGCCTTCTCGTCCCAGTCCTGGACGGAGACGACGGTCAGCTTGGCGCCGTCGCCCAGGATGTAGTCGACGTTGGCGGCGAGCACCGCGTCACCGGTGTGGTCGATGACCACGACGGCCTCGGCGAACGCGCCGAGCTCGATGACCTGGTGCGCGAAGGCGGTGCCGCCCTCGCCGTGCACGGCGATGCGGATGGGCTCGGTGAGCACCGTCTCCTTGGGGACGGACACGACCGAGGCCTTCTCGAAGGACGAGAACGCCTGGGCGGCGACCCGGTCCACCGGCTTGCCGGCCTTGCCGACGCGGGCGTCGTCACGCCCGACGGTCTCCTGGGTGACGCCCGCGGGGGCGCTCACCTCGACGCGCAGGCCGCCCTGGGCGACCGCCGTCCCGTCGTGCAGGCCGCGCAGCCGCTCGAGCGGCGTGAACCGCCACTCCTCCTCACGGCCGTGCGGGACGGGGAAGTCCGCGACGTCGAAGGAAGGGGGCGCACTCATGCGCGTGGCGACGGTCGACTCTGCGGCCACCGCGATCGAGCCGGCGGTCGTGGACCCCGCCGCCGGGATGTTCTGAGCCTCAGCCATGGCTGTCGTAG
The DNA here is from genome assembly GCF_042270245.1 of Streptomyces sp. NPDC055955. Taxonomy (NCBI): domain Bacteria; kingdom Bacillati; phylum Actinomycetota; class Actinomycetes; order Kitasatosporales; family Streptomycetaceae; genus Streptomyces; species Streptomyces sp. NPDC055955. The sequence goes on from NZ_JBHJYS010000020.1 coordinate 119,689, forward strand.
TGCTCTCTTTCTCAGTTCAAGACGTGTGCTGACGGACGGGCTTGCGGCGTTAGCCGACGGCGCCTTCCATCTGCAGCTCGATCAGCCGGTTGAGCTCGAGGGCGTACTCCATCGGCAGCTCCTTCGCGATCGGCTCGACGAAGCCGCGCACGATCATCGCCATCGCCTCGAACTCCGTCATACCGCGGCTCATCAGGTAGAAGAGCTGGTCGTCGGAGACCTTGGAGACCGTCGCCTCGTGGCCCATGGACACGTCGTCCTCGCGGACGTCGACGTACGGGTACGTGTCGGAGCGGGAGATCGTGTCGACGAGCAGCGCGTCGCACAGCACGTTCGACTTGGAGCCGGCGGCACCCTCACCGATCTCGACCAGACCGCGGTACGAAGTACGGCCGCCACCACGGGCCACCGACTTCGACACGATGTTGGAGGAGGTGTTGGGCGCCATGTGGACCATCTTGGACCCGGCGTCCTGGTGCTGCCCCTCGCCGGCGAAGGCGATGGAGAGGGTCTCGCCCTTGGCGTGCTCGCCCATCAGGTAGACGGCCGGGTACTTCATGGTGACCTTGGAGCCGATGTTGCCGTCGATCCACTCCATGGTCGCGCCCTCGTACGCCACGGCGCGCTTGGTGACCAGGTTGTAGACGTTGTTCGACCAGTTCTGGATGGTCGTGTAACGGCAGCGGGCGCCCTTCTTCACGATGATCTCGACCACCGCGGAGTGCAGGGAGTCCGACTGGTAGATCGGCGCCGTGCAGCCCTCGACGTAGTGGACGTAGGCGTCCTCGTCGACGATGATCAGCGTCCGCTCGAACTGGCCCATGTTCTCCGTGTTGATACGGAAGTAGGCCTGGAGCGGGATCTCGACGTGTACGCCCTTGGGGACGTAGATGAAGGATCCGCCGGACCACACGGCCGTGTTCAGCGACGCGAACTTGTTGTCGCCGACCGGGATGACCGTGCCGAAGTACTCCTTGAAGAGCTCGGGGTGCTCCTTCAGGGCCGTGTCGGTGTCCAGGAAGATGACGCCCTGCTCCTCCAGGTCCTCGCGGATCTGGTGGTAGACGACCTCGGACTCGTACTGGGCCGCGACACCGGCGACGAGGCGCTGCTTCTCCGCCTCGGGGATGCCGAGCTTGTCGTACGTGTTCTTGATGTCCTCGGGCAGGTCCTCCCAGGACTGGGCCTGCTTCTCGGTGGACCGCACGAAGTACTTGATGTTGTCGAAGTCGATGCCCGACAGGTCCGAGCCCCAGTTCGGCATGGGCTTCTTGTCGAAGAGGCGCAGGCCCTTGAGGCGGAGCTTGGTCATCCACTCCGGCTCGGACTTCTTGGCCGAGATGTCGCGGACGACGTCCTCGTTGATGCCCCGCTTGGCAGAGGCACCGGCGGCGTCGGAGTCGGCCCAGCCGTATTCGTACTTGCCCAGACCCTCGAGCTCGGGGTGGGCAGTCTCCTCGATGGGGAGCGTCATGCGGGGTTCCTCCCGGCGGTGCTTGCGGATGCGTTTGTGTCGTTTTGTGGGGCGGTGGTCTTGGGTGCGATCTTCGGGATGAAGGTCGTGCACACCCCGTCGCCGTGGGCGATGGTGGCCAGCCGCTGCACATGTGTGCCGAGCAACTGGGAGAAGATCTCGGTCTCCGCCTCACACAGCTGCGGGAACTGCTCGGCGACGTGTGCGACCGGGCAGTGGTGCTGACACAGCTGCTCGCCGACCGGTGCGCTTCGCGCCGTAGCAGCGTACCCGTCGGCGCTCAGGGCCTTGGCGAGGGCTTCCGTACGCTCCTCGGGGGCGGCGGACTCGACGGCCGCCCGGTACGCCCCGGCCTGCTCGGCGATCCTGGCGCGGGCGAAGGCGATGACGGCTTCCTCCCCGCCCTCGCGCTGCGCGATCCAGCGCAGGGCGTCGGCGGCGAGCGTGTCGTAGGACTGGTCGAAGGCGTCCCGGCCGCAGTCCGTCAGGGCGAACACCTTGGCGGGACGGCCGCGCGTACGGGCTCCGTAGATCTTCTGTTCACGTGCTTCGACGACCTCGTCGGCAGCCAGCGCGTCCAGGTGGCGGCGCACGGCGGCCTGGGTGAGACCGAGGCGGCCGGCCAGATCGGCGACGGTGGACGGGCCGTGGTCCAGGATGGAGCGGGCGACCCGGTTGCGCGTCGAGCGCTCACCGGTCGCGATCTCCTCCTGCGGGGCCCCCTGGGGAGCCTCCTGAGCCTCGCCGACGTATTTCACAACGCCATTGTTGCGTAATTCCTCAAGGCCTGACAAGCGGGGCCCTGGATGATCTCCGGTGCCCTGCGTCACTTAGGCATACCTAAGGTGACCTGCGGAAACGATCTTTGATCGATCAGATCGGCGGGCCTCACCACGCCTCTGCGGGGAGACCGGGGACCCTGCCCGCACCCCCTCCCACCGGCCCGTTCGCCCCCCGGCACCGGCCTCACCGTCCACCGCCGCCCGGGTGAACGCGGACGGGCCCGCCCCTGACCGGCGCGGGCCCGTGGTGAGCTGCGGATGATCAGGGCACCTGCGTCAGATACGGACCGTCGGGCAGGCGGGCGGGAACACGTGACGGGCCTACTCGGCGGCCGGTACCGATGATCGAAGCCCGGGCACGGGCGGCGGTCTCGCCCCCGCCCGGCCGCCTCCGGGTCGCCCGCTTCCCCACGACCGCCCTGCCGGGCCCGGTGCCCCGGACCGCTTTCGGCCCGTCGACACCGGCCCGGCAGGGTCCGGCGGCCCCGTACCGCGAGCGTCCGGCCGGCCCGTGGTGACAGTCGCCATGCCGTGACCTCGCCACCCGTTCCGCCCGCTTCCGCCCCGCCCGGCCGCCACCGCCGGACGGTCCCTAGACTTGCGCACCATGACAAGCGAGCCCGTCGTCCACCTCACCGGTCTGGTGAAGCGGTACGGAACGAAGACCGCGGTCGACGGCCTCGACCTCACGGCAGCCCCCGGCATCACCGCCGTCCTCGGCCCCAACGGCGCCGGCAAGACGACCACCGTCGAGATCTGCGAGGGCTACCGCAGGCCGGACTCCGGCACCGCCCGCATCCTCGGCCTCGACCCGGTCAGGCAGGCCGCGCAGCTGCGGCCCCGCCTCGGCGTGATGCTCCAGTCCGGTGGCGTCTACTCCGGCGCCCGCGCCGACGAGATGCTCCGCCACATCGCGAAGCTGCACGCCCACCCGCTGGACGTGGACGCCCTGATCGAACGCCTGGGCCTGGGCAGCTGCGGCCGCACCGGCTACCGGCGCCTGTCCGGTGGCCAGCAGCAGCGCCTCGCGCTCGCCATGGCCGTGGTCGGCCGCCCCGAACTGGTCTTCCTCGACGAGCCGACCGCGGGCCTCGACCCGCAGGCCCGCCGCGCCACCTGGGACCTGGTCGGGGACCTGCGGGCGGACGGCGTCTCGGTCATCCTCACCACGCACCACATGGACGAGGCGGAGCAGCTCGCCGACGACGTGGCGATCGTCGACGCGGGCCGGGTCATCGCGCAGGGCTCCCCGGAGGAGCTGTGCCGCGGCGGCGCGGAGAACACGCTCCGCTTCACCGGCCGCCCCGGCCTCGACGTGGCCTCCCTCCTCAAGGCGCTGCCCGCCGACTCCGCCGCGGCCGAGCTCACCCCGGGCTCCTACCGGGTGAGCGGCAGGATCGACCCGCAGCTCCTGGCCACGGTCACCTCCTGGTGTGCCCAGCACGGCGTGATGCCGGACCGCATCGCCGTCGAGCGTCACACCCTCGAAGACGTATTCCTGGAACTGACCGGGCGGGAGCTGCGCGGATGAGCAGGACCGATGCGCCCCCACCGGCCGGGGGTCCGGGGGTCGCCCCCGCAACGACACAGCCTGGAACCGACCGGACGGGAGCTGCGCGGATGAGCACGGCCCAGCAGGAAACCACGCGGACGAGCGCCGGCACGTACACACCGAGCCCGGGGGCCGCCCCGCTGACCCGCATGATCGCGGCACAGGCGGCGCTCGAGACGAAGATGCTGCTCCGCAACGGCGAGCAGCTCCTCCTCACCGTGGTCATCCCCACCCTCCTCCTGGTCCTGTTCTCCTCGGTCGACATCGTCGACACGGGTGAGGGCGAGGCGGTCGACTTCCTCGCCCCCGGCATCCTCGCGCTCGCCGTCATGTCCACGGCGTTCACGGGACAGGCCATCGCGACCGGCTTCGAGCGGCGCTACGGCGTCCTCAAGCGGCTCGCCGCCTCACCCCTGCCGCGCTGGGCACTGATGACGGCCAAAACGCTGTCCGTGCTGGTCACCGAGGTCCTCCAGGTGGTCCTCCTCACGGTCATCGCGCTGGCCCTCGGCTGGTCGCCGCACGGCAACCCGCTCGCGGTCCTGCTCCTGCTCGTCCTCGGCACGGCAGCGTTCTCCGGGCTCGGCCTGCTGATGGCGGGCACGCTCAAGGCGGAGGCGACACTGGCCGCCGCGAATCTGGTCTTCCTGCTCCTGCTCGTCGGCGGCGGCGTCATCGTGCCGCTCGACAAGTTCCCGGAGGCGGCCCAGTCCGTCCTCGGCCTGCTGCCGATCTCGGCGCTCTCCGACGGGCTGCGGGACGTCCTCCAGCACGGCGCGGCGATGCCGTGGGGCGACCTCGGGATCCTCGCGGTCTGGGCGGTCCTCGGCCTGGGCGCCGCGGCGCGCTTCTTCCGCTGGGAGTAGCCCGTACGGAACGTGCGGGGCGTCACAATCGTCCCGGATCGGCCCCCTCGTGAAGGCATGCACAAGCGGCGCCCTACGATGGGGCCCGTGCCAAACGTGACCCCGGCCGACGCCGCCCAAGCCGTGCGCAACCCGCTCGCCTTCATCGCCGAGCGCTGGACCCCCGCTCAGCGGACCGTCCGGCGCGCCGCGCTCTCCGCCGTCGTGATGACGGTGGTCATCGTGGTCACCGGCGGCGCGGTGCGCCTGACCGGCTCGGGCCTCGGCTGCCCGACGTGGCCCAAGTGCACCGACCAGTCCCTCACCGCGACGAGCGAGATGGGCTTCCACGGAGCCATCGAGTTCGGCAACCGCATGCTGACGTACGTCCTGTGCGCCGCGGTCGGCTGGGCGATCATCGCCGCCCGTTCGCAGAAGCCGTGGCGGCGCGGCCTCACCCGGCTCGGCTGGGCCCAGTTCTGGCTCGTCATGGGCAACGCCGTCCTCGGCGGCATCGTCGTCCTCGTCGGCCTCAACCCGTACACGGTCGCGGCCCACTTCCTGCTGTCCACCGCGCTGATCGCGGTCGCCACGGTGATGTGGCAGCGCACCCGTGAGGGTGACGCCGAGCCGCGTCCCCTCGTCGGCAAGGCGGTCCGGCAGCTCGTCTGGATCCTCACGGCGGCCACGGTGGCGCTGATCATGGTCGGCACGGTGGTGACGGGCTCGGGCCCGCACGCCGGTGACTCCAGCGACGTGGCGCGGATGCCGCTCGACTGGGAGACCATCAGCAAGGCGCACGCCGTCCTGGCGTGGATCGTGGTGACACTGACGTTCGCCCTGTGGTTCGTCCTCAAGGCCGTCGACGCCCCCAAGGGCCCCCTGCACCGCACCCGCGACCTGTTCCTCGTGCTGCTCGCGCAGGGCGTCATCGGCTACGTCCAGTACTTCACCGACCTGCCCGAGATCCTCGTCGGCCTGCACATGCTGGGCTCGGCCCTGGTGTGGATCGCGGTCCTGCGGGTCCTGCTGTCGCTGCGGGAGCGCCCGCTGGGCACCGCGGAGGTCCCGGCCCAGGCGGACCCGGCCCTCTCCAGGGTCTGAACCGAACAACCCGTGGCCCGGGTCAGCCGCCCCGTGCGGCGCCCGTGCCGCTGAGGCCGTAGACCCGGTGGGCCGTCGCCGACCCGATCATCCTGGCGACCCGCTGCGCGTCCGCGAGCGACCACGCGCCGTCCGCGACCCAGCCGCCGAGCACCCGCCCGAGCGCCTCGCGGAACAGCCGCGCCCCCACCACATGCAGCTCCGGCAGGCCGTGCGCGCCGCTGGAGAACAGCAGCTTGCCGAACGGGGCGAGTTCGAGGATCTCCGCGAGTACGGCCGCCGCGCGGGCCCCGGTACGGGCGAGCGCCGGGCCGAGGTCCGCGTACACGTGCGGGAAGACTCCGGCGAGGTGCGCCGCGTGCCGGTGGTACGGGTAGCCGTGCAGCAGGACCAGGTCCGTGCCGAGTCCCGCCGTGGCGCGGGCGAAGTCGGTGAGCAGGACCGGGTCGGTGCGGTCGAGGCGCAGGCCGGGTTCGCCGAGGCCCGCGTGGAGTTGCAGCGGCCGGCCCGAGGCCACCGCGATCCACAGAAGGTGACGCAGGAGCACGGGGTCGGTGAGGGGTCCGCCGACGCGGCGGGCGGCGAGCCAGCGCCCCGCGGCACCCCGTACCTCGCCGGGTCCCGGCGGTTGTGGCGCGAGCGCGAGGCCGTGCCGTACGCCCGCCACGGAGGTGAAGGCGACCGCGTTCGCGGCGGCGGCGTGCACGGACTCGGCGAGGTTGGCGAGGAACGACTCCACGGTGCCCGAGGTGTCGGCGATCTGCTCGGCGAGCAGTTCGAGGCGGACGATCTCGTGCGCGTCCGCGTCGCCGGCCGAGGCCATCTCGCGCGGCCCGGTGAGGTCGCCCGGCAGTCCCGTGTCGACCAGATACGTGGTGATGCCGCTGCCCCGCAGCAGCCTGCGGCCCGACTCCACGACGCCCAGCTCGCGGCGGCGCGCGAGGTAGCGGGCGGGTGGGCAGTGCGGCTCGAGACCGAGGAGCGGCGGACACCAGCGGCGGACGGCGAAGCCGGTCTGGGTGTCGAAGAAGGTGGTGCCGGGGGCGGGCGGGCGGTCGCCCCGGCCGAGATGGGCCTCGAACGTGCCGAGGCCGAGCTCCGTGCGCAGGACCCCGTGGCAGTACTGGTCCACGAGGGACGGCGTATCGATCATCCGGGCTCCCGTAGACGGACCGTGCTTCTACGGTCCTAACGGGTGCAACCCGCGTCAGGTGTTGGTCTCGTACACCTGACGCATTGGCGGGGCGGCTACTTGTTGCTCGGGCCGCCCACCTGGATGCCCGCCATGCGGGTCCACTCGTACGGTCCGGTCTTCACCTTGGCGGCCATTTCGCCGTCGAAGTCCTCGCGGACGGTGATGCCGGCCTTCTCGACGGCCTTGCGGGCGATGGCGTCGGAAGGTGCCACGAGGTTGCCCCAGCCGCCGTCCTCGCCGACGAGCGCGATGCGCGTGCCGCGCTCCCCGAGGTACGCGAGCTGCCCCTCGGCGCCGCCGTGCTGCTTGGCGAACGTCCCGATCTCCCGGGCGAGCCGGGCGGCCCTGCGCTCGTCCTTCGCCGACTGCATCGCGTCGTCAACCGCTTGAGTGTCTGCCATGGACAGGATGCTACTGACAGGTAGATCAACTCGCGACGGGCGGGGGGCGTGGCCTTGGCCACTCCCCCCGCCCGTCGGCGAGGTTGCTGGGTGGATCAGCGCAGGAAGGGGTCCACCGCGACCGCCACGAAGAGGATCGAGACGTAGGTGATCGACCAGTGGAACAGGCGCATCTCCTTGAGCTTCGCGCCCGCCACCTCGGCCTTGGCGCGGTTCTGCAGCCCGTGCGCCTCCCACAGCCAGAACCCGCCGGCCAGCAGGGCGACCGCGGTGTAGAACCAGCCGGTGTAGCCGAGCGGCGTCAGGAGCAGGGAGACGGCGACCATCACCCAGCTGTAGATGACGATCTGCTTCGCGACCACCTTGTTGGAGGCGATGACGGGCAGCATCGGCACGCCGACGCGCGCGTAGTCGTCCTTGACCTTCATGGACAGCGGCCAGTAGTGCGGCGGCGTCCAGAAGAACATGACGAGGAAGAGGATGACCGGGGCCCACGACATCGAGTTCGTGACCGAGGACCAGCCGATGAGGACCGGCAGGCAGCCGGCGATGCCGCCCCAGACGATGTTCTGCGACGTGCGGCGCTTCAGGATCATCGTGTAGACGACCACATAGAAGAGGAGCGCACCGAGCGAGAGCCAGGCCGACAGCCAGTTGACGGTCAGCCCGAACAGCAGCGTGGAGATGACCGCGAGGGCGATGCCGAAGGCGAGACACTCCCGGGGGCTGACCATTCCGGTGACCAGTGGACGCTGCGACGTGCGCTCCATGAGCGCGTCGATGTCACGGTCGATGTACATGTTCAGCGCGTTGGCGCCACCCGCGGAGAGGTAGCCGCCGAGGCAGGTGAGGAACACCAGCTTCAGGTCGGGCACACCCTGCTGCGCGAGGAACATGACCGGAACCGTGGTGATCAGCAGCAGTTCGATGATCCGCGGCTTGGTCAGCGCCACGAATGCCTTGACCCGGGCCCCGAACGGCCGTTGGCTCGGGCTGATGCTCGTCCCGAGTTGCCCCGCTGGACGGGATTCGACGGCCGTCACGCACACCCCTGACAGAGACTCCCAGCAAGCCCCCGGATGTGAAGTCCCGGTAAAGGCTCGCGCGTACCACGCCACTGTAGACGTTGCCTATACCTGGCTCTTCGTGGGGGTGGGTTCGTGTTTCGGAGCACCCCAGATGAGCGGTCGCGCATTCACTTGTCGAGCGGCACGGATGCCTGTCAGGAGGCGGATTCCGGCCCGGCCCGGCAGTCTGGATTGAGTCGAAAAAATGCGAGTACTCGCAGGGGTAGGCTCGACAACAGCCGGTGAGCCCATCATCACCGGCATTCGACATGTGGAGAGGAGCCCTGACCCAGGGTGAGCACCAAGCCGACCACCACAGACCTCCAGTGGACCGAGTTGGACCAGCGGGCCGTTGACACCGCTCGCGTCCTGGCCGCGGACGCCGTACAGAAGGTCGGTAACGGCCATCCGGGTACGGCGATGAGCCTGGCACCGGCCGCGTACACCCTCTTTCAGAAGGTGATGCGGCACGACCCGGCGGACGCCGACTGGCTCGGGCGCGACCGGTTCGTGCTGTCCGCGGGACACTCGTCCCTGACCCTCTACATCCAGCTGTACCTGGCCGGTTTCGGCCTCCAGCTCGATGACCTGAAGGCGTTCCGGACCTGGGGCAGCAAGACCCCGGGGCACCCGGAGTACGGGCACACCACGGGCGTGGAGACGACGACCGGGCCGCTCGGCCAGGGTGTCGCCAACGCCGTGGGCATGGCGATGGCCGCCCGTTTCGAGCGCGGGCTGTTCGACCCGGAGGCCGCCCCCGGCACCTCCCCGTTCGACCACCACATCTTCGCGATCGCCGGCGACGGCTGCCTCCAGGAGGGCATCTCCGCCGAGGCGTCCTCGATGGCCGGTCACCAGAAGCTCGGCAGCCTCGTCCTCCTGTGGGACGACAACCACATCTCGATCGAGGGTGACACGGAGACCGCGGTCTCCGAGGACACCATGAAGCGGTACGAGGCGTACGGCTGGCACGTGCAGCGCGTGGAGCCGAAGGAGAACGGCGACCTCGACCCCGAGGCCCTGTTCGCCGCGATCGAGGCCGCGAAGGCCGAGACGGAGCGTCCGTCCTTCATCGCGATGCGCTCGATCATCGCCTGGCCCGCGCCGAACGCGCAGAACACCGAGGCCGCGCACGGCTCGGCGCTCGGCGACGACGAGGTCGCGGCCACCAAGCGCGTGCTCGGTTTCGACCCGGAGAAGTCGTTCGAGGTCGCCGACGAGGTCATCGCGCACACGCGCGAGGCCCTGGACCGCGGGCGCGAGGCGAAGGCCGAGTGGGAGAAGTCGTTCGCCGCCTGGCGCACGGCCAACCCGGAGCGCGCCGCCGAGTACGACCGCATCGAGGCGACCGACCTGCCCGAGGGCTGGGAGTCGCACCTGCCGACCTTCGAGACCGGCAAGGGTGTCGCCACCCGCGCCGCGTCCGGCAAGGTCCTCCAGGCGCTCGGCCCGGTCATCCCCGAGCTGTGGGGCGGCTCCGCCGACCTCGCGGGCTCGAACAACACGACGATCGACAAGACGTCGTCGTTCCTGCCGGCGGACAACCCGCTGCCGGAGGCCGACCCGTACGGCCGCACGATCCACTTCGGCATCCGCGAGCACTCGATGGCCGCCGAGATGAACGGCATCGCGCTGCACGGCAACACCCGCATCTACGGCGGCACCTTCCTGGTGTTCTCCGACTACATGCGCAACTCGGTCCGTCTGTCGGCCCTGATGCACCTGCCGGTCACGTACGTGTGGACGCACGACTCGATCGGTCTGGGCGAGGACGGTCCGACACACCAGCCGGTCGAGCACCTGGCGGCGCTGCGCGCGATCCCCGGTCTGAACGTCGTCCGCCCCGCGGACGCCAACGAGACCGTGATCGCCTGGCGCGAGATCCTCAAGCGGTACACGAAGGTGTTCGGCAAGGGCGCTCCGCACGGCCTCGTGCTGACCCGCCAGGGCGTGCCGACGTACGAGGCGAACGAGGACGCGGCCAAGGGCGGTTACGTCCTGCTCGACGCCGAAGGGCCCGACGGACAGAGCGCCACGCCGCAGGTGATCCTCATCGGTACCGGTTCCGAGGTGCAGCTCGCCGTCGAGGCGCGTGAGCAGCTCCAGTCCGACGGGATCCCGACGCGGGTCGTGTCCATGCCGTCGGTGGAGTGGTTCGACGAGCAGGACCAGGAGTACAAGGACTCGGTCCTGTCGCCGTCGGTCAAGGCGCGCGTCGCGGTCGAGGCCGGTATCGGTCTGACGTGGCACCGCTTCGTCGGTGACGCCGGACGGATTGTTTCGCTGGAGCACTTCGGTGCCTCCGCCGACGGCAAGGTCCTCTTCCGGGAGTTCGGCTTCACCGGTGACGCCGTGGCCGCGGCCGCCCGGGAATCCCTCGCCGCAGCCCAGCGCTGACGCTCATATACGACACGTAGGAGATGCATTTTCCATGACAGACGCACTGAAGCGCCTCTCCGAAGAGGGCGTCGCGATCTGGCTGGACGACCTGTCGCGCAAGCGGATCACCTCCGGCAACCTCGCCGAGCTGATCGACCAGCAGCACGTCGTGGGCGTCACGACCAACCCGTCGATCTTCCAGAAGGCGATCTCGCACGGTGACGGTTACGAGCAGCAGCTCGCCGACCTCGCCACCCGCAAGGTCACCGTCGACGAGGCCATCCGCATGATCACGACGGCGGACGTCCGTGACGCCGCCGACATCCTGCGTCCGGTCTTCGACGCGACCGAAGGCCAGGACGGCCGCGTGTCGATCGAGGTCGACCCGCGCCTCGCCCACGAGACGGCGGCCACCGTCGCCGAGGCCAAGCAGCTGGCCTGGCTGGTGGACCGTCCCAACACGCTCATCAAGATCCCGGCGACGAAGGCGGGCCTGCCCGCGATCACCGAGGTCATCGGCAAGGGCATCAGCGTGAACGTGACGCTGATCTTCTCGCTGGAGCGCTACCGCGAGGTCATGGACGCGTACCTGGCGGGTCTGGAGAAGGCGAAGGCCGCGGGCCTGGACCTCTCCAAGATCCACTCGGTGGCGTCCTTCTTCGTGTCCCGTGTGGACTCGGAGATCGACAAGCGCCTGGACGCCCTCGGCACCGACGAGGGCGTCCAGGCGCTCAAGGGCAAGGCCGCGCTGGCCAACGCCCGTCTCGCCTACGAGGCGTACGAGGAGGTCTTCTCCTCCGACCGCTGGGCCGCGCTCGACAAGGCGCAGGCCAACAAGCAGCGCCCCCTGTGGGCGTCGACCGGCGTGAAGGACCCGGCGTACAAGGACACCCTGTACGTCGTGGACCTGGTCGCGCCCGGCACCGTCAACACCATGCCGGAGGCCACGCTCGACGCGACCGCCGACCACGGTGAGATCACCGGCAACACGATCGCCGGGACGTACGACCAGTCCCGCACGGAGATCGCGGCTGTCGAGAAGCTCGGCATCTCGTACGACGACGTCGTGCAGGTGCTCGAGGACGAGGGCGTCGACAAGTTCGAGGCGTCCTGGAACGACCTGCTCAAGTCGACCGAGGCGGAGCTCCAGCGCCTCGCCCCTTCGGAGGGCTGAGATCTTGACCCCAGTTCATGGAGCGAACCCGCTCCGTGACGCCGCAGACCGACGGCTCCCGCGTATCGCGGGGCCGTCGGGCCTGGTCATCTTCGGTGTCACGGGCGATTTGTCCCGTAAAAAGCTGATGCCTGCCGTTTATGACCTCGCCAACCGGGGTCTGCTTCCGCCGGGCTTCTCACTGATCGGCTTCGCCCGACGCGAATGGGAGGACGAGGACTTCGCGCAGGAGGTGCACGACGCGGTCAAGGAACACGCGCGTACACCGTTCCGCGAGGAGGTCTGGCAGCAGCTCGTCCAGGGCATGCGCTTCGTCCAGGGCAACTTCGACGACGACGACGCCTTCGAGCGCCTGAAGTCGACGATGCAGGAGCTCGACAAGGCGCAGGGGACGGGCGGCAACTTCGCCTTCTACCTCTCCGTGCCGCCGAAGTTCTTCCCGCAGGTCGTGCAGCAGCTGAAGAAGCACGGCCTCGCGGACGCGCCCGAGGGTTCGTGGCGCCGCGCGGTCATCGAGAAGCCGTTCGGCCACGACCTCGAGTCGGCCAAGGAACTGAACGCGATCGTGCACGAGGTGTTCGCCCCGGACCAGGTGTTCCGGATCGACCACTACCTCGGCAAGGAGACCGTCCAGAACATCCTGGCCCTGCGCTTCGCCAACACCCTCTTCGAGCCGATCTGGAACCGGAGTTACGTCGACCACGTGCAGATCACGATGGCCGAGGACATCGGGATCGGCGGCCGCGCGGGCTACTACGACGGCATCGGCGCCGCCCGTGACGTCATCCAGAACCACCTCCTCCAGCTCATGGCCCTCACCGCCATGGAGGAACCCGCCTCCTTCGACGCGGACGCGCTCGTCGCCGAGAAGGCCAAGGTGCTCGGCGCGGTCCGGCTGCCCAAGGAGCTCGGCGAGCACACCGTCCGCGGCCAGTACGCGGCCGGGTGGCAGGGCGGCGAGAAGGCCGTCGGCTACCTCCAGGAAGACGGCATCGACCCCAAGTCGAAGACCGACACCTACGCGGCCATCAAGCTGTCGGTCGACAACCGCCGCTGGGCGGGCGTCCCGTTCTACCTGCGCACCGGCAAGCGCCTCGGCCGCCGCGTCACCGAGATCGCCGTCGTCTTCCAGCGCGCGCCCCACTCCCCCTTCGACCACACGGCGACGGAGGAGCTCGGCCAGAACGCGATCGTCATCCGCGTCCAGCCGGACGAGGGCATCACGGTCCGTTTCGGCTCCAAGGTGCCCGGCACCTCCATGGAGATCCGGGACGTGTCGATGGACTTCGCCTACGGCGAGTCGTTCACGGAGTCGAGCCCGGAGGCGTACGAGCGGCTGATCCTGGACGTCCTGCTCGGCGACTCGAACCTCTTCCCGCGCACGGAGGAGGTCGAGCTGTCCTGGAACATCCTCGACCCGATCGAGAAGTACTGGGACAAGCACGGCAAGCCGGCCCAGTACCCGTCCGGCACGTGGGGGCCCGCCGAGGCGGACGAGATGCTCGCACGAGACGGACGGAGCTGGCGCCGGCCATGAAGATCGACCTCACGGACACCACGTCCAGCAAGATCAACAAGGCGCTCATGAAGGGCCGCCGCTCCATCGGCACCCCCGCCGTCGGCATGGTGCTCACCCTCGTCATCGTGACCGACGAGGAGAACGCCTACGACGCGCTGAGGGCCGCCAACGAGGCGTCCCGCGAGCACCCCTCGCGGACCCTCGTGGTCATCAAGCGCGTCTCCCGTTCGCCGCGCGACCGCACGACGTCGCGGCTCGACGCCGAGGTGCGGGTCGGCGCGGAGGCGGGGACCGGTGAGACGGTCGTCCTGCGGCTGTACGGCGAGGTCGTCAACCACGCCCAGTCGGTCGTCCTGCCGCTGCTCCTGCCGGACGCCCCGGTCGTGGCCTGGTGGCCGGTGAACGCGCCGCTCGACCCGGCCAAGGACCCGCTGGGCGCGCTCGCCCAGCGCCGCGTGACGGACACCTACGCGGCGGAGCAGCCCAACGACGAGCTGGAGGCCCGCGCCGGCGCCTACACGCCCGGTGACACGGACCTGTCGTGGACCCGGATCACGCCGTGGCGCTCCATGCTCGCCGCCGCTCTCGACCAGGTGACCTGCAAGGTCAACTCGGTCGAGGTGGAGGGCGAGGAGTTCAACCCGAGCTGCGAACTGCTCGCCATGTGGCTCGCGGGCCGGCTCGACGTGCCGGTCAAGCGGTCGCTGTCGTCGGGCCCCGGCCTGACGGCCGTGCGCATGCAGACGGACTGCGGCGCCATCGTGCTCGACCGCCCGGACGGTTCGCTGGCCACGCTGTCGATCCAGGGCCAGCCGGACCGCGCGGTGGCCCTCAAGCGCCGCGAGACGTCCGAGCTGATCGCGGAGGAGCTGCGCCGTCTCGACCCGGACGACACCTACGCGGCCGCGCTGAGGTTCGGCGTGGACCGGCTCGGCGGCCCGGCGGACCGGGCGACCGCGACGGACGGGCAGCAGCCCGCGGCCGACGCGGCCGCGCCGGCCACCGCTTCCGCCCCCGCGAAGAAGGCGGCGGCCAAGAAGGCGCCCGCCAAGTCCGCCGCCAAGAAGTCCACTTCGAAGGCGGCCGCCAAGTGATGAGCACGGCACCCCAGTTGGTGGTGCACCGCGACAAGGAGCTGATGGCCCAGGCCGCCGCGGCCCGGCTCATCACGAAGATCGTGGACGCCCAGGCCGCCCGCGGCTACGCGTCCGTCGTCCTGACGGGCGGGCGCAACGGCAACGGACTCCTGGCCGCCCTCTCGGCCGCTCCCGCCCGGGACGCGGTCGACTGGACGCGGCTCGACCTGTGGTGGGGCGACGAGCGGTTCCTGCCGGACGGCGACCCCGAGCGGAACTACACGCAGGCGCGCGAGGCGCTCCTCGACTCGGTGCCGCTGAACCCGGACCGGGTGCACCCGATGCCGGCTTCGGACGGCCCGTACGAGGTGGACGCCGCCGCGCAGGTGTACGCCGCCGAACTGGCCGCCGCGGCGGGGCCGGAGGACCACGGTCCGGTGCCGACGTTCGACGTCCTGATGCTGGGGGTCGGCCCGGACACGCATGTCGCGTCGCTCTTCCCCGAGCTGCCGGCGGTCCGGGAGACCGAGCGCACCGTCGTCGGTGTGCACGGCGCGCCGAAGCCGCCGCCCACCCGCATCTCGCTCACGCTCCCGGCGATCCGGGCCGCCCGTGAGGTGTGGCTGCTCGCTGCGGGCGAGGACAAGGCGGAGGCCGCGGCCATCGCGTTGTCCGGCGCGGGCGAGATCCAGGCGCCGGCCGCGGGCGCGTACGGACGCTCGCGCACACTGTGGCTGCTCGACTCGGCGGCGGCCTCGCAGCTTCCGCCCGAGCTGCACCCGCCGCACGTGGCCTGAGGCTCACCACGCTAGACGGCACGAACGCAGAGGCCCCGCACCGGAGTTGACCGGTACGGGGCCTCTACGCGTGCGCCCTGCGGTAGCTGCTGCCGTCGCGCTCCCGTACGAGCAGCCCGTCGTTCACGCAGTACCTGCGCAGCGCCGAAGTGTCCTCGTGGACGGTGCGGAACGCGTCGTTGACCTCACCCTCGGTGTAGGTGCGCTCGGAGTCGAAGAGCGTGTCCGTGAGGTGGACGAGCAGTTCGTGGCGCACGGTGGCGCGGACGGGGATCGAGGTGAGGCGGCCGCGGGCGAAGAATCCCGTGAGGCGGCGCGGCACGGCGGGATGGATCTCCGCCGGGCGCCCACGACGGAACACGGCGGGGTCCGCCCGCAGCGTTCCGTCCGGCCGTCGCTCGACGAGTCCGGTGGAGACGAGTCGCCCCAGGTGCTTGCGGACGGCCGGGGAGTCCTCGTCGCGGGGCGCCAGCTCGTCCAGCACGATCCGCGCGTAGAGCTTCAGTCGTGCAGGGTCGGCGAGCGCGGACATGAGCTGGTCCATGGGGTCCTTCCGGCAGGTGACGCGACCGGAGCAGTGTCACCCGCCGGGGGCGGCGGCGCACCCCAATTAGATGCGCCGCTCAGGCACTCAACGGCCCCGCAGCTCGCGGTACTTGGCCACCAGCGCCTGGGTGGACGGGTCGAGCCCCGGCACCTCCGCGCCCTCGGTGAGGGCGGGCTCGATGCGCTTGGCGAGGACCTTGCCGAGTTCGACGCCCCACTGGTCGAAGGAGTCGATGTTCCAGACGGCGCCCTGGACGAACACCTTGTGCTCGTAGAGGGCGATGAGCTGACCCAGGACGGAGGGCGTCAGTTCCTTCGCCAGGATGGTGGTCGTGGGGTGGTTGCCCTGGAACGTCTTGTGCGGCACGAGCTCCTCGGGCACGCCCTCGGCGCGGACCTCGGCCGGGGTCTTGCCGAAGGCGAGGGCCTGCGTCTGCGCGAAGAAGTTGGCCATCAACAGGTCGTGCTGTGCGACGAGCCCCGGCAGCAGGTCCGCTGCCGGCTCCGCGAACCCGATGAAGTCCGCCGGGATCAACTTCGTTCCCTGGTGGATCAGTTGGTAGTAGGCGTGCTGCCCGTTGGTGCCGGGGGTACCCCAGACGACGGGACCCGTCTGCCAGTCCACCGGACGGCCCGCACGGTCCACGGACTTGCCGTTGGACTCCATGTCGAGCTGCTGGAGGTACGCCGTGAACTTGGACAGGTAGTGCGAGTACGGCAGCACCGCGTGCGACTGCGCGTCGTGGAAGTTGCCGTACCAGACGCCCAGCAGACCCATCAGGAGCGGGGCGTTCGACTCGGCGGGCGCGGTACGGAAGTGCTCGTCGACGAGGTGGAACCCGTCGAGCATCTCCCGGAACGCCTCCGGGCCGATCGCGATCATCAGCGAGAGGCCGATGGCCGAGTCGTACGAGTAACGGCCGCCGACCCAGTCCCAGAACTCGAACATGTTGGCCGTGTCGATGCCGAAGTCGGACACCTTCTCGGCGTTCGTCGACAGGGCCACGAAGTGCTTCGCCACGGCATCCTGACCGGCCCCCAGACCCGTGAGGAGCCAATGACGCGCGGACGTCGCGTTGGTGATCGTCTCGATCGTCGTGAACGTCTTCGAGGCGATGATGAACAACGTCTCCGCCGGGTCCAGATCACGCACGGCCTCGTGCAGATCCGCACCGTCCACGTTCGACACGAAACGGACCGTCAGATCCCGGTCGGTGAACGAGCGAAGCACCTCGTACGCCATCGCGGGACCGAGATCGGAACCGCCGATGCCGATGTTCACGACGTTCCTGATCCGCCTGCCGGTGTGACCCGTCCACTCGCCCGAACGGACCCTGCCCGCGAAAGCAGCCATCTTGTCGAGGACGGCATGCACCTGCGGGACGACATTCTCACCGTCGACCTCGACCACCGCGTCACGCGGAGCCCGCAGCGCCGTGTGCAGCACCGCCCGGTCCTCGGTCGTATTGATCTTCTCGCCGCGGAACATGGCGTCCCGCAGCCCGAAGACATCGGTCGCGGCGGCGAGCTCACGCAGCAGACGCAGCGTCTCGTCCGTGATCAGGTGCTTGGAGTAGTCGACGTGCAGGTCGCCGACCTGGAGCGTGTAGCCGGAGCCGCGCGCCGGATCGGCGGCGAACAGCTCACGCAGCTGCACGTCTGCGAGTTCTTCCCGGTGCTTGGCGAGCGCCGTCCACTCGGGCATCTGATTGAGCCTGGTACGGCTTTCTGCGTTCATCTCGGACTTCAGCCTTCTCTCGTACCTGAGTACGTACCTTGCCCCGCTGCTTGACCAACCTAATTGATCAGGGCCCGGTATACGGCATCTGTCCGGACCGCTACGGCCGAACGAGTCCGGCCGGACACTTGGGTGTGTCCGGCCGGTGCTCAAGTCCTAGATCTCGCCCCGCAGTTTGGCGAGTGCCTCCGCGAGGATCGCCTCGCCGTCCGCGTCACTGCGCCGCTCACGCACATACGCGAGGTGCGTCTTGTAGGGCTCGGTGCGCGGCGGGTCCGGCGGGTTGTCCCGGTCCTGCCCGGCAGGGAAGCCGCAGCGCGGACAGTCCCAAGTCTCCGGCACCTGCGCGTCGGAGGCGAAGCTCGGCTGCGTCTCGTGCCCGTTGGAGCACCAGAAGGAGATGCGCAGACGCGGCGCGGACTCGCCGCGCTCGGCCTCGCCCATCGGCCCCGCCCCGACCCGACTTCCTCGGATCGCGTTGCCACTTGCCACGGTCGTAACTCCCTGCGTGATGGTGCCGCGGAGCTTGTCGGCGTCTCACTCCGCCGCGGGCGCCTCAGTCTACGTAAGGCCCAACGCGCGTCCAGTGATTGGAGTTACATCCCCGCCCCTAGACGCAAGCCCCATGATAGGCCGCGCCGGAGGGCGCGTACCGAACATGGGGCCTTATGTGCGCGATGTGCAGGTGCGACGGCGTCAGTTGTTGACCTTCATGAGCAGGCCGAGGACGACAATGCACGCGAACCACAGCAGACCGAGCACGATGGTGATGCGGTCCAGGTTGCGCTCGGCGACCGACGAGCCGCCGACGGACGACTGCATGCCGCCACCGAACATGTCGGAGAGACCGCCACCCTTTCCCTTGTGCATCAGCACAAGGAGCATCAGCAGCAGGCTGAAGACGATCAGGGCGATCGAGAACCCCATAACCACGGCTGGTCCCTACTTCCTGGCAATTCTCTCGGACTGAACTGATACGTACTGCGATGTATCCGTACTGCGACTTATACGTGCTGCGGGGGCCCGGTGGAAAGCCACCCGGCCCCCGCAAGGGTACGACGTAACGCCGCTACCGCATACTCACGGCCTGTACGTTCGCCTCAGGGGCGCTCCGTGTCGGTGTCGAGAGCCCGACGCGCCCCCGCGGCTCACTGGTCGCGGAACCGGATGATCTTGACGAACTCGTCGGCGTCGAGCGCCGCACCGCCGACGAGGGCGCCGTCGACGTCGGGCTTCGACATGATCTCCGCGACGTTCCCGGACTTCACCGAGCCGCCGTACTGGATGCGGACCTTGTCGGCCAGCTCCTGGGAGTACAGCTCGGCGAGCTTGCCGCGGATCGCCCCGCAGACCTCCTGGGCGTCGTCGGCGCCGCAGACCTTGCCGGTGCCGATCGCCCAGACGGGCTCGTACGCGATCACGACGGTCTCGGCCTGCTCGGCCGGGATGTCCTTGAGGCCGCCCTCGACCTGCGACAGCGTGTGCGTGACGTGGTTGCCCGCCTCGCGGACGTGGAGCTCCTCGCCGACGCACAGGATCGGGGTCAGGCCGTGCTTGAACGCGGCCTTCACCTTGGCGTTGCAGACCTCGTCGGTCTCGTCGTGGTACTGCCGGCGCTCGGAGTGGCCGACCGCCACGTACGTGCACTTGAGCTTGGCGAGCATCGGGCCCGAGATCTCACCGGTGTAGGCACCGGAGTCGTGGGCCGAGATGTCCTGGGCGCCGTACTTGATCTTGAGCTTGTCGCCGTCGACCAGGGTCTGTACGGAGCGCAGGTCGGTGAAGGGCGGCAGGACCGCGACCTCTACGGCGTCGTAGTCCTTGTCGGCCAGCGCGAAGGCGAGCTTCTGGACGTGGGCGATGGCCTCGAGGTGGTTGAGGTTCATCTTCCAGTTGCCCGCCATCAGCGGCGTGCGGGTGGTCATTGAGGTCAGTCCTCCAGTGCGGCAAGGCCGGGGAGCGTCTTGCCCTCAAGGTATTCGAGGGAGGCGCCGCCGCCGGTCGAGATGTGGCCGAATGCATTCTCGTCGAAGCCGAGGAGCCGGACGGCCGCGGCGGAGTCGCCACCGCCGACGACCGTGAAGGCCGGGGAGTCGAGGAGTGCCTGGGCGACCGCCTTGGTGCCCTCGGCGTAGTCGGGGTGCTCGAAGACACCCATCGGGCCGTTCCAGAACACCGTCCCGGCGTCGGCGAGCTTCGATGCGTACAGCTTGCGGGTCTCCGGACCGATGTCGAGACCCTCCTGGTCGGCCGGGATGGCGTCCGCGGCGACGGTGGTGGGGTTGGCCGGGGCCTTGGTCTTGAGGTCGGGGAAGTCCGTCGAGACCAGGACGTCCACGGGGAGCACCAGCTCGACGCCGTTGTCCTCGGCGCGCTTGATGTACTCCTTGACGGCCGGGATCTGGTCCTCCTGGAGGAGGGAGATGCCGACCTCGTGGCCCTGGGCCTTGAGGAAGGTGTAGGCCATGCCGCCGCCGATGAGCAGGCGGTCGGCCTTGCCGAGCAGCTGGTCGATGACGGCGAGCTTGTCGGAGACCTTGGCCCCGCCGAGCGCGACGACGTACGGCCGCTTGACCTCGTCGGTGAGCCTCTTCAGGACGCCGACCTCGGTGGCGATGAGGTAGCCGGCGTAGTGCGGCAGCCGGGCCGGCAGGTCGTACACCGAGGCGTGCTTGCGGTGCACCGCGCCGAAGCCGTCGCCCACGTAGACATCGGCCAGGGCGGCCAGCCGGTCGGCGAACTCGCCGCGCTCGGTGTCGTCCTTGGACGTCTCACCGGCGTTGAAACGGAGGTTCTCGATGACGGCGACCTGGCCGGGCTCCAGACCGTCCACCGCTTCGTGGGCGGCGGGGCCGACGGTGTCCTGGGCGAACGCGACCGGCTTGCCGAGGAGCTCGGCGAGGCGCTCGGCGGCCGGCAGCAGCGAGAACGCCGGGTCCGGGGCTCCCTTGGGACGGCCCAGGTGGGAGGCGACGATCACCTTGGCGCCCCCGTCGGCCAGGGCCTTGACGGTGGGCAGGACGGCGCGGATGCGGCCGTCGTCGGTGATCTTGCCGTCGGCGAGAGGCACGTTGAGGTCGGCGCGGACGAAGACCCGCTTGCCCTCGACCCCTTCGGCGAGAAGTTCGTCGATCGTCTTCATGGCTGGACTCCTGGACTTCTTGGTTGGGCTGACGCACAACAGGGCCCGGACGGCGCGGCGTTGCGCGGTCCGGACCCTGTGCTCACATCGAGATGCCGACTCTGTGGTTAGAGCTGGCCGCCGACGAAGACAGTGAGGTCGACGAGACGGTTGGAGTAGCCCCACTCATTGTCGTACCAGCCGAGGATCTTCACCGAGTTGCCTTCCTGAACCATGGTCAGGGAGGAGTCGAACGTGCAGGACGCCGGGTCGCCGACGATGTCGGAGGAGACGATCGGGTCCTCGGTGTAGGCCAGGAAGCCCTTGAGGTCGCCGTCCTCGGAGGCCTTCTTGAACGCGGCGTTGACCTCGTCCTTGGTGGTCTCGCGCGCCAGGGTGACGACCAGGTCGGTGGCGGAGCCGGTCGGGACCGGGACGCGCATCGCGATGCCGTCGAGCTTGCCCTTGAGCTGCGGGAGGACCAGGGCGGTCGCCTTGGCGGCACCGGTGGTGGTCGGGATGATGTTCTCGGCGGCGGCACGGGCGCGGCGCAGGTCCGAGTGCGGGAAGTCCAGGATGCGCTGGTCGTTCGTGTACGCGTGGACCGTGGTCATCAGGCCCTTGACGATGCCGAAGTTCTCGTCGAGAACCTTGGCCATCGGCGCCACACAGTTCGTGGTGCAGGACGCGTTCGAGATGACGTGGTCCGTCGCCGGGTTGTACTGGTCCTGGTTGACGCCCATCACGATGGTGATGTCCTCGTCCTTGGCCGGAGCCGAGATGAGGACCTTCTTCGCGCCGCCGGCGATGTGCTTCTCGGCGTCGGCCTTCTTCGTGAAGATGCCGGTCGACTCGATGACGATGTCGACGCCCAGCTCGCCCCACGGGATGTCGGCGGGGTTGCGCTCGGAAAGGACCTTGATGCTGTGGCCGTCGACGGTGATCGTGTCGACGGTGTGCGTGACCTCGGCCTTGAGGCGGCCGAGGATGGTGTCGTACTTCAGAAGGTGTGCGGTGGTCGCGGTGTCACCGAGGTCGTTGACAGCCACGATCTCGATGTCTGCACCCTGCTCAAGCAGCGCGCGGAAGTAGTTACGCCCGATGCGGCCAAAGCCGTTGATGCCTACGCGGATCGTCACGAACCGATCTCCTCGTTGGTACGCCGGTTTTAGACGCCGGCGAGTTGTATGGGATGTCCCCGACCGCCTCCGACCCTACCTCTCCGAAGCCCTCCGGGTGACATTGAGTGGACCCTTGTGCGGCCCGGCGGCCCGTACCGCCCAGTAGGGGTACGGACCGCCGGGATTCCCGCTCATCTGGCGCTTTTTGCGAAAAGTGAGCGGGGTACTTTGTCCGGTTTTCTGCTTGGTGGTTTTCAGCTCCTCAGAGAGGCCAGCGCCTTCCCCACGAGCACGCTCCGCTCGGCCGCCGTGGCGACGTGTTCGAGACCGAATCCGAGGAGCACGGTGTCCTTGGTGCTGACGGCTCCGTATGTCTTGAACAGTTCACCCGCGCGGGCCCAGTCCTTGGTCACGACGGGGCTGCCCGGAGGCGGGCCCGCGACCTTCCAGGCGCCGAAGGACGACTCGAAGCCCTCGGTCTCCTTGGCGGCGCCGCCGATGACGACGGACGCGTTGTCGGCGAGGACACCGTGGCCGCCGCTGCCGGGGTCGGTGATGTAGCTGAGCGAGACCTCGACCGTCCTGCCCGCGTAGGCGCTCAGGTCGAAGGTCACCGGCTTCCAGCCGTCCGAGGCACCCGTGAAGCTGTTCCAGGAACCGGAGGTGCCGGTGGCCGTGCAGCCCGTGCTGCCGGGCGTCAGATAGCGCTTGAGCGCCGGGTGCTCCTTGATCAGGAATCCGGCCTCGCACTCGGCGGGTACGGCGTTCGTGGTGGCGCCGCCGGCCTCGGGCAGCGTCGTCCAGTCCTCGGCGCCCGCCGTGTGCGCCTCCAGCACCGCGTGGTCGTAGCCGGGTTCGGTGTCCCACAGGAGCTGGAACTTCAGGGACGGCTTGTCGGCGGCGGAGACGCCGGTGAGGTCGATGGTGCGGGTCAGGCGCTTCCAGCCGTCGTCGGTGTGCACGGCGGCGGCCATGGAGCTGCCCTCGAACGGGCTGTACGGGTTGGGGGTGCCCGCGTACTCACCGGCGCCCGCACTCGTGAACTGCGGGTAGTCGGCCTTGGACAGCACGTCGGAGGTGGCCTGGTAGGTCGCGGCGATGTTCAGCGGGTTGCCGGGTGCGTCGCCGAGGCCCGCCGCCGCGCCGGTGAGCACGCCGAATCCGGCGAACTTCGTGGCGCCGGGTGTCGACGTACGCGAGTACGCGCCCAGGTAGTACTGACTGAAGTCGTTCGTGGTCGTGTCGCCGATGGCGACGGAGCCGCCCGCCTGCTCACCGGCCTCGATCAGCTTGCCGCCCTCGTTGAGGTAGTCCCGCAGGGCGAGCTGGGTGGTGAGGCCGGGGCGG
The DNA here is from genome assembly GCF_042270245.1 of Streptomyces sp. NPDC055955. Classification (NCBI taxonomy): domain Bacteria; kingdom Bacillati; phylum Actinomycetota; class Actinomycetes; order Kitasatosporales; family Streptomycetaceae; genus Streptomyces; species Streptomyces sp. NPDC055955. The sequence goes on from NZ_JBHJYS010000020.1 coordinate 142,927, forward strand.
TCGGCGCCCGTGTAGTGGACGACGGTCCTGAAGTGGTCGAGTACCGCGAGTGCGTCCGGGGCGCCCTGGGTGGCGACGTTCCACACGAGCGGAGTGCGCCCGTTCGCCTTCAGCGCGTCCACGTAGGCCTTCGTCTGCTGGCCTGTGGCGTCGTTCTCGGCGACGACGAGGGTGTCGCCCCTGGGCCGCTCGGCCACGGTGTACGTGAAGTGCTCGCTGGAGGTGCGCTTCCCGGACTTGCCGCGTCCGGTGAACCAGACCTCGACCTTGTCGCCCGGGTCCGCGCCCTCGATCTTCGCGCGGTACGCGTCGAAGTGGAGGTTGTCGTCGCCGCCGTAGGTCTCGCCGCCCTTCCAGGCGCGCAGGTCCTCGTCGTGCGTACGGCCGCCGTCCACGCGGTAGTTGAGCTCCTTGTCGCGCACCGACCTGCGGGCGGTCACCGAGACCTCCTGGTCGGCGCCGCGCGCGTACGAGGTGCCGAAGGCGGCCGGCGTGAAGTCGGGGGCGTCGAGGCCGACCGAGGAGGACGGCCGGTCCGGGTGCGCCGCGGTCTCGGCCACGGAGAGCGCGAACGGGATGTTCTTGACGAACTCCTGCTGGATCAGCTTCTCGTCGTCCGGGAAGGTGAAGACGGACTCGCAGTCCTCGGGGCGCCACTGGTCGTCCGGGTCCACGGCCGACGCGGTCTGGCACTCGCTCATCTCCGGCGTGAACATCCCGGTGCCGTTGACGTTCCCCGCGTGCCCGTCCGCCTCGCCGTTCGTCGTGTACAGCTCGGAGGAGACCTGCGGGTGATAACCGGGAATCGCGGAGTTCTCGGGGGTCCCCGCGAGCGCCTTGTAGAGCACGTCGTCCGGCGTCGGCGTGGCCACCTGCCAGCCCACTCCGTAGAGCAGCAGCTCGGCCGCGGAGTGGTAGTTGATGGCGTACCGGAAGCCGATGCGCTTCTCGAAGGCGTCGAGGGCCTTCGTCTCGGGCTCCGAGCCGGGGCTCGCGCCGCGGTAGGTCTCACTGGCGGGGCTCGGGGACGAACCCTCGTCGTCGTAGCCCCACTTGTAGGCGAAGTTCCGGTTGAGGTCGACGCCGTCGCCTGTGGTGATGGCGCCGTCGCCGTTCACGTCCCGCATGTTCTTGCGCCACTGGCGGTCGCCGTCGGGGTCGAACGTCCAGTCGTACCCGTCGGGGTTCGCCGACAGGACGAACCACATCTCCGTGGAGTCGACGATCTTCTTGATGCGCTTGTCCTTGGAGTAGTTGTCCAAGTAGTAGTGCATCAGACGGCGGGTCATCTCGGGGGTGATCCACTCGCGGGCGTGCTGGTTGGACATGTAGAGCACCGACGGCTTCGCGCCGTCCCTGGTCGTACGGGCGCCCTTGGTGAGCTTGACCGCCAGGATGTCCTTGCCCTGGAGCGTCTTGCCGATGGAGACGACCTTGGTGAGGTCGGGGTGGGCCTGGCCCGTCCTGACGATCTCCTCCTGGAGATTGCCCTTGCCGCTGTACGGACGGAACACCCCGTCGCCCGCGGCCGCCACACGGGCGCGCGCCTTGGCGGAGAGCGTGTGCTCGGTGAGTTCGACGCCCTTCTTCTCCAGCTGCTTCGCCTGCTGGTCGGTGAGGTAGACCTCGACCTCGGCCTTCCCCTTCTCGGGGGCCTGTTCGCCGAGTTCGTGTCCGTCCTGCCCGGCCGCGAGGAGCAGGGGTACCTGCTCCTTCGTGACCTCGGCGCGGAACACCTTGACCGGATCGGCGTCCGATCGGGGTGCACCGCCGCTCTCCGCCCGGGCGACGGGCGTCAGCCCCGCGCCGCCAAGTCCGCCCAGAATGAGTGCCGTCGTGGCGAGGATCGATCTCGCTCTTCGTCTCATGAGCCCCCCTTGCAGTGGTGTACCGCAGAAGCAGGTGAGTACCGCAGAAGCTGTGATGGACCGCAGAGGTCGCGGTGTACCGCAGAAACGAACAGACGCCAGACTCATGACAGTTCATGGTCAAGTCAAGGGCGCGTCAAAAGGGTCCCTGCAGACCCCGCGTGGCCCCATGCGCAGCGAAAACGCCGGTGCCCGTGCCCCGGCGGGGCACCGGCACCGGCGTCTTCATTCCGCTGAGGGTCAGCCGACGAGGTTGTCGGCCATCTCCTCGGTGATGTTCGACTCCGTGCCCGGGATGCCCATGTCCTGGGCCCGCTTGTCGGCCATCGCGAGCAGCCGGCGGATACGGCCCGCGACGGCGTCCTTCGTCAGCGGCGGGTCGGCGAGCGCGCCCAGCTCCTCGAGGGAGGCCTGCTTGTGCTCCATGCGTAGCCGCCCGGCGGCCGCGAGGTGCTCCGGCACCTCGTCGGCGAGGATCTCCAGGGCGCGCTGCACACGGGCCCCGGCGGCGACGGCGGCGCGCGCCGAACGGCGCAGGTTCGCGTCGTCGAAGTTGGCCAGGCGGTTCGCGGTGGCGCGGACCTCGCGCCGCATCCGCCGTTCCTCCCAGGCGAGCACCGACTCGTGCGCCCCCATCCGGGTGAGCAGGGCGCCGATGGCGTCCCCGTCCCGTACGACGACCCGGTCCACCCCGCGTACCTCACGGGCCTTGCCCGCGATCTGGAGCCGGCGTGCGGCGCCGACCAGGGCGAGCGCGGCCTCCGGGCCGGGGCAGGTCACCTCGAGGGAGGAGGAGCGGCCCGGCTCGGTGAGCGAGCCGTGTGCCAGGAAGGCCCCGCGCCAGGCGGCCTCGGCGTCGCAGGTGGCCCCCGAGACCACCTGCGGCGGGAGACCCCGGATCGGGCGGCCGCGGCCGTCGACAAGACCGGTCTGGCGGGCCAGCTGGTCGCCGCCGGCCACGACCCGTACGACGAAGCGTGAGCCCCGGCGCAGTCCGCCGGGCGCCATCACGATCAGTTCCGAGCTGTGCCCGAAGATCTCGAGGATGTCCCGCTTCAGCCGTCGTGCCGCCATCGCGGTGTCCAGCTCCGCCTCGATCACGATGCGGCCGCTCACCAGGTGGAGCCCGCCCGCGAAGCGCAGGATGGCCGAGACCTCTGCCTTTCTGCAGCAGGTCCGGGTGACGGGAAGCCGGGAGATCTCGTCCTTCACCGCTGCCGTCATCGCCATGGGCCGATCCTTCCATGCATCCGAAAAATACGGTCGTACGCGGCGGCCAACAGCTCCGGATCGTGCCTCGGAGTCCCGTCGGGCCTGGCCACAGGCGCCAGCTCGACCGCGGCGCCGAAGCCCTCCTTGGCGGCGTCGGTCAGGGACTCGCGATCGGGCACGGCGGCCTCGTCGGCCAACACCACGTCCAGGGCGAGTTTAGGGGCGTGTCGTCCCAAAACCTCCAAATGACGCTGCGGTGAGAACCCCTCGGTTTCTCCGGGCTGCGGCGCGAGGTTCAGCGAGAGCACCCTGCGGGCCTTCGTCGCCGTCAGCGCGTCGAGCAGCTCGGGGACCAGCAGATGCGGGATGACGGAGGAGAACCAGGAGCCGGGGCCGAGCACCACCCAGTCGGCGTCGAGCACCGCGGCGACCGCCTCGGGGACGGCCGGCGGGTCGTTGGGCACGAGGTGCACGGACTGCACCTCGCCCGGGGTGAGGGCCACCGTGGCCTGGCCACGCACGGTGTCCACGTCGTCGGGGCGCGCCGGGTCGTGCCCCTTGACCAGGGCCTGGAGCTCCAGCGGGACCGCGGACATGGGCAGCACGCGGCCTTGCGCCCCGAGCAGCCGGCCGACCAGGTCGAGGGCCTGCACATGGTCGCCGAGCTGCTCCCACAGGGCGACGATCAGCAGATTGCCGACGGCGTGCTCGTGCAGGTCGCCCTGGGACTGGAAGCGGTGCTGGATGACACGGGCCCAGGTCTGGCCCCACTCGTCGTCGCCGCACAGGGCCGCGAGGGCCTTGCGCAGGTCGCCGGGCGGCAGGACGCCCAGCTCGTCACGGAGCCGGCCGCTGGAGCCGCCGTCGTCCGCGACGGTCACCACGGCGGTGAGATCGCCGGTGATGCGCCGCAGGGCCGCCAGGGACGCGGACAGGCCCATGCCGCCGCCGAGGGCGACGACCTTGGGCTGGGCGCCGCGCCGGCGGCCCGTGGGAGGGGTGACCCGGCGGAGCCTGCTGCCGAGCCGGAGAGTGCGACCGGTCATTCGCGGCCCATGTCCCGGTGGACGACCACGGTCTCCACGCCCTCCGCCGCGATACGCGCGGCGAGCTTCTCCGACATGGCCACCGAGCGGTGCTTGCCTCCGGTGCAGCCGACCGCGATCGTCACGTACCGCTTGCCCTCGCGGCGGTATCCGGCCGCGATGAGCTGGAGCATCTCGGTGTAGCGGTCGAGGAACTCCTTGGCGCCGGGCTGGCCGAAGACGTAGTTCGCCACCTCTTCGTTCAGGCCGGTGAAGGGGCGCAGCTCGGGGACCCAGTGCGGGTTCGGCAGGAAGCGCATGTCGACGACCAGGTCGGCGTCGACCGGCAGGCCGTACTTGAAGCCGAACGACATGACCGTGGCCCGCAGCTCGGGCTCCTCGTCGCCGGCGAACTGAGCGTCCATCTTGGCGCGCAGTTCGTGCACGTTCAGGCTGGAGGTGTCGATGACCAGGTCGGCGTCGCCGCGCAGCTCGCGCAGGAGCTCGCGCTCGGCCGCGATGCCGTCGACGATGCGGCCGTCGCCCTGGAGGGGGTGCGGGCGGCGCACCGACTCGAAGCGGCGCACCAGGGCCTCGTCGGAGGACTCCAGGAACACGATGCGCCGGGTGACCTGGCGGGACTCCAGGTCGGCGAGGGACTGGTGCAGGTCGTCGAAGAACCGGCGGCCGCGCACGTCGACGACGACGGCGATCCGGGCGACGTTCCCCTGGGAGCGGGCGCCGAGTTCCACCATCGTGGGGATCAGCGCGGGCGGCAGGTTGTCGACGACGAACCAGCCGAGGTCCTCCAGACACTTGGCGGCCGTGGAACGCCCGGCGCCGGACATACCGGAGATGATCACCAGCTCGGGGATGGCCGCATCGGGCGCCCCGGCGGTCTCGCTCGTCGTACCCGTACTCACCTGTGCTCCGTCTGTCTCCACAGCCTGGCCTGCCCGGTCATCGGGGGCCGGCTGTGGTGCTGCCTGTTCGCCCTGCTCGTTCTCGTTCATGGCTCCTGCCCCCGTCGTCCTTCCGAGGTGGCCGCGGCCGTGGCCGTGGGGTCCTCGTCTTCAATGATCTCTCCTGTGGCCGTGTTCACGGCCGGTGCGGCGGGCTCCGCGCGCGCGAAGGCCGCCACGATCGTCTCTGCCGTCTTGCGGCCTATGCCGGGAACCTCGCAGATCTGATCGATTGTGGCCGATCGCAGGCGCTTCACCGAACCGAAGTGCTTGATCAGGGCCTGCTTGCGCGCGTCCCCGAGGCCGGACACCTCGTCCAGCGGCCCGGCCTTGAAGCGCTTGGCCCGCTTGGTGCGCTGGTACGTGATCGCGAAGCGGTGGGCCTCGTCACGTACGCGCTGCAGAAGATAGAGCCCCTCGCTGGTGCGCGGAAGGATCACCGGGTCGTCCTCGTCGGGCACCCAGACCTCTTCGAGGCGCTTGGCCAGGCCGCACACCGCGATGTCGTCGATGCCCAGCTCGTCGAGCGCCCGCCTGGCCGCCGCCACCTGCGGCTGCCCGCCGTCGACGACGACCAGCTGGGGCGGGTACGCGAACCGCTTGGGGCGGCCGTCGTCCTCGGTGAGACGGGACTCGATCGGGCCGTCCTCGTCCGCCGGCTCGGCGTCGGACCACTCCCCCGACTTCTCCTGCGCCGCCAGATAGCGCTTGAAGCGGCGTGAGATCACCTCATGCATGGAGCGGACGTCGTCCTGCCCCTCGAAGCCCTTGATCTGGAAGCGCCGGTACTCGCTCTTCCTGGCCAGGCCGTCCTCGAAGACGACCATGGAGGCCACGACGTCGTCGCCCTGGAGGTGGGAGATGTCGTAGCACTCGATGCGCAGCGGGGCGCTGTCCAGCTCGAGGGCCACGGCGATCTCCTCGAGGGCGCGCGAGCGCGTGGTGAGGTCGGAGGCGCGCTTGGTCTTGTGGAGCGCGAGCGCCTGCTGCGCGTTCCTGTGGACCGTCTCCATGAGGGCCTTCTTGTCGCCGCGCTGCGGGATCCTCAGCGACACGTTCGACCCGCGGCGCGTGGTGAGCCACTCCTGTACCGGCTCCAGAGGCTCGGGCAGCGCGGGCACGAGGACTTCCTTGGGCACCGCGTCCCCGCGCTCCTCGCCGTACAGCTGCTGGAGCGCGTGCTCGACGAGGTCACCGCTGGTGACCGCCTCGACCTTGTCCGTGACCCAGCCGCGCTGGCCGCGCACGCGCCCGCCCCGCACATGGAAGATCTGCACGGCGGCCTCCAGCTCGTCCTCGGCGAGGGCGATCAGGTCGGCGTCCGTGGCGTCGGCGAGGACGACGGCGCTCTTCTCCATCGCCTTGCGCAGCGCCTCTATGTCGTCCCGCAGGCGCGCGGCGCGCTCGTACTCCATCTCCTCGGCGGCGTCCGTCATGTCCTTCTCGAGACGGCGGATGTACGTGCCGGTGCGGCCGGTCATGAAGTCGCAGAAGTCCTCGGCCAGTTCGCGGTGCTCGTCGGGCGAGACGCGGCCCACGCAGGGGGCCGAGCACTTGCCGATGTAGCCGAGGAGGCAGGGGCGTCCGGTGCGGGCGGCGTTCTTGAACACGCCGGCGGAGCAGGTGCGGACCGGGAAGACGCGCAGCAGCAGGTCGACGGTGTCGCGGATGGCCCAGGCGTGCCCGTAGGGACCGAAGTAGCGCACGCCCTTCTTCTTCTGGCCGCGCATGACCTGCACGCGCGGGAACTCCTCGTTCATCGTCACCGCGAGGTACGGATAGCTCTTGTCGTCGCGGTACTTGACGTTGAACCGGGGGTCGTACTCCTTGATCCAGGAGTACTCCAGCTGGAGCGCCTCGACCTCCGTGGACACCACGGTCCACTCCACGGACGCGGCCGTGGTGACCATCGTGCGGGTGCGGGGGTGCAGGTTCGCCAGGTCCTGGAAGTAGTTGGCCAGGCGCTGGCGCAGGCTTTTCGCCTTCCCGACGTAGATCACCCGGCGGTGCTCGTCACGGAACCTGTACACCCCTGGGGAGTCCGGGATCTGTCCCGGCTGGGGGCGGTAGCTGGAGGGGTCGGCCATGTCAGACACCCTACTTGCGGCCACCGACAGTGAGGTTGCCCACGCGTTTCCCGGAGCGGTCCCGCACCCGCCGGACCAGACGGTTGCGCATCGAGTCTTGTCCGGTGCAGATCAACACGCTTCAATGCCGGGTGAATTGGGGCCGCGCACGCCCCGGCCAGACGGCCGTTGTGAGGATGCACGGGGGAGGGCCCTGGATGTCGTACGGCACACAGCACGCGGACACCGGCGCGCCCGCACCGGAGACCGGTGCACCCGCACTGGAGACGGCCCTGCGGGCGGGGCCCTTCCATGTCGCCCTGCGGGCCGCGATCACCGCGCGCGGGCTGCCGCTGCACCGCGTGCAGCACCATCTGACCCGCCACGGCGTCACGGTCGGTGTCACCAGTCTGAGCTACTGGCAGCAGGGGGCCAGGCGCCCGCAGCGCACCGAGTCCCTACGTGCCGTGCGCGCGCTGGAGGAGATCCTGGACCTGCCCGACGAGTCCCTGATCCGGCTGCTCGCCAAGGACGAGGAACACGCGGCCCGCAGACGCCCCTCGACCCGCTCCTACCGCTCGCTCGTCGAGGCCTCCGGCGTCCTCGAACAGTTCCTCGCCGAGCTCGGCTCGTCCCCGGACGGCGGCCTGCACACGGTCGGCCATCACGAGCGGGTGCGGATCGGGGCGCGCCGCGAGCTGCTCGGCCTCGACTCGCAGCACATCGTGCGCGCCCACCAGGACGGCGTGGACCGCTATGTGGCCGTCCACCACGGAGACCCGGGATGCAGCACGGATCACGTCTCCGTACGCGCCCTGGAGAACTGCCGCACGGGGCGGGTGCGGCGGCACCGGGCAACGGGCGTCGTCGTAGCGGAACTGCTCTTCGACGCGCGGCTGCGGGCGGGCGACACGTTCCTCTTCCGCTACGGCTTCGAGGACGGCACGGCGGGCCCCTCGTCGGAGTACCTGCGCGGCTTCGGCTTCGCCGGCGGGCAGTACGCGCTCCAGGTCAGGTTCGCCGAGGGCGTCCTGCCCGTGAGCTGTCACCGCTTCACCCAGCACTCGGCGGCGGCCCCGCGCGGCGGCCGCCAGGACCTGCCGCTCAGCTCCGGGCACCGCGCGGTCCACCTGGTGGAGCCGCAGGTACGGGCCGGGGTCCTGGGGATCGCGTGGGACTGGGAGGACTGATCAGCGCAGGCTGATCGGGTTCCGGGTCCGGTCAGGCCGCCGGGCCCGCGACGATCTTGCCGTTCTTCACCTCGACCGGCACCTTCGCCAGCGGCCGAGTCGCCGGGTCGTGCAGCACCTTGCCGTTCGTGGCGTCGAACTTGCTGCCGTGGCAGGCGCACGTGAGCTCCGTGCCCTCCAGCATGCTGATGGGGCACCCCGCGTGGGTGCAGACGGTGCTGAACGCGGCGTACTTGTCGGCCGACGGACGGCTGACCACCACGTTCTCGTCCCGGTACAGCTTGACGCCGCCCACGGGCACCTCGTCGGCCTTGCCGAGGTCGACCGGCGCCGTCGGCGCCGACTGCGCGCGGCCCTGCGACCCGCCCGGCGAGCAGGCGGCGATCCCGAGCCCCGCGGTCCCGGCGAGGGCGGCACCGCGCAGCACGGTTCGGCGGGCGGGCGACGTGCCGGGCATGGGGACTCCAGGGGTCGGTCGGGTCGGGACGCGATGGGCCACTGCACTCCAAGGCGCACATCGGTGACAGATCCGACGATACCGGTGGGACGAATGACGCCTCATGGGGCCCTGGTGTCAGCCCCAGCGCGGCAGGGGAGGACGGAGCCGCAGAACAGGCCAGGCACGGAGCCAATGACACGCCGGGAGCCGCAGCACAAGCCAGGGACGGAGCCAATGACACGCCGGGAGCCGAAGCACAAGCCAGGAACCGAGCCAACGACACGACGAGAGCCGAAGCACAGGCCAGGGGCGGAGCCGATGACCCAGGGACGGTGCCGATGACACGACGAGAGCCGCAGCACAAGCCAGGAACCGAGCCAACGACACGACGAGAGCCGAAGCACAGGCCAGGGGCGGAGCCTGTGCTGCGGCCGGCGGCATGAGGACCGTGACGGTCGCGCCGCCGGACACGGTCACCGCCGAGCCCGACCCCACCGAGCCGTGCGCTTCCGAGCCGCCTGGAGAGCTGCCCCGAGCGGCTCGGCCGCTTCCACGACTTCGAGTTCGGCCGGGGCCCGCATGTTCGGCTCGCCCGGCCGCCGCGACGCTCTTCGCCGGGCGGCTGTTCGACGTCGACCCCGGGCTCACCCCCGTATCGGCTACGACACTCGGCTTCGCCCCCGCCCATCCGCTCGTGGCGGCGACGGTCGCCGCGCTCGCCGCCGTCCCCGTGGCCACCCTGCGTCCCGACGCGAAGGGTCTGCCCGAGTCGGTCCCGGACGTGCCCGCTTCCGGCCGGGGCGCTGTGTCCGCGCCCGTGAGCCTCTAGCCTGTGCCTCGCCCCCCTGCCCCTCCGATCCATCGCACTCCAGCACTGCCGCACCGCCTCACTGCTCAGCCCGAAAGGAACACCCGTGATAGTCGTCGCCGGAGAGGCCCTGATCGACCTCGTGCCGCGGGGCGGTGCCGCCGATGACGGTGGCGACCTGCCCGCGCTCGCGCCCCGGCTCGGCGGCGGCCCCTTCAACACCGCGGTGGCCGTCGGCCGGCTCGGCTCCCCCGTGGCCTTCTGCTCACGGGTCTCCCGCGACGCCTTCGGCGAAGCACTGCTCGGCGGGCTCGCGCGGGCCGGCGTGGACGTGTCGTACGTCCAGCGGGGCGACGAACCGACGACGCTGGCCGTCGCGTCGATCGCCGCGGACGGGTCGGCCGGTTACTCGTTCTACGTCGAGGGCACGGCCGACCGGCTCTTCTCGGTGCCCGACCGGCTTCCGCCGGGCACGCGCGCGGTGTCGTTCGGCACGTGCTCGCTGGTCCTGGAGCCGGGCGCGAGCGCGTACGAGGAACTGATGCGGTCGGCCTCGGCCCAGGGCGTGTTCACGGCGCTCGACCCGAACATCCGGGCCGGCCTCATCCCCGACCCGGACGCGTACCGGGCGCGCTTCAAGAACTGGCTCCCCTCGACCGGCCTGCTCAAGCTGTCCGAGGAGGACGCGCAGTGGCTGGGCGGCACCCCGCGGGAGTGGCTGGCCTCGGGGCCCGCGGCCGTCGTGATCACGCGCGGCGGCGACGGCCTGACGGTCTTCACGCGGGGCGGCGCGCGCTACGACGTACCGGGTGAGCGCGTCGACGTCGTCGACACGATCGGCGCGGGCGACACCGTGAACGCGGCGCTGCTGCACGGTCTGGCCGCGTGGGACGCGCTGTCCGTGGAGACGGTGGCGGGCCTCGCGGAGGACGCGTGGCACCGGCTGCTGCGGTTCGCCGCGCGCGCCGCCGCGGTCACCTGCTCGCGAGCCGGCGCGGAGCCCCCGTACGCGTCCGAACTCCCGCCGCTGTAGCGGCCGTTCAACTGCCCCGGTCAGCGGCGCACGCCCCGCCGGTCACCCGTCGACCGCGCAGCGCCTGCGGCCTGTGGCCGCCACGGCGGTCGAGGGCGTCCGCCATGGCGTCGTCGGCCGGGAGATGAACCTCGGGGCGCCGGCCGTCGGCCTCCGCCGGCGTCTCCTACGCCAGGCGGAGCGTGCCGGACTCGGAGTGCGCGGCACGACGTCCACGCCGGTCCGCCCGGCCAGGACGGCTGACAGCTGAACGCCCGGCGCCCCACAGGGAGTTCCCGTGAGGCGCCGGACGTTCTTCGTGCGGTCGCGGACCGCCCGCGCTCAGGCCTTGCGGGCCCGCGTGGACCTGGTCGCGGTCTTCTTCGCGGCCGGCTTCTTCGCCGCGGCCTTCGTGGCCGGATTCCCGGCCGCCGAGGTCTTGGCCGTGGCCACCTTCTTCGCCGGGGCCTTCGCGGTGGCCGAGACGGTCTTCTTCGCGGCCGTGGCCTTCTTCGCCCCCACCGTCTTCTTCGTACGCGCCGCGGGCACCGTGGCGTCGCTGAACCGGTCGGCGCCGAGAATGTCGCGCAGGAACTTGCCGGTGTGGCTGGACGGTTCGCCCGCGACCTCTTCGGGGGTGCCCTCGGCGACGACGAGGCCACCGCCGTTGCCGCCCTCGGGGCCCATGTCGACGACCCAGTCGGCGGTCTTGATGACGTCGAGGTTGTGCTCGATGACGATCACCGAGTTGCCCTTGTCGACAAGGCCCGACAGGACGCTGATGAGCTTGCTGATGTCCTCGAAGTGCAGACCCGTGGTCGGCTCGTCGAGGACGTAGACGGTGCGTCCCGTGGACCGCTTCTGCAGCTCGCTCGCCAGCTTCACGCGCTGGGCCTCGCCTCCGGAGAGGGTCGGCGCGGACTGTCCCAGCCGGACGTAACCGAGACCGACGTCGTTCAGCGTGCGCAGGTGGCGGGCGATGGCCGGGACCGCCTCGAAGAAGCCGAGCGCCTCCTCGATGGGCATGTCCAGGACCTCGGCGATGGACTTGCCCTTGTAGTGGACGTCCAGCGTCTCGCGGTTGTAGCGCGCTCCGTGGCAGACCTCGCACGGGACGTAGACGTCCGGCAGGAAGTTCATCTCGATCTTGATCGTGCCGTCGCCGGAGCAGTTCTCGCAGCGGCCGCCCTTGACGTTGAAGGAGAAGCGTCCCGGCAGGTAGCCGCGGACCTTCGCCTCGGTGGTCTCGGCGAACAGCTTGCGGACGTGGTCGAAGACTCCGGTGTACGTCGCCGGGTTGGAACGCGGGGTACGGCCGATCGGCGACTGGTCGACGTGCACGACCTTGTCGACGAGGTCGTCGCCCTCCACGCGCGTGTGCCGCCCGGGAACGCTGCGCGCCCCGTTCAGCTCGCGGGCGAGGTGCGTGTACAGGATGTCGTTGACCAGGGTCGACTTGCCGGAACCGGAGACACCGGTCACGGCGGTCAGGACGCCGAGCGGGAACGACACGTCGATGTCGCGCAGGTTGTTCTCACGGGCGCCGTGCACGGTCAGCCTGCGCGTCGGGTCCACGGGGCGCCGGATGTCGGGCAGCGGGATGGACTTCTTGCCCGACAGGTACTGGCCGGTCATCGACTCGGCGTTGGCGAGCAGCTCCTTCAAGGGGCCGCTGTGGACGACCTTGCCGCCGTGCTCACCCGCGCCGGGGCCGATGTCGACGACCCAGTCGGCGACCTTGATGGTGTCCTCGTCGTGCTCGACGACGATGAGCGTGTTGCCCATGTCGCGCAGCCGTACGAGGGTCTCGATCAGGCGGTGGTTGTCGCGCTGGTGCAGGCCGATCGACGGCTCGTCCAGGACGTAGAGCACGCCGACGAGGCCGGAGCCGATCTGCGTGGCGAGCCGGATGCGCTGGGCCTCGCCACCGGAGAGGGTGCCGGCCGCGCGGTTCAGCGAGAGGTAGTCGAGGCCGACGTCGACGAGGAACCGCAGCCGCTCGTTGACCTCCTTGAGGACCCGCTCGGCGATCTTCTTGTCGCGCGCGTTGAGCTTCAGCTCGCCCAGGAAGTCCGCGCAGTCGCTGATGGACATCGCGGAGACCTCGGCGATCGACTTCTCCATCACCGTGACCGCGAGGACGATCGGCTTGAGGCGCGTGCCCTCACAGGTGGGGCAGGGCACCTCTCGCATGTAGCCCTCGAAGCGCTCGCGGCTGGAGTCGCTCTCGGCCTCGCTGTGGCGCCGCTTGACGAACGGGACGGCGCCTTCGAAGGGGGTCGTGTAGACCCGCTCGCGGCCGTACCGATTGCGGTAGCGGACCTCGATCTGCGTCTTGTGGCCGTACAGGAGGGCCTTCTTGGCGCGCTGCGGCAGGCCCGCGAAGGGGATGTCGGTCCGGAATCCCAACGCGTCCGCGAGGGCGCCGATGAGGCGTCCGAAGTAGTCCTTGGTGTGCCCGTGCGACCAGGGGTGGATGGCGCCCTCGTCGAGAGACTTGTCCTCGTCCGGGATGATCAGCTCGGGGTCGACCTCCATGCGCGTGCCGATGCCGGTGCAGTCCGGGCAGGCGCCGAAGGGCGAGTTGAAGGAGAAGGAGCGGGGCTCCAGCTCCTCGAAGGACAGGTCGTCGTACGGGCAGTACAGATGCTCCGAGTACATGCGCTCGCGCTCGGGGTCGTCCTCGGGGAGGTCGACGAAGTCGAGCACGACCATGCCGCCGGAGAGGCCGAGCGCGGTCTCCACGGAGTCGGTCAGACGGCGCTTGGCGGACTCCTTCACCGTGAGGCGGTCGACGACCACCTCGATGGTGTGCTTCTCCTGCTTCTTCAGGGTGGGCGGCTCCGACAGCTGGATCGTCTGTCCGTCGACCCGGGCACGGCTGTACCCCTTGGTCTGGAGGTCGGCGAAGAGGTCGACGAACTCGCCCTTGCGCTCGCGCACGAGCGGCGAGAGCACCTGGAAACGGCTGCCCTCGGGCAGGTCGAGGACCTTGTCGACGATGGCCTGCGGTGACTGGCGCGAGATGGGGCGGCCGCACTCGGGACAGTGCGGCTTGCCGATGCGCGCGAAGAGCAGGCGCAGGTAGTCGTAGACCTCGGTGATGGTGCCGACCGTGGAGCGCGGGTTGCGCGAGGTCGACTTCTGGTCGATGGAGACGGCCGGGGACAGGCCCTCGATGAAGTCGACGTCCGGCTTGTCCATCTGGCCGAGGAACTGACGTGCGTACGAGGAGAGCGACTCGACGTACCGTCGCTGCCCCTCGGCGAAGATCGTGTCGAAGGCGAGCGACGACTTGCCGGACCCCGACAGACCCGTGAAGACGATGAGCGAGTCACGCGGAAGGTCGAGCGAGACGTTACGGAGATTGTGCTCGCGCGCGCCACGGACGATGAGACGGTCGGCCACGCCGGTCCGCACCTTTCTTGAGAGAAGCAACAGGGGCGGGGCCCCTGTCTTTCGAGACTAGGGGGGCCACCGTCAGCGATGGACTGTTTTCCATGGTTGGTAACAAACCCGGACCACCAAGAATGCCCGATGCCGGTCCCGAGCTTATAGCACGCACATTCGATTTCTGGTCTCGGTCGGCCGCCTTCACCCGATCGAGTGGCAGCGCTATCGTCTGCGCCATGAGCGATCATGTGCGCGACCTGGCCTCTGTACGTGAAGCGACCGACCGGCTCCTCACCGCTGTCGGCACGCTGGACAACGCGGCTGTGGCCGAGTCGTCACGGCTTCCCGGCTGGACCCGGGGCCACGTCCTCGCCCACCTCGCCCGGAACGCGGACGCCCTCGCGAACGTGCTCGCGGGCCGGCCCATGTACGCGAGCGCCGAGGCGCGCGACGCGGACATCGAACGGGACGCGCCGCGCGACCTCCGCGAGCAGCTCGAGGACCTGCGGACCAGCGCCACCGGATTCGAGGCTCAGGCGGAGGTCCCGGCCGACTGGGCGCGCACGGTCGAGCTGCGCAACGGCGTCAAGGACTCCGCCTCCCGGATCCCGTTCCGGCGCTGGGTCGAGGTCGACCTGCACCACGTCGACCTCGGGATCGGGTACGACCTGGAGGATCTGCCGGCGGAGTTCGTCGAGCGGGAGATCGACTTCCTCGCCGAGCGCTTCGCGGGGCACCCGGACATGCCGTCGACCGGTCTGAAGTCGGACGGCGGCCGGGTGTGGACGACGGGCGGCGGCGCCGGGACGGGTCCGGTCGGTGTCGCGGGCCCCGCCCCGGAGCTGCTCGGCTGGCTCTCCGGGCGGCGCGACGGCTCCGGGCTCACCGTCGAAGGCGGACGGCTGCCTGTCGTACCCCCGCTATAGGCTGAGTCCATGACGTACAGCGGAGCGGTGAAGGTCGGCGGCCCGGCGGATGTGCACGAGCTGCAGAACCTGATGATCTCCAAGGTCGCGGTCGGCGCGATGAACAACAACGCGTATCTGCTGCGCTGCCGCGCCACGGGCGAGCAGCTCCTCATCGACGCGGCCGCCGACCCGGAGACGCTGCTGACACTGATCGGGGACGACGGCATCGCGTCCGTCGTCACGACGCATCAGCACGGGGACCACTGGCAGGCGCTCGCCCGGATCGTGGAGGTCACCGGCCCGCGTACGTACGCGGGCCGTTACGACGCGGAGGGCATCCCGGTCCCGACGGACGTGCTCGTCGAGGACGGGGACACGATCACCGTGGGCCGGGTCTCGCTGACCGCCCGGCACCTGGTCGGCCACACGCCCGGCTCGATCGCCCTCGTCTACGACGACCCGCACGGCCACCCCCATGTCTTCACCGGGGACTGCCTGTTCCCGGGCGGCGTGGGGAACACGTGGAAGGACCCGAAGGCGTTCGCGAGCCTGATCGACGACGTCGAGTCGAAGATCTTCGACCGGCTCCCCGACGAGACGTGGGTCTACCCCGGTCACGGGAACGACACGACGCTCGGCGCCGAGCGCCCGCATCTGCCGGAGTGGCGCGAGCGCGGCTGGTGAGCCGACGCCCGGCCGCGCCGGGCGTGTTCACTTCGCGAGCGGGAGAGCCCGGCGGCACCATGGCGTCGCCCGGATCAGGCCGGACCAGGGCGCGTCGTCGGGCCCCGCGAGCGCGGCGCGATCCGAAAGGCCCTAGACCGTGGCCACGCCGGGCTCGGCCAGGGCCGCCACCCGCTCCACCGCGAACGCGTATCCCTGGACCCCGCATCCGGCGATCACGCCGTCGGCCCTGAGGGACACGTAGGAGTGGTGCCTGAACTCCTCGCGCTGGTGGATGTTGGAGATGTGGACCTCGACGACGGGCAGGCCGTCGCACGCCTTGAGGGCGTCCAGGATCGCCACCGACGTGTGCGAGTAGGCGGCCGGGTTGATCACGATGCCCACGTGGTTCTGGCGCGCCTCGTGGATCCAGTCCACCAGCTCGCCCTCGTGGTTGGACTGCCGGAAGTCGACGCTCCCGCCGTGCACGGCCGCGGCCTTGGCGCACAGGGCCTCGACGTCCGCGAGGGTGTCGGACCCGTAGATCTCCGGCTGCCGGCGGCCGAGGAGGTTCAGGTTCGGACCGTTCAGGACCATGATCGGGGCGTTGGCGAGGGTGCGGGGCACAGGGGACCTCCGTGCGTCGGGCGGCTGCTCTCCCACGGTCTATCACGAGGTGTCACGGCGCTGCCCGGCCGTATCACCGTGACCGTCACGGCGTGACGGCGAGCTCCACGTACGCGGCGAACACCACGAGGTGAACTCCGCCCTGGAGCGGGGTGGCGCGGCCGGGGACGACGGTCAGGGTGCTCACCAGCATCGTCAGGACCAGCAGCACCGTCTGCGTGGCGCCGAGTCCGAGAACGAGGGGCCCCGACAGCCAGAACGACGCGATGGCGACGGCCGGGACGGTCAGTCCGATGCTGGCCATCGCGGAGCCGAGCGCGAGGTTGAGGCTCGTCTGGACGCGGTCACGGCGGGCCGCGCGCAGGGCCGCGATCGTCTCGGGCAGCAGGACGAGGAGCGCGATGATCACACCGACGACGGATTGCGGCATCCCGGCCGCTTCGACGCCCGACTCGATCGCCGGGGACACGCCTTTGGCGAGGCCGACGACGGCGACGAGGGCGAGCGCGAGAAAACCGAGGCTGGTCAGGGCGATGCGGGTGGTGGGCGCGTCCGCGTGGTCGTCGCCGTCGATGACGTTGCCCTGCTTGGTGATCGGCAGGAAGTAGTCGCGGTGCCGCACCGTCTGGGTCGCCACGAAGATCGCGTACAGGGCGAGCGCGGCGGAGGCCGCGAAGATCAGCTGCGTCGTGGAGAACTCCGGGCCGGGCTTGCTCGTGGTGAACGTCGGCAGGACCAGGCAGAGCGTGGCCAGGGTGGCGACCGTGGCGAGCGCGCCGCCCGTGCCCTCGGACTGGAAGACGGCGACGCGGTGCCGGAACGCGGCGGTGAGCAGGCTCAGTCCGACGATGCCGTTGCAGGTGATCATGACGGCGGCGAAGACGGTGTCGCGGGCGAGCGTGGCACCCTTCTCGCCGCCGTCGACCATGAGGGTGACGATTAGCGCCACTTCGATGACGGTGACGGCGACGGCGAGCACGAGGGAGCCGAAGGGTTCGCCGACGCGGTGGGCCACCACCTCGGCGTGGTGGACGGCGGCGAGCACGGACGCGGCGAGCACGACGGAGACGACGGCCACGACGGCGCCCGGAAGCGAGCGGCCCCAGGTGAACACCAGCAGGACGACCGCGAGGACGGGGACGACGGCCGTCCATTGCGTGACCAGTCTCCGAAGCCCAGCGATCATGCCTTTGATGGTGCACCGGCGGTGCGGGGGCCGCGACTTCGGGACGGGCACGTGTGCGTGGGGCCGAACGGGAGAGGGAGCGCGCGGCCGGCAGCCACGCGCTCCTTCTCTGTGCCGAACTCCGACCCGGCCCTCATGCCGGGCTCGGCGCCGCGGGCTCTACGCCGAGCTCTGCGCCGCCGGCTCCACGCCGAGCTCCGTGCCGGACGGGTCAGGCCTTGATGCTGTCCTTGTGGGCACCGTCGGTCGCGTCGCCGTCCTGGTCGCCGTCGTCCCCGCCGTCGAATGCCTGCTTCTGCGCCTGCTTCCTGGAGGCGATGAGGCTGGCGACGGTGGTGACCGCCAGGACGCCGCAGATGACGGACAGAGAGACCGGGATGGAGATCTCCGGCACGTGCACCCCGGACTCGTGCAGCGCGTGCAGGACCAGCTTCACGCCGATGAAGCCGAGGATCACCGACAGGCCGTAGCTGAGGTAGACCAGCTTCCTGAGGAGTCCGCCGATGAGGAAGTACAGCTGGCGCAGACCCATCAGCGCGAACGCGTTGGCCGTGAAGACGATGTACGGGTCCTGGGTCAGGCCGAAGATCGCCGGGATCGAGTCCATCGCGAACAGCACGTCGGTCGTGCCGATCGCGAGCATGACGACCATGAGCGGCGTCAGGATCCGCTTGCCGTTGACCCGGATGAACAGCTTCGTGCCGTGGTACCGGTCGGCGACGCCGAACTTCTTCTCGATGGACTTGAGGAGTCGGTTCTCCTCGAACTCGTCCTCCTCGTCGTCCGACATCGCTTCCTGGATGAGCTTCCAGGCGGTGTAGATGAGGAACGCGCCGAAGATGTAGAAGACCCACGAGAAGTTGGCGATGACGGCGGCACCGGCCGCGATGAAGATGGCGCGCAGCACCAGGGCGATCAGCACACCGAACAGCAGGACGCGCTGCTGGAGCTGGGACGGCACCGAGAACTTCGCCATGATCAGGATGAAGACGAAGAGGTTGTCGACGCTCAGCGACTTCTCGGTGATGAAGCCGGCGAAGAACTCGCCCGAAGCCTGTGAGTTCCCCCAGATCAGCAGACCGATCCCGAAGAGGACGGCCAGCACGATCCAGACGACCGTCCAGATTCCGGCTTCCTTGATCGATACGTCGTGGGGCTTGCGCCCGATGAAGAAGTCGACCGCGATCAGGGCGACCAGACCAAGAATGGTCAGCACCCAAAGGGTCATCGATACGTCCACTGCGCCTCCGGCGTCGTACGGCTACTGATCAGCGTCGTCGCTGCCGGAGGTCTCTTCCACCCGGGCGGCCTCAGCTCGCCTCGGGCCGGCGCCCCGGGACCGGTGTCGGTCCGTATTGACGGGAACGCCGCGTTCGGGAGTACTCCCCTCCGCTCGTCGGAGCCTACGGGAAACACCCATGAAACGTAAAGGGTTCGGTAAAGATACGTTCAAAAGCACTGCTCAGGGGAGTCAGATGCCCTGCTCTCGTCGCGCTCTGGCGACCTCTGCGAGGACCTGCTCCAGGATCCGGCTGCCGGGCGGGACATTCGGCGGCTCGTACGTCCACGCGTGTCCGACCCACGGGTCGGCAAGGTGGTCGTCGGGTACCGGAGTGAGCCTCAGCAGCGCCCGCCAGAGCGGGTCGAGGACCGGTCCGTACTCGGCGGCGTCCTCGCGGTCGGCGACCATCAGGAGGTGGACGCCGACGGCGGTGCCCTCGTCGGCGAGGTAGCGCAACCGGGTGACCGCGCGGTCGTCGAAGCCGTGCGGGAAGTCGTTGACGATCAGCAGCTGCTCGGCGGTGTCCAGGTCGGGCGGCAGCGCGTCGGCCGCTCCGCCGCGGACCGCCATCTGTACGAGGTCCACCCGCTGGGTGAGCCGGGCGAGCACCTCGGAGACCCCGGCCACCCCGGCGGCCGGCGGCGCGGCGAGAACTCCGGCCCGCACGAGCGGGGCGAGCGCCCCCGCCGCCGATCCCGCCGGGTCGATGACATGCACGGCGAACTCGCCCGCCGGGTAGACCGCGAGGAGCCGCGCGGCGAGCTCGACGGCGCTACGCATGGCGCGGTCGCGCAACTCGCCGGACTCGGTGAGCGCGTCCGCCCCGGAACGGCCGCTGTCGATCCACATGCCGCGCTCCAGGGGCAGCCGCACGAGCATCGGGATGCGCAGGCCCACACTGCGGGACTCGGGCAGCTGGAGGTCGCCCAGGCGCAGGGCCATCGGGATCTCCATGGGGCTGCGGTACGCGTGCCAGACCGGGTTGTCCCAGCCCGCGTAGGCCGGGGGCAGGGCGGGCTCGACGACGGCGGACTCGGCGGCCAGCTGGGCGAGGTCACGGTCGAGGGCCTCCCTCGCCCGGTCGACGAGCTGTCCGTGCTTGGCCCGGGCGGCCTCGCGCGCGACGTCCCCCTGGCCGCCGATCCGGCTGCGCGGGTCGGACAGGGCCTTGTCGAGCTCCTGCTCCATACGGGAGTCCGCGAAGTCGACGGCGCTGCGGTACGCGGCGACACAGCGGGCCAGGTCCTCGAACATGCCCCACACCTGGTTGTAGAGCCGCTCGTCCATGGACCAGCCGGTCGCATCGCCCGCGACGGGGACGGCGGGCTGCCCCGGCTCTCCCGGGGGCGTGGTGGGCGCGGGGGCGGGAGGGGCGGGGGCCTGTCGGCCGGGATGCGTGTAGTTGACGGGGCCTGTCTGCCCTGAGGGGCGGGCCGCGTGGGGCTCGTGCGCCGGCCGGGGGTCCGGGGACGGCTGAGGTTCGCCGGGCGAATGCGGCCTGGTGGAGCGGGGCGGACCGGCGGGCGGGTGCGTGCCCGGCGGCGCGGCGTGGGAGGCCGCGCCCGTCGTCTCCGCCATGGCGCTCTCCCCCGAGCTCGCCGTCCGGGGCGGAGGCGGCGCCAGCGTACGCGCGAGGCCGCGCGCCACCGCTTCGGCGATCTCGCCCGCGAGAGCCCTCGCGTCGGGAAGCCCCTGATCGGTCAGGAGTGCACCGAGGCCGCCCGCGTACCCCTGGCCCACCGCGCGCACCTTCCACGCGCCCTGGCGGCGGTACAGCTCCAGGGCCACGACGGCGGACTCGGCGTCGAGGTCGGTGATGGTGTAGCTGGCGACCTCGCAGCCGTCGAGTCCGGTGACGGCCACGAAGGGGGCCGCGACGGCGCCGAAGCGGTCGGGGTCGCCGGGCCCGGTGGGCAGCGCGAGCAGCACGCTGACACGGTGGGCGGCCTCGGGCACGGCGTCCAGATCGACGGCGAGTCGGTGGTCGGCCGCCGCCTGCCGGGGGACCTCGAGCCCCGGCAGTGCGGGGGAGCCGGGGTGCGCGACCCAGTCACGGCCGTGCACCCTGCCCTCGCCGTCGCCGAGTGTCGCGCCCGCCACGACCGGCGCCCCCGCCGACACACGGATCTCCAGACGGGTCTGGGTGAGGGGGTGGTTCTGCCCCCGGACCAGCTCGGCCGTCATCGCCTTCTCCCCCTCGTCCCGTCCGTCCGTACCCGTGTCCCCGCTACCTCACAGGCCCGGCAGGATCGCCGGCATGAGGTCCTGGAACGTGCGGCCGTTGGCCGGCGAGCCCAGGGCGGTCATCTGCCAGCCGGCGCCCGAGCGGTGCACCTTCGCCATGATCTGGGCGGTGTACTGACCGCCGCCGTCGAGCGTGTAGCGGGCCAGCTCCTGGCCGGTGGTCTCGTCGACCAGGCGGCAGAACGCGTTCTGCACCTCCTGGAAGGTCTGGCCGGTGAAGGAGTTCACCGTGAAGACGATCTGGTCGATGTGGACCGGGACGCGCTGGAGGTCGACGAGGATCGCCTCGTCGTCGCCGCCCTGGCCGGCGCCTCCGACCAGGTTGTCACCGGTGTGGCGCACGGAGCCGTCGTCGCTGACGAGGTGGCGGAAGAAGACGACGTCCACCGGCTGCTTGTCCGCGAACAGGACCGCCGAGGCGTCGAGGTCGATCTCCCGCGTGCGGGACCCGAAGAGGCCGCGGCGCGGGGCGGCCTGCCAGCCGAGTCCCATCCGGACGGCCGTCAGGGTGCCCCCGTCCTGCTTCTGCAGGCTGATCGCCTGACCCTTGCTCAGGTTGACACCAGGACCCTTGGAAAAGTTGGCCGTCACGCGTCCGTCCCCTCTCGAACTGTGCTCTTCACCGCCCGTCCGGACGGTTGAGGGAACCCTATGCAGGGCCACTGACAACGCCGCACGCTGGAGAGGACTTTGTGTCGGTGTTGCAACACACCGTGCGGCATGCCGGATCCGTCCGGCATGCCGTGGGGCGTGCGGTGCGCGGGAGGCGTCAGGCCAGCCCGGCCTCCTTCATCTGGCGCAGCTCCTTCTTCATCTCCGACACCTCGTCGCGCAGCCGCGCGGCGATCTCGAACTGCAGATCCGCGGCGGCCGCCCGCATCCGGTCGGTCAACTCCTCGATCTGCTCGGCGAGTTCGGCCGCGGGACGGTCGGTGGGGACCGCCTGTGCCGCCTTGCTCTTCGTGGCCTTGCCGCCGGTCTTCTTGGCGCCCGCCTTGGCGAGCGCGGGCACGGGCGCCTTGGCACCCTTCCCGTCCTTCGCGCCCTTGCGGTAGCCGGAGCCGAGGAGTTCCTCAGTGTCGACGTCCTCGCGCGCGATGGACGCGACGATGTCGTTGATCTTCTTGCGGAGCGGCTGGGGGTCGATCCCCTTTTCCTTGTTGTACGCGATCTGCTTCTCCCGGCGGCGGTTGGTCTCGTCGATGGCCTTCTCCATCGCCGGGGTGATCTTGTCCGCGTACATATGGACCTGGCCGGACACGTTGCGCGCGGCGCGGCCGATGGTCTGGATCAGGGAGGTGCCGGAGCGCAGGAAGCCCTCCTTGTCGGCGTCGAGGATCGCCACCAGGGAGACCTCGGGCAGGTCGAGGCCCTCGCGGAGCAGGTTGATGCCGACGAGGACGTCGTACTCGCCCGCGCGCAGTTCGCGCAGCAGCTCGACGCGGCGCAGCGTGTCGACGTCGCTGTGCAGGTAGCGCACCTGGATGCCGAGCTCCAGGAAGTACTCGGTGAGGTCCTCGGCCATCTTCTTGGTGAGCGTGGTGACGAGGACGCGCTCGTCCTTCTCGGTGCGCTTGCGGATCTCGTGCACCAGGTCGTCGATCTGGCCCTCGGTGGGCTTGACCACGACCTCGGGGTCGACGAGGCCCGTGGGGCGGATGATCTGCTCCACGAACCCGTCGCCCCGCGCGAGCTCGTACTTGCCTGGGGTGGCCGACAGGTACACGGTCTGGCCGATGCGCTCCTGGAACTCCTCCCACTTCAGGGGGCGGTTGTCCAGGGCGGACGGGAGCCGGAAGCCGTGGTCGACGAGGGTGCGCTTGCGGGAGGCGTCGCCTTCGTACATGGCGCCGATCTGCGGCACGGTGACATGCGACTCGTCGATGACGAGGAGGAAGTCGTCCGGGAAATAGTCGAGCAGCGTGTTCGGCGGGGAGCCGGGCGAGCGGCCGTCGAAGTGCATCGAGTAGTTCTCCACGCCGGAGCAGGAGCCGATCTGACGGAGCATCTCGAGGTCGTACGTGGTGCGCATGCGCAGCCGCTGGGCCTCGAGCATCTTGCCCTGCTTCTCCAGCTCCGTGAGGCGCTCCCCGAGCTCCTTCTCGATGTCGTTCGCCGCGCGCTCCAGGCGCTCGGGGCCCGCCACGTAGTGCGTGGCCGGGAAGACGTACAGCGACTCGTCGTCGCTGATGACCTCGCCGGTGAGGGGGTGGAGCGTGGAGAGGGACTCGATCTCGTCGCCGAACATCTCGATGCGGACGGCGAGCTCCTCGTAGACCGGGAAGATCTCGATGGTGTCGCCGCGGACGCGGAACGTGCCGCGGCTGAAGGCCACGTCGTTGCGCGTGTACTGGATGTCGACGAAGCGGCGCAGCAGCTCGTCCCGGTCGATCTCGTCGCCGACCTTGAGCGACACCATGCGGTCGACGTACTCCTGCGGCGTGCCCAGGCCGTAGATGCACGAGACGGAGGCGACCACGACGACGTCCCGCCGGGTGAGCAGCGAGTTCGTCGCGGAGTGGCGCAGGCGCTCCACCTCCTCGTTGATCGAGGAGTCCTTCTCGATGTACGTGTCCGACTGCGGGACGTACGCCTCGGGCTGGTAGTAGTCGTAGTACGAGACGAAGTACTCGACCGCGTTGTTCGGGAGCAGCTCGCGGAACTCGTTGGCCAGCTGGGCGGCCAGCGTCTTGTTCGGCGCCATCACGAGGGTGGGGCGCTGAAGCTTCTCGATCATCCACGCGGTGGTGGCGGACTTGCCTGTTCCGGTCGCACCGAGGAGGACGACATCCTTCTCACCTGCGGTGATGCGCCGCTCCAGGTCGGCGATGGCCGTCGGCTGGTCGCCGCTCGGCTGGTAGGGACTGACGACCTCGAAAGGCGCCACCGTGCGTTCGATCTTGGATACGGGCCGCATGGAATCCACCGTACGACCCCGCACTGACAACGGGGCCGGATCAGCCTGCCCGCCGCAGCGGGCGCACGGTCCGGCCCGCCCTGCTCGCGGCCTCGACGGCGTCCCGCCGGTCGGGCCTGCCCGTCATCATCATCGGGTCGAACACCACCACGGCTCCGGCCAGGAGCAGGAAGCACAGGGGGCCGATCATCAAGGGCGCGAGGAGTTCGGCGGGCGTGTCACCGGCAGGGGTGCCGCCGCTTCCGTGCACGTGGACGCTGAGGGCGGCCATCCCGGTGTAGTGCATGCCGGTCACCGCGAGACCCATGACGAGGCTCGCACCGACGCTCCAGGTGAACCCCCTGACCTGGACCGCGGCCCAGACCGCGGCGGTGGCGGCGGCCATGGCGATCACCACGGAGGCGCCGACGGTGAAGGTGTTGTACTGAAGCGTCCCATGCAGGCGCATACCGGCCATACCGAGGTAGTGCATCGACGCGACGCCCAGACCGGTGACCGTGCCGCCGGTGAACAGAGCCGCCCCGGTCGCACCCCGGTAACCGACGATGAAGATCCCGACGCCGACCATGACGATGGCGACGCCCAGGCTCGCGAACGTCGTCAGCTTGTCGTAGTGGATCGGGGTGCCCTGCACACGGAAGCCCATCATCGCGATGAAGTGCATCGTCCAGATTCCGGACCCGATCGCCGCCGAGCCGAGCGCGAGCCAGCCGGGCCGCCAGGACTGGGTGACGAGCAGCGATCTGGTGGTGCAGCGCAGACCCAGCGCCCCGCCGAGGCAGGCCATGAAGAACGCCACCAGCGGCGTGACCAGTCCATAGCTGAATCCGTCGACCGTGCCCTGCATCCGCCGCAGCCTTCCGCCCTGATGTTCCTGATGCTTCTGATGTTCCCGATGCGCCCCGTTCGCGCCCCTGGCAGCGACTGCCGGGGCGACCGCGATTGGAGCAGAGATTAAGGCTCCCGCAGGAACGTCTGACCGATTTTCCGGCAAAGCCTCACGACACCCTCCCGCGGGGTGCACGTCCTCCCACCACTCCGTTCAGTGTGTGGCCATCCTTCACCTGTCTTCCGTTGGCAACCGACTGTCACTCTCGTCCAGTACTTGATCCCTCGACGCGAGGAGTACACGTGTCCGCACGCGCAGCCACCGCGACCGCCACCCTGGCGGGATTCGTCGGCGTCCTGGCCCTCCCCACCGCCGCGGAGGCGGCCCCGCAGCACGCCGCACCCGCCGTCGTCGCACACCGCGGCGCCTCCGGGTACGCCCCCGAGAACACCCTGAAGGCCATCGACAAGGCGGACAAGCTCGGCTTCGACTGGGTCGAGAACGATGTGCAGCGGACCAAGGACGGCCGGCTCGTCGTCATCCACGACACGAATCTGGCACGCACCACGAACGTGGAACAGGTGTTCCCCGGCCGCGCCCCCTACAACGTCCGTGACTTCACCGCCGCGGAGATCGCCAAGCTCGACGCCGGCGGCTGGAAGGGCGCGAAGTTCAAGGGCGCCCGCGTCCCGACCCTCACCCAGTACCTGGACCGGGTCGACCACAACCGCCAGAAGCTCCTCATGGAGGTCAAGAACCCGGAGCTCTACCCGGGCATCGAGGGGGACATCCTGCGCGTGCTCGGCCAGGAGGGCTGGCTCGACCGTGACCACGTCAGGAACCGCCTGGTGGTCCAGAGCTTCAGCGCCCGCAGCGTGCGGACCGTGCACCTGCTGCGCCCCGACCTCACGACGGGCTTCCTCGGTACCCCCGCCGTGAGCGACCTGCCCCGGTACGCCCGGTTCGTCGACCGGATCCATCCCGGCCAAGGGACGATCTCGAAGCGGTACGTCGACTCGGTGCACGCCTTCAAGGGCCCGCACGGCAAGCGCCTGCAGCTCTTCACCTGGACCGTGAACGACGCGGCGACCGCGCGGCGTGTGGCCGGTCTCGGCGTGGACGGCATCATCAGCAACGTCCCGGATGTCGTGCGCAAGGCGGTGGGCGGCGGCCGGTGACGCGCGATGGCCGGGCCGCGGTGGGCGAGGCCGGTGGGCGGCGCGGGCCGTTGTCAGTGGCTCCCCGTACGGTGGTCGTCATGAACGCCACTGGGCAGGGATCCACCGGGAACAGCGCCGCCGGGGACGGGGCCGGGCGCACGGTCGTCTGGGCCGTCGTCGGCACGGACATCGGCCCGCTGCTCCTCGCCGCGACGGACACCGGCCTGGTGAATGTCGTCTTCCACGCCTCCTCCGCCGTGCGGGACTCGGCGGTCGCGCGGCTCGGTTCCCGCCTCGGGACCGCGCCGGCCGAGGACCCCGACTCGCCGCTCCTGGCCGAGCCCGTACGTCAGCTGACGGCCTACTTCGCCGGTGAGCGGCGCGACTTCGAGCTGCCGCTCGACTGGTCGCTGATCTCCGGGTTCAACCGACAGGTCCTGCGCGAGCTGGCGTCCGGTGTCCCGTTCGGCACGGTCGTCGGTTACGGCGATCTGGCGGGCCGCGTCGGGCAGCCGCAGGCGGCGCAGGCCGTGGGCGTGGCCATGGGGGCCAATCCGCTGCCGGTCGTGGTGCCGTGTCACCGCGTCGTGGAGAGCGACGGCGGCATCGGAGGATTCGGCGGCGGCCTGGAGACGAAGCGGCAGCTGCTCGCGCTGGAAGGGGTCCTTCCGCAGCCGCTGTTCTGAGCCGCCGAAGCCGTCGTCCTGAGCCCCGGGACAGCGGCCCGCGCCGGGTCGCCCAGAGTGCCCTGTGTTCGCGGACGGGTACCTGCTGGCACACTGCGCCGGTGCTCATACCCGATTCCACCGCGCGCCGCCGTCCTTCCGTCCCCGTGACGCCCGAGGACCTGGCCGGGCTGCGCCGCCGCGTCACCGCCGTGCTCGTCACGAGCCAGATACTCGGCGGGCTCGGTGTCGCCACCGGCATCGCGCTCGCCGCCGTGCTCGCCAAGCAGGTCAGCGGGGACGAGGCGCTGTCCGGACTCGCACCGACCGCGACGGTCGCCGGGACCGCCCTGCTGTCCGTTCCGCTCGCCGCCCTGATGACGGCGCGGGGGCGGCGGCCCGGGCTCGTCCTCGCGTATCTGATCGGCGCGCTGGGGGCCGGGGTCGTCGTGCTGGCCGCCGCGGTGGGGAACTTCCCGCTGCTGCTCGTCGGCATGGCCGGGTTCGGCGCCGCCTCGTCGGCCAATCTCCAGGCGCGATTCGCGGCCGCCGACCTGGCCGAGCCGCAGCGCCGAGCACGGGCGATCTCGAACGTCGTGTGGGCCACCACGATCGGCGCGGTGCTCGGGCCCAACATCGCGGCGCCCGCGGGCCGCAGCGTCGCCGGGCTCGGCATCCCCGCGGCGGCGGGGCCCTTCCTGTGGGCGGCCGGGGTCTTCCTCGTCTCGGCCGTCATGGTGCAGGTCCTGCTGCGTCCCGACCCGCTCCTGACCGCCCGCGCCCTGGCTCCCGAGGAGGAGAGGTCGGCCGGCGCGCGGTCGATCAGGGCCGGGTTCGCCGCAGTCGCCGCGTCGCCGCGCGCCAGGCTCGCCCTCGTGACCGTCGCCGTCTCGCACACCGCGATGGTGTCGATCATGTCGATGACGCCGGTCGACCTCGGCCGTCACGGTGCGAGCATCGATCTCATCGGCCTGGTCATCAGCGGGCACATCGCGGGCATGTACGCGTTCTCGCCGGTGATGGGACGGCTGTCGGACCGGCTCGGACGGCTCTCCGTGATCGGCCTCGCCGTGGGTCTGCTCGCCTGTGCGGCGCTGCTCGCGGGCACCGCCGGCGGCAACCACGGGCAGACCGCCGCGGGCCTGTTCGTCCTGGGGCTCGGCTGGTCCGCGGGCCTCGTCTCCGGTTCGGCCCTGCTGACCGACTCGGTGCCGCAGGCCGCGCGGGCCGCCGCGCAGGGTCTGTCCGACCTGACCATGAACACGGCGGCCGGTGTCGGCGGCGCGGCCGCGGGCCTGGTCGTCGCGACGGCGAGCTACGCCTGGCTCAACCTGGCCGCGGCCTGCCTCCTGCTGCCGCTCGCCGCGCTCACCCTCTTCAGCAGGCGGCGGCCCGCGACCGGGTGATCAGGGCGGCGTGCCCCCGGCCGGTGACCACGGCCGATATGGCACCGGGTCAGGGCAGCGTGATGTGGTACGCCTTCCGCAGGGTCTCGTGCACGGTCCACGTCGTACGGTCGCCCTCGCGCAGTACCGCCGCGTCGCCGGGGCCGACCTCCAGGGTCTGCCCGCCCTCGACCTCGACCGTGGCGCGGCCGGTGACGACCACGAACAGCTCGTTCGCCTCGGTGTCCGTGACCACGCCCGGCGTGATCTGCCAGATGCCCCGCAGCTGCTTGCCGTCGGCGGACT
Organism: Streptomyces sp. NPDC055955; assembly: GCF_042270245.1. Taxonomy (NCBI): domain Bacteria; kingdom Bacillati; phylum Actinomycetota; class Actinomycetes; order Kitasatosporales; family Streptomycetaceae; genus Streptomyces; species Streptomyces sp. NPDC055955. The sequence continues at coordinate 171,074 of NZ_JBHJYS010000020.1, forward strand.
CCCAGAGCACCTTGCCCGTGACGACGGGGTCGCCCGAGACGATCTGCTCCGGATCGAGGGGCTCCGGTTCGAGGGCGACGTCCGGGATGTGTACGGCAAAAGAAGCAGTGGCCTGATCATTCGTGGTCATGAACGGTCACTCTAGGCAGCGTCGGCCTCTGTGTTCACTGGACGACCCGTACCTCGGCAGCGGCCCGGACTGGACGGCTCGTCAAGGGGAAGAGACCTGGAGACAACGTCCCGGGCGCCGCGTGCCCGGGTTCTAGGGAGTCGTGGGGACATGGAGATTTCCGGCGTCATCAGCGCGATCGTGATCGGCATCGTCATCGGCGTCCTGGGCCGGCTCGCCCTGCCCGGCCGTCAGCGCATCGGCATCCTGGCGACGGTCGTCGTCGGCATCGTGGCAGCGCTGCTGGGTTCGGCCATCGCCGCGGGCATCGGTGTCGCGGACACCAAGGGGATCGACTGGGTCGAGTGGCTGATCCAGATCGGCCTGGCCGCCCTCGGTGTGGCCCTGCTCGACCGTAACCGCACGGGCGGCCGGTCCCGCGGCCGCTCATGGAGCCGTGCGCGCCGCTGAACCTCAACGCCGGTGCAGCCGACCCCGGTACGAGCACGGCCCCGCATCAGGCTTCGAGGGTCTCTTCGTAGTGACGCGCTTCGAAGACGTTCCCGTCGGGGTGGCGGAGGCAGCAGCTGCGGACGGCCGGGCCGCGGCACCGTACGCGTGGCGTCCGTGGTCCGAGACCGGCACCTCGCGCCTCTCCTGACGGGGGCACGCAGGCTTTCGTGGCGGCCCGCGGTCAGGGCGATGCGCACATGGTCGACCGGGTGGCAGCGCTCCTGTCGCCGCCCGGCACCGTGTTCGTACGGGACGTCATCGTCGGCGGCGCGAGACCGAGGACGGTCCCCGTCGACCCGCACCGAGGGGAACGAGACCGCGCCCTCCTTGGACTCGGCGGCCCCGAGAGGTTCGAGGCCGACCGGTTGCTCGTGGAAGTGCGCCGCGGCCGCCGGGGCGCCGACCCGGAGGACGGCATGGTCGAGGCTCGTCGGGTCGGCCGTCGTCCGCTCAGTTCTGTCCGTCGTGCACTCGGGCCGCGCGGGCGGCCGTCGCGCCACAGGCGTTGACCGACATGCCGCAGGGTTTGGGCCGGCGCGCCGCTCGCCATGGATGAGAGGAGACCCGACAGGCAGGAGGCAGGCGCGTGGTGCTGGTGTCCGATGAGGTGCGGGAAGCGGTGGCCGCGGGCCGGCCGGTCGTGGCCCTGGAGTCGACGATCATCGCGCACGGGTTGCCGCGCCCGCGCAATCTGCGGGTGGCGCTCGAACTCGAAGAGCTGGTGCGCGCCGAGGGCGCGGTGCCCGCGACGATCGCCGTACTGGACGGGCGGCCCCATGTCGGCCTGGACAAGGGCCAGGTGGAGCGGGTCGCGACGGAGGACGGCATCCGCAAGCTGAGCCACCGTGATCTGCCGCTCGCCGTGGCGACGGGGGCGAGCGGGGCGACGACCGTGTCGGCGACAGCGCTGCTCGCGGCGCGCGCCGGAGTACGGGTGTTCGCGACGGGTGGGCTCGGCGGCGTGCACCGGCGGTGGACCGAGACGCAGGACGAGTCGGCGGACCTCGGGCTGCTCGCGCGGACGCGGATCACCGTGGTGTGCGCGGGCGTCAAGTCGATCCTGGACGTACCGGCGACCCTTCAGCGGCTGGAGACCCTGGGTGTGTCGGTGGCCGGGTACGGGACCGGCCGCTTCCCGGGCTTCTATCTCTCCGACTCGGGCCATCCGGTCGACTGGACGCTGGGCGATCCGGCCGAGGTGGCCGGGGTGATGCGGGCTCAGGACGCGCTGGGCGGGCCCGAGGCCGCGCTGATCGTGGCGAACCCGGTGCCGGAGGCCGAGCAGCTCGATCCCGCGCTCCACGCGCGCGTGCTCGACGACGCGCTGCGGGCGTGCGACGCGGAGGGCATCACGGGGCAGGCGGTCACGCCGTTCCTCCTGGACCACCTGGTTCGGCACACGGACGGCGCCTCGCTGGAGGCCAACCTCGCGGCGGTGCGCGGCAACGTACGGCTCGCGGCGCGCATCGCGGCGGCCTGGACGCGGCCGTGAGCGGAACCCTCCTGGTCGTCGGGGACGTCGTCACGGACATCGTGGCCCGGCACGACGTCCCGCTCGCGGCGGGCACGGACACGCCGGCGGAGATCCGTACGCTGCCGGGCGGGGCGGGGGCGAACGTGGCGTGCTGGGCGGCCCGTTCGGGCTGTTCGGATGTGGCGTTGCTCGGACGGGTCGGCGCCGACTCGGTGGCCTGGCACGAGGAGGCGCTCACGCGCGCGGGGGTGCGGTCCCGGCTCGTCGTCGACCCGGAGGCGGCGACCGGCACGGTCATCTCACTGGTCGACACGGGCGCCGGCGCCGAGCGGACGTTCCTCACGGACAGCGGGGCCTCACTGCGCCTCTCCCCCGCGGACTGGTCCGCGGACCTGCTCGACGGGGTCGTGTGGCTGCACCTGTCGGGGTATCTGTTCTTCTCCGCCGAGGGGCGAGCTCTGGTCGCGGGGGCACTGGACTCGGCACGCGCGCGTGGGGTGCCGGTGAGTGTCGATCCCGCGTCGGCCGGCTTCCTCACGGGGCTGGGACCGGAGCGGTTCCTGGAACGCGCGGAGGGCGTGGAGGTCCTGCTGCCCAGCCGGGACGAGGCGGAGCTGCTGAGCGGCGCCGGGGGCGCGGAGGAGGCGGCGGCGAAGCTCAGCGGACGGTTCCCGCTGGTCGTCGTCACGTCGGGCGTCGCGGGGGCGGTGGTGGCGCAGGGCGGGGCGGTACGCGCGCGTGTGCCGTCGGTGGCGGCGGTGGCGCGGGACTCCACCGGGGCGGGCGACGCGTTCACCGGCGCGTTCCTCGCCGCGTGGCTGCGGGGCGCGGGGCCACGGGAGGCGGCGACGGAGGGGTGCCGTGCGGGGGCGCTGGCGGTGGCACGGGTGGGCGGCCGGCCTCCGCCGCGCCGACGGCGAGCCGGACCCGCGCTCCTCACGGACGAAGACCCGGACCCGTCCGCCGAGAGCTGTCCGGACCCGTAGCCCCGCCAAGGGCAGAGGCCTCAGGCCTCCTTCCGCCCCCACGCCGAGATCAGCGGTGCTGTCGCCAGGTCCATCGTGCCGGTCGCGACGTCGGCCAGATGGCGGTCGATCTCCTCGTTTGTGGCGTGCCCCGCGCGGACCAGGGACTCGCGAATCTGCTGGAACGTGGCCGTCTCCAGGGCCCCGCACGCCTCGGACGTCAGCGGGAAGTACGCGTCGGCCTCCACCTGGCGCAGGCCGGCCTCCCGCAGCAGCCTCGGCAGCCTGCGGCCGTACGACAGGTCGGCGCCGCGCTCCGCGAGCAGCTCGCGGAAGCCGCGGCGCAGCCGGTTCGCCAGCTCCTCGGCGGGTCCGTGCTCGTCGGGACAGGCCAGCGGCTGGAGCGCGGGGTCGGCGTCCTCGACGAGCAGCCGTCCCCCGGGCCGCAGCGCGCGCAGCATGGACGTCAACGCCCGCTCCCGGTCGGGCACATGGACCAGGACGAGCCGGGCGTGGACCAGGTCGAATCCCTCGGTGGGCGGCTCGTCGGCGGCCACGTCGTGGCGGCGGACCTCGACGGGGGAACGGGCTGCGGACGTCTGCCACGAGGTGTCGATGTCGGTCGCGAGGACCCTGCCCGTGGGGCCGACCTTCTTGGCGAGCCAGGAGACCACGGAGGTGCCGCCCGCGCCGACCTCCCAGCAGCGCCAGCCGGGGCCGATGCCGAGCCGTTCGATGTGCCGGAACGTCGTGGGGTCGAAGAGGGTCGAGAAGGCGTCGAAGCGTCGGCCCGCCTCTTGCTGCCGGTTGTCCAGGAGATAGCCCTCGGGTCGCGTCATGCCGCGATCATCCCAGTTGACCGGCCCGGCCCAGGGAGGCTGTTCCGCGCGTTCCGAAGGGGAGCGTTCCGTTCCCCCAGGGGCCGTGGGCGTTGTCGACGTGAGCTGGCAGACTGGCCCGCCGAGTCACCGAAACACGACGTCAAGCCGCGCGAGGAGCCCCGCATGTCGATGGCAGGCAACCTGCGGAAGGTCGGAGATCTCCGGAAGGTGTCCGAGCTGCGCAAGGTCGGAGGCCTGAGACGAGTGGCCCGCCTGGCCCGACGGCGCCCTCGCGTCGACCTCAGCCACCCCTCTCGCTCGCCGCTGGGTTCGGCGGTCGTCAAGTGCGTGACGTACCGGAACGGGGTCCGCGAGGAGGCCGGGCGCGACCTGGTCGACGCGGTCGACCGGGTCCGCAAGTCCGACGACGGCTTCGTCTGGCTGGGGCTGCACGAGCCGACGGAGCTGGAGTTCGCGGACATCGCCGAGCTGTTCGACCTGCACCCGCTGGCGGTCGAGGACGCGGTGCACGCGCACCAGCGGCCGAAGGTCGAGCGGTACGGGCAGACGCTGTTCGCCGTGTTCAAGACCGTCTGTTACGTGGAGCACGCGGAGCTGACGGCGACCAGCGAGGTCGTCGACACCGGCGAGATCATGGTGTTCATCGGCCGGGACTTCGTGATCACCGTGCGGCACGGGAGGCACGGCTCGCTCGGCCCGGTGCGCGAGGGCCTGGAGGCGGACTCCGGGCAGCTCGCCAAGGGCCCGGCCGCCGTGCTGCACGCGATCGCCGACCATGTGGTGGACGACTATCTCACCGTGATCGACGCCGTCCAGTCGGACATCGACCAGGTCGAGGCGGATGTGTTCTCCGAGGACGGGGCGCGCGCCGACCCGGGCCGGATCTACCAGCTCAAGCGTGAGCTGCTGGAGCTGAAGCGGGCCGTGGTACCGCTCGCCCGGCCGATAGAGGAACTCTCGGGCCGCCCCTTCCAGGTGGTGGCGCCCGAGATACAGGCCTACTTCCGGGACGTCTCCGACCACCTGCTGAGGGCCGCCGAACAGATAGCGTCCTTCGACGAGTTGCTGAACTCGATCCTGCAGGCCCATCTCGCCCAGGTGACGGTCGCTCAGAACGAGGACATGCGCAAGATCACGGCCTGGGCCGCGGTCGTGGCCGTGCCGACGATGGGCTGCGGCGTGTACGGAATGAACTTCGACCACATGCCGGAGCTGCACTGGCAGTTCGGGTATCCGCTGTTCCTGGGCGTGATCGCGAGCATCTGTTTCGTTCTGCACCGCGCCTTCCGGCGCAACGGGTGGCTGTGACCCCGTACGGCCGGGCCACTAGTGTGTACCGTCCATGTCAGCCACGGGGGGAGGGCGGCCGATGGCTCTGCGCGAGGGTGATCCCGAGTCGATCGGCGACTACACGATCGAGTCGCGGATCGGCACCGGCGGCATGGGGGTCGTCTACCTCGGCCGGTCCGCCTCGGGCAGGGCGGTCGCCGTCAAGGTCGTGCACACGCAGTACGCGGACGACCCCGACTTCCGCGCCAGGTTCCGGCAGGAGGTCGCCGCCGCGCGGCGGGTGAGCGGCGCGTTCACCGCACCCGTCGTGGACGCCGATCCGGAGGCCGAGCTGCCGTGGATGGCGACGGCGTACGTCGACGGGGACACGCTCGCCCAGCGCGTCACGGTGTCGGGCCCGCTGGCGTGGCCGCAACTGCGCCGCCTCGGCGTCGAACTCGCCGAGGCACTGCGGGAGATCCATCGCGCCGAGGTCGTCCATCGTGATCTGAAGCCGAGCAATGTGCTGCTCCTCGACACAGGCAGCCCGGGCGGTGGGGCCGACGGTGCTGTGCGGGTGATCGACTTCGGCATCTCGCGCGCGGCGCACAGTGACGTCCGTACGCAGACGGGCCTGGTGATGGGCTCGCCGCCCTTCATGGCGCCCGAGCAGTTCAGCCGCCCGCGCGACGTCGGGCCGCCGGTCGACGTGTTCTCGCTGGGCGCGCTCCTGGTGTACGCGGCCACGGGCCACAGCCCGTTCGAGGCGGAGAACGCGTACCTGGCGGCGTACCAGACCGTGCACAACGACCCCGAACTCGGGCGTCTACCGGGGCTGTTGCGTCCACTGGTGCTGTCCTGCCTCGCCAAGTCGCCTCAGGACCGGCCCACTCCGGACGCGGTGCGCGAGGCGCTGGCCGCGCTGCCGGAGGAGCCGCAGGGCACGGAGCGGGAGGGCGCCCGGGGCATGCTGGACCGACCCACCGCCACCCTCACCACCTCCGCCGAGGTCTCGGCCGGGAGCGGCTCCGCGACGCTTGCGCCCGAAATCCCCGGCGCCCCGGGCAACACCACCACCCCCGACACCCCGGTCGCGCAGCGGAACTCCGCCGCCCCCCGGCGCCCCCGCACCCGTCGCCTCAAGGTCGCCATGAGCGTCGTGGCCGTCCTGGCGGCCGCCGCCGCAGGAGTCGGCGTGACCTCGATGAGCGGCGGGGACGAGGCCGTACGCGAGGACGCGCGGCCCGGCGTGCCGGACGGCTGGCGCCCCTGGCACAGCGATCTCACCGCCGCGGGCGGGAAGGGGAAAAGCGAGATCCCGGCGTCGATGACGCCGGACATGCCGACCTGCACCCCGTCCGCGCTCGGCGTCTACTGCTCGTCGCAGAAGAGGGCGCTGTTCCGGCTGGACCCGCTGACGGGCCGCACCGACTGGACGAAGCCGATGCACCGCCCGGCCCGGGTCAACGGATTCACGGTCACGGACCCGGAAGTGGTGGGCGACCGGGTGCTCGCCCTCAGCGACGACGGCAGCGAGGGCGTCGACGCGTTCGACGCCACGAGCGGCCGCAAGGTGTGGCGCTTCAAGGGCCCGCAGGCGGAGTTCTCCTACCTGAGCGGCGTGGTCGTCGTGCGCGTGGGCAGGCTCGGCGCGTCGAACACGGCGACGTACGCCGCTCTCGACCCGCGCACCGGACGGGAGCTGTGGCGCCGCACCCTCACCAGCGACTCCCCCGGGCCGCTGTACGCGGGCCGGGACGGCACACTCGTGGCCGACCTGCGCAACACGCGGACCGGCGACAGAACCGTCGCCCGACTCGACGCGCGCACCGGCAGGACCCTCGGCCGGGTCACGGCGCCCAAGGGCGACCTGTGGCTGGCGACGGTGCACGGGGGCACTGCGTACTACGCGCGCTGGGAGAACGACTCGGGGGTCTCGTCCCGCATCTTCATCCAGGATCTGACGTCGGGCACCGTCCGCTCCGTCGACTTCCCGTGGGCCGTCGAGCCCGAGGCGCCGCCGCTCGTGCACGGTGACGTGATGTACGTCTTCGACTACGCGAACGAGATGGTGCTCGCCCTCGACCTCGAGCGCGGCAAGGCGCTGTGGACGACGTCGCGGGAGCTGCGCGTCTTCAGCGAACCGTCGGTGCGGGGCACGACACTTTACGCGACGACGCCGGACAGCAGCATCGTCGCGATCAACACCCTTACGGGCAGGGAGCGTTGGCGCACGAAGCCCGCGGTGACGGCGGGCGGCGGGAAGAGCGGCACGGTCGACGAGCGGTCACCGAGCGCTGTGGCGCCCGTGCCGGTGGGCGGGGTCGTTTACGCCGTGACGGACAGTGGGCCGTTCTCGGTGGCGGCGGGCCGCTCCTAGGGCCTGTCGTTCGGATCATGCCGGGCTCGCGGGTGCCGGCACCCGCTCCCTGATCCGGCCTGGTCCGGACGAAAGGCCCTGGCCGGGAGCAGCCAGCGCCAGCGGCCCGCCGGATCGTGATCTCGAACGTCAGCCCCGGGCGTAGACGCTCTCGACCCACGCCGACATCTGGTCGTCGGACAGATGCCTCGCGAGGTCGGCCTCGCTGATCATGCCGACGAGGCGCTTGTCCTCGATGACGGGGAGCCGGCGGATCTGGTGGCCCTGCATCTCCTGGAGGACCTCGCCGACGTCGGCGCCCGAGTCGATCCAGCGGGGCGTGCCCTGCGCGAGGTCACCCGCGGTGATCTTGGAGGGGTCGTGGCCCATGGCCACGCAGCCGATCACGATGTCGCGGTCCGTGAGGATCCCGCAGAGGCGTTCGTTCTCGTCGCTGATGGGCAGTGCGCCCACGTTCAGTTGCCGCATGAGCTGGGCTGCGCGGTCCAGGGTCTCGTGAGCGGGGATCCACTGCGCACCGCGGTGCATGATGTCTCCGGCGGTGGTCATGGGGTACCTCCCGGTGCCGGTGGCCGGCGCGGCACGGTCGCGCCGCAAATCCCGGCGCACTTCATTCTTCCCGCCCTGCCTTGGGCCCGCACCTGGGAGCGGACCCGCACCGACACGTGGGCGCGCCCGTCACGAGGGCAGCCCGCCCCAGGCCGGATGCCGGGGGTCGTCGGCCCGTACGACCACGTCCGCCGTGCCGGCCGGGTCCGTCTCGCTCTCGTAGCGCTCGAAGGCCGGCAGCGTCCACTGCTCGTCCTCGGGCGTACGCCGTCGCAGCGCGCCCGGCGACAGTTTCAGGTGCACGGTCAGGTCGAAGGGGAACCAGTGTCCCATGAGCAGTGGCCCGTGCAGCAACAGGACGCCGCCGGGCGGCAGTTCGACGTAGGCGCTGCGTGTCGCGCGGTCGGCGGCCGGGTCCCACAGGTCCGGCAGGACGCGTCCCGTACCACCGGGTTCGAGCGGCCCGAAGACCTCGCGCCACAGCGCGGCCGAGTCGAACCAGCCGCTGTAGTACGCCTCCACGTCCTCGCGCCCGTACTCGAGGCGCAGCGAGGCGGGCCGCAGGAATCCGCCCGTGTCCACGGCGAGCGAGGGGCGTCCACGCACCCGCAGCGCCTCCCCGACCAGTGCGGCGAGGTCACCGGGCCGGGCGGCCGGCGGGCCGTCGACGGCGACACGGGGCCACGGACTCCCGTCGACCGGCTTCAGTTCGAGCAGCCGCTCGGCGAGGGCGTCGCCGAGCCGTTCCCAGGTGATCGCTTCGAGTCGCACGCGCCTCATGATGCCTCGCGCCCGGGACGGGATCCGAGGGGACCCGTGCCCCCGCGACGCGTTCTCGCCCGTGCCCGGGGGGAATGAACCGGGTATGACCGCCACGGCCCGGCCCGACCGGGCTGCTCACCGCCGGACTCCCCCGCCGCACACCGGGCTCGGCGGGCCGGTCGTCGTGCAGCCGATGAAGCGTCGGCGGTGCGCGGAGTGCCGCCGGGAACCTCTGGACCTGCTGACCCTGGAGGACGGGGCGCCGCGGTGCCTCGACTGCGCCGACCTGGGCCATCTCGTGTATCTGCCGCGCGGGGACTGGGCGCTCACCCGCCGCGCCAGGGAAGGCAGTTCGCTGTCGGCGGTGGTCGTGCGCTTCCATCGGCGGCGCGGCCGTTACGAGCGCCAGGGCGTCCTCGTGGAGGAGGAGGCGCTGGCCCGCGCCGAGGAGCGGTGCCTTGCGGACGCGGACGCGCGGGCCAGGCGCCGGGTGCGGGACGCGGCACGAAGGGCGGCGCAGGACGTGTCGTTCACGGCCGCGTTCGCCCGGGAGATCCTGCGGCTCTTCCCGTGCTGCCCGCCGCACCGGGCGGAGGCGATCGCGGCCCACGCGTCACTGCGCGGAAGCGGCCGGGTGGGGCGCAGCGCGGCGGGCCGCGCACTGTCGCAGGCCGCGGTGACGGCGGCGGTGCGGGCGGCGGTGCGGCACACGGAGACCGCGTACGACGCGTTGCTGATGAGCGGAGTGCCGCGGGGCGAGGCCAGGAGGAGAATCGCGGCACCGGTGGAGGCCGTTCTGGCCGCGTGGCGCGGGCGGCCCTCATGAGAAGGGTGGACGCCGAACCGTGGCGGCCGTCCCCCGCGTGCGGCAGGATCTTGACCGGACCGCGACGCCGACGGCATCGCCGGCAGGGGGGAGTTGTGATGATCGAGGGGCCGTACTTCGTCCTCACCGTCCTGGGGGCGCTCGCCTGCGGGGTGTCGGCGGGCGTCTTCATCGCGTTCTCGACCTTCGTGATGAAGGGGCTCGCGGCGCTGCCTCCCGCGCAGGGCATCGCGGCGATGCAGGCGATCAACGTGGCCGCGGTCGGTCCGGCGTTCATGGTGGTGTTCCTGGGGGCCGCGGCGCTGTGCGTGGTGCTCGCCGTCGTGACGTTCGTGCTCTGGCCGGAGCAGGGCACCGTGGAGCTGCTGCTCGGCAGCGCGTTCCAGCTCGTCGGCGCGTTCGGCGTGACCGCCGTCGCGAACGTCCCGCGCAACGACGCGCTCGCGAAGCTCGACCCCGAGGCGCCGGACAGCGCGGGGTCGTGGCGTACGTACGTGTCCGAGTGGCTGATGTGGAACCACGTCAGGGCTGGTGCGTCGCTGGCCGCGTCGGCCTCGTTCATCCTCGCCCTGACCTGAGCCTTCGCGTCCTGCCGGATCCTGCCGGCGCCCCTGCGCACCAGCGGAAACGGACGTATTGTGGCGAGAAGGACACGGCAAGGGAGACGGCCATGGCCGACCCCAAGGGCTTTCTCACCACCCCCCGGCAGGACTGGCCACGCCGCCCTGTCGAGGAGCGGGTCCGTGACTGGGCCGAGGTGTACGTCCCCGGGGCGCTCCTGCCGATCATCGAGGGACAGGCCGACCGCTGCATGGACTGCGGCGTCCCGTTCTGTCACGAGGCGTGTCCGCTCGGGAACCTGATCCCGGAGTGGAACGAACTCGTGTCGCGGGACGACTGGCGGGCGGCGAGCGACCGGCTGCACGCCACGAACAACTTTCCCGAGTTCACCGGTCGCCTGTGCCCCGCCCCGTGCGAGGCGGGCTGCGTCCTGGCGATCAACCAGCCGGCCGTGACCATCAAGAACGTGGAGGTCGCCATCGCCGACCGCGCCTGGCAGGACGGCCTCGCCCCGCCCAAGCCGCCCGACCGGCTGTCCGGCGCCACGGTCGCCGTGGTCGGCTCGGGCCCGGCGGGGCTCGCGGCCGCCCAGCAGCTCACCCGCGCCGGGCACACCGTCGCCGTCTTCGAGCGGGACGACCGGCCGGGCGGCCTGATGCGCTACGGCATCCCCGCCTTCAAGATGGAGAAGCGCCATCTGGACCGCAGACTGGCGCAGTTGCGGGACGAGGGGGTGCGTTTTCGTACGTCGACGGAGGTCGGTCGCGACATCGGCGCGGCCGAGCTGCGGTCGCGCTACGACGCGGTGGTCCTCGCGGTCGGCGCCACGGCCTGGCGCGAACTGGAGGTGCCGGGGCGGGAGTTGGCCGGGATCGTGCAGGCGATGGAGTACCTGCCGCTGGCCAACCGCGTGTGCGAGGGCGACATCGACGCCTCCCCCCTGTCGGCCGCGGGCAAGCACGTCGTGATCGTCGGCGGCGGCGACACGGGCGCCGACTGCCTGGGCACGGCGGTGCGCGAGGGCGCCGCGTCCGTCACGCAGCTGGACATCTACGGGCAGCCGGGCGCCGAGCGCGACGAGCTGGCCGAGCCCTGGCCGACCTATCCGAAGATCTACCGGCTGTCCGCCGCCCACGAGGAGGCCGGGGAGCTGCGAACGGCGCCCGCGGCGGACGCCGACGCGCGCCTGTTCGCGGCGTCCACGCTGCGTTTCGAGGGAGACGAGTCGGGCCGGGTGAAAGCGCTGCATCTCGTCGAGGTCGACGAGGCGCGGCGGCCCCGGGAGGGCACGTCCCGGGAGCTGCCCGCCGATCTGGTGCTGCTCGCGCTCGGCTTCTCGGGGCCCGAGCGCGGCGCCGGCGGTCCGGTCGGCCAGCTCGGTCTGGCCGTCGAGGACCGCGGCACGCTGGCCCGCGACGCGCGGTTCACGACCTCGGTGCCCGGCGTGTTCGCGGCCGGGGACGCGGCCCGCGGCCAGTCCCTCATCGTGTGGGCGATCGCCGAGGGCCGCTCGGCCGCGGCCGCGGTCGACCGCTGGCTGACCGGCTCGACGCGGCTGCCCGCGCCGATCGGCCCGTACGACCGTCCGATGATGGCCTGAGGCCGCCGCCGGTCGGCGTTCGTCGTTCATCCGCGCTCGTCGGTGCCCGCGACCTTGCCGGTCGACAGGGCGATCCGGTTCCACGCGTTGATCGTGAGGATCAGGGACAGGATGTGCGCCAGCTCCTGCTCGTCGAACCGCTCCGCGGCCTCCGCGTAGACGTCGTCGGGAACACCGCCGTCGGCGACGAGCGTGACGGCCTCGGTGAGTGCGAGTGCCGCGCACTCCCGAGCGCTGAAGAAGTGCCGCGCCTCGCGCCACACGGCCACCATGTGCAGCCGGTCCTCGCTCTCGCCGGCCTTGCGCGCGTCGTTGGTGTGCATGTGGAGGCAGTACGCGCAGTGGTTGAGGTGCGAGGCACGGATCTGGATCAGTTCGACCAGGGCCGGGTCGAGGCCCTCCCGGGCGGCGGCGTCGAAGCCGATCAGGGAGCGGAAGACCTTCGGCGCGGCCTTCGCGAAGTCGAGGCGGCCGGCCGAGCGGACGGGGGAGTGCGTGTTCGCCGTGGTGATCGCGTTCGTCGTCATGACCATGAATCTACGAGCCCGATAGACCTCTTGTAGGGTGCATTTCCATGACGGATTCATGGGTCAATTCCGCCGAGCGCATCGGTGCCGACCTGCATCTGGACCTGTCCGGCGCGGGCAGCCGCAGGGCCGCCCTCATGAGGGCGCTGCGTGACGCCGTGCGCTCGGGGCGGCTCGCTCCGGGCACCCGGCTGCCGCCCTACCGTTCCCTCGCCGCCGACCTGGGCGTCGCCCGCAACACGGTCGCCGACGCGTACGCGGAGCTCGTCGCCGAGGGCTGGCTGACCGCGCGCCAGGGCTCGGGAACGCGCGTCGCCGAACGGGTGGGGCCGCCCGCGGCCGGCCGCATCCCGAAAAAGGGTCCGGCCCGCGCGCACGGGCCACGCCACGACCTCCGCCAGGGCACACCCGACGCGTCGTCCTTCCCGCGCGCGGAGTGGGCGGCCGCGTACCGGCGCGCGCTGCAGGCCGCCCCGAACGAGGCGTTCGGGCCGGGCGATCCGCAGGGCCGCGTCGAGCTGCGGGAGGCGCTCACGGAGTATCTGGCCCGCGCGCGCGGGGTGCGGGCGGAGCCGGACCGCATCGTGATCTGCTCCGGCTTCGCGCACGCCCTGCGGCTTCTGTTCGGCGGCCGGGTGCTGCGCGGACCGCTCGCCGTGGAGTCGTACGGACTCGGCTTCCACCGCGAGATCCTGACGGCCGCCGGCGTAGGGACGCTGCCCCTGACGCTCGACGAACACGGCGCACGCGTCGGGGAGTTGACGGCCGGAGCGGGGCGGGCGAGGGCCGCGCTGCTCACCCCCGCGCACCAGTTCCCCACGGGTGGCCCGCTGCACGCCGAGCGGCGTACGGCGGCCGTCGACTGGGCACGCGCGCGTGCCGGGCTGATCGTGGAGGACGACTACGACGGCGAGTTCCGCTACGACCGCAGGCCCGTCGGCGCGGTACAGGGCCTCGACCCCGAACGGGTGGTCTACGTCGGCTCGGTCAGCAAGAGCCTGTCGCCGGCGCTGCGGCTCGGCTGGATGGTGCTGCCGCAGGGGCTGGTGTGGGATGTCGTCGCGGCGAAGGGCGAGCGGGAGGCGTGGGCGAGCGTGCCGGACCAGCTGGCGCTCGCGGACTTCCTGGTCTCGGGGGCCTACGACCGGCATGTGCGGCGGATGCGGCAGCGGTACCGGGGGCGGCGGGACCGCCTGGTGCAGGCGCTGGCCGAGCGGGCGCCCGAGGTGGCGGTCACCGGGATCGCGGCGGGGCTGCACGCGGTGCTGCGGCTGCCCCCGGGGACCGAGCGGTCCGTGGTCAAGGCCGCCGCGTGGGGCGGTGTGGCCCTCGACGGCCTCGCCGAGTTCCGCCACCCGGAGGCGACGATGCCGCACGCGGACGGCCTGGTGGTGGGCTACTCGACGCCGTCGGACCACGCCTACGGGGCGGCGCTGGACGCTCTGTGCGGGGTGCTGCCACCGGGCTGAGACCCCGACGGCCGCTGCCGGGTCCGCCGGAGAGGCAGGTCCACGGCTCGCGCACCCCGTCCGCTCACGAGAGCAGGAAGTCCGCCGCCCCGGCCTTCGCGCCCTCGATGAACGCGGTGATCTCACCCGGGGTGTAGATCAGGGCGGGGCCGTCCGGGTCTGCCGACTGACGCATCGCGACCCGGCCGTCGGCCAGCTTCATCGCTTCCACGCAGTTGCCCCCGTTGCCGCCGCTCCAGGGCTTGTGCCAGCCCTCGGTGCCGAGGTCGCGGGCGGGCATCCCGTTGTAGATGACCTTCCCGTCGACACCTCGTATGCGGGCCTTGATCCGATCCATTCACAGCTCCTTGCGGAGATCCCGGAGGATGTCCTTTGTGCGATGTGCCGTCGCGGCATGCGCCGCCATGCGGTCCATGACCTCGAGGTGGGTGGCCACCTCGGGGCGCGCGTCGAGGTAGACCGCGCCGGTCAGGTACTCGCTGTAGACCATGTCCGGCAGTTCTGACATGGCAAATCGGAACAACACGAAGGGGCCGTACGTGCCGGGGTGCGGGCCGGCGGCGAACTCGGCGATCTGCAGCGTCACGTTGGCCAGCTCCGTGGCCTCCAGGAGCCGGTCGATCTGACCGCGCATCACGTCCGGGCCGCCGACCGGGCGCCGCAGCGCGGTCTCGTCCATGATCATCCACAGGCGCGGGGCGTCCTCGCGGGTGATCAGTTCCTGACGCTGCATCCGGAGCGCGACATGCCGCTCGACGACGTCGGGGTCCTCGGCAAGGGCGCGGCCGACGGCTCCGGAGCGCATCACGCCACGCGCGTAGTCCTCGGTCTGCAGGAGCCCGGGAACGAAGTGGGGCTCGTACGACCGGATGAGGGCGGCGGCGCCCTCCAGACTCACGTACATCGAGAACCAGCCGGGCAGGATGTCGTGGAACCGCTGCCACCAGCCGGGCTTGTTGGCCTCTTCGGCGAGCATGACGAAGGCTTCCGCCTCTTCGTCGGTGACGCCGTAGGACTTCAGGAGGAGCTGGAGGTACGGGATCTTCAGTCCGACCTCGGCCATCTCCATGCGACGGACCGTGGCGGGGGCGACGCGCAGGACCTTCGCGGCCTCCTCGCGCTTGAGCCCGGCGCGTTCGCGCAGGTCCTGGAGGCGCCGGCCGAGGACGACCTGGCCAACGGTCGGAGCGGACCGCGGTTCGCTCACGCCCCCTACCTCCCAGTCGTCCCTGTGGTCCTGTTCGCGGTCGCGCGTGTGGTCGCGCTCCCAGAGGAAGCCGGGCGGCCCCGACGCCCGGTCATTCCGGGCAACTTCCCTGAAATCGTCGGCGATTTCGCCATGGCGGGCGCCGTACGGCACACCGCCGTCAGCAGTGTGCCATGGCTCGGCACGCGAGCACACTGCACTCTGCACTTTTCAGAGTGGCTCTTGCCAAGTGTTCACGACGGGGAGATAGTGGCAAGCGTGATTCCGTCCGTGCCGTTAGGAACAGAAGTCGGCGAAGCTACGCTCGGTGACGAAACCGGGGCGCGCTCCGGCGCAGCCTCCCTGCGTCGCAGCAGCTTCGAACTGGCTCCCCACCCGGGTTCTGCCGCCCAGGCCCGGAAACTGACGCGCGCCCACCTCAGCGGCTGGGCAGTGTGCGATGACACCTGCGACGCGGCCGCCCTGGTGATCTCCGAACTGGTCACGAACGCGATCGTCCACACGGCGAGCAGCCGCATAGTGTGCGAGCTCCACGACAGTGACGACCGGGTCCGGATAGCCGTGCGTGACGAGGGCTGGGCCGCTGGTGAGCCGCATTCCGCCCGCCGTGTCGCGCCGGAGGAGGAGCACGGGCGTGGCCTGCTGCTCGTGGCGGCGGTGAGTACCGCGTGGGGCGCGCAGGAGACGGGCCCCGGACTGCTCGTGTGGGCCGAGCTCGCACGCGACGCGGTCGGCGGGCAGGACACGAACGCCGCCCGAGGACACTCCCCCGTCGCGGAACCCCCCGGGATTCCCGGGCCGCACCGCAGCGGTGAAGCGCACACCGGCGAACCACCTCACTCCCCCGACAGGGGACCGGGCACCGCATCGGGCCCCGCCTTCGACACGCAGCAGTTCGAGTCAGAGTTCGAGACGGGGTACGGCACCGGCTTCGGCCCGGCCGCCGGCCCCGGGACGGGGGCGGGAGCCGGATGGGTGTGGTGACGACGCGCACGATGGATCTCGACTCGCTGGTCCGGTTCTCGCGGCAGCGGCAGATCCTGCGGACCGCCCCGATCAGACTCACCGTCCCCGCCGGCATGACCGCCCCGCTCGGCTGTGACACCGTCGCCGTCCCCGAGGACTGCGGGCGCGCCATGGTCGCGCGGCTGCCCCGCATGGGGTGCGTGTACGCCGACGGTGACCGCTGGTGGTGGATCGTTCCCTCGGACTCGGACGTCGCCCTGGAGTGGCCGGCCCCGGCCAGTTACACGACCGGCGTGCAGGTGCCGGACGCGCGGCGCGCGCCCGGACTCATCCACCGGCCCGACGGCAGCATCCCGTACACCCCGCCGATCCCGCTCTATCTCGCGCTGTGCCGGGTCACCGGCACGACGCCCGCCTGGTCCCGCTCGATCGGCGCGGGCGCGGCCGACGCCGCCTGAACAGCACGCTCCACCCGGATCAGCGCGCGACAGCCTCCGCGCGCGGCACGATCACCAGGAAGGCGTCCGTCGCGAGGTCCATGACGACCTCCGCGGGCTGCCCCTCCAGACGCCGGTCGCGCGCGAACTCCTCGGCCGGCCATGACCCCCGCGGCCCTCCCGCGGGAAAGCGTTCAAGTACCACTCGTCCGTCGATCATCGTGCACCCCTGCCCCCGTCGTCGTACGTGCGCTGTCGCGCGTTCTTACGGAGAAGAACGACCGCGAGGCGCCCGAGGGCTCGCAACGTGATGACACTGACACCGAGTTGAGACGAGTTGCGCCGCTGTGGCCGACCGGAGGACCGCCGCGGCAGTGCGATCCGCCGAGGCGTCAGTCCGGATACTCGTCGTGATAGCGGACGCGCCCGCTGCCCGCCGGGGCCCCGAGCGTCGACGCCCGCCCCGCCGGCTCCTCCCACTCCTCCTGGCGGCCGAGCGCGGTCAGGTCGAGCAGGCTCGTGACGGAGCCGATGCCGTCGAGGCCCCGGCCGGTCGTGGAGTACGTGTGGTAGACCCGGTCGCCGTCGCGCAGGAAGCAGCTGAGGCCGGGCACGTCGCGGGGCCCGTCGTCCGACACGAAGCCGAAGTCCTGGTTGAAGTCGCTCGTGGCCGAGGAGTACCAGGGCACCGTCCAGCCCATGCGGGCCTTGAACGGCAGGAGTTTGGTGAACGGGGCGCGCGACACGGCCGCGAACTCCGTTCCCCTGGCGCGCAGATGGGAGAGGTGCCCGATCTGGTCGAGGAACGCGGAGCAGTCGGGGCAGCCCGCTTCCTGGTCCGGGCCGAACATGAAGTGGTAGACGATGAGCTGGGAACGCCCCTCGAACAGGTCGAGGAGCTCCGCCTTGCCGTCGGGCCCCTCGAACACGTACAGCTTCTCGATCTCCACCATGGGCAGTTCGCGGCGCCGCGCGTTGAGCGCGTCCCGGGCGCGGGTCGCCGCCTCCTCTCTGGCGAGCAGTTCTTGGCGCGCGCCGAGCCACTCCTCGCGGGTGACGACGTCCGGCAGCCCCATGGGTCCTCCTCGGGTCGGTACTCCTCGGGTGGTTGACCGGGGCTCTTCTCGGAACTCATCGCTCGGCGGCAGAAAACCTTCCCCGTTCTTCCGGGGGATCCGTTGTGTTCGCTGAGCATGCACTGTTGTCCGCTGACGCCGACACCACCACAATGCACATGTCAAAACCGGTAGTTGTCGGTTTCAGCGATCAACGGGAGAGGACCCCCACATGAAAAAGCCTCTCGTCGGTGCGGTGTTCGGCCTGCTCCTCATAGGAGCAACGGCCGCGCCCGCCACGGCAGTCGGAGCCCCGCACGAGGCCACGGCCAAGGTCAAGGCGGTCACCTTCGCCGGGACGGTGGCGCTCAGCAACTGCTCCGGGTCGGTCGTCCGCGTGCCGGACTCCCAGCCCACGGACCCGGCCCTGGTCATGTCCAACGGGCACTGTCTCGAGAGCGGTTTCCCCGGACCGGGCGAGGTCGTCGTCGACCAGCCGTCGTCCCGCACCTTCAGCCTGCTCAACTCCGCGGGCAGCAAGGTCGCGACACTGCGCGCGAACAAGATCGCGTACGGCACGATGACGGACACGGACGTCTCGCTCTACCAACTCACCAGCACCTACCAGCAGATCGAGAGCTCGTACGGCATCAAGGCCCTCGAACTGTCGGCCTCGCACCCCACGGCGGGCACGGCCATCACGGTCGTCTCCGGCTACTGGAAGAAGACCTACAGCTGCAACGTCGACGGCTTCGTGTACCGCCTCAAGGAGGGCGAGTGGACCTGGAAGGACTCGGTCCGCTACACCTCGACGTGCAACACGATCGGCGGCACCTCGGGCTCCCCCGTCGTCGACCAGGCGTCCGGCAAGGTCGTCGCGGTCAACAACACGGGCAACGAGGACGGCGCCCGCTGCACGGACAACAACCCGTGCGAGGTCGACGAGAACGGCACGGTCACGGTCCGCAAGGGCATCAACTACGCGCAGGAGACGTACGGGATCGTGCCGTGCGTCGGGATCGGCAACAAGATCGACCTGAGCGCGGCGGGCTGCGAGCTGCCGAAGCCGTGACCCTCCTTCTCAGGCACTGAGTTCCGCGAGCAGCGCGTCGATCCGTTCGGCGTGCTGCTCCGGGACGCGGCCCGTGTCGTCGAGGTGCACGGCGCAGGACGTGGTCGTGTCGACGAGGGCTTCGAGGGTGACGGCCACGTCCTCCGTGCCGGCCGTGTGCCGGGCGAGCGGGGGAAGTTCGGCGGCGGCGAGGTCGATCGCGGTGCGCGCCTCGGCGAGCGCGCGGTACGCCTCGCGGCGCAGCGTCCACCGTCCGGCGCGGTCGTCGGACCCGCTGAGCACATGGAGAACGTAGGCCCGCGCGGCCTCGCCGGCGGTGGTCAGGCGCGTACGCACGGCGCCGCCACCACAGCCCGGCGCGGGCAGCGGCAGGTGGCCCACACAGAGCACGATGACGCACGCGAGCAGCGTCTCGCCGATCCGGGCCAGGGCCATCTGCGGTTCCCCTCCCACCATCACGAGAGACAGTACGAAGACGGTCACGACGGCGGTCTGGGCGGCGAAGTGCCGTGTGCCCACGGGAATCAGCGCGCCGGTGAGCACCACGAGCGCGACGGGCCCCGCGGGGCCGGGCAGCAGCGCGGCGAGTCCCGCGAAGAGCGCCGCTCCGAACACCGTCCCGAACGCCCGGCACAGCACGCGCGAGGCGAGCGGCCCGAGGTCCGGCTTGACGAGGAAGACGGCGGTCGCGGGCAGCCAGTACCAGTGGGCGTTGTGGAGCGGCTGGGCGACGGCGGCACCGGCTCCGAAGCAGAGCGCCACCCGGATCCCGTACTCGCGCCCGGCGGGGCCGACGACCCTGCGCAGGGCGGTGACGGGGGCGTGGCGGCGGGTGTGCAGCGGCTGGGGCCCGGCGTCGCGCGGCGGGTCGCCGAGGCCGGTGGCACTCACGGTGACAGGGACCGGAGCGATACGGGTCCGGCCACGTACGGGTCCGTCGAAGGCCACGGCCGCGTGCAGCAGTGCCTCGTCCAGCGCGCGCAGGGCCGCGTCGGAGCGGGCGGGTGCGGGCAGCGGGCCGCACGGCTGCGCGGCGCGGACGGCGTCGGCGAGGCGCCACAGGCCCTCCGACGCGCGGGCCGGGAGAGGGCTTCCCGCCCAGGCGAGGGCGGTGGCCGCCTCGCCGAGCGGCAGGGCGGCGGCGTACTGCGCATGGAGGCGGCGCTCTTCATGGGAGCCCACGAACCGGCGCAGGCGCGGTCCGGAAAGGGCGTCCTGCGCGTGATCGAGCGCGGCGGTCAGGGCGGCGCGTCGTGCGGTGGCCCGGGGTGAGCCCGCCGCGTCGACGAGCCCGGCGACAGCCGCGTACACCCGGGCGACGGCGGCGCGTTCGCCGTCGAAACGGTACGCGCCTGCCCCGCGCGGCGACGGCAGCACGCCCCGGAGCACGAGGAGCCAGCCCGCGCCCGCGAGGAAGAGCAGGGCCCGCTGCCAGCCGGCCTCCGGCAGCGGCATGCCCGCACCGATCGCGACGGCGACGAGGAGTTGTGTTCCGCAGGCGGACGCGATCGGCCCGACGGCGCTGAGGGCGCCGCCCGCGAACCCGAGCAGCGCGAACACGCCGACCAGCGCGGCGGAACCGGCGTGCGCGCCGACCCACGTACCGAGGGCGAGTCCGCCCGCGCCGGCCAGGGCGGGGACCCCGATCCGGGGCACCGCGGCGCGACGGCTGCCGGGCCGGTCGTTGATTCCCGCGAACATGGCGCCGAGCGCGGCGAGCACCCCGGCGACGGGACGGCCTGCGAGCAGGGCCGCGACGAGGAGTGGCCCGGCGGCGAGTGCGCCGCGCACGACGGCGCTCCAGGGGACGGGACCGCGCTGGGCGCGCAACGCGTGGCCGAGCCAGGGCGGAAGGGGGCGGAGGGTGGTGCGCACGGTGCTCCTGTCGGCGGGTCCGGGGCGGGGGTGTGCCGCGGGACGACGTCGGCCTGGGCTGATGCGTCAACGGTAGGTGGCGTGTGCGGAGGGAAAGGTACGTGCGCGTTTCCACGACGTGACGATGTGCGGGACGTCGTGCGGAACTCCTCGGAACGGGCCCGCCGCAGGTCACCCGGGTGGCGCCATGGCAGGATTGCGCGCCGTGAGCAGCGAGGACGGCTGGCCGGACGTGCCCGGCGACACGGCCCTGACGATTCGGATCCCGGAGGCGGACTCCTTCGTGCGGGCGCCGTTCCCGGCCCACATCACGGTGCTGTACCCCTTTCTCCCCGCCGCGCGGATCACGCCGGAGGTCCACGCCGAATTGTCGGCGCTCTTCGCGGCCCGGGACCCGTTCGACCTGACGTTCGCGGAGTTCCGCCGCTACCCGGGCGTCCTCTACCTGCCGCCCGCTCCCGAGGACCCCGTCCGCGCCCTCACGCGGTCCTTGCGGGAGCGCTGG
This sequence comes from Streptomyces sp. NPDC055955, assembly GCF_042270245.1. Lineage (NCBI taxonomy): Bacteria > Bacillati > Actinomycetota > Actinomycetes > Kitasatosporales > Streptomycetaceae > Streptomyces > Streptomyces sp. NPDC055955. The sequence goes on from NZ_JBHJYS010000020.1 coordinate 192,037, forward strand.
CCGGAGGCGGTCCCCTACCGCGGCGTGTTCGGGCCGGAGGGTCTCGACCCCCATCTCACGCTCGCGAACGACGAGGGACCCGAGACGTACGAGGCGGCGTACGACGCGCTGGAGCGGGAACTGCGCCCCATGCTGCCGGTGACGGCGCGCGTCGGGTCGGTGCGCCTGATCGTGACGGACGGGCGGGTGTGGGAGGACGGAACGGTGTACGAGCTGGGGCGCTCACCCGCGCAGCCCGCACCCCTGATCCCGCCCGCCCGGCCTGTACGGGCGGCTTCGCCCGCTCAGCTCCGGCGCGCGGAGTCGACGGCGCTCTCCAGGAGGAGCTGAGTGCGGTCGACCACGTCGACCAGGTCGCCCGACGCCCCTGCGAGCAGGCTGTGCACGCCCAGCAGCCCCGCACGCTCCAGGAGCCGCTTCTCGTTGGTGACCCAGGCACCGCGCGCCGCGAGTACGGCGTGGGCGGCCGACATCGCGGCCACGGCGACCGCCCCGTGGACTTCGGTCCTGCCGCCCTGCGGCGCGTTGTTGGCCCTGGCGTAGTGCAGCGTTCCGGCGGCCCGCCCCCACCACATCTCGGGGGCCGCCTTGCGCAGGGCCTCGGGATAGCGGTCCGGGCAGGGCACCGTACCGCGCAGCACGTGGTTGACGGCGAGTTCGGCGACGACGAGGTAGGTCGGGATCCCGGCCAGATGGAACATCAGGGGCTCCCAGCGGACGCGCCCCGCTCCGGCCTCGCCCAACTCCCTCTCCACCACGTCGAGATCGCGGTAGTGCACGTCGACGCGCCGCCCGTCGACGGTCAGCCAGGCCCCGCCGTTGAAGACCCCGCCACCCCACCCACCGATCTCGGAAACCTCCCCCTCCCAGCCGACGCCCCGCAGGTCGTCCGGCTGGAATCCACCCCGGTAGTAGACCGCGAAGTCCCAGTCGCTGTCGGGTCGTTGAGTGCCCTGGGCCCGCGACCCACCGAGCGCGACGGCCCGCACCCCGGGGAGTGCGGCGAGCCGGTCGGCGACGTGGTCGAGGAAGGCCCGGTCGGTCATGACTTCGTGCGCGGCAGGCATGGGGCCACGCTATCGACGGCACGGGAGGACAGGCGACTCCATTACAGGGCGCCCGGGGCGCGTACTTGGGGGCGGACCCGTGCATGACGGAGAATCGCTCCGTACGTATACGCGTTCCGTGCCCGCCCGGACAAGGAGTTCTGTGCCCGCCCGTCCCACCCGTTCCGTGATCGGTGCCGCCGTCCCCCGAGCTCTCGACTCCGCTCGAGCAGGGAGGTACCCCCATCGCCCCTGCACCCTCGTGGTGTGCAGGGGTTGCTGCTGCGGCAACACGGCGAAGTACCCCGGCTATGACCACACGTGGCAGTTGGAGCGGCTGCGGGCCGCGGCCGCCTCGTCCGGTGGGGCGGTCGCGGTGCGGGTGACGGACTGTCTGGGACCGTGCGACCAGGCGAACGTCATGGTGGTGCAGCCGTCGGGCGAGGGCCGGCGGCGGGGCGGGCGCCCCGTGTGGGTGGGCTGGTCGATGGGCGACGACGCGACGGACGAGATCCTGCGCTGGGCCGAGGCGGGCGGCCCCGGGATCGCCCCGGCACCGCCCGCCCTGGAGCTCCAGTTCATCGAGACCCCCGGCGAGCGGACCCGCCGCCGCACGCGCCGCTGACGGCCGAAGGCCAAAAAAGAACGCGTACCCGTCACGTCCGCGCCGCCCCCGCCGCCACGAACCCGCAGATCAGTACGAACAGGATGGCCAGCAGCGGCCAGATGAAGCGCAGGTACTTGTCGTAGCCGACCTTGGCGAGGGCCACACCGCCGATCGTCACCGCCGTGGTCGGCACCCACAGGTTCATCCAGCCGCTCGCGGCCTGCCACGCGGTGACGACGACCGCGCGCGAGACGCCCGCGAAGTCGGCGAGCGGCGCGAGGATCGGCATGGCGAGCGTGGCGTGGCCCGAGGTCGAGGGGATGAGGAAGGCGAGCGGCAGGTTCACGACGAAGACGATGATCGCGAAGATGCCGGACGAGGTGCCCTTCACGACGCCCTCGATGGAGTGCAGGACCGTGTCGGTGATCTTCGAGTTGTTCATGATCACGGTGACCCCGCGGGCGAGCAGGATGACGAGCGCGGGTGAGATGAAGTCGGCCGCGCCCTGGATGATCGTCGAGCTCAGTCTCTGCTCCCCCAGATGCGCCACGACGCCGACGAGCACGGCCGCGACGAGGAACAGTGCCGCCAGCTGGGGAAAGGACCAGCCGAGCTCGAAGCCGTACGGGGTCGCGTCGGCCTTCCCGGTGAGGGCGCTCGACCACGGCACGACCGAGAAGATCATGAAGGCGAACACGAGGGCGGTGACGGTGAGCACCGCCTTGTGCAGTCCCGTCAGCTTCGGCACCTCGACCGCGTGGGCCTCGGCCTCCTCCTGATCGCGGTCCCCGGGCAGGAACCCCGACAGAGACCGCCCGGGGTCCTTCTGCACGCGCTTCGCGTAGCGGATGACGTAGGTGACCGTGACGGCGGTCAGCACGATCCACATGAGGAAGCGCAGGATGATGCCGTCGCCGAGGGAGATGTCGGCGGCGGAGGAGGCGACGCCGGTGGCGAACGGGTTGACCGTCGAGCACAGCACCCCGATCCCCGCGCCGAGGATGATCGCGCCGACGGCGGTCATGCGGTCGTAGCCGAGTGCGAGCATCAGCGGCACGATCAGGCCGTAGAACCCGAGGGTCTCCTCGGCGAAGCCCTCGACGGTGCCGAGCACCGAGAAGACCACCATGACGCCCGCGATGAGCAGCGCACCCCGGTCGCGCAGCCGGTGGGCGAGCCGGCCGATGCCGCGGTCGAGGGCCCCGGTCGCGAAGACGACGGTGATGAAGGAGCCGATGGCGAGCACGAAGAGGAAGACGCCCGCGCTGCCGTACAGGTCACCGGTGTTGTCCGGGGCCACCAGGGACGTCCTGGTGTCCTGGATGCCGTAGAGGCCGTTGACCGGGGACAGGAACAGGTCGTCGAGGCGGTCGACGAGGGACTGCCCGGAGTCGACGCGGTGGTACGTGCCCTGGACGGGGGCGCCCGAGCTGTCGCGGTCGTACTGGCCGGAGGGGATGAGGAAGGCGACCGCCCAGACGGCGACCGTGACGATCGCGAGGACGGTCAGGGCGCTCGGGAAGGTGAACTTGCCCGTCGGATGCGGCTGCTGGGGCGCCTCCGCCTCCGTGGGCGTACTCATGAGGCGGTTCCGGCGCGGTGGTCGGCGGCGTACTCACGGACGAACGCGCACATCGCGACGACGGTGCTGCGCAGCTCGGAGAACAGGACGCGCTCATTGGGGGCGTGCAGGTTGCACATGCTGTCCTGGGCGCCGAAGAGGAGCACCTCGGCGCCGGGTGCGGCCTTCGCCAGGCCGTTGACCAGCGGGATCGAGCCGCCGGTCGCGACGTAGGAGGCGTCCGTGCCCCACGCCTCCTTGAGCGCGGTGAGCGCGGCGCGGTAGGCGGGGCCGCCGGTCGTGGCCTCGTAGCCGGGGCCGGTGTCGCCGGGGGTGACGGTGAGCCGGATGCCGAAGGGCGTGAGGGAGCGCAGGTGCTCGACCAGCCTGGCCTGCGCCTCCTTCGGGTCCTGACGGGGGTGGAAGCGCAGGTTGAGCTTGGCGCGGGCGTACGGCACGACCGCGGACGCGGCGTGTTCGACGGCGGGGGCGTCGAGGCCGATGACGGTGATCGCGGGGCCGCTCCACAGGCGCTCGCCGAGGGTGCCGCTGCCGATCAGTGGCACGCCGTCCTCGACACCGGCGAGGGAGCGGAACTCGTCCTCGGCGTAGCTCGTGCCGGTCCACTCCTCGCGGCGCAGGCCCTCGACGGCGACGTCTCCGCGCACGTCGTGCAGGGTGGCCAGAGCCTTGAGCAGGACGAGCAGGGCATCAGGGGCGGCACCGCCGAACTCGCCGCTGTGGCGGGGCTCTTCGAGGGTGCGGACCTCGACGACGACCTCGGCCGCGCCACGCAGACCCGTGGTGAGGGTGGGGGTGCCGGGGCGGAGGTTGCCGAGGTCGGCGATGACCATGGCGTCGCAGGCGAACCGTTCGGGGTCGGTGGGCGGGTAGCCGTCGAAGGGGCTGCCGTACTCCTCCTGCCCCTCGAAGACGATCTTGACGCCGACGGGCGGGCGGCCCTTGAAGGCCCGCAGCATGCCGAGATGCGCGATGACGTTGGACTTGTCGTCGGCGATGCCGCGCGCCCGCAGCCCACCCTCGACGGGGGTCGGCTCGAAGGGCGGGGACCTCCAGAGTTTCTCGTCACCGGCGGGCTGGACGTCGTAGTGCGAGTAGAGCAGGACGGTCGGCGCGTCCGGCGTCGGTGGCGGGATCTCGCCGAAGACGACGGGGGCGGTGTCGGGCAGATCGATCCGCTCGACGCGCTCGACGCCACACTCCCTGAGCAGCCCGGCCAGCAGGTCGTGCGCCTCCCGCACAGGTTCGGCGGGGAAGCCGGGGAAGGCGATGGACGGGATGGCGGCGAGCCGCTCCAGATCGGCGCGGAGCCCGTCCATCAGGCCGTCGACTTCGGCTTGCAGCTCCCTGGCGTCCATGGCGTCCGTACCCCTAGATGTCCGATGACTGCCCTTGAAATGCGTGGCATTTTGTCCGGATTATCCTTCCGGGTGACGTCTGGCGTCCGGGTGCCTCGCCGGATCGAGCCGATCCGGGACTAAGGTCGAGGCATGGCTTCGGATACTGCTTCGGACACCGCCTCGGACACCGGTTCGGGCACTGGTGCGGATTCCGCTTCGGGTACGGGTTCGGATACGGCTTCGAACGCGGCGGCCGCGGCGCGGGCGGCCGGCCCCGGCGCCGGCGAGAGCGTGCGGATCGACAGCTGGATCTGGTCCGTGCGGCTGGCCAAGACGCGCTCGGCGGGCGCGACGGCGTGCCGCGGCGGGCATGTGAAGGTCAACGGTGAGCGCGTGAAGGCCGCCCACAACGTGCGCGTGGGCGACGAGGTGCGGGTGCGGCAGGCCGGCGGGCACGAGCGGGTCGTGATCGTGAAGCGCCTGATCCGCAAGCGCGTGGGCGCCCCCGTGGCCGTCGAGTGCTACGTGGACAACAGTCCGCCGCCCCCGCCGCGCGCCGCCGTCGCCCCCGTGGCCGTCCGCGACCGCGGCGCGGGCCGCCCGACGAAGCGGGACCGCAGGGACATGGACCGGCTGCGCGCCGCATTCGGGGCGGGCCCCGTACCCCCGGCGCAGGATCAGGCGGACGGACGCGAAGAAGGCTGACCCCGTACGTCGACGGGGTCAGCCTCCGGCCGCGGGTCACGCCCGGCGCTTGACGAGGCGGACCAGATCCGCGTTGCTCCGGCGTCGTGTCCACGCGAGAAGCGCCAGCGGGACGATCAGGACGAGCGGCGTCGCCGCGTTCTCCCCGTCGAAGTAGGACATCTGCACGACGAACGCCCCGGCCATCAGCGCACTCAGCGCGATCGGGGCGACCCCGGAGAGCACCGGCACCAACAGGGCTACTGCGCCTGCCAGTTCGAGGACGCCGATGAGGTACATCGCCGCGCTCCCCCACCCCATCGTGTCGAACGACTCGACCGCCGTCGGGTGCGCGATCAGCTTGGGCAGGGCGCTCGCGACGCCGTAGAACAGCGCGAGCAGCACCGTGAGCGTGCGCAGCGCGATGCGGGCGGCGCGGGCCCTGCCGGCGGCCGGGGCGGCGCTGACGGAGGCGGCGGAAGCGGCGGTCGTGACGGGGGCGGTGGTCTCGGACATGGGGTGCTCCTCGGTGAGTCGGCGCCGGGCCGTGCTGTCCGGCTGTCACAGAGGTAGACGGCGGCACCCCGGGGAACTCATCGGTCGCCCGGCACCTTTATGCGGGCACCGCCCTCACCCACACCTGGTCGTCCGTGAGATACCGGTCGACCTTCAACCCGGCCTGGTCCAGCGCCTCTTCGAACTGCTCACGCGTCAGGGGCCGCGCCAGGAACGTGTGCGTCCAGGACGCGTCGGGGAACTCGTACTCCGCACGCACCGAGTTCACCCCGTCCCCCACGGGCTCCGCGGACACGATGCGGACCGTGAAACCGCTCGGGTCCACGCGCTCGCGCGGCAGGTTCGTGTGGTAGTCCGGGCCCTCCCGCTGGATCAGTACGCAGCCCCCGTCCGCGACATGGCGCCGGCACGTGTCGAGCATCCCCTGCCGCACCGCCACGTCCCCGGTGTGCACGAGGAACGACGCGAGCAGCACCACCTCGAACGTCCCGCCGGCGTCCAGCGTCTCGACCGGCGAGCAGATCGTCCGCGCCCCGCGCACGCGCTCCAGCATCTCGGCGGACTCGTCCACGGCCGTGACCGTGAAGCCGCGCTCGATGAGGGGGTGTGTCATCCGGCCGACGCCACTGCCCAGTTCGAGAAGGCTCGCTCCCGCGGGCACGGCCGCGGCGATGATGTCGGGCTCATCCCTCACGGGCAGGCGCGCGTACAGATCGACCGCACAGCCGTCCGGCGTGATGGCGCCGGGTCCCGTCCCTCCGTATCCCTCACGCATCTCAAGGCTCATGCTCCTTCAACGAGGTTTCCCTCGGCGGCAGTTCCCGACCAGGGCAGCGGGAACCAGCCATGTCCGCCGTACCAGTGTCCGCCCGCGCGCAGATGGTCACCGACGGCCCGTTCGACGCTCGTGCGGCGAGGCAGTCCCTCCACCGCAAGGGCGGGGTCACCGAAGACGAAGCCGACCGGCACCCCGTCGTCCGGCTCGTCGTTCTCCCAGGCGGTGCGGAAGCGCTCCTGGAACCGCACTACGTTCGAGTCGGCGCGCAGGTAGCTCTTCAACTGGGCGTCGAGGAGCCAGGAGTGGCACACGGCGACCTCGTAGCGCTCCCGCGGGTAGTGGCGCGCGAAGAACTCCCCGGCCTGGAGCAGGGACCGGTCGCACGCCACCGGCGACAGCGGGCCCCTGTAGTCGGGGATGTGGAGGCTGAGGCACGGGTCGCCGGGCTTCAGGGGCACTCCCGCGCGGGCGATCCCGTCGCCCGAGCGCCCGCCGAGCGTGGCCCGCTGGTACTGGAGCCGGCCGAGTTGGTAGAGCTCCCCATGGAAGTGCAGGCCGAGCCAGGCGACCGCGTGAATGCCGCAACTGCCGTACCGCCTGCGGTGGACGGCCATGTGGCGCCCCAGGTCGGCGAGGGTGCGCCGCGAGACGTCGTCCGGCACCCCGAGACCGCGGTGGTACGCACGCGTGGCGGGCAGCGCCGCCACGTAGACGTAGACGGAGAAGCAGCGTTCGAGCAGGTCTCCGCCGTCGGGCGGCGACGGGAAGCCGGGGCTCTTGCCGACCGTCCCCATGTCCCGGGTGACGGCGTCCACGGCCCGCTCAAGGAGATCGCTCACTTCGGGATCGTCGGCCACCCGGGGGCGCAGCGCGACGAGTTCGTTGATGTCCTCATGGGCGACCCCGAGGTCGAGGAGGACCTCGGGCAGGTCCTCCGCGTCGGGGATCAGCGCCTCCGCCCGCCCCTGTCCGTCGAGCGCCTCCACCCATCCCGCGAGCCGCTCGCCGCTCTTCCGCCCGTCCAGCACGCGCCCTCCCCTCCCCCGGCCGAACCCCGGCGACCGGGGTCCGCCGACCGGAAACCACCCCACCTTTTCAGGGAACGGTGCACCGCGCGAGGGTGCGGACGCACCCGACGCCTCCGCCCGTGAAGAGGCACCCTTGAGAGGGAACCTCTTCACGGGCGGAGGCGGTGACGATGCGCACGGGCAGTGAACCGGTGACCGCGCGCAGTGCCCTGCGCGCCCGGCTGTGGCTCAGCATCTGGGGTCTGGCCTGGGCGATCTTCGGCACGGTCGCGTTCATCCTCACGGACCGCCCGTGGTGGGCGCTCGCGTGCGGGGTGCTGTGGCTGATCGTGACCGTCGACCTGTTCATGATCACCCGCCACATCCGGCAGGGCCCGCACTACCAGCCGGGCCGCGACGTACCGCCCTACGTTCCACCGGACCACAAGCCCTAGGGCCTGTCGTTCGGATCGGGCCGGACCAGGGAGCGGGTGCCGGCACCTTGCTTCGCAAGGCGGAGGAAGGAGCCCACATGGAGCGTCGGCGACCGACGACAACGCGGCGAGGCGCGCGGGGGGGCGCACGCCCCGCGGCCCGTGATCCGAACGAAGGGCCCTAGGGGGCCTCGCCCTGCGGGGCGTCGTCGAAAGCGGCCGCGGCCACGTAGTCCGGCTGCGGATCGAGCGCCGCGGCGAGCCGGAAGTGGCGCCTCGCCTGGTTCGGCCGCGCGGCACGCTGATAGGTGCGGGCGAGCGCGAAGTGCGCGAAGGCGTTGTCCGGCTCACGCTCCAGGATGATGGTGAACTCGAGTTCCGCCGCGCGCAGTTGGGCCGCGGCGAAGAACGCACGGGCGCGCAGCAGCCGCGCCGCCGTGTTCTCGGGGTGGGCCGCAATCACCGGGTCGAGCAGTTTCACCGCGCCTCGCGGATCACGCGCCGCGAGCAGTTGCTCAGCGGCGCGGAAGTCGATGACGTGCGTCTCCGGGTTGGAGTGGGGCACAGCGGTCTCCCTCCTTCGTCATCCACGTCAACGGCGTGGACTGTCGGCCCTATTCCTCCCCCACAACACCCTGACGTACGTACGTCCGACCGCGTCGTCGGCTCAGCGCCCGGTCACCGCGAGTACCACGCCGAGCACGGCCAGCGCCACGCCCGCGACCACGAACACCCAGTCGAGGACGGGCCGCTCGCCACCGATGAGCACGGTCTCACGGGGGTCGTCGACGTCGTACGCGATGCCGACCAGGCCGCCCGCCGTCAGCGGCAGCCGCCGGGTGGGCGGCGCGGGGGACGGCACCTCGACGACGAGGCCGTCGTGCGTCTCGAACTGCAGCAGAGGCCGCTCGGAACCCGCCTGCGGAGGTTTCACGAGCGCCTGGGCGACGCGTCCGGCCTCGCTGATCCGCCGGGTCCGCCGCAGCCCGTACGCCCCGGCGAGGACGGCCACCAGGCCGCCGAGGAAGGTGAACGCCGCCAGGACGACCACGCCCGTCCCCCTTCTAGGCCGCGGCCGCCCGCTGCGCGAGGTCCGCCCAGACGGCGTCGACCCGCCGGTGCAGCTCGTCGAGCGGTACGTCGTTGTCGATCACGATGTCGGCGATCTCCAGGCGCTTGTCGCGGGTGGCCTGGGCGGCCATGCGGGCGCGGGCGTCCTCCTCGCTCATGCCGCGCAGGCGCACGAGGCGGTCGAGCTGGGTCTCGGGGCTCGCGTCCACGACCACCACGACGTCGTACAACGGCGCCAGACCGTTCTCGGCGAGCAGAGGTACGTCGTGCACGACGACGGAGTCACCGGTGGCGGCGGCTTCGAGTTCGGCGGAGCGGGCGCCGACGAGCGGGTGCACGATCGAGTTGAGGACGGCGAGGCGGTCCGCGTCGGCGAAGACGATCGCGCCGAGCGCCGGCCGGTCCAGCGAGCCGTCCGGGGCGAGCACCTCGCTCCCGAACGCCTCGACGACCGCGGCCAGTCCGGGAGTTCCGGGCTCCACGACCTCCCGTGCGATGCGGTCCGCGTCGATCAGTACGGCCCCGTGCTCCACGAGCAGCCGGGACACCTCGCTCTTGCCGGCACCGATTCCGCCGGTCAGACCCACCTTCAGCATGCGGGCAGCTTAGGCGAGGTACCCATGGCTGACCACAGCCCCTAGGGCCTGTCGTCACATTCCCGTCGTCCGCCCGAGGGGCGGGCCCGGCGGCGTCTGGTGCGTGCGATCGCAAGGCGCCGGAGAGCCCTGG
>NZ_JBHJYS010000021.1:0-194627 GCF_042270245.1 Streptomyces sp. NPDC055955
GGAGAGCCCTTGTAGCGGAGCTACCAGGGCTTTTCGGCAACGCCGCGAGCGGGCGTGCCAGACGCCGCCGGGCAGACGGGAATGTGACGACAGGCCCTAAGGGAACCCTCAGCCTCCTCAGCCCATCTTCTCAGAATGCGCGCCTAGCGTCGGGCCGCATGAGTCTGCTGCGCAATCTGAACCGGGCGCTGACCGCCACCACCGGCCTCCAGGTCCGGCGGGTCGCCACCGCCGTGCCGCCCGTCGCACCCAGGACCCCGTCCGCCCCGGCCGTCAAACGCCCGTCGCCCGCGTACCGATGTCCCGACGACCTCACCCTGGACCGGCTGCTGCGCCGGCCGGTCTTCCTCATCTCACCGGTGCGCTCGGGCTCCACCCTGCTGCGCATGCTCCTCAACTCCCACTCGCGCCTGCACTCCCCCCACGAACTGCACATCCGCCGCCTGGAGGTCGGCTACGGAACACGTCTGTCCGAGCGCGCCATGGACGCACTCGATCTGTCGCGCGGCGACCTCGAGCATCTGCTGTGGGACCGGGTCATGCATCGCGAACTGACCGCGTCCGGCAAGGACTTCATCGTGGAGAAGACGCCGGGAAACGCGTTCGCGTACCGCAGGATCAGGGACTGCTGGCCGGACGCCCGGTTCGTGTTCCTGCTGCGGCACCCGGCGGCGATCGCCCGCTCCTGGCACGAGGCGGACCCCGAGAAGCGCACCGCGCAAGAGGCGGCGGTGGACGCGCTGCGCTACATGCGGGCCGTCGACAACGCCCGCAAGGGCCTCACCGGCGGACACACCGTGCGCTACGAGGAACTCACCGCGAACCCGGAGGGCACGCTGCGCGGCCTGTGCTCCTTCCTCGGCGTCGACTTCGAGCCGTCGATGCTGGAGTACGGCGAGCGCGACGGGACCCGGGTGACGCCCCAGGTACAGAAGGGACTCGGCGACTGGCGGGACAAGATCCGCTCGGGCAGCGTGCAGGCGGACCGGCCCCTGCCGACCGGCGACGAGATCCCCGAAGTCCTCCGTCCCATGTGCGCGGCCTGGGGGTACACCGCATGAAGCCGCACGCCGAGATCGAGCAGGTGTGGCCGCGCGACGGACGCATCCGCGTGATCGGTCGACTGCACGGCACGCACGGGCCTGCCGCCTCGGGTCCTTGGCGGCTGCTGCTCGTCCGCCGGGGGCGCCCCGACCATCAACTGCGGTACGAGGCGCACATGGACGGCGACCGGTTCGAGTGCGAGCTGCCGGTCGGTGATCTGACGGCGTACGAGGCCGGGAGCGCCGACCGCTGGGACCTGCACCTCACCGACGGCCGGCTGCGGCTGCGAGCGGGGCGCAGGCTCGACGACATCCGCGGCAAGAAGTCGGTCATGGTCTACCCCTGGCAGCCGGTGAGCGGCGCCTTCGGGGTGCGGCCCTACTTCACCGTCGAGGACAACCTCTCCCTGGAGTGCCGCGCATGAGCCGGCGCCCGAAGGTCCGCTACCTCCTGCTGCACGCGTACGGGCGCGGCGGCACGATCCGCACGGTCATGAACCAGGCCAACTCCCTGGTGGCGGCGGGCTGGGACGTCGAGCTGGTCAGCACTGTCCGCCGCCGCGACGGGGTGCAGTTCCCGCTCGATCCGCGCGTGCGCGTCACCACCCTGGTCGACCTGCGCGAGAGCGCCCACGAGGAGCCGCCGGCCGGTCCGCTCGCCCGGCTGCGCGACTGCCGCAGGCGCCGCCGGCTGGGGCGGCCCGCACGGGAGATACCGCGCGGCGAGTTCGGCTACCGCTACTTCAACCGGCACGTCGAGGACACCGTGGCGGCCTATCTGCGCACGCTGACCGACGGCGTCCTGGTGACCACCCGGCCCGCGCTCAACTTCCTCGCCTCCGCGCACGCCACCGGCGGCGTCGTCCGGGTCGCCCAGGAGCACATGAACCACGGCACGCACCGGCCCGACGTGCGCGCCCGCATCCTTCAGGCATATCCCCGGTTCGACGCGGTGGCCGTCCTGACGGAGCGCGACCGGGGCGAGTACGCGCGGCTGCTGCCCGGCACGCGGGTCGTGCGGATCCCGAACGCTGTGCACTCACTCGACCAGACACCCTCCGACCATCAGTCGCACATCGTGGCCGCGGCGGGCCGACTCTTCCCGCAAAAGGGCTTCGACCTGCTGATTCCGGCCTGGGCCAAGCTCGTCGAGTCCCACCCCGACTGGCAGTTGAGGATCTACGGCAGTGGTGAGAAGAAGGCCGAACTGCGGGCACTCATCGAGGAGCACCACCTCTACAACCACGTCCTCCTGATGGGGCACACCGAGCGCCTCGACGACGAACTGGCCAAGGCGTCCGTCTACGTGCTCAGTTCGCGCTTCGAGGGGCTGCCGATGGTGATGATCGAGGCGATGAGCCATGCGCTCCCAGTCGTCGCCTTCGACTGTCCTACCGGTCCGGCCGACGTGCTCACGCACGGCGTCGACGGGCTGCTCGTGGCGCCCGAGGACCCGGACGCCCTGGCGGACGCGCTCACCCGTCTCATCGGCGACCGGGCACTGCGCGCCGATATGGGCGCGGCGGCGCTGCTGACCGCCGCCGCGTACGGCCCCGACGCCGTCCACCCGCGCTGGGAAGCGCTGTTCACGGAACTTCACGAGGTACGGCGCTCCGGCGCCGCGGAAGGACAACACGCATGACCACGGCACGGACCGCACCGCACGGGTGCGGCGCCACCATCTGGCTGACCGGGCTGCCCAGCTCCGGCAAGACCACCGTCGCCCGCGCCCTCGCGGGCCGGCTGCGCTCGGCGGGACACCGGGTGGAGGTGCTCGACGGTGACGAGATCCGTCGCTTCCTCTCGGCGGGCCTCGGCTTCGGCCGAGCGGACCGCGACGCGAACGTGCGGCGCATCGGCATGGTCGCCGAGGTCCTCGCCCGCAACGGCGTCCTCACCGTCGTCCCCGTCATCGCGCCGTACGCGGACAGCCGCGTCGCGGTCCGCGAACGGCACGGCGCGAGCGGCACTCCGTACCTGGAGGTGCATGTGGCGACGCCGGTCGAAGTGTGCTCCGTACGCGATGTGAAGGGCCTGTACGCGCGGCAGGCGGCCGGTGCGCTCAAGGGGCTCACGGGCGTCGACGACCCGTACGAGGCGCCGCTCGACCCGGATCTCGTCCTGGAGACGCAGCATCAGACACCGGAGGAGTCCACGGATTCGGTGCACGCGGTGCTCGTGGCGAGGGGGCTGGCGTGAGCGCGTTCGCCCTGTCGCACCTGGACGCCCTCGAATCCGAGGCCGTGCACATCTTCCGTGAGGTCGCGGGCGAGTTCGAGCGGCCGGTGATCCTCTTCTCCGGCGGCAAGGACTCCATCGTGATGCTGCACCTGGCGCTCAAGGCGTTCGCGCCGGCGCCGGTGCCGTTCACGCTGCTGCACGTCGACACCGGGCACAACTTCCCCGAGGTCCTCGACTACCGCGACCGCGTCGTGGCCCAGCACGGACTGCGGCTGCACGTCGCGTCCGTGCAGGAGTACATCGACCGCGGCGCCCTCAAGGAACGCCCCGACGGGACGCGCAACCCGCTGCAGACGGTGCCCCTGACGGAGAAGATCCAGGCGGAGCGCTTCGACGCCGTCTTCGGCGGCGGACGCCGCGACGAGGAGAAGGCCCGCGCCAAGGAGCGCGTGTTCTCCCTGCGCGACGAATTCTCCCAGTGGGACCCCCGCCGCCAGCGCCCCGAGCTGTGGCAGCTCTACAACGGCCGCCACGCCCCCGGCGAGCACGTACGCATCTTCCCGCTGTCCAACTGGACCGAGCTCGACGTGTGGCAGTACATCGCCCGCGAGGGCATCGAGCTGCCGCAGATCTACTTCGCGCACCACCGCGAGGTGTTCGGCCGCGGCGGCATGTGGCTGACCGCCGGCGACTGGGGCGGGCCGCGCGACGACGAGCCGGTGGAGAAGCGCCAGGTCCGGTACCGCACCGTCGGCGACATGTCCTGCACCGGCGCCGTCGACTCCGACGCCACCACCCTCGGCCAGGTCATTGCCGAGATCACCGCGTCGCGGCTCACCGAGCGGGGCGCGACCCGCGCCGACGACAAGCTCTCCGAGGCCGCGATGGAAGACCGCAAGCGCGAAGGGTACTTCTAGACATGACCACCGGCGTAGTGCTGGACACGACCAGCGCCACCACCCCCGACCCCGTCGACACCCTTCGGTTCGCCACCGCCGGGTCCGTCGACGACGGCAAGTCCACCCTCGTGGGCCGCCTGCTGCACGACTCCAAGTCGGTCCTGGCCGACCAGCTGGAGGCCGTCGCACGGGCCTCGTCCGGCGACTCCCCCGACCTGGCGCTGCTCACCGACGGCCTGCGCGCCGAGCGCGAGCAGGGCATCACCATCGACGTCGCCTACCGCTACTTCGCCACGCCCCGGCGCCGGTTCATCCTGGCCGACACCCCGGGCCATGTGCAGTACACCCGCAACATGGTCACCGGCGCGTCCACCGCCGACCTCGCCGTCGTCCTCGTCGACGCCCGCAACGGCGTCATCGAGCAGACCCGCCGGCACGCCGCCGTCGCCGCGCTCCTGCGCGTCCCGCACGTCGTGCTCGCGGTGAACAAGATGGACCTCGTCGACTACGGCGAGGCTCACTTCGCCTGCATTGTCGAGGAGTTCGCGGGCCACGCCGCCGAGCTGGGGCTGCCCGGTTTCACGGCGATCCCGGTGTCGGCCCTGCGCGGCGACAACGTCGTCACCCGCTCCCCCGCCATGGGCTGGTACGAGGGCCCCTCGCTCCTGGAGCACCTGGAGTCCGTCCCGGTGACGCAGGACGCGGCCTCCGCCCCGCCCCGTTTCCCGGTCCAGTACGTCATCCGGCACGGCCCGTCCCGTCACTACGCGGGCCAGTTGGTGTCCGGCACGCTGAGCGTGGGCGACCCCGTGGTCGTACACCCTTCGGGACGCACCTCCACGATCGCGGCGATCGACATCCTGGGCCGCGAGGCCGCAACGGCGCACGCGGGGACCTCGCTCACCCTGCGGCTGACCGACCAGCTCGACGTCGCGCGCGGTGATCTGGTCACGAGCGGGGCGCTGCCGCCTGCGGTCACCCGAGACGTACAGGGTGCCGTCTGTCATCTCGCCGACCGGCCGCTGGCCGTGGGCCGGCGGGTGCTCGTGCGGCACACGACGCGGACCGTGCGGGCCGTGGTGCGGGACCTGACCGTGCGGGACCGGGCGGGGGCGGACTCACTTGCCGCCAACGACCTGGGCCGGATCACGCTGCGCACCGCCGAACCGCTCGCGCTCGACGACTATGCGGACGTGCGCCGCACCGGGGCGTTCCTGCTGATCGACCCGGAGGACGGCGCGACCCTGACGGCGGGGATGGCCGACCTGTCGGGACACTCATGACGTTTGCCGTCTCACTGTCCGGGGCCGGCCTGGCCGTCGACGGGCACAGCATTCTGCGGGACGTCGAACTGCACCTCGCGCCAGGCGAGTTCGTGTGTGTCGTCGGTGGTTCCGGATGCGGGAAGTCGTCGCTCCTGAATGTGGTGTCCGGCCTGGACGCGCCCACCGCGGGCCGTGTCCGGGTGCCGGGCGGACGGCCCGCCCTGATGTTCCAGGAACACGCCCTGTTCCCGTGGCTGACGGCGGGCGGGAACATCGAGTTCGCGCTCGGACTGCGCGGGGTTCCCAGGCCCGAGCGGCGAGCCGAGGCCGAGGAACTGCTACGGCTCGTGCGCCTCCCGGACGCGTACGGCCGCCGTGTCCACGAGATGTCCGGCGGCATGAGACAACGGGTCGCTCTCGCCCGGGCGCTGGCCCAGGGCAGTGACGTACTCCTGATGGACGAGCCGTTCGCCGCGCTCGACGCCATCACCCGGGATGTGCTCCACGAGGAGCTGACCCGGGTCTGGGGCGAGCGCAAACTGACCGTCCTGTTCGTCACGCACAACGTGCGCGAAGCGGTGCGGCTCGGGCAGCGCGTCGTTCTGATGGCCGGGAGCCCGGGCCGGATCGTCCGCGCCTGGGATGTCGGCATCCCCTACCCGCGCCCCGCCGACGACGCCGAGGTGTCGGCTCTCGCCGGCGAGATCACACGGCGGCTGCGCGAGGAGATAGGTGAGTGATGAGTTTCTGGAACACGCTCGGCGGGCTCTGGTCGGACGGCACCCTGCTGCCCGCGATCGGCCACAGCCTACTGCGCTGCCTGTACGGGTTCGGGGCGTCGGTCGCCTTGGGAGTGCCGCTCGGGGTGCTGCTCACACTCCGGACACCCCTGCGTCGCGTGGTGCGGCCGGCGCTCTCGGCCGTGCAGTCGCTGCCCGCCGCGGCGCTCGTGCCGGTCGCCGTCGTCGCGCTCGGCGAGAGCGAGTGGGCGGTGTACGCGGTGGTGCTGCTCGGCGCGGTGCCGTCGATCGCGCTGGGTGTGGCGAGCGCGCTCGACCAAGTGCCGCCGCTGCTCACACGCGCGGGGTGGTCGCTCGGCTCGGGCGTTCTGCACGGGATCCTCAAGGTGCGGGTGCCGGCCGCGATGCCGGGGCTCGTGGCGGCGGCCCGGCAGGGCTGGACGTTCGGATGGCGGGCCCTGATGACGGCCGAGCTGATCACGAGCGTGCCGCTGCCCGGCGTCGGCCGCATTTTGGACGAGGGCAGGAGGCACGACGACCTCGCCCTCGTCCTGGCCGCCGTGGCGGTCGTCCTCACCATCGGAGTGGCGGTCGAGTGGCTGCTGTTCGCGCCCGTCGAGCGGCGCGTCCTCGCGGCCCGCGGGCTGCTCAACTCAGCGTGAGACGTGGTTTCGGGGCGTCCAGCCGTCCGGTCTGGGGCGGTCGGCTGCCCGCCTCGTAGGGCTTCGGCCAGGCGACACCGGGACCCGCGTAGCCCTGTTCGGCCGCCGCGTGCAGGGTCCAGTGCGGGTCGTAGAGGTGGGGGCGGGCCAGGGCGCACAGGTCGGTGCGCCCGGCCAGGATCAGCGAGTTGACGTCGTCCCAGGAGGAGATCGCGCCGACCGAGATCACCGGGATGCCGGTCTCGTTGCGGATCCGGTCCGCGAACGGCGCCTGGTAGGAGCGCCCGTACGCGGGTTTCTCGTCGGCGACGACCTGTCCCGTCGACACGTCGATCGCGTCGGCGCCGTGCGCGGCGAACGCGCGGGCGATCTCCACGGCGTCGGTCGCGTCCGTGCCGCCGTCCGCCCAGTCGGTGGCGGAGATCCGGACGGTCATGGGCCGGTCGCCGGGCCACACGTCGCGTACGGCGTCGAAGACTTCGAGGGGGAAGCGCAGCCGGTTCGTGAGCGATCCGCCGTACGCGTCCGTCCGTCGGTTGGTCAGCGGCGAGAGGAAGCCGGACAGCAGATAGCCGTGGGCACAGTGCAGTTCGAGGAGGTCGAATCCGGCGTCGGCGGCGCGCCGGGCGGCGGACGTGAACTGCTCGCGCACATCGGCGAGTTCGCCGGCCGTCAGCTCGTGCGGAGTCTGGCTGCCGGGCCTGTACGGCAGGGGGGACGCGGCGACCAGCGGCCAGTTCCCGTCGGGGAGCGGTTCGTCGATGCCTTCCCACATCAGCTTCGTGGAGCCCTTGCGTCCGGAGTGCCCGAGCTGGACGCCGATCGCCGTGCCGGGGGCCTGGGTGTGCGCGAACTCGGTGACGCGGCGCCAGGCCGTGGCCTGTTCCGGCGTGTAGAGACCGGCGCAGCCCGGGGTGATGCGGCCCTCGGGGCTGACGCACACCATCTCGGTCATGACGAGTCCGGCGCCGCCCAGGGCCCGCGCGCCGAGGTGGACGAGGTGGAAGTCGCCGGGGACGCCGTCCTGGGCCGAGTACATGTCCATGGGTGAGACGACGACGCGGTTGCGCAGGGTCAGATCGCGCAGGCGCAGCGGCGTGAACATGGGGGGTGTGCGGGGCGGGCAGCCGAAGTCGCGTTCGACGGCCTCGGTGAAGTGGGGGTCGCGCAGGCGCAGGTTGTCGTGCGTGACACGGCGGCTGCGAGTGAGGAGGTTGAACGCGAACTGGCGGGCGGGCTGGTCGAGATAGAGGCCGAGGTTCTCGAACCACTCCAGGCTGGCGCGGGCCGCGCGCTGGGTGGAGGCGACGACGGGCCGCCGCTCCGCCTCGTACGCGGCGAGCGCCTCTGCCGTGGTGGGCTGCTCCTGGAGGCAGGCGGCGAGCGCGAGGGCGTCCTCGACGGCGAGCTTGGTGCCGGAGCCGATGGAGAAGTGCGCGGTGTGCGCGCTGTCGCCGACGAGGACGATGTTCCCGTACGACCACTGCTCGTTGACGACCGTGCGGAAGGCGGTCCAGGCGGAGTTGTTCGACCTGAGGCCACGGCCGCCCAGGGCGTCGGCGAAGATCTTGGCGCAGCGTTCGACGGACTCGCGCACGTCGAGCTCGTCGAACCCGGCCGCCCGCCAGACCTCCTCGCGCATCTCGACGATGACGGTGCTGGCGCCGGCCGGGAGGTGCGGCCCGGAGGGTCCCGCTGAGGGGCGGTCGTCGGGAGACGGGCGGGCGTACGGGTATCCGTGCAGCTGCATGACGCCGTGCTCGGTCTCGGCGGTCTCGAAGCGGAACGCGTCGAAGGCGAAGTCGGCGGCGAGCCAGATGTAGCGGCAGCGGTGCTCCTCGACGCGCGGCCGGAACGCGTCGGCGTGGGCCTCGCGGGTCGCGCTGTGCACTCCGTCGGCGGCCACGACCAGGTCGTGGTCGTGGGCGAGGTCCGCCGCCGGTGGCGCCTCGGAGCGGAAGCGGAGGTTCACACCGAGCTCCCGGCAGCGCTCGTGGAGGATTTCGAGGAGCCTGCGGCGGCCGAGCGCGGCGAAGCCGTGGCCTCCCGAGGTGTGGCGGGTGCCGCGGTGCACGACGTCGATGTCGTCCCAGCGCACGAACTCCGCCTGGAGCGCGGCGTGGACGACGGGGTCGGCGTGCTCGATGCCGCCGAGCGTCTCGTCGGAGAGGACGACGCCGAAGCCGAAGGTGTCGTCGGGGGCGTTGCGCTCCCAGACCGTGATGTCGCGGCGCGGGTCGAGCCGCTTGAGCAGGGCGGCGGCGTACAGGCCGCCGGGTCCGCCGCCGATGACCGCCACGCGCAGGGGTCCCATGGTCACCGCCCCTGCCACTTGGGCGCGCGTTTCTCCGTGAAGGCCGCGTGGAACTCGGCGTAGTCCTCGCCGTTCATGAGGAGGGCCTGGGTCGCTGCGTCCATTTCGACGGCGGCGGCCAGCGGCATGTCGAGTTCAGCGGTGAGCAGCGCCTTGGTCTGGGCGTACGCGAGGGCGGGCCCCTCGGCGAGCCGGCGGGCCAGGGCCTGCGCGGCCTCGTCGACCTGGCCTTCGTCGGTCATCTCACTGATCAGGCCGATGCGCTCGGCCTCGGGTGCGCGCACCGGCTCGCCCAGCATGAGCAGGCGCGTCGCGTGGCCGAGGCCGACGACACGGGGCAGCAGATACGCGGCGCCCATGTCACCGCCGGACAGGCCGACACGGGTGAACAGGAACGCGAAGCGGGCGCTCGGGTCGGCGACGCGGAAGTCGGCGGCGAGCGCGAGGACGGCGCCGGCGCCCGCGGCGACGCCGTGCACGGCGGCGATCACCGGGAAGGGGCACTCGCGCACGGCCCGTACGACCTGGCCGGTCATCCGGTTGAAGTCGAGGAGCTGGGCGGTGTCCATGGCGAGGGTGGCGCCGATGATCTCGTCCACGTCACCGCCGGAGCAGAATCCGCGGCCCTCTCCGGCCAGGACGAGGGCGCGTACGGAGCGCTCGCGGGACAGTTCGGCGAGCAGGTCGCGCAGGTCGGCATAGGCGCCGAAGGTGAGCGCGTTGAGCTTGTCGGGGCGGGCCAGGGTGACGGTGGCGACCCCGTCGTCGACGGCGTACCTCAGATGCCGCCAGTCGTCGGTGCGGGGCGCGGAGCCGGTGAAGGGACTCATGGCGGTGCGGCCTCCTCGGGCGGGGGCGGCGGACGGTTCGGCGCGCCTGCCTCGGCACGTCGCTCCATGAAGTTATCACCGCTTCGTGACTTCCGTCACGACTACGCGATACGCGATCCTGGGGGCAGGCTTTCGGCCCAGGTGGGGGACGCGTACGAGACAAGTGACGGACGTCCCGGAGAAAGAGCGCCGGGAGGCCCTGTCCAGCGACGCATTACCCTTCGTATGGTTGAAAGCAGGACAGCCCCTCAGCTGTCAGCCCCTGTCACCCCCTGTCAGGACACCTGCACCCTGAACGGACCCGCCGTGCCCACACCGCCCGCCCCCACCTCCTGGCGTATCGCGCTCCCGCACACCGCGGCCGCGGTGCCGGTCGCGCGTGCCCTGGTGCGCACGGCCCTGGCCGAGATCGAGTCACCCTCCCTCGACAGCGACACGGCGGAGCTGCTCACGGCCGAGCTGGTGGCGAACGCCGTCGAGCACACGGCGGGGGCGGGCCCCATCGAGCTGGTGGTGGAGCTGCTGGCGTCGGGCTGTCAGGTCGAGGTGCACGACGGGGACCCGGCGCCGCCCGGCGATCTGACCCTGCCCGGTCCGGCCGACGAGCCGGACCCGTGGCAGGAGCACGGGCGCGGGCTGCTGCTCATCCGCACCCTGAGCTCGTCCTGCGGACATCGCCCCACCGCGTCCGGCAAGGCGGTCTGGTTCACCCTTCCCGCGGTGCCGGCGCAGCGCAGGAGCCCGGAGTAGTACGCGCCTCCCCCGCCGGGGCGGGCGTCAGGCCAGCGTGGCGACCATGATCGCCTTGATGGTGTGCAGCCGGTTCTCGGCCTCGTCGAACACGACCGAGTGCGCCGACTCGAAGACCTCGTCCGTGACCTCCAGCGAGTCCAGGCCGTACGTCTCGTGGATCTCGCGCCCGACCTTGGTGCCCAGGTCGTGGAAGGCGGGCAGGCAGTGCAGGAACTTGACGTCCGCGTTCCCCGTGGCACGCAGGACGTCCATCGTCACGGCGTACGGCGCCAGAGCGGCTATGCGCTCGGCCCACACCTCCTTGGGCTCCCCCATCGAGACCCAGACGTCGGTGACCACGAAGTCGGCCCCGACGACACCCTCGGGGATGTCCTCGGTGAGCGTGATGCGGGCGCCGCTCGTCTCGGCGAGCTTGCGGGCCTGCGCGACGATCTCGTCGGCCGGCCAGTACTCGCGCGGCGCCACGATGCGGACGTCCATGCCGAGCAGGGCGCCGGTGACCAGGTACGAGTTGCCCATGTTGAAGCGGGCGTCACCGAGGTAGGCGAAGGCGATCCGGTCCAGCGGCTTGCTGCAGTGCTCGACCATCGTGAGCACGTCGGCCAGCATCTGCGTGGGGTGCCAGTCGTCGGTCAGGCCGTTGTAGACGGGCACGCCCGCGTACGCGGCGAGCTCCTCGACGCCGGACTGGCTGTCGCCGCGGTACTCGATGGCATCGAACATCCGGCCGAGGACGCGCGCGGTGTCCCGCACGGACTCCTTGTGGCCGATCTGCGAGCCGGACGGGTCCAGGTAGGTCGTGGAAGCGCCCTGGTCGGCCGCGGCGACCTCGAAGGCGCAGCGCGTACGGGTGGAGGTCTTCTCGAAGATCAGCGCGATGTTCCGGCCCGCGAGGTGCCGCGTCTCCGTCCCCGCCTTCTTGGCCGCCTTCAGCTCGGCGGCGAGGTCGATCAGGCCGCGGAACTCCTCGGCGGTGAAGTCCACCTCCTTGAGGAAGTGGCGGCCGGTGAGGTCGGGACGGACTGTCGCCATGGGGCGCTCCTGGGGTACGCGTTGAAGGGCTGGGGCATCAGAGACGCTGGAAGTCTATACGATGCTCCACATTTCTATACAGTGCCAGACATCGGAAGCCACGGCTCCATCTGTTGCGCGGACCGTTCCGCCGACCACCACGCTCCGCGGACCACCGCTCTCTACAGGGTCCCTCTATACGGAGTCCCTCTCGACCGGGCAGCTCATGCAGCGCGGGCCACCCCTCCCCCGCCCCAGCTCACTTCCCAGGATCTCTATGACCTCGATGCCCTGCTTGCGCAGATAGGTGTTCGTCGTCGCGTTGCGCTCGTAGGCGACGACCACGCCCGGCTCCACGGCCAGCACGTTGCACCCGTCGTCCCACTGCTCCCGCTCGGCCGCGTGCACGTCCTGCGTGGCGGTCAGCACCCGGATCTCACTGAGGCCGAGCGCGGCCGCGATGGCCCGGTGCATGTGCTCCGGCGGGTGGTCGGTGACCTTCAACTCCCGCTCCCCCACGCCCGGTTCGATGGTGTACGAGCGCAGCATGCCGAGCCCCGCATACTGCGTGAACGTGTCGCCGTCGACCATCGTCATCACGGTGTCCAGGTGCATGAACGCCCGCCGCTTCGGCATGTCGAGGGCCACGATCGTCTGCGCGGAACCCGCTGCGAACAGCTTGTGCGCCAGCATCTCGACGGCCTGCGGGGTCGTGCGCTCACTCATCCCGATGAGGACGGCCCCCTGCCCGATCACCAGGACGTCGCCGCCCTCGATCGTGGACGGATAGTCGGCCTGCCCCTCCGACCACAGATGGAATCCCGCGTCCCGGAACAGCGGATGGTGCCGGTAGATCGCCTCGAAGTGGACGGTCTCGCGCTGCCGGGCGGGCCAGCGCATCGCGTTGATGGAGACGCCGTCGTAGATCCACGCCGAGGTGTCGCGGGTGAACAGGTGGTTGGGCAGCGGGCCGAGCAGGAAGTCGTCGAGGTCCATCGCGTGGAAGCGCACCGACGTCGGCTCGGGGTGCCGGTCGAGGAACTCCCGCTTGGTCATGCCGCCGACCAGCGCCTCGGCCAGGTCCGTGGCCGGCATCGTGTCGAAGGCGGCCCTGAGGTGGTCGGTGGCGAGCGGCCCGTACTCCTTCTCGTCGAAGACCCGGTCGAGGACGAGGGACCTGGCGTCCCCGATGGCGAGCGCCTCGGTGAGCAGGTCTCCGAAGAGGTGCACCGTCACGCCGCGGTCGCGCAGGACGTCGGCGAACCCGTCGTGCTCCTGCCGCGCGCGGCGCACCCACAGCACGTCGTCGAAGAGCAACGCGTCCTTGTTGCTCGGTGTGAGCCGCTTGAGCTCCAGATCGGGGCGGTGCAGGATGACGCGGCGCAGGCGCCCGGCCTCGGAGTCGACGTGGAATCCCATGGATCCATCTTTCCCCGGCCGGACAGCCCGCGCCCGTGCAATCAGGGAGCTGGGTGGCGGCTCACACCGGTGCCCTCACAGCCTCGGGTCGACCGGCTCCGACTCGAGTGCGAGGACCGCGAACACCGCCTCGTGGACCCGCCACAGCGGCTCCCCGTCCGCGAGGCGGTCCAGCGCTTCGAGACCGAGCGCGTACTCGCGGATCGCGAGCGAGCGCTTGTGTCCGAGGGAACGGCCGCGCAGGCGTTCCAGGTGGTCGGGGCGCGTGTACTCGGGACCGTAGATGATCCGCAGGTACTCGCGGCCACGGCACTTGATGCCGGGCTGGACGAGCCGGCCCCTGCCGTCACGGGTCAGCGCCTCGACCGGCTTGACGACCATGCCCTCGCCGCCGCGCCCGGTCATCTCCAGCCACCAGTCGACACCGGCGCTCACGGACGCCTCGTCCCCGGTGTCCACGAAGAGCCGCCGGGTGGTCTGCAGGAGCCCCGAACCGTCGTTCTCGACCATCCGGTCGATGAGGGCGAGCTGCTCGTCGTGCGGCAGCGCGGCCAGCGACCTGCCCTGCACGGCCAGGATCTGGAACGGCGCGAGCCGCACCCCGTCGAGCCCGTCCGTCGTCCAGCAGTAGCGCCGGTAGGCGTCCGTGAACGCGGCCGCGTCGGCGGCCCGTTCACGCTGCCTGCCGAGCAGCTCGCCCACGTCGACACCGCGCGCCGCCGCCGCTTCCAGACCGGCGACGGCGTCCGGGAACACGGCACCGGACGCGGCGCCCACGGCCGCGTACTGCGAGCGCAGCAGGCCCGACGCCTTGAGCGACCAGGGCATCAGCTCCGTGTCGAGCAGCAGCCAGTCCGTGTCGAGCTCGTCCCACAGCCCCGCCTCCGTGACGGCGGCGCGCACCCGGCCGAGGATCTCCTCGGTGACCTGCTCGTCGGCGAAGAAGGGCCGTCCGGTACGGGTGTAGAGCGCGCCCGTGGGCCCCTGAGGGACGCCGAAGCGCTCGCGCGCCACACCCGCGTCCCGGCACACCAGGGCCACGGCCCGCGAGCCCATGTGCTTCTCCTCGCACACGACGCGCCCGACTCCGTCGGCGGCGTACTGGGCGAAGGCCTCGGCGGGGTGCTCCAGGAAGTGTTCAGCGGCGGCTCCGCCACGCGCTCCCGCGCCGGCGGTCGCCGTGGGCGCCATGGTCGGCGGCAGGTACGGGACCAGGCGCGGGTCGACGGCGAAGCGGCTCATGACTTCGAGGGCCGCCGCCGCGTTCTCCTCGCGCACGGCGACACGGCCGGCGTGCCGCGTCTCGACGGACCGTCGTCCGTGCACGTCGGCGAGGTCGAGCGGCCGCCCGTCCTGCCCGCCGGGCGCCTCGGTCCGCAGCGGCCTCGACGGCGCGTACCAGACCTTCTCGGCGGGTACGTCGACCAGTTCGCGCTCCGGCCAGCGCAGCGCGGTCAGCTTGCCGCCGAACACGGCGCCGGTGTCGAGGCAGATGGTGTTGTTGAGCCAGGTGGCCTGCGGGACCGGTGTGTGGCCGTAGACGACGGCCGCACTGCCGCGGTACTCCTCGGCCCACGGGTAGCGCACCGGCAGGCCGAACTCGTCGGTCTCGCCGGTCGTGTCCCCGTACAGCGCGTGCGAGCGCACCCGCCCGGACGTGCGCCCGTGGTACTTCTCGGGCAGGCCCGCGTGGCACACCACGAGCTTGCCCCCGTCGAGGACGTAGTGGCTGACGAGGCCGTCGACGAACGCGGCGACCTCCTGGGTGAACTCCTCGCTCTCGCCCGCGAACTGCTCGACGGTCTCGGCGAGACCGTGGGTGTGCTGGACCTGTCTGCCCTTGAGGTAACGGCCGAACTTGTTCTCGTGGTTCCCGGGCACGCACAGCGCGTGCCCCGACGAGACCATCCCCATGACGCGCCGCAGGACGCTCGGGGAGTCGGGCCCCCGGTCGACGAGGTCGCCGACGAAGACCGCAGTACGGCCTTCGGGGTGCACACCGTCGACGTAGCCGAGCCGGGTGAGCAGCGTCTCCAGCTCCGCGGCGCAGCCGTGGATGTCGCCGATGATGTCGAAGGGACCCGTGAGGTGCGTGAGGTCGTTGTAGCGCTTCTCGCGTACGACCTCGGCGCTGTCGGCCTCCTCGGCGCCGCGCAGGATGTGCACCTTGCGGAAGCCCTCGCGCTCCAAGTGGCGCAGGGAACGGCGCAGTTCGCGGGTGTGCCGGGAGATGACACGGCGCGCCATGCCGGCTCGGTCGGCGCGCTGCGCGTTGCGCGCGGCGCAGACCTCCTCGGGGATGTCGAGGACGATGGCGATGGGCAGCACGTCGTACTGCCGGGCCAGGTCGACCAGCTGCTTGCGGCTCTCCTGCTGGACGTTGGTCGCGTCGACGACGGTGAGCCGCCCGGCCGCGAGGCGCTTGCCCGCGATGTAGTGGAGCACGTCGAAGGCGTCGCGGCTGGCGCTCTGGTCGTTCTCGTCGTCGGCGACGAGGCCTCGGCAGAAGTCGCTGGAGATGATCTCGGTGGGCTTGAAGTGCCGCCGCGCGAATGTCGACTTGCCGGACCCCGAGGCGCCGACGAGGACGACGAGGGACAGGTCGGTGACGGGGAGCGTACGAGCGTGGGTGGTGGTCATGCGGCCTTCGCCTCCTTCGGGCTCGGGTCGGCCGGGGTCTGTTCGGTGAGGGTGAAGACGGCCATCTGCGTGGGCGGTCCGACCTCCGGGTCGTCGGGCCCCACGGGCTCGAACTCCACGCCGTAGCCGTGTCGTTCGGCGACCGCGCGCGACCAGGCGCGGAACTCCTCACGGGTCCACTCGAAGCGGTGGTCGCCGTGCCGGACGCGTCCGGCGGGCAGGGTCTCCCAGCGGACGTTGTACTCGACGTTCGGCGTCGTCACGAGAATTGTCCTCGGCCGCGCGGAGCCGAAGACCGCGTACTCCAGTGCGGGCAGCCGCGGCAGGTCGAGATGCTCGATGACCTCGCTGAGTACCGCCGCGTCGTACCCCTTGAGCCGCTTGTCGGTGTACGCGAGCGAGCCCTGGAGGAGGGTGACGCGGGAGGCCTGGCGCTCTCCCATCCGGTCGATCGCGAGACGACGGGCGGCGATCGTCAGGGCCCGCATCGACACGTCGACTCCGACGACCTCGGTGAACCGGGTGTCCTTGAGCAGCTCGCGCACCAACTGGCCCTGTCCGCAGCCCAGGTCGAGCACGCGCCCGGCCCCGGCGGCCCTGAGCGCGGCGGTGATCGCGTCGCGCCGCTGAACGGCCAGCGGTACGGGCCGCTCCTCGGTGTCCGTCGCCTCGTCGACCGCGTTGTCGATGTCCTCGACGTCGGCGTCGTCCGCGTCGGCGAGCCGCACCAGCTCCAGGCGCTCCATGGCGCTGCGGGTGAGCGCCCGGCGCCGCGAGAGGTAGCGGCTGGTGATCAGCGTCTGCTCGGGGTGGGTGGGCAGCCATCCCTCACCCGCCCGGAGCAGCTTGTCGACCTCGTCGGCCGAGACCCAGTAGTGCTTGGCGTCGTCGAGCACGGGCAGCAGCACATACAGATGCCGCAGCGCCTCGGCCAGACGCAGCTCGCCCTCCAGGACGAGACGCACATAGCGCGAGTCGCCCCACTCGGGGAACTGCTCGTCGAGCGCCACCGGGTCGGCCGTCACCGTGGCCCAGCCGAGCGGCTCGAAGAGCCGGCGCACCAGCGCCGCCCCGCCGCGCGCGGGTACCGCGGGCACCTCGACACGCAGCGGCATCGGCTGCTCGGCCCGCTCGGGCATGGCCTTGCACTGTCCGCGCAGGGCGCTGGAGAACACATGGCCGATCGCCACCGCGAGCAGCGACGAGGCGGCGTACGGCCGGTCGTTCACGTACTGCGCGAGCGCCGCGTCGGGGGCGCCGCCACGGCCCTTGCCCTTGCCGCGGCGCACGAGCGCGACCGGATCCACCTCCAGGAGCAGCGCCGCGGTGCAGCGCTCCGCCGACGCCTCCGGGTAGAAGACATGCGCGGTTCCGTGCGAGGTGGAGAACGCCTGCGCGTTGCCGGGATGCTTGTGGAGCAGAAATCCGAGGTCGGTCGCGGGGCGTTCAGGGGTGCCGGTCGTGCTGATCGTCAGGAACACGCGTCCGAGTATGGTCCGCCAGTACCGCCCCCGACCACGCATTTCTCCCCGGGGACGCTGCGGTTCTAAAAGGTCACCAGAAGTGACCGGTGCATGATGGCTGAATGGATCTTCGAGTATTCACAGAACCGCAGCAAGGCGCCACCTACGAGACGCTGCTCCGCGTGGCGAAGGCCGCTGAAGACCTCAATTATGGAGCGTTCTTCCGCTCCGACCATTACCTGCACATGGGCTCCGCCGACGGGCTCCCCGGCCCCACCGATGCCTGGATCACGCTGGCCGGTCTCGCCCGCGAGACCAAGCGGATCCGCCTGGGCACACTGATGACCGCCGGCACCTTCCGCCTCCCGGGCGTCCTCGCGATCCAGGTCGCGCAGGTCGACCAGATGTCGGGCGGACGCGTGGAATTGGGCCTCGGCTCCGGCTGGTACGGGGCCGAGCACGAGGCTTACGGCATCCCCTTCCCGAAGGAGAAGTTCGGCCGCCTCGAGGAGCAACTCGCCATCGTCACGGGCCTGTGGAACACGCCCGTCGGCGACCGCTTCAACTTCAACGGGACGTACTACCAGCTGAAGGACTCCCCCGCGCTGCCCAAGCCGGCGCAGAACAAGGTGCCGGTCCTGATCGGCGGGCACGGGGCCAAGCGGACCCCGGCGCTCGCCGCGCAGTACGCCGACGAGTTCAACATCCCGTTCGCGTCGCTCACCGACACCGAGCAGCAGTTCAAGCGGGTCCGTGCGGTGGCGGAGGAGCACGGCCGGAGCGCCGGCAGCCTCGTCTACTCCAACGCCCTGGTCGCGTGCGTCGGCAAGACCGACGCCGACGTCAGGCGCCGCGCGGCCACCATCGGCCGCGATGTGGACGAGCTGAAGGCGAACGGGCTCGCCGGCTCGCCCGCCGAGGTCGTACAGCGGATCGCCGCTTATCAGGCCGTCGGCTCGCAGCGCATGTACCTCCAGATGCTCGACCTGGACGACCTGGACCACTTGGAGCTGATCGCCACCGAGGTGATGCCCCAGCTCTCCTAGGCTCCTTGCTTCCTGAGCCGCCGAACGGCTTCATGGCTTCACGGCCGACCATCGGCTCCGCTGGTCCCACCGCTCCGGCCGCGCCCCTGTCGGGTGAATGTCCGTCAACCCGCCACGTGGCCGGGGCGCGCACCAGTGACCCGTCACGCGAGTGATCGTTGGCTCGGGCGGAGCCGGACCTCCCGGCACCCGTACCGGCGGCGGCTGCCGCTGCCGGGCGACGCTTGCGTCACCTGCTCTCCCCCGCGGGGAGGGTGAGGGCCGAGGAGGCCGTCATGTCCCAGGAAGCCGTGTCAGAGCAGGTCGTGCACGAACCGGCCGTGCCGGATCAGAAGGGCGCACCCAAGGGTCTGCTCCAGCAGATGGAAGAGCTGATGGCCGCCCTCAACGCGGATCTGTCGCAACTCGACGCCGACCTTCAGCAGTCCCCCGGACCCGGCGCCCCGTCCGCCCACAAGGGCCACCGCCCCTGACCCCGCCGGGGGCGCGTCGCACCGATGCCGGTGCGCCCCCGAAGCCCGCCGCTACAGCCGCAGCAACTGGTGGCCCTACGCCGCCGAGTCCGGCTCCGACATGGTGTCGCGGCGCAGCCCGAGCCGACGGATTATCTCGAGGACCCTGTCCCGTGATTCGTCGGCGGCGTCGATGGCGTCCATGCAGTGCCAGTACGCTCCCTCCTCCTCGGCTTCGCTGGCTATGCCCACCAGGGCGATCCCCACCTCGCCGAGCAGCGCGGCCAGACCGATCAGGGCCTTGTGCGCCTCCGGAAGTTCCGTGAGCTGCGCCGCCCGTATCCCGCCCGACCCGATGACCGGGATCGCCGAACCCGAGCAGCCTCTGCCGCCCGCCTCGCTCAGCCCGAGCGCCTCGCCCCTCAGCTCCGGCGGGCCCTCTCTCGCCAGCCTGTTCCCCATGGCCTGCGCGAGGGCCTGGGCCTGCCATGCCTCCCGCGTGATGGCCGGCGCGTCCTGGCTCTCCGCCAGGGCCCGTCGGCTCGCCCTGATGAGTCGCACCGCGTCCATGCGCAGCCCCCGTCCCGAACTCCCTTGTCCACTACCCAGAGTGAGGGCCAGAGAGACGAAAAGCCAGAGGACGACCGAAATCTGTGGACACGGAATCCAATGTTGATAATTTCGTGACTCCATAGAGTGACAAGAGCGGTCGTGGGGCGCTTCCGCAGCCGGTCTCAGCCCTCCCCAGGCACCGGAAACCGGTCCTCGTTGCGGTCGATCTTCGCCGACAGGGCCGCCAGCGCGTCGATCCCGAGCACCTCGCACAGTTGCAGCAGATACGCGAGGACGTCCGCGACCTCGTCGCGCACCCGGTGCGCCGTGTCCGGGTCCGTCATCACGCCGGCCGACTCCTCCGGGGTCAACCACTGGAAGATCTCGACCAGTTCGGACGCCTCCACGCTCAGCGCGGCCACCAGGTTCTTCGGCGTGTGGTACTGCTCCCAGTTCCTGGCCGCCGCGAATCGGGCCAGCCGGCGCTGCAGCCCCGCCACATCAAGTTCTGTCACGGTCCCAGGTCTACCACCGCGGCGCCGTGCTCCCGTGCCGCCCACGTCCCGTCGCCGACCGCCCCCGCGAGCCGGATGTGCCCGCGCCCGCACATCCGCACCGCGAGCGCCGTCAGCTCCCGAAGCTGCCGCGGGTCGAGGCTGCGGTCGAGGCCGTCGGCGAGGACGGTGAGCGTCTGGTACGCCTCGGGGACCTCCGCCGCGGGGTCGACCGCCAGCACCCGGGGGCCGGTGAGCAGGACCAGGGCGAGCGCCAGGTACCTCAACTCTCCGTCCCCCAGCCGGTCGACGGGGGTGCGCAGCCCGTCGCCCCGGTCGAGCACGGCCCGCACCGTGCCGTTGCCGAGGTCCTCCGACAGGACGTCGACGACGGGTCCCGCGCAGCCGGCGCGGGCCGCGGCGACGAGCAGCGCGTGCCGGGTGCCGCACTCGGAGCGTGTGCGCCACAGGACGGCGGCGAGGTTGTCGCAGCCGCTCAGCAGGCGGTCGGCGGCGGCCGGGGCGGGGCGGCGCATGCGGTCGGGCCGGGGGTCGCAGGAGAAGACGGAGCGCAGGGCGACCACGACCTGTTCGGCGGCGGCGATGACGAGCCGCTGGCCTTCCGTCCTGCCCGCGACGCGCAGCGGCAGGAGCGCCGTGCCGAGCAGGTCGTCCGGCAGGGGCGCGCGGGTCACGGGGGTTGCCCCCGCCGTGTGCCAGGCGGCCTGGACGACGCGGCGTCCGGGGTCGCGCAGGGCTGTCTCCAGGAGAGTGCGCCCGTCGTGGGTCAACCGCTCGCCGACGATGCGCAGTTCGGGCTCCGCCTGGATCGCGAGGTCGAGGCGGACCGGGCCGACGGGCCCGGTGACGGTGCAGCCCAGGCGGAAGCCGCGGCGTCCTTGCGCGTCGGGGCGGGACCGGTCCGGCACGCAGGCCGACGGGTCGGGGAACACCTCGTCGAGGGCCGCGCCGCCGCCGAGCCGGGCCAGACCCTCGTAGGCCTTCAGGGCGCAGGACTTGCCGCTGCCGCTCGGCCCGGCGAAGAGGGTCAGCGGGCCGAGAGGGAAGCCGGCGCCTCGGTGCGCGGCGAAGGCGGAGAGCCGCAGTTCGGTGAGGCTCGGCCGGTCCTGGGGGGCCGAGGGTGCGCCGCCGCCCCGCGCGAGCAAGGTCATGTCCCGGACGGTAGGCGGCGCTCCGCCCGGAGAACCGTTATTCCGGGTGGATCTTCCTACGATCGAGGGACCGCAGGGCCTGGGCCGGGTGACCAGGCCCTCCCGTTCGGTGCCGGGCTCGCGGGCCCCGGTCCGGCCCGAGGCGATCCGGCCGAAGGGCCCTAGGGCCTGTCGTCACATTCCCGTCGTCCGCCCGAGGGGCGGGCCCGGCGGCGTCCGGTGCGTGCGATCGCAAGGCGCCGGAGAGCCCTTGTAGCGGAGCTACCAGGGCTTTTCGGCAACGCCGCATGGGGGTCCCCCTTGCTCGAGCAAAGCCGAGAGCCAGGGGGAGTGCGTGCCAGACGCCGCCGGGCAGACGGGAATGTGACGACAGGCCCTAGGCCCGGGGTACGGCCCCCGCCACGAAGTCCTGCACCTCGGTGCCGGGAGGGGCGAGCAGGAAGACGTTGCGGTCCACGCGGTGCATGCCGCAGCCGAGGCCGAGGACCACGCCGCTGCTGAAGTCCAGGACGCGCTTCGCGACTTCGGACTCGGCGCCGCTCAGGTCGAGCAGCACGGGGATGCCCGTCATCACGGTCTCGGCGACCTCGCGGGCGTCCGCGAACACGTTGACCCGCAGCACGACGAACCGTCGCCGCGCCTCGGTCTCCGCTTCGGGAACGGCCCTGTGATCGACCGCCGACGGCCATGCGTTACGGCCGCGCAGAGGTACGACCTGGGCGAGCCCTTCCCACTGTTCGTCAGTGACGTCGTGGCTGTTCACTGCCCCCACCCCGTCCGGGCTCGTACTGTTGTCTGCACCCGCCATTCTTACGCCAAGTCACCCGTTCAGCCCAACAGCGACACGGTCCGCATCCGCCGTGGTGGCGGGCGCGGACCGTGCCGGGCGGGCGGATCCGGTGTCAGGAGGCGATCGCGACGGCGTCCACGGCCTCGACGCGCAGGGCCCTGCGGGCCGTTCCCAGGCTGGTCACGAACGTCGCCGTGGCCGCCGACGCCACGACCGAGAGCCAGATCCCGAGGCCCTGGCCGGGCAGGGTCGAGTCGGTGCGGACGGTGGTGAAGGGCAGGATGCCCGCGAGGCCCGCGACCGTGCCGAAGAACACACCCGTCACCGTGAGTACGAGGCTCTCGACCGTGACCGTCCCGAGGACCTGGCCCGGCGTGGCCCCGGCGAGGCGCTGCTGCCCGAACTCACGGACTCGGTAGGAGGTCGCCGCGTACAGCGTGTTGACGAGCATCACGCAGGCGAAGACGACGATGATGCCGACGACCACAAAGTGAGGGTCTCCAGATTCCTGTCCTCGACGGACCTGTCGAGACCGGACGCCTCGATCGCGTCGTTCTCCACGGCCTGCACGTAAAGGGTGGCCGTGGCCATGCCGGTGAAGAGGACGAGCGGCATCAGGACGCCGGAGAGCTGCTCGGCGCGCCGTCGCATGTTCCGTGCCGTCAGACAGCCGCTCGCGCCGGTGAGTGCGGTGAGCAGGGGTTCGGCGCGGCCTGGCAGGACGCGCAGCAGGGCCGGGGACAGGAGGGCGAAGCCCACGGAGAGCAGGATCGCGCCGTAGTCGTCGTCACGGCGGCGTCTGCGCCATGTCCACGACGTCAGGGACGGCGGCTCTCCGGCACATGGGGCGTACGGCCCGGACCTCGGGTGTCGCTACGTACACCCCCCGCATCCGGGCGCCCGTGGACCGGGTCAGGTGAGGTCGATGTGGACGTTGGTCGACTTCACGCGGGCGACGGCCCGCATGCCCACTTCCAGGCCGAGCTCCTCGACGGCCTCGCGGGTCAGGAGCGAGACGAGCCGGTGCGGGCCCGCCTGGATCTCGACCTGGGCCGCCACGTCGCCGAGCTGCACGCCGGTGACGATGCCGGGGAAGGCGTTGCGCGCGGAGGTGTACGAGGCGTCCTCTCCGTCGGGTCCCGACTGGCCGACCTCGACGGAGAAGGCGGCCAGGTCCTGGCCGCGGATCAGACGGCGGCCGCCCTCGTCGCGGTGGGTGGCGACGCGGCCCGCGTCGGCCCAGCGGCGTGCCGTGTCGGGGCTGACGCCGAGCAGACGCGCCGCCTGCCCGATGGTGTAGGACTGCATGCGCCGAACAGTAGACGGAGGCCGACGCCCCGTCACCTTGCCCTGTCACCTCGCGAAAAGGCGCGCCTTCGACGTCACACCCGCTCAGGGCGAGCGCGGACGTCACACCCCCGAAGGCACCACGCTGCGTCCCGTCTCATGGGCGTACAGCGTCGTCCGGTCGCGCAGGGCGGCGTGCACCGCCATCTGTGCGTCGCGGCGGCGCTGGGCCGGGCCGTCGGGCAGATGCAGCACCCCGGCGTTGCCGCGGGAGCCGCGCTGGATCTCGGCCGTGCGCGGGATGCGCAGGGACTCGTAACGGGCGAGGCGGGTGCCGGTGGGCTCGTCGGTCGGGGCGGCGAGGCAGGCCGCCAGGTCCATCGCGTCCTCGACGGCCTGGTTGGCGCCCTGTGCCATGAACGGCAGCATCGGGTGCGCCGCGTCGCCGAGGAGCGTGATGTGGCGGCTCGACCACTGCCGCAGCGGCGGCCGGTCGTGGAGCGCCCACTGGTGGGTCACCTCGACGGCCTCGACGATGTCGGAGACGAGGCCCGTCCAGGAGCCGAACGCGCGGCGCAGCTCCTCCGGGTCGCCGGGCGCCGACCACGACTCGGGCGGCGCGTCCGTCATGGGGACGGTCGCGGCGAAGCTGAGGAGGCGGCCGCCGGACACCGGATAGCAGACGAAGTGCCCGCCGGGACCGAGCCAGAGCCGCACGAGCGCGGCGCGCGCCTCGTCGGGAAGCCGGTCGACGGGGACCAGTCCCCGGTAGATGCCGAGCCCCGCGAAGACCGGCTCGTCGCTCAGGAACGTCTCGCGGACGGTGGAGTGGATGCCGTCGGCGCCGACGACGACCTCCGCGTCGCGGACGGTGCCGTCCTCGAAGGTGAGCCGGGCGCCGCCGTCACCCGCCTCGGCCGCGCCGCGCAGGCGTTGGCCGAGCCGGAGGCTGTCCCGGTCGACCAGCGACAGCAGCGCCTCGTGCAGATGCGCGCGGTGGATCGCGTAGTACGGCGCCCCGAACATCCGCTCGCAGTCCTCGCCGAGCGGTGTGCGGGCGATGGGGCGGCCGGTCCAGCCGCGTACCTCCATCGCCTCGATGCGCACGGCGTGCTCGCGCAGCGCCGGGCCGAGGCCGAGGCGCAGCAGCGGCCTGATCGCGTTCGGCGAGAGCTGGACGCCCGCCCCCACCTCCGCGAGGCGCCGGGTCTGTTCGAAGACCACGTACGGCATGTCGTGCGCGGCCAGCGCGCCGGCCAGTGCCAGGCCTCCGATGCCCGCGCCGACCACAGTGATCCGCGGCCGTTCCCCTTCGCCCACTTCCCCGAACCGCACGTCTGGGACCGCCTTCCGCGTCGCTGTCTACCGGCCAGGTGCGCGGCGGTGCGAGGAGCCCGTCGTGCCGGGGTCCCGCCCTTCGCCGCTCCCAGAGCATCGGCGGCTCCCGGCCCGCGCGGCAACGGCCGTCACCCCTGACCTGACAACTGTCGCCGCTTGCGTGACGTCCGTCATCGGAACCGGGCCAGGGCCGCTCAAGGGCCCCTGACCGGACCTAACTTCCAGGTGACAGCGATATCTGACGACGCCGGGAGGCACACAGTGACGGAAGCGGAGGGACCGCGGTGACCGCGGTGGCCGTGGAGGGCCTGCGCAAGCGCTACGGGGACCACGAGGCCGTACGCGGCGTCGACTTCACCGTCTCGGACGGGGAGATCTTCGCCCTGCTCGGACCGAACGGCGCGGGCAAGACCACCACACTGGAGATCCTCGAGGGCTTCCGCGGCCGGGACGGCGGGAGCGTCGAGGTGCTCGGGCGCGACCCGGGCAAGAAGGCGGACGGCAAGTGGCTGCGCGGGCAGATCGGGCTCGTGCTCCAGGACATCGCCGTCGAGCCGTATCTGTCCGTGCGCGAGACGATCGCGCGCAACGCCGGCTACTACCCCGCGCCCCGCGGCATCGACGAGGTCATCGACCTGGTCGGGCTCGACGAGAAGCGCGGCGCGAAGGTGAAGGACCTGTCCGGCGGGCAGAAGCGGCGGCTCGACCTGGCGCTCGGCGTCGTCGGCAACCCGCAGCTCCTCTTCCTCGACGAGCCGACGACGGGCTTCGATCCGAACGCGCGGCGCGGGGCCTGGGAGGTCGTCAAGAACCTGCGGGACGCGGGCACCACCATCGTCCTGACCACGCACTACATGGACGAGGCGCAGGCGCTCGCCGACTCGGTCGCCGTGATCGCGGGCGGCGAGATCGTCGCCGCGGGCACCCCCGACACGCTGGGCGGCCGGGACAGCGCGCTGGCCCGGATCCGTTTCCTGCTCCCGCACGGCGCGGCCCTCACCGACGTGCCGCTGCAGGTCAGCGATGTGCAGGAGGGCCTGGTCACGGCGGAGTCGGACGAGCCGACGGCCGCGCTGCACCGGCTCACCGAGTGGGCGCTGCGGCGCGGCACCCCGCTGGAGCGCCTGACCGTGGAGCAGCCCACGCTCGAGGACATCTATCTGGGCCTGACCAGCAAGTACGCGGAACAGGAAGCATCCTCACCGTCCTCCGAACGCGGGCGCGGGCCGTCCTCGCGGCGAGGGCGCCGACCCGGACGGAGCCGCTCATGACCACCTTGACCCCGACCACGGCCGCCGGCGCCGGGCGCACCGCGCGCACCGAGCGGAGCCCGCTGGCGCTGCTCGGCCACCAGATCCGTTACGAGCAGCTGTCGTTCTGGCGCAACCCGCAGTCGATGGTGTTCACGTTCGTGCTGCCGATCGTCATCATCGCGATCTTCGGCGCGGTGTTCAGCGGAAGCGCCGACGACAAGTTCTTCTTCGGCCTGTCCGGCATGCAGTACTACACGCCGACCATCGCCGCGGTGTCCGTACTGGGCGCCTGCTACGGGCAGTTGGCGATCGTCCTCGCGATGCGCCGGCAGACCGGGGTGCTCAAGCGGCTGCACGCGACGCCGCTGCCGGCCTGGGTCTACTTCACGGGTCTGCTCGTGCACTGCATCGTCGTGAGCGTCGTCGACGTCGCGCTCGTCATCGGCATCGGCTCGCTGTACGACGTGCCGCTGCCGACGCACTGGGGCGCGATCGTGCTCACCCTCGTGCTCGGCGCGGCGAGCTTCTGCGCGCTGGGCGTGGGCGTCGCCTCGCTCATCAAGAACTCGGAAGCGGCGCCCGCCGTGGTGCAGTTCATCCAGTTCCCGCTGGTGTTCATCTCGGGCAGCTACTTCCCGATCCACTCCGAGGTCCTCAACAACATCGCCGGGCTGCTCCCGGTGAAGCCGTTCAACGACGCGATGCTGGCGCCGTTCGCGCAGAACTCCGGCTACCAGTGGCGCGACCTCGCCGTCCTCGCGGCCTGGGGTGTCGTCGGCGCCCTGATCGCGGTGCGCAGCTTCCGCTGGGACCCGCGGCCGGAGTAGGCCACGCGCCGTACCCCGCGCACTTCTCGGGGGCCTCCTCGGAGGCCCCCTCGGCACCTCGCCCCCCACTTCCCGAAGGGAACCCCTCGCATGTCGCTCACCGAACCGCACACGCGCCCCGGACCGGC
The DNA here is from genome assembly GCF_042270245.1 of Streptomyces sp. NPDC055955. Lineage (NCBI taxonomy): Bacteria > Bacillati > Actinomycetota > Actinomycetes > Kitasatosporales > Streptomycetaceae > Streptomyces > Streptomyces sp. NPDC055955. The sequence goes on from NZ_JBHJYS010000021.1 coordinate 26,560, forward strand.
CGATCTCGCCGGCGCCTGGACCCTCGAGCCTTCCGCCAGTTCCGTCGAGTTCACCGGCCGGCACTTTCTCCTCCTCCCGGTGACCGGGTCGATGCCGGTGCGCTCCGGCGCCGCGGAACTCGACGGGGACGGCAGGCTCGGGCACCTCGACGTCGCGCTCGACGCGGCCGGCTTCACGACCGGGAACCCGCGCAGGGACGACGCCGTGTGTGGCCCCGCCTTCCTCGACACCGAGCGCCACCCGCTCCTGCGCTTCGACGGTGAGAGCCTCGCCACGGGCGAGCCCTGGACCGTTTCGGGCCTGCTGTCCGTCAAGGGCCGCGCGGTGCCACTGGTCCTCACGGTCGACGAGGTCGTTCCGGAGGGCGCCCGTACGGTCGTCCGCGCGTCGGCGGCGGTCGACCGGCACGCGTGCGGCGTGAGCGCGATGCGGGCGATGGTGGGTCCCGTGCTGCGGGTGCGGGTGACGGCGGTGTTCGTACGCGCCTGATCCGCGCGCGGCGCCACACGAAGGCCCGGCCGGTGATTCACCGGCCGGGCCTCGTCGTGCGTGTCCCTGTTCAGGCGAGCACGCTCTGCGCGACCGGGAAGACATGCGCCAGCCAGGCGTAGTTGCGCAGCTCCTCCAGGAGGCTCAGGCCCAGGCGGTTGTGGAGCATGTGGGCGTGGGAGAAGAGGATCATTCCGGGGTGGGTCGGGGACTTCTCCCGGATGTCGCCCGTGAGGGCGGCGAGTCCGTCGTGCCAGCGGGCGAACGGGCCGTGGGCGAGCGGGTCCACGGGCTTGGCCCCGGCGTCCCGGGTGATCGTGGTCAGCGAGTCGAGAAGCTCGTCCGGGTAGCCGGCCTCCCCGGCCCAGGCCCGCCAGGCGCCGAGCCCGTGCGCGTAGAAGTAGCCGCGTTCGGCGCTGTCACCGAGGGCCGCGGCGGCTGCCATGGTCCCGCGCAGGGCGAGCAGGGATCGCTGGGTCTGCGCGGGAGCCTTCGGCGCGAGGCGCAGGACGAGTTCGCTGGAGAGCCGGAACAGGTCCTCGGTCGCGGGCATCAGGGCGGGGCCGCCGTAGCGGTCGAACTCCGGGTCGTAGTCGGCGCGGTGGACGCCGGGCGCCAGCATGGCCCGCACGTGCCGGTCGTCGCCCTGCTCGCCCGCGGAGGCGAGCGCCCCCGCGCCTTCGAGGTAGGCGTCGGGGTCGAGCGGCTCCTCGCCGGGCCCGAGCCTGCCGGCGTCGGCGAGCCGGACGCGCAGCACCTCCTCGACACGGTCGTACGTGTCCGGGTCCAAGTCCCTGATCCGCAGCCGCAGATGGGGTCCGGCCTGCCAGTAACGGATGAAGAACCAGGGTGTGCCGGGGGCGAGTTCGCCGATCGTGGGGCCGATCACGTCGGTCAGGACGCGGTCGTGCGCGGACCGGGCGGTGGTGGCGAGGTGGAGGTGCCACGAGCTCCATGTCATGAGGTCTCCCTGAGTGGTCGGGGCGTGGGCGGTCACAGCCGCAGGTCCAGGAGTGCGCCGCCGAGGTCCTGCGGGGCGCCGACGACGACGGAGAGGACGATCGTCTCGTCCGGGTCGAGGCCGAGGACGCGCTGCGTGGGGATCTCCTTGAACGCGCGGACGGGCCGGGCGAAGAGGCCGGAGGCGGCCGCCGAGAGGCACAGGCCGTGGGCGGCCCAGCCGACCGCGTGCTGTGCGGCGCCCCACCCGGCCGGGCCCGAACGGGCGAACAGGTCGCGGGGGCGCACGGAGAAGAACACGGTCATGGGCGCGTGCCGGATGCGGCAGCCGTTGACGGGCGAGACGCCGTACCCGTAGTGCTCCTCCAGGCGGGCGGGCGCTTGCGGGTCGGCGCGCAGCAGGCGGGCGCCGCCCGGTACCGCGCGGTGGACCCCGTCCTCGTGGCCGTCGACGCCCTGGACGACGGCGGTGATGTTCACCGCGTCGAAGGCCGCCGCGAGGTCGGGCCCCGGGGGCGGGACGGCGAGCCACCGCAGGGCGCTGTCGAAGGCCTCGGCGGGGAGCCGGGCGCGGCGCCCGCTCATGCCGTGCAGGGCGCGGGGCATGCGCCCGGAGTGCCGCTGCCACAGAAGCTCCGCCCAGTTCGGGACGGTGCGCGACAGGGGCAGGCTCCGCGGGATCGCGCGCCCGACAGGGACGGGTGAACTGTCGTACGTCTGCTGCCGGTTGACGCGCACGAGGTCGGCGAGGGACGGGTCGCGCAGGTCGGGGACGGCGGCGCGGCGCCGTACGGGCAGGACCGGGGCCGGGTCGCCGACGTCGAGGGTGAGCGGCAGCGACCACTCCCACGCCGGGTCGAGCCCGAGGTCCCCGAGGAGGGCGTGCCCGTCGGGCCCGGGCAGCGAGAGCCGCGCGGGTACGTCGAACAGCTCGAACCCCACGCCCAACGCCCGCAGCACGATGCCGAGTTCGAGCGCGACCAGCGAGCCCCTGAACCACTTGTAGGCGGCGGGGATCGATGTGTAGCGGCCGGTGAGGGCGATCCGGCGCGGCGCGCCCCCTCCCGGCTCACCGGTCAGCGCGTGCCGGCCGGGATCGAGGACACGCCAGGGCGCCCCGCCACCGCCCCCGGTCACGAAGGCGTGCACAGGGAAGAGGCAGCGCGGGGAGGCGTAGGGGCGGTGGTCGTTGTACGGGTTCTCCGGCTCGCGGCGCTGCGGGCCGAACGCGGTGATCAGCGCGCGGGCCAGCCGGTCCGGCACGTCGCGCGGCGGCGGGAGCGCCGGGTACGGAAGGGCCTCCAGCAGGTCGACGGTGCCGAGCGGGAGGGTCTCGCGCGGGGCGCCCGCGCGCGGGGGCGCCGGCGGGACGTGGGTGTCCGGGGGCGGTTCCGGGGTCCAGGTCCACGGGGGCGGCTCGGGCCGGTCGGCGCCGGCGCCGTACGCGTACCAGAGGGGTTCGCGCGCGATGCTGTTGTCGCCTTCGGGGCCCGGCAGTTCCACGGGGGAACGCCGGGCGGGCGCGGGCGCGGTCACGGGAACGGGTGGGGGTCGTAGGGGGACGTCCGGTGCTCCTGGGCCGTGCCGCGCAGGGCCGTCTCCAGGCGGGGCAGGCCCGCCAGGCGCTGCTGTGCGTGGCCGAAGCACATCGGCAGGATGCCGGGGACGACCGCGCGCGCGACGTGGATGCCCGCGTCGGCGTGCTCGCGGCTCGTCTGGTCGACGAGGACGATCCGGTCGAGGCCCGCGTCGGCGAACAGGGAGCGCACGAAGTCCAGGGCGCCGCGCACGTCGCCGCCCGACGCGTCGGCGAGGCGCCGCGGCCAGTCGGGGAAGGCCTCGTCCAGGGTGACGCTCGGGCCGCCGAGCGCGGCCGTGGCCCGCTCGCGCGTCTCGGGGATCGAGGAGAACCGGACGTGGTCCTCCAGCTCCTGGACCAGCCAGGGGTCTTCGGCCATCGCCTCGACCTGTTCCCGGGTCCAGTCGACCGGGTTGGTGACGAGCTGGGCGACCTCGCGCAGGGCGCCGCGGATCGCGGACCGCGGGTCCGCCCCGGATCCGGCCGAGGAGAACGTCGCGGGGAACGGGTCGAGCCGGTTGACGGCGAGGACCCAGACCACGGGCAGCGCGATGTCCCGCGTGGCGACCAGGAGATGGACGTCGAAGCCGCGTGCCTGGATCAGCTCGATCATGGCGCGGCTCGTCGGGTCGGTAATCGAGCTCTCCGGGATGTGGGGCAGCGGCGCGGCCCGGTACCAGGAGGTCAGGAACGCGTCGCGCTCGGCCAGTTCGAACAGCGAGTGCAGTGCCGCCTCTTCGAGGTTCGCGCCGACGGCGCAGCCGCTGGACGACTCGTAGAAGTAGTGCTTGCGCTCGTGCGGCCCGACGGCCCTCGCGGCGCGCCGGTCCCTGCGGAACGCGTACTCGTACTGGTAGAAGGCGTGGTCGGCGGGGACGAGCAGGGCCCGCCCGTCGTCGAGGTCGTGGCCCCACACCCAGTCCATCGGGGTGTCGGCCGTGTGCGGGGTCACCCGGCTCGTCGGGTGGGCCAGCTGCTCGTCCGTGTACCGGCCGAGGGTCGCCGGGTCCACGGCGTGTTCGGCGACGTCCGTGTACGCGCGGTCCGTGAGGACCGGGATGTCGTACGGGAATCCGCCGAGCCGCTCGTACGCCTCCAGGACGGCGACCGGCTCGGTCTCGGCGAACGTCCTGGCGCGGCCGTGGCCCATCGCCGGGGCGTCCGGCACGACGGCCATGCTCATCGCGAACGGGGTGCGGGACTCGCGCAGGACGGCGCGGACCGGGCCGTAGCGGTCGTCGACGAGGCGCTCGCGCAGCAGGCCGCGCTCGACGAGACGGCTGTCGCCGGATCGGGTCGGGTCGGCCGGGGAGGCCGGCCGGTTCCGCAGCGCGAGTGGCAACGGCGCTTCCGCGGCGGTGAGTTCGCCCTTCTCCGGGCCGCACACCGGGCAGTGGAAACTGCGGGCGACGCGGTGCCGGCGCAGGCCGCGCGCCGAGACGGCGTAGAGCTCGCCGGGGCCGAGGGGCCGCCGCGCCAGATGCTCCAGGGACGCCCGGAGCAGTTCGGGCAGCAGCGCCTCGGACGGCGCGGGGCCGGCGGCCGCGTGGGTGAGGTCGCCGACCAGGGGGTGGTCGACGACGGTGCGCTCGCGCACCTCGGCGCAGCCCGCGCACCCGGCATCGGTGCCCGGCGCCCACAGCGGTCCGACGAGGACCTCGTCGCCGTGGACGCGCACGGACAGATGCGGGCGGCCCGACGTGCGTGCCGCGTCGAGGTGTCGGCGTTCCCAGCCGAGGTCCCAGCCGCGCCGGACGGAGACGCTCGCGCCGTCCGAGGCGGCCGGGGCCGTCAGCCCGGCCAGGACGTCCCGCCAGGTGTCGTCGCCGTACGCGTCGGGAGCGCGCCCCGTACGGATCACGTCAGCCGTGTCACTGTGCATCGTGGGTCTCCCGCGTGCGTTCTGCGGCCTCGACCGGCCCGTACCAGAAGGGGATCTCGCCGAGCACCGGGTCCGCGGCGGCGGCGTGGCCGACGAAGGCGGCGCCGAGGGTGTCGGCGTGGGCGACGAGCTGTGCGCGCAGAGCGCCGACGACGGCCGGATCGGCGAACAGCAGTGCGTCCGTGGAGAGTTGGCCACGTCGGCCGGTCTGCGCGTGGGCGACGGCCTCGCACACGGCGGCGCGCAGCGCGTCTTGGGGAGTGGATCCCCAGCCTGCGCCGAGGAGTTCACCGGCCGCCGTGGTGGCCTCGGCGAGACGCCAGTCGACGCCGGGGACGTGACGCAGCGCGAGCCGGGGCTCGCCCTCCACGAGCTGCCGGAGGGCGGACAGGATGCGCCGCCCTTCGGCGTCGGGCGTCGCGTCGGCCCCGGCGAGCGCCACCGCGCGCGGGGCCAGCAGCCGCAGCGCGCCGTCGAGCAGCCAGTGTTCCTCGGTCAGCCCGGCGGCAGCCCCCGGGACACGGTCCCGCAGGGCGAGCAGCGCGGCGGCGACGGTCGCGGCCTCCTGGTGCGGCCCCGAGGCGACGACCGTGCCCGCGCGCTCCCCGCGCTGTTCCACGGCGCGCAGCGCGAGCGGCATCTGCGGCAGGTCCTCGTCGGAGGTGTAGGCGAACAGGCCGGTCCAGCGTCCGGCGAGGGCCACGGCCGACTCGCGCGCGTCCTCGAGTTCGGGCGTCGGTGTCGGGGGGACGTCGGCGAGGAGGGAGCCCGGCCGGCCGGTCGCGGCCGCCGTGCGGGCTCCCTCGACGGTGACCCGGTCGGATACCAGGTCCGCCCCGTGCACGACGTGGGCCTCGCCCGCGTCCGCCGTCCCCGTCAGCGTGTCGATGAGCAGCTGCCCCGCGAGGGCCCCGGCGACGGCGTCGGCGGCCGGGCGCGGTACGGGCCCGTCGCCGTCGTCCGTCCAGGACAGGACCCGCTCGCGGAAGGCGCCGGCTCCCTCGGGACCACCCGCGAGAACGGGGCCCACGACGTGCACCGCGTCGCCGAGGAGAACGGTCAAGTGGTGGGCCGCGGAGGGGATTTCGAGGGCCGTGGCATCGGCTGCGGTCCGGATCTCCAGTACGGCGTCAGCACCTTCGTACAGGTGGTCGGACGAGCCGGGCGCCTCGACGACCGTCACCTCCCCCACCCCGGCCCGGCGCATCCCGCGCGCCGCCGGGCCCGTCGCCTCGGGCGGGCCCGTGACCAGGACCCGGGCGGCGCGCAGGCGGGCGTACGCGGCGTACGGGTCGTCGAGCCGGGCTTCGAGGCGGGCCACGGACTCGGCGTGCGCAGCGCGCTCCTCGGCGGACGGCTCGGGCGCGGTGAACGCGTCGGCGTCGAGCAGGAGCCCCGCGTCGCGCAGCTTGCCGACGAGGTGGCGCACGGCGGGCCGGGAGCGCTCGGTGCCGAGTCCGGCGACGAGTTCGTCCTCGGTCGCGCCGTTCTCCAGAAGGGGGACGCAGCCCTCGGCGACGGCGTGCAGGACGTCGGAGCCGCGCAGGACGACCTGGCCACGCGTGCCGCTGAGGTACACACCGCCGGGCACGGGCGCGAAGTGCAGGTCCGGGCGGGCCTTGAGCCTGGTGTGCGTCATGCCTGTCCCCCTCGGTAGGTGAAGCGGCCGCCGGCGTCGCGGCCGACCTCGACGACCCACTCGGTGGCGTGCGTGCCGTCGACGACGGACGGCAGCGCCTCCTCCAGGTAGCAGCCGTCGGCGCCGCGCCGGTCGAGCATGCGCGGCAGGACGCGGGCGCTCAGGGCGCTGGTCAGGTCGACGTACTGCGGCTTCTGCTGGAGCCGCTTGGACTGCACGTCGGGGGCGCCCACCGAGAGGGGTCCCTCGTCCTCGGGCGCGTTCTTGATGACGACCTCCTCGGCGACGCCGTGCCGGGCTCGCCACGCGTTGAGCGCGAGGAGCCGGTCGTGCTCGTCGGGTCCCGCGGCGACCGCGGTGGTGAGTTCGTCGCCGCCGTACCAGCGGCGGCGCCCGATGAGAACGTCGCCGACGGCCATGCGGGGCGCGGTCCTGGTGGTGGCGCGGTCCCACGGCGTCGCCGCGTGCCAGCTGTTGGGCAGGCTGTTGAAGAGGCGGCCGCTGATGGCGAGGCCCGAGGCGACGGACAGCGGCGGCGGGAACAGGCCGGGGTGGCCCGTGCCGAGCGGGAGTACGCGCAGGGGCGCGCCGTCGGCGTCCTCGACGCGCAGCGTGTCGGTGTCCGGGTCGTGCGCGAGGCGCAGCGTGAACCAGTCCTCGGGGGTGAGGCCGCCGGGCAGGATCGGCGCGTGCGCGTTGACGTTGAGGCGGTGCAGGCCGAGGTCCTCGGTGACGCGGGCGCCGTCGAAGCCGTACTCCCGCTGGAGGTGTCCGGCGAGGCGGGGCAGGGCGTGGCCGCCCATGCGGCGGTCGGCGTCGAGGAAGCGGGCGTAGAGCATGCCGTGGCCCGGCAGTCCGTCGTTGAGGACGAGCCTGCCGTCGCCCTCCTGGAGGAGGACGCCGTAGATGAGGGGGTCCTGGCGGAAGCGGTCGGGCAGGGACGCGGTCAGGCCCGCCACGTCGTCGGGGGTGAGGACGAGGGTGTCGTCGCCGGCGTCGACGGTCTTGGACAGGCGCGCGTGGACGGCCTCGGTGAGCTCGCGGCGCAGCAGGTACATGCGCTCCAGAGAGCCGTCGGCGGGGCCGATGCCGGCGAGTGCGGACGGGTCGCCGGTGCCGTGCGGCCCGTACACGGCGTCCATGGCGGCGGCGCGCCGGGACACCTCGCCCACGACGAACGCGGCGTTCGCGGCGAGCGGGACGTTGGCCCCGGCGCCGAACCGTTCGACGAACGCGGCCGTCATCAGGACGCGCACGTCGTGCAGCCAGTCGAAGACGGACAGGAGCTCGACGGCCGGGCCGAGGTCGGCGAGCGGCTTGTGCCACTGCCGGGTCGCCACCTTCAGCGGCGGCATGACGTAGTCCTCCTCGACGGTGATCTGGGCGGGCCGCCCGGCCATGTGGCTCAGCTTGCCGAGGTCGCCGCGCAACTCGGCGAGCACACCGCCTCGTTCGGGCGCCGGGGCGTCGGCGAGGCGGGGCAGTCCGGCGCGGACCTTGGCGGCGAGGGCCGTGGCACGCGGGTCGTCGGGGGTGAGGAGGTCGTCGTAGTCGGCGGAGCCGTCCTCGGCCTCGTGGAAGGTGCACAGCAGGCCCTGTCCCACGGCCTGCCGTACGCGCCTGTCGGCGGCCTCGGCCGGGATGCCGGCGCGTTCGGCGACGTGGGCGACGACGGCGGGGAAGAGCCGCGGCCCCATGGACACCGCGTCGAGCAGGTCACCGACGGGCCCGTCCAGGGGTACGGCGAGGCGACGCATGCCCGCGTCGGTGAGCCGCAGGAAGAACAGTTTGCCGGACTCGGGGTCGGGCGCCGAGGTGGGCGGGATGCCCACCCACAGGTTCGTGAGGTCGGCGGTGTCGGCGGCGGGGAGCCCGCCGAGCACGTAGCCGAGCATGACGCGGTCGAGCCCGGGGAAGGCGGTGGCGCCCTCGAAGGGGACGTCGCCGGGGTCGACCCCGGCCGGGTCGGGCTCCGCGATGCCGACGGCGGTGAACCGGGACAGCGGGCTGGTGCGCACCATGGCCCGGGTGACGTACTGGATGAGGCCGCGCTCGGACTTGCGGGTGCGGGCGGAGACCTTGCCGGCGCCGAGGACGGCGGCGCGGTAGCGCTCGGCCTCCTGGTGGACCTCGGGCGCCACCAGGGCGAGCGAGCGCAGCAGGTCGTCGTCGCCCAACAGGGCTGCGAGGCCCTCCCGTTCGCGGTCGGCGGCCTCGGCGTAGCCCTCGACGACGGCGTCGCGCAGCCGCTCCCTGGCGTCCCGCGCGGCCAGCCACTCGGTGACGGCGGGCGTGGGGGCCGGCGGCTTCTTGGGCGCGCGGCCGTTGTGGATGGAGCGGCGCAGCGCGATGAGGTCGCGGCGCTCGGCGTCGTCGGCGGCGGCGCCGATGCGGTGGTACAGCTCGTCGGAGCACGCGTCGGCGGCCTTCCTCAGCACCTCCTCCGCGGCGGCGAGTTCGGCGAGGGTGCGGCGCTGGGCCGGGTCGGCGAGGCGGGTGCGGCGCAGCGGGTTGACCCGCAGGAACCAGAGGGACTCGGGTGGGGTCGGGCCGGTCATCGCGTGACTCCCGTCGGGTCGGCCGCCGCGCCGGCCATCCGGTCCCGGCGGTCGTTGAGGCGGTCCTGCCAGGACACGCCGAGGACGTCGTCGACCGTCTCGGCGATGGCGAAGCACATGTAGTAGCGCTGCATCGGCGAGACGGTCAGGAGCGGCAGCTGCTCGTAGAAGAGGTTCGTCAGGAGTCGGAAGGCGGCGAACCAGCGGGAGGGGTCGGCGACCACTCCGGACTCGCCGACGGCGCGGTGGAAGTCGCTGTCGGGCTGGTCGCCCTGCGGGACGACGCGGGTCGCTCCGGGCGGGCCCATCTCGCTGCGGTCCACGCCGTCGGTGACGGAGTCGAGCAGGTCGAGGGTGAGTGTCCCGGCGGCGACGGCGCTCTCCAGGGCGCCGGAGCTGTACGCGAACGCGGTCCGCCACTCGGCTGCGCCGGCCGACACCTCGCCGGACAGGCGCTGTTCGACGACGGTACGCAGCCGGGGCGCGTCCTTGGCGAGCCGTTCCTGGAAGACGGGCCTGACGTCCTTGGTGGGCGCGGCCCAGGCGAGGAACGCCTCCACGTGGGAGCGGGGCGAGAACACTCCGTAGGCGGGGCCGAGGAAGTGGGTGTCGACGAGGGCGGCGAACGCCTCGGCGAGCCGCACGGTGGCGGTGGCGGGCTCGGCCGCGATGCCGTCGATCATGCGCAGCAGGGGCTTGTTGAGAGCGCCGAGCACGACGGTGCGGAACTGGTCGAGGCGCGGCTCACGGGACGCCGTGCCGGCGGGGCTCACCCGCGAGACGGCACCGTGCTCGTGCAGCGGGAGGTAGGGCGGCTGCACCGCTTCGAGCCGGCCGAACTCGCGGGCCTGCTCCAGGTACGCCTCCTCGGTCAGGGCGCGCGGCGGGTCGAGCGGACCGGCGTCGAGGAGGTCCGCGATCTCGGTCCAGTCGGGGCCGCCCGGCACCGCGAGGGCGAGGACGTCGACGTGCGGGCCGTGCAGCCAGCCGCGCCTCAACTGGACGGCGGGAGCGCCCCGTTCGCTCAGGGCGCGGGCGACCGGCACGACGTGCCGGGCGAGCCACGCCGGTGTCACCGGCATCCGTGTGTGGAGCCGCACTCCCGTCAGGCCGGCGGAGTCCGGCTTCACGGCAGTGCGCTCCGGCGCTTCAACCCCCATGTTTTTCGCACCTTCCAGGAAATCTTCAACAGATCTTGCGGAATGTTTTGACTGGAATTCTGTGGCGGCGACTTGCGCCCGGAAAGGGAATGCGGGGCGGCCGCTTACATACGTCACCGCTTTCGTGACACGGACGCCCGCCGAGTCACGGACGGGTTGGCCGAAAACTGCCGGGCGGGCGCCAAGATCGCTGTACCCTCCGGCCATGACTACGGACACGGAGTGCCTTGCACTCACGCAGAATCTGCGCCGCCGCGGGGCCATCGTCCTCGCGGTTTTTGCCCTGGTGTGGGCTTTTGCGGGCGGCTCCGGCATAAGTGCCGTGGGGGTGTCGGTGACGGTCGGCGTGCTCGCCGCCGCGGTGACCGTCGTGGCGGTGGTCCTGGCCTTCCGCGGCGGGGCGGGGCCGGCCTCGCGCATGGTGCGGCTCCCGGAGAAGTGGAACCGCGGGGTCGGCATGGTGAACATGGCCGAGCTGGTGGCGATCTTCGTGGTGATCGCGGCGTCGAACGCGAGCGGTCACCCGGAGCTGATTCCGCCGGGCATCTGCCTGGTCGTGGGCCTGCACTTCTTCCCGCTCGCCCGCCTCTTCGACCAGTGGCAGTACAAGTGGACGGCGGTCTTCCTGACCGCGGTCGCGGTGGCCGGCCTGGTGGTCGCCGCGGCCGGCACGACGATGGAGACCGTGCGTGTCGTGGTCGGCCTGGGCGCCGCGCTGGTGCTGTGGGCCTCGTCGTTCCACGTCGCCGTGCGGGGCTGACGCGCGAACGCCGGCGGCCCGACGAGGGCCCTCGCAACGGCCCCACAAAAGGATGTACCCATCCAGCTCCCGGCTGGATGGGCGCATCCTTTGGAACGGTGGATCAGCAGGCGGAGCAGGTGCTGGACGAGGACGACGAGGTGCCGATCGAACCGCTGGAGGCGCCCATCTCGGGGAGGGCGACACCCTGCGCGACCTCAAGGGTCTCCAGCTCGTCGACGTCGAAGCTGTCGAACGCCTTCTCCGCGTCGTCGCCGTTCTTGATGTCGTTGATGCTCATGTGATGAATTCCTTCCGGTGTTCCGCGAAGTGGCTTCGCGGGGTGGATGAGCGGTGGGTGAGGGGACGTCAGCAGGCGGAGCAGGTGCTGGACGAGGACGACGAGGTGCCGATCGAACCGCTGGAGGCACCCATCTCCGGGAGGGCCACACCCTGCGCGACCTCAAGGGTCTCCAGCTCGTCGACGTCGAAGCTGTCGAACGCCTTCTCCGCGTCGTCGCCGTTCTTGATGTCGTTGATGCTCATGCGATGAATTCCTTTCAGGAGTTCCCGGGGATTCCCCGGAGGGACCTTCCCGGAGATTTCCGGGGGGTCTTTCTTCTTTCCGCAACCGGTGGCTGCGCAATTAATAATGCTCGGCCGGTCATTCGGTGGCCAGCCTTTGCGCCCCCTCGCTGACATTTATCACGGGGGAATTAACCGGCAGCGACCATTCCGGGCTGTTGAGCATGGCCCAGCCCGCCTCGGGATCGCCGGCCACGGAGTCGTCGGGGCTGCGGCTGCCCAGCAGGAAGTCGCCCACGGACGACTCCTTCAGATAGTCGAGGCCGAGAACACGGGCCGACATGTCGGCGTCACCGTTGCCCAGGCCGCACGGGGCCAGACCGAGGGCCGTCGCCACCAGGTACATGGTCTGGTAGAGCACACCGGTGTGCCGCAGCGTCGTGGCGTAGGCGATGGCGCGGTACTTCCACGCCATGCGCTGGAAGCGCGCCGTGACGGTGAGGAGCACGTCGGGACGCGCCTCCATCCCGGTGGCGCGCGAGGCCACATGGAAGAGGGACTCCCGGTCCGTCTCCGCGTCGTTGACGAGGACGAGGCGGTGCGCGACGGGGTCGTAGTAGTAGATGCCTGCGTCGAGCCCCGCGCAGCGCCGCACGGTCACGTACAGCTCCAGTTCGTAGCCCTGGCCACCGCTGGGATAGGGGCGGGAGACGACCTCGTCGCGGCCGCTGCCGACCTCGGGGGTGTAGTGGGCGCGGACGCGGGCGACCCGGTAGAGGAACTCGCCCAGCTGCTCGGCCGTCAACTCCCCCTGCCCGTAGGAGCGGATGGAGCGGCGCGTCTCCAGAGCGGTGGTGAGGGACGGGTCGCGCCCGGCGATCTCCTCGCGCGTGGGCCGGTACAGGTCCACGGCCGGCCCGTGCGGGGCGGGCTTCACCGCGGGCTGAGGGTCGATCTCGCCGCGGTACGGGTAGACAGCGCCGAACACGTCGTCGTAGCGCCCGGAGCGGATGCGGGAGTGGAACAGCAGGTCGTGGAAGTCCCACTGGCGCAGCGTCGGTTCCGTGTCGGAGGCGAACGTGCCGTCCTCGTCGGCGGGTTCGACGAAACCGGCGCCCACGAGGTGGGCGAGCGCGTCGAGGGCGTCGTCCTCGCGCAGGCCGGTGCCCAGCGCGCCGGCCGCGACGGGTTCGCCCAGGGCGGCGACCAGTTCGCGGGCCGCTCGGTCCACGAGCACCGCGCGGAACTTCACGAGCGGCGACTCCAGGACCAGGACGCCCTCGCGGGTTCGGCAGAACGCGAACCGGGAGAGGCGCACGGTCGTGCCCGGCGCCACCGCGGCGATCCGGTGCTCGACCTCACGCGCGGTGGGTTCGATGCGCAGGAGCTCCCTGCGCTCGGCGGGTCCGCCCCGGGTGAGGACGCTGCGCGCGACGAGATGACCGGCGCGGTCGAGGAGCCGTTCCACCTGGACGGCCTCGGCGTCCCGCAGCCCGTCCAGCAACTCGGCCATGGGGCGGGGCCCTTCGGCGAGCCGGCCGAGCGCGGTGCGGATGCCGCCGCGCACCGGTCGCAGGGTGAGCGAGGTGGCGGGGCCCGCGAGGGTCGCCGACTCCCCGTCGAAGAGGACCCGGACGTCGGCGCGGAACGCGGGCGCGGTGCGCGGCGGTGATTTCGCCGTCTTCTCGGTCTGCATGCTGATCTCCGGTTCCTTTGAGGCGACTTGCCCAGTCCGCGTGCGGTCGAGGGCGTACTCCGGAAATCACTGTCACGCCGAACGGGAACCCCTCCCCCTGTCTCACGTGAAATCGGTGACGTACACCATCGGCGGCCATGACACCCGTCACCGCGGCGCGTCGATCGCTCGGAATTCCGCGCCCTTGTCCGCATGCTCGGAAGACGAATTCACCATCCGGCCGGGCACGTCGGCCGAGCGACCTCAGTTAAGGAATCCCCGCCGTGCTTACACGTCGTCATGCAATACGCCTCGGGCTCACCACCGGTGCCGTCGGCGCAGTGGGCGCCGCGGGAGGGCTCTTCCAGACACTGACGTCGGGCGGTTCCGCGAACGCGGCAACGGCGGCCGGCGCCCCGGCCGTCACGCCGTTCGCGGTCCCGCTGCCCGTGCCCAAGGTCCTCGCCCCGTACCGGAGAACGAGCACCGCCGACTACTACGCGGTCACGATGAGCCGCACCAGCCACCGGATCCTGCCCGGCACCCGCACGGACGTGCTGACCTACAACGGCACGTTCCCCGGCCCCACCATCCGCGCCCGCAAGGGCCGCACCGCGGTGGTCCGACAGATCAACGCCCTGGACATGCCGACCTCCGTCCACCTGCACGGCGGCAGCAACCCCGTGGAGCACGACGGCGGCATGATGGACACGATCGCGCCGGGCCGCTCCAGGACGTACGTCTACGCCAACGACCAGGTCGGGGCCACGCTGTGGACCCACGACCACGCCCACCACATGGAGTCCGAGCACGTCTACCGGGGCCTTTCCGGTCTCTATCTGCTCGGCGACAAGGCGGAGGACGCGCTCGGCCTGCCGTCCGGCCGCTACGAGGTGCCGCTGATCCTGCGCGACGCCCAGTTCGACGCTGCGGGCCAGATGGTCTACACGATGGACGACGCGGAGAACCGGACGACCATCCTGGTCAACGGCGCACCATGGCCGTACATGAAGGTCGAGGCGCGCAAGTACCGCTTCCGGATGCTCAATTCATGCAACCTGCGCATCTTCATCCTCTGCCTGAACGACGGCAGCCAGGTCACCCAGATCGGCTCGGACGGCGGCCTGCTCCCGGCGCCCGCCCCCACCCCGGTCCTCGTCCTCTCCCCCGGCGAACGCGCCGACTTCGTCGTCGACTTCTCCAAGTACGCGCCCGGCACCCGGCTCACGCTCCAGAACATGCTGGGCCCGGGACCGACCGAACTCGTCGGCCAGATCATGCGGTTCGACGTCGGTGAGAAGACGCCCGACACCAGCCGCGTGCCCGACGTCCTCACCATCCTGCCGGCCCTGCCGAAGCCGACCGTCGAGCGCAGCTTCGAGCTGCGGATGGACGAGCCCGGCACCGGCGACAAGGCCTACATCAACGGAAAGACATTCGATGCCGGCCGCATCGACACGGACGTCAAATGGGGAGACACCGAGGTCTGGACGGTCACGAACACCAGCACCACGATTCCGCACAACTTCCATACACACCTGGTGCAGTTCCGCATTCTCGAACGCGACGGGCAGCCGGTCTATCCGGCGGAGGCCGGCCTCAAGGACACCGTGCTGCTCTTTCCGGGGCAGACGGCCAGACTCCAGCTCACCTTCGACACGCACAAGGGCGTCTATCCCTATCACTGCCACATGATCGACCACAGCGCCATGGGAATGATGGCGCAAATGAAGATCTCTTGAACTGCCCGTTCCGCACGTCGAATTGCTGAAGAAAGGGGGGAACATGACCGCACGCTCGAGCCCGTACGTCCGCCGCATTCTCGACGCGCTCGAACGGGATCCGTCCCGCGCGGTCCTGCACCGGCCGGACGGCACCGTCGCCGCCGGTGAGCTGAGCGACTCCGTCCACGGCACCGCGGCCCTGCTGTACGGCCACGGGGTCGGCCGGGGCGACACCGTGGCCGTCCTGACCGGGCCGAACCATCCGCTGATGCTCAGCGCCCGGTACGCCGTACACCTCCTGGGGGCCACCTCCGTCTACGTACGGTCGATGAACCCGAGGACCGACACGGAGACGTTCTCGCTCGGCACGCAGACCCGACTCCTGCGCGACCTGCGCGCGTTGCTCCTGCTGGTGGACGAGGAGAGTGCCGAGCGGGGGCGCTGGCTGTCCCACCGTCTGCCGGGGCTCACCGTGCTGCCGATCCCGCGCGGGGCTCCCGCCCGGGCCCTCGACCCGGACCGGCTGCCGCCGCCGCGGCCCGACGCGCTCGCCGTCGTCGACTTCACCAGCGGCAGCACGGGCCGGCCCAAGATGGTCGCCCAGCGGTTCGGCACCCGTGAGGAGCTCGTCGACCGCCTCGCCCATGGCCTCGATCCCCGGGGACCCGCGACGCTCCTGTCCGTCACACCCATCAGTCACACGACGGCGCCGATGGCCGACGCCGTCCTGTCGGGCGGCGGAACGGTGGTGCTCCACGACGGCTTCGACCCAGACGAGGTACTGCGCGCCTTCGCCCGACAGCGCGTCACCGACGTGTACCTGGCGGTACCCCACCTGTACCGGCTGCTCGACCATCCGGGCGTCGACACGACCGATCTGTCCTCGCTGCGCCGCATCACCTACAGCGGCACCCCGGCGGCCCCGGGCCGCGTGGAGCGGGCCGTCCGCCTCTTCGGGGACGTCCTCATCCAGGTGTACGGCACCACGGAGGCGGGCGGCATCAGCAGCCTCAACCCGCTCGACCACCGGGAGCCCGAACTGCTCGGCTCGGTCGGCCGGCCCTTCCCCTGGGTGCGCCTGGAGATCAGGGCGCCCGGCGGCGGACCACAGGTCGAGCGGGGCGTCACGGGCGAGCTGTGGGTCAACTCGCCCACGGTGACGGCCGGTTACCTGGACGACGACGAGCTCACCGGCGCCACCCTCAGGGACGGCTGGCTGCGCACCGGTGACCTCGGGCACTGGGACCGCTACGGCTATCTGCGGCTCGACGGACGCGTCGGCGACGTGATCAAGCACGGCGGTCTGAAGCTGGACCCCACGGCGATCGAGGACGCGCTCCTCCAGCATCCGCAGGTGCGCCAGGCCACGGTCTTCGGCGTGCGGGACGACGACTACGTGGAGCAGGTGCACGCCGCCGTCGAACTGCACTCGGGCGCCGCCCGCACCTCGTGCGACCTGCGTGGATACGTGGCCGCGACGCTGACCCCGGAGCACACCCCGGTCCGGATCTCCGTCTGGCCGCAGCTGCCGCTGACCCCGTCGGGCAAGCCGGACCGCGCCTATCTGCGCCGGGTGTCGTCCACGCCCGAGCGCTCGGGGACGGCGCCTGCGCCCGCCACCAGCTCCCCGCGCGGAGCCACCGCGCGGGACGGCCCCGTCCGCGTACGCGGCACGGGTGCCCCGCCCGATCACGCCATCCCGCGAACCAGAAAGGGCGTCTCATGACCGCATACGGCCACTTCGCCCGGTCGCTGCGGCTGCGGCGGCTCTACCGCCACAGCACGGCCGGCCTGATGATCACCCCTCTCGACCATTCGATCAGTGACGGTCCCGTGGTGTCCAAGGGCATGTCACTCGACCATCTCGCGGGCCGCCTCGCGGCCGGCGGTTCGGACGCCGTCGTCGTGCACAAGGGCAGTGTGCGGCACATCAGTCCGGAGCGGTTCGCCGCGATGTCGCTGATCATCCACCTCAACGCGAGCACCAGCCAGGCGCTCGACCCCAACGCCAAGTACGTCGTCGCCGGCGTCGAGGAGGCCCTGCGCCTGGGCGCCGACGCCGTCAGCGTCCACGTCAACCTCGGCTCCGACGACGAGCGGCAGCAGATCGGCGACCTCGGCCGGATCGCCGACGCCTGCGACCGCTGGAACCTGCCGCTGCTCGCCATGGTGTACCCGCGCGGCCCGCGGATCACCGACCCACGGGACCCGGAGCTCGTCGCGCACGCCGTGACGATCGCCGCCGACCTGGGCGCCGACCTGGTCAAGACCGTCTTCCTCGGCTCCACCGCGGAGATGCTCGACCTGACGGCGGCGTGTCCGGTGCCGGTACTCGTCGCGGGCGGCCCCGCCCTCGCCGACGAGGAGGACGTCCTCGCGTACGTGCGGGACGCCCTGGCCGGCGGCGCGGGCGGCGTGGCGATGGGCCGCAACATCTTCCAGGCCGCCGACCCCAGGCGGCTCGCCGCCAAGGTCGCCCGGCTCGTCCACCACTTCCCCGAACAGCACTTCGGGCCGGGCCCCTTCACCGCGTCCGCCGACACGGACAGCGACGCCCGGCTCACCCCGGACCACCTCGACGCACCGACCACCGCCCCGCTCTCCCACGATCTGACAGGAGGTCCGCATCATGACGGACGCAAAACTGTGCTGGCTTGACATCCGCGACGCCGGCACCGCCACCGCCGCCATCCTCGAAGAGGCCGTCCACCAGCGGATCGACGGCGTCGTCGCCGCCGACCCGGCCGCCTTCACCGGCCTGCCCCCGACCGTCCGCAAGATCCTCCTGTTCGAGGACGGGGCGGCCTCGGTCCCCGCCGACCTCGGTGAGGCCGACCTGGTGATCGTGCCCGGCGGCCAGGACGAGCGGGCCCCGCTCGTGGAGGCGCACCCCGACGTCGAGTTCGGCCGCTACGTCGAGATCGTCGACGCCGACACGCTGGAGGACGCCTGCCTGGCGGCGCGCCTGGAGGCGTGGAGCGTCCTCGACTTCCGCGACCCGACGAAGATCCCGCTGGAGATCGTCATCGCGGCGGCCACCGGCGCCCCGGGCTCCATCGTCACGACCGCGGCCAACAACGAGGAGGCCGAGATCGTCTACGGCGTGCTCGAACTGGGCTCGGACGGCGTCCTGATGCGCGGCCGCACCGTGGGCGACGCCACCGCCCTGCGCACGGCGGCGACCTCGCGCGGCGGGGAGATCCCGCTGGTGGAGCTGACGGTCACCGGCGCCACGCACATCGGGATGGGCGAGCGTGCCTGCGTCGACACGACGACCCACTTCCGCAAGGACGAGGGGATCCTCGTCGGCTCGCACTCCAAGGGCATGGTGCTGTGCGTCAGCGAGACCCACCCGCTGCCGTACATGCCGACGCGCCCCTTCCGGGTCAACGCCGGCGCGCTCCACTCGTACACCGTGGCGCAGCACGGGCGCACCCACTACCTGAGCGAACTGCACGCCGGCAGCTCGGTCCTCGCGGTCGACGTGAAGGGCCGCACGCGTCCCGTCAGCGTCGGCCGGGTGAAGATCGAGACACGTCCGCTGATCTCCATCGACGCGGTC
Source organism: Streptomyces sp. NPDC055955 (assembly GCF_042270245.1). Lineage (NCBI taxonomy): Bacteria > Bacillati > Actinomycetota > Actinomycetes > Kitasatosporales > Streptomycetaceae > Streptomyces > Streptomyces sp. NPDC055955. Next base: position 45,053 of record NZ_JBHJYS010000021.1, read on the forward strand.
GCGCCCAACGGCCAGACGGTCAACCTGATCCTCCAGGACGACTGGCACGTCCGTGTCCTCGGCCCCGGCGCCTCGGTCCTCAACAGCACCGAACTCAAGCCGGGCGACACGATCCTGGGCCATCTGCCCACGGCCGACCGCCATGTCGGCTACCCGATCAACGAGTTCTGCCTGGAGAAGTAGCAGCGCCCGTACGCGCGTGAGCAGCGCCCGTACGCCGCGCACCAGGACGCCCCGCCCCGGCACACCCCGTGCCGGGGCCGGCGCGCGTGTGGCCCCGGGCCGCCCCGCTCTCACAGCCATCCGTGCTCGCTCGCGATGCGCGCCGCGTCGAACCGGTTGCGGCCGCCGAGCTTCTTGATGGCCGCCGAGGTGAGGTTCCGTACGGTCCCCGCGGCGAGATACAGCTCGCCGGCGATCTCCTTCACCGTGGCGCCGCCTGCGGTGAGGCGCAGCACGTCCATCTCTCGTACGCTGAGCGCCGATTCACCGGCCGTGGGCGGCCGCAGCAGCGCCGGGTCGACGGTGAGACAGCCGCCCGCGACGCCCATGAGAGTGGTGATCAGCTGCGGCAGGCGCGCGTTCTTGGGGACGATGCCGAGCGCGCCCGCGGCGACGGCCCGGTCGACCACCGCGGGGGTGGCCGCGCCGACCATGAGGGCGACGCCGCACTTGGGATGCCGCGCCCGCACATCGGTCGCGGCCCGCAGCGCCTTGCCGCCCATGGTGGGCTCCCCGAGGAGCAGCACGGTCGGCCGGTGCCGTTCGACGGCGGGCAGCACGGCCTCGTAGGTCGTGGCGAGCCCCACGACGTCCAGGCCGTCGGTGCCGTTGAGCGTCTCGGCGAACGCTTCGAGGACCAGCTGGTGATCACCTGCTACGACCACGCGTACGGACATCTCTCTACCCCCGTATCGATGTGCTGGACTCAGGATCGGACGCGTTCTCGGAACCGGGACCGGACGTGCCGAGCAGTCGGTCGACCACCGACCTGGCCAGTTCCTCGGCCCGGGCCTCCTGGTCGATCTCGATGTGCACGGCGTGGACGGGCAGGCCCGCCACGACGGCGGCCGACACCGCGCGGAACGTGTCCGCGAGGCCGTACGGAGCGGCCTCGGCGGGGACGATCACGACCGCGGCCGTGAGCGGACCGATGTCGGCGGCTATCTGCGCCGGCAGCGCGAGAACCGCCTCCGTGTCCTCGGCGTCCACCTGGTACGGCAGCGCCACGAGACCGATGTCGGCCAGTTCCTTGCACAGGAAGGCGGCGTTGGTGGCCGCGTCGTCCCCGCGTCCCCGATGGCCCGCGCCGACGACGGCGACGGCGGCCCCGGCGGCACACAGCCGCGCGGTGACGACCCGTCCGGTGCCGGTGGTGGCGTCGACGACGAGGACGACGCAGCCGTCGAGCGGCGGGGGTGCGTAGGACGCTGCGTGGGACACGAGGACTCCCTGTTCGCGGAATACGATGAGCAGGTAACGTGCGGAATCTGTGGACGACTTGAAACGTGCGCGTCGCCGGGAATGCGGCGCGCCTTGATGAAGTGGAGTTCAGGCGCCTTCGCCTGGCGCTGAATAAACGTTCAACCGTGGTTCAAGGGGGAAACACCACGTGGACGAAGTCTCGTCACTGGATCAGCAGACGCTCGGCGTCTACCGCGCGATTCTGTTCCACAAGGAACACGATCCGAAGCGCCTCGCCTCTTTACTCGACTGCACGACGGAGGCGGTGGAGGCGGCCCTGGACAGGCTGTCCGAACTCTCCCTCCTCGCGCCTTCGAAGGACTCACCCGGCCGGCTGCGGGCGGTGAACCCGTCGCTCGGCCTGAAGGTCCTCCTCCAGCGGGAGCAGAACGAACTGGCCTGGCGGCAGCAGCGCATCGAGCAGAACCGCGCCGCGCTGGCCGCGCTCGCCGCCGAGTACACGGCGTCCGGCTGGTCGAACACCCTCGACGGCACGGAACATCTCGACAACGTCGACGACATCCGTATCCGTCTGGAGGCGCTCGCCGAGTCCTGCGTGCGCGAGTCCCTCGCGTTCCATCCTGTCAACGCGCTGACCCAGGAGTCGATCGAGGCCGGCCGGCCCCTCAACGAGCGGGCGCTCGCGCGGGGGGTGCGCTTCCGGTCGATCTACCTCGACAGCGTCGCCAACGACCGTGTCACCAAGGCGCACGCGCAGTGGATGGCGGAGCGGCACAGCGAGATCCGGACCTCGCCCACGCTGCCGATGCGGCTGCTCATCGTCGACAACACCGCCGCGATCGTGGCCGGTCTGCCGGGTCAGGCCCAGCCGTCCGCGCTGCTGTTCAGCAGCCAGCCGGTGGTCCTCGCGATGCGGGCCCTGTTCGAGGCGTACTGGGAGCACTCCTGCCCCCTCGACCGGCCCGGCGACGCCCTGCCCGGTGGGCTGACACCGCAGGAGCGCAAGCTCCTCCAGCTCCTCGCGACGGGTCTCACCGACGAGGCCGTGGCCCGTGCGCTCGGTATCGGGGTGCGCACCGAGCGCCGCATCATGGCGGAGCTGATGGAGCGCCTCGGCGCGTCGAGCCGCTTCGAGGCCGGCGTGCAGGCCACGCGCAGGGAATGGATCTGACGGGGCGTCGTCGTCCGCATCGCGCTCACCGCTGAGGGGTGACGGGCCAGACGAAGTCGTCGGGCGCGACGGGTATGCCGGGAAGGTTGGGCAGGTCCTTCGGCTGGCTCGGCCACACGAAGTCGAAGGGCCGGGCCGGCGGGGTCGGCCACACGAAGTCGTCGGCGGAGGAGGGGGCCGCCGTCGGGGCGCCGCCTCCCTGCCCGGTGTCCCCGGAGGAAAGGGCCTGCGCGGGCACGGCCCACAGGATCCCGCCGAGTACGGCGGCGGCGAGGACGGTACAGCGGGTGGTGGCACGGGACATGAGAGGTCTCCATTCGCGAGTACGGTGCGGCGTACGTTCGATGCGTTGACCTGCGCCGGTCCGGTCCGTCTCGGCCGTTCCGACTGCGTGCCTAGAGATAATCACCGCGCCACCCCCACTGTCCGCATCCGGCCACGCCAGGAAGCTGCATGGCAGGGAGTTGCCTGAGGGGCCGGGTCTTCGGGTGGGGCCTGTCGGCCCACGGCCCCGGCGTCCGGTCCGGCCGCCGGAAGGACTTCAGTCTCCCACCGTCGTTTTCTGCACGCACCGGAACAGATGTCACTCACTGTCCGGAGGCCGACCCCCAGGCCAGGAGCCGTTCGCGGCCCCGGTCGACCAGGAGCGCGGTCATCGCCACGACGGTCAGGACCTGCGAGATCACCACGATGTCCTTCTGCGCGTACCAGAGGGGTTCGTACATGTCGGGCAGCGGTCCGAACGCGCCGACGTCGACGTAGCGGTAGACGAGCAGGGCGGCGAGTCCGCCGGCCGCGGTGAACCAGGCGAAGACGTCGCCGAGGGACCGGCGCCAGAAGAGGACGAGCGCGGCGGCGAGCGCGGCGAGCGCGCTCTCGATCCTGAAGAGGGAGCCCTGGCCGATCGCGGCGCTGACGGGGTCGTAGCGGGACGCGAGGTCCGCGTGCACGTACGCGTTGACGGCGAGTCCGGCGGCGGCGAGGACGCGGGCCGCCGCGCGCCACGGCCGGCGCGCGGAGCGGGGCGACCGGGGGTCGGTCGGTTCGTGGGACATGGCGGGGGCCTCCCGGTGACGAGGGCGTGCGGGGTGCGCCGACGTCAGCGGACCGTGAGGGTGCCCTTCATGTTCGGGTGGATGGTGCAGATGTAGGAGTACGAACCCGGCTTGGCCGGCGCGGTGATGGTGACCGACTTCCCCTGCGCGAGGTCGCCGGTGCCGAAGGACTTGTCGTCGGCGGTCAGCGTGTGCGTGGCCGAGTCCTCGTTCGTGACGGTGATCTTCGTGCCGGGGCTGACCTCGAACGCGGCCGGGTGGAAGGCGAAGTCCTTGATGGTGACCTTCACTTCGCCCTTGGCGCTCTCGGAGGACGAGGGGGACGCCGAGGCCGGGGCGGAGATGCTCGCGCCGGCGGACGGGGTGCCGCTGGAGGAGGACCCGCCGCCCCGGTCGGAACATCCGGTGAGGGCGGTGACCAGACACAGGGCGGCGGCGATCAGGGACGCGTGCGGTCGGCGGTGACGCATGGACATCGTGTCTCCCAGTGGCGTGCGGGGCACGCCGGTGTCCGGCAGGAACCCGGCCCGTGCGCGGATCCGTCCGTCGGACGGTGAGCACGGGCACCGCTAAGAGATGTCGGCAGGAGGCGGCCGTCGCAGGAGTGACAGCGCCTGAACGGCCTACAACGGCCCGCATACGGTCGTCCGAGGTCGAGGAGGGGATCCCGGTCGGCCGCCGGACCCGTGCGCACCTCGGTCCGGTTCACCTGCGAGCCGGAACCCGTACGGGCCGCGCCACCCGCCGCGACGGCGAGGAGCCGGGCCCCCGGACACACCCCGAGCACGGGCACCTCGGCGCCCAACGCCGCGCGCAGCAGGTCCAGTTCGGCACGACGCGCAGGGAACCCGGCATCGCCGTGAGCGGCCATGGGCCCGCCCGTCACCACCAGTGCCTCGACGCCGGCCAGGCTCTCCGCCAGCGGATCCCCCGCCCACACCCGGCACACCCGCAGCCGCAGCACGGCCGTCACCAGCGCCTCACCGGTCGCGTGGGGCCCCTCGGCCCGCACATGCTGCACCACGGGTACGCCCACAGCCTCGCCCCGATCCGCCATGCAGCCCGGAACAGCCTGATCACACCCTACGTGCGAGGCAATAAGGCCATTGAGCCGCACAAGCGGATCAACTCCAGCTCCGTCAGTAGACGTCGCGGACGTAGCGCTTGTCGGCGGCGAGCTGCTTGACGTACTGGGCGGCCGCGTCGGGGTCGAGGCCGCCATGGGCGACGGCGATGTCGCGCAGTGCGCCGTCGACGTCCTTGGCCATGCGGGCGGCATCGCCGCAGACGTAGAAGTGCGCGCCCTGCCGGAGCCAGGACCACAGCTGGGCGCCGTGTTCGCGCATGCGGTCCTGGACGTAGATCTTGGCACGCTGGTCGCGGGAGAAGGCCGTGTCGAGCCGGGTCAGGGTGCCGTCCGCGAGGAAGGCGGACAGCTCGTCCTCGTAGTAGAAGTCGGTGGCGCGGTGCTGTTCGCCGAAGAAGAGCCAGTTCGGGCCGCCGTGTCCGCGGGCCCGGCGCTCGTCGAGGAATCCGATGAACGGGGCGACGCCGGTGCCGGGGCCGACCATGACCATCGCGGCCGCGGGGTCCTCCGGGGGCCGGAAGTCCGGTGAGCGCTGGACGAAGACGGGCACCGGGGCATCGGGGGCGGCATCTGCGAGGAAGGCCGAGCAGACGCCCTTGCGGGGGCGTCCGCGGACGTTCTCGTAGCGGACGACGGAGACCGTCAGCGACACCTGACGGGGGTCGAGCAGAGGGCTCGACGATATGGAGTACAGGCGGGGTTGCAGCCGCTTGAGGACGCCGGCCCAGTCCTGGGCGTCGGCGCGGACCGCGTACTCGGCGACGACATCGACCGCCTGGCGGCCCCAGGACCACTGGGCGAGCTCGCCCTTGTTGTCGGGGCGCAGCAGCTTCCTCAGGTCGCGGTCACCGGTGCGCTCGGTGAGGAAGGCGAGCAGGGCGGGAGTGAGCCGGGTGATGTCGAGGTGCCGGTGCAGGGCCTCGCCGAGGGGGACGTCGCCCACGCCCGGGACCTGCACGGCGGCGCCGGGGGCGAGGCCGGTGACGGCCAGCCATTCGGCCACCAGATCCGGGCAGTTGACGGGATGCACGCCGAGCGCGTCACCGGCTTCGTAGACGAGCGGCGCCTCGCTGTCGCGGCTGTCGAAGGTGAACCGCCGGACCTCCTTCCCGGCACCGGGAAGGCTCAGGAGCCGATTGCCGGCCAGTCGGGCGACGGCGGGTGCGGGCTTGGCGCTGCGGAGCGGCCTCACGGCCGGGGCGGGCGCCGGTGCGGGCGCCGGTGCCACGTCCCGGGCCGGTGTCGGAGCGGTGCTCAGGTGGGTGAAGACCTGGTCGAGCCAGGCGTGGGCGGAGGGCTCGTAGTCCGGTTCGCAGTCGGTGCGCGGCGCGAGGCGCACGGCTCCCAGTTCGTCCAGGCGCTGGTCGAGGCGGCGCCCGTGACCGCAGAAGTCGTCGTACGAGGAGTCCCCGAAGGCGAGTACGGCATAGCGCCTGCCCTCCAGCCGCGAGCTGTCGGGGGCGGTGAGGGCCTCCCAGAATCCGGCGCCGTTGTCGGGTGCGTCCCCGTCGCCGAAGGTGCTGGTGATCAGCAGGAGATCAGCGGTGGCCGGGAGGGTTCCGGGGTCGGTGGCGTCCATGCCCATCAGGGCCGTGCGGTGCCCGGCCGCGGTGAGCCGGTCGGCGGTGATCGCCGCGAACTCCTCGGCGTTCCCGGTCTGTGAGGCCCACAGCACGACCACCTCACGACCTCCGCTGCCGGTCGGCGCCACGGGCTCCGTGTCCGGCTGCTGCGGGGCGCGCGAGTACAGGCCGGCGAGTACGCCGTTCACCCAGCGGGCGTGCTCCTCGGTGAAGGGCGCGCCGGGCGGCAGGACGGGAACCCCCGAAGCGCCCGACTCCAGCCCCGCCAGGAAGCCCACCAGGTACTGGCGTTCGTGCTCGGCCAGCACGGGCGGCGGGGCGCCCGTCAGCCCGAACACGGCCGCGGCGCCGGGCTCAGGGGTGGCCGCGGCGACGAGCTCCGGCCCGGGCTCCGCGGCGGGGACCGGGGACGGCCGGGGAGCGACCGCGACCGGCGTGACGACCTTGGCCAGCGTCACCGCGCACACCTTGAACTCGGGCTGGAACGAGATCGGGTCGACGGCGTCGCTGGTCACCGCGTTGACGCTCAGATACTCACCGAAGAGGTCGTTCCAGTGGAACGGCGCGAAGCAGCACCCCGGCCGCACCCGGTCCGCCACCACGGCGGGCAGCACGGCCCGGCCTCGCCGGGAGGCGACTTCCACGCAGTCGCCCTCGCCGATGCCCAGGCGGTCGGCGTCCTCGGGGTGCAGCTCGACGAAGGGCGCCGGGTCGAGCTTGTTGAGTCTGGCGACCTTGCCGGTCTTGGTGAGGGTGTGCCACTGGTGCTGGAGGCGACCGGTGTTGAGGACGAACGGGTAGTCGTCGTCGGGCATTTCCGCCGCGGGGATGTGCGGGCGGGCGAAGAACACGGCCCGGCCGCTCGCCGTCGGGAACACCGGACCGGCGCCGTCCTCGCTCACGTACCGGATCGGGTTGCGGTCCGGACCCTCGGTGTCCGGGGCGGGCCACTGGACGGGCGTGGCGCGCAGCCGCTCGTACGTCACGCCCCGCAGGTCGTACCCGGTCCTCGGGTTCCAGGCGCGCTTGATCTCCTCGAACACCTCCTCGGCGGTGTCGTACGAGAACGCCTTCTCGTATCCCATCTCGCAGGCGACGCGCGCGATGAGGCGCCAGTCGGCCATGGCCTCGCCGGGCGGGTCGACGGCCGGGCGGGCGAGGGTGAGGTTGCGTTCGCTGTTGACCAGTACGCCTTCGGTCTCGCTCCACAGTGCGCCGGGCAGGACGACATCGGCGTAGGCGTTGGTCTCCGTGTCGGTGAACACGTCCTGTGTGACGACGAGTTCGGCGGCTTCGAGCCCCTCGATCACGGTTCTGCGGTTGGCCACCGAGGCGACGGGGTTGGTGCAGATGATCCAGCAGGCCTTGATCTCCCCCTCGGCCATCCGCCGGAACATGTCGACGGTCCCCTGACCGGAGCCGTCCGCGCGCACGGCGCCCGGTTCCAGTCCCCACAGGTCCTCGGCGAAGGCACGGTCCTCGTCCACCAGGACCGATCGCTGACCGGGCAGGCCGGGGCCCATGTAGCCCATCTCGCGTCCGCCCATGGCGTTGGGCTGGCCGGTGAGCGAGAACGGTCCGCTGCCGGGGCGGCATATCGCCCCGGTGGCCAGGTGCAGATTGATCAGGGCGTTGGTGTTCCACGTGCCGTGCGTGGACTGGTTGAGTCCCATGGTCCAGCAGCTCGTCCACTCCCCCGCCGCACCGATCCACTGCGCGGCCTTGCGGATGTCCTCCTCCGGGATGCCGGTGATCTCGCAGACCGCGGCGGGCGCGTAGTCGGCGAGGAACTCCGGCATCGCCTCCCAGCCCTCGGTACGGTCCGCGATGAAGTCGGCGTCCAGGTCCCCGTTCTCCTGGAGCAGGTGCAACAGGCCGTTGAGCAGGGCGAGATCGGTTCCGGGCCGGATCTGCAGGAACAGATCCGCCTTGTCGGCGGTGGCGCTGCGCCGCGGGTCCACGACGATCAGCTTCGCGCCCGCCTTGACGCGCTCCATCAGCCGCAGGAAGAGGACCGGGTGGCAGTCGGCCATGTTGGACCCGATGACGAAGAAGACATCGGCGCGCTCGAAGTCCTGGTACGAGCCGGGCGGCCCGTCGGCGCCGAGGGACAACTTGTAGCCGCTGCCCGCGCTGGCCATGCACAGCCGGGAGTTGGACTCGATCCGGTTGGTGCGCACGAAACCCTTGGCGAGTTTGTTGGCGAGGTACTGCGCCTCCAGGCTCATCTGCCCCGAGACGTAGAAGGCGACCGCGTCCGGGCCGTGTTCGTCGAGGATCGCCCGCAGCCGCCGCGCCGTGGACGTGATCGCCTCGTCCACGGCGACGGGCACCGGCGCGTCCCCGCGCTCCGCCCGCACCAGCGCGGAGGTCAGCCGCCCGGGGGCGGCCAGCATGTCGGCCGTGGTCGCGCCCTTGGTGCACAGCCGCCCGAAGTTGGCGGGATGGGCCTTGTCACCCGACGCCTTGAGAACCTTCCGGCGCCCGTCGGCCCCGGTGGCGACGTCGAGCACCATCCCGCAGCCCACTCCGCAGTACGAGCACACGGTCCGCACCTGCTCGGCGCGGCCCCGCGGATCCTGAGTGGCCACCGTGTGCCCTCTTTCGTACGGTCGGACGGGACCAGCCGACCGTACGAAATGCCCGTTACCCCGACGTCAACCCAAGTGATCACGAGCGGTTACGCCCGCCACACACTCGCCGGCCCGCGGCTGTGAGGAGCGGGGCGCCCGGCACGCTGCCGTCCCTGTTCAGGAAGCCTGCCCGGGCTGTTCCGGGTGCAGGCGCAGCTGCCTTCGCCGACGCTGCTCGGCCACGTGCGCCACGGGCGCCGACAGGAGCAGGGTTCGGGTGTAGGGGTGGTCGGGGGTGCGTGTGATGTGGTCGGCTTCGCCCGTCTCCACGATCTCGCCGCGGTGGATCACGGCGACCCGGTGGCTCATGCAGCGGACCACCGACAGGTCGTGGGAGACGAAGAGGTACGACACCCCGGTCTCCTGCTGGATCTCCAGGAGGAGGTCGAGCACGGTCCGTTGCGTGGTGAGGTCGAGCGCGGACACCGGTTCGTCGCAGACGACGAGGCGCGGGCGGAGCGCGAGGGCACGGGCGATGGCGACGCGCTGGCGCTGGCCGCCGGAGAACTCGCGCGGCAGGCGTCGCGCCGCGTCGGACGGCAGGTGGACCCGGTCGAGCAGGCCACCGACCCGGCCGCGCGCCTCGCGGGCGTCGACCCCTTGCGCGAGGAGCGGTTCGGCGAGGGTGTCGCCGATGGTGAGGGACGGGTTCAGCGACGTGTACGGGTCCTGGAAGATGACCTGGAGGTCACGGCTGAGGGCGCGGCGGCGTGCCGCGGTCGCCGTGTCGATGCGTTCGCCGTCGAGGGTGACGGTGCCCGAGGCGAGGGGCACCAGACCGAGGACGGCGCGGCCGATGGTCGTCTTGCCCGAGCCCGACTCGCCGACCAGGCCGAGGGTTTCACCGGGCCGGATGTCGAGGTCCACCCCCTTGAGCACCTCGGTGCGGGGCGCGCGCCACCCCTTGCCGGGGAACGACACCCGCACGTCCTCGACGGTCAGCAGGGCTTCGGACGCCGATGCGCTGGTCATACGGTGGTGCTCCTTGCCTCGCGGGGCTGCCAGGGCTCCCGTGCGGGGACGGTGTCGAGAACGGCGTCGAGCAGGGTGCGGGTGTAGTCGTCCTGCGGGTCGTGGAGCACCTGCTCGGTGGTGCCGGTCTCCACGATGCGGCCCTTGTTCATGACGGCGACCCGGTCGCAGAGGTCCGCGACGACGCCGAGGTTGTGGGTGACGAGCAGGACGCCCAGGTTCCGCTCCTGCTGGAGGCGGCGCAGCAGGTCGAGCACCTCGGCCTGGACGCGGACGTCGAGGGCGGTGGTGGGTTCGTCGGCGATGAGCAGCGCGGGGTCGCAGGACATGGCGCCGGCGATGAGCACGCGTTGGGCCATGCCGCCGGATATCTCGTGCGGGTAGCGGCGCACGACCTGCTCGGGGTGCGGGATCTCCACCGTGCGGAGCAGGTCGACGGCGCGCTCGGCGGCCTCTTTGCGGGACAGGCCGAGGACGTGGCGCATCGGTTCGACGAGCTGGCTGCCGATGGTGAAGGCCGGGTCGAGGTTGCTCATCGGTTCCTGCGGGATGTACGCGACGGTCGCGCCGCGCAGGGCGCGGTGGTCCCGCTCGGACATCCCCACGACTTCCCGGCCGGTGACGAGGACGCTGCCGCGGGAGACCCGGCCGCCCTCGGGGAAGATGCCGAGTACGGAGAACGCGGTCTGCGTCTTGCCGGATCCGGACTCCCCGACCAGGCCGACGATCTCGCCGGGCCGCACATCGAGGTCGACCTCGTGCACAACCTCCTCGTCGCCTCCCTCGGGTCCGGGGTAGGAGACGGCGAGCGAGCGGATCGACAGAAGCCCGGCCCGCTCCTCGCCGAAGTCCGCGGGGGCCACGGAATCGGCTGTACGAGCGGGAGTTCGCGTACGACGGGACGCTTGTCCCGCGCGGTTCTCCAAGGAGTCCCTCAGGGCCGTGGCGATCAGGACGAGCGCGGCGTTGGTCAGGCCGAGGGCGAGTCCGGGCCACAGCAGCAGGATCGGCCGGCGCTGGATGTTCTGGAACGCCTCGTTGAGCATGGCGCCCCAGGTGGCGGAGTCGCCGCTGCCGACACCGAGGAATTCGAGGCCGGCCTGGAGGGCGATGGCGAGGCCGGACACGAGGGCGATCTGGATGATGACGGGGCCGCGGACGACGGTCAGGACGTGCCGGGCCACGATGCGGGTGTCGGAGAGACCGAAGACCCGTGCGGCGTCGACGTACAGCTCGCCGCGGACGTTCGCGACGATGCCCCGCACCAGGCGGAAGAAGCTGGGGGAGGACAGGAATCCGAGGACGACCATGAGGACCCGGACGTCGGGGCCGAGGATGGCGCGGGAGGCGAGGAGCACGACCATGGCGGGCAGTGCCATCACGAGGTTCACGAGCCAGTTGGCGACGGAGTCGAAGCGGCCTCCGTGGTAACCGGCGTACAGACCGGCGGGGACACCGAGCATGAGCGCGATGCCGAGGGCGATGACGGCGCCGCCGAGAGTGTTGCGCCCGCCGTACAGGATCCGCGAGAGGATGTCGCGTCCCGCCGAGTCCATGCCCAGCGGGTGGCCGGAGCTCGGACCGGCGAACGCGTCGGCGAGCGAGGCGGTCCCGGGGGCCTGGGGTGCGAGGAGCGGGGCGAGCAGCATCGCCGCGACCAGGAGCAGAAGGACAGCCAGGGCGACGGCGCCCAGCGGATTGCGGACGAGCTGCCGGAGGATGCCGCGGGAACGGTCGGCGTCCGCCGGTGTCTTCGCGATCGGTGCCGGATCGGCAGGGAGGTTCTCGCTCATGCGATCCTCGCCTTCGGGTTGAGCCAGCCGATCATGATGTCGACCAGGAGATTGATCAGGACGACGCCGATGACGGTGAGCATGACGAGCGCCATGATCACGGGGATGTCGCCGCGGGTGGTGTAGGTGACGGTCATGCTGCCGAGGCCGGGCAGGCCGAAGATCTGCTCGACGAGGACGGCGCCGCCGAGCAGGCCGACGAACTGCATGCCGAGGACGGACAGGGCGGGCGCGGAGGCGTTGCGCAGGACGTGCTTGAGCACGACGCGGGACGGGGGCAGTCCGCGGGCCCGCAGCGTGCGGACGTAGTCCTGGCGCAGGACGTCGATGACGGCGCCGCGCACCTGCTGGCAGACGCCCGCCACGGAGGCGACCGACAGCGAGATCACCGGCAGCGTGACGGTGGAGAGCCAGCCGCCCGGCGACTCGGTGAACGGGGTGTATCCGATGGCGGGGAACCAGTTCAGCCGGACCGCGAAGACCAGTACGAGGATCAGCGTCACCAGGAATCCGGGCAGCGCGTAGCCGAGGACGCCGAGGATCTGGACGCCGCGGTCGACGGCGCCGCCGCGGCGCACCCCGGCCCACGCGCCGAGCAGGAACGAGACGAGGGCGGTCACGAGCGTGACGCCGAGCATGAGACTCACGGTGACGGGCAGCCGGTTCGCGATGGCCCGGGAGACGTCCTCGCTGGAGAACCAGGACGTGCCGAGGTCCCCGCGCACGGCGTGGGAGAGCCAGTCCGTGTACTGCGCGAGGACCGGCCGGTCGAGTCCCAGCTGGGCGTTCTTGGCGTCGACGACGTGCTGCGACGCGCCCTCGCCGAGGAGTTGGCGTCCCACGTCCATGTCCGGGATCGACAGAAGCACGTAGGAGAGGAACGAGATGACGAGCAGGAGCACCGCTCCCGCGGCGATCCTGCGGGTGATGAAGGTCAGCATGTGTCTCGGTATTCGTGACCGCGGCCGAATCGGCCGGCGTGAACCGCGCCGGAAGTGGGGGCCCCGCACTGGGGCGGGGCCACGCGCGGCGCGTGGGACGTCCCGCGCCGCGTCGGCGGACGAGACCGTGAGGGGGACCCTACCTGCGGTTTTCACCGCCGAGCAGGTGTGCCGGGAGGAATTCAACCACCTGGTGAGTGAGTGAGGGACGGCCTGCGGACTCGGTGGCTGCTCGGGCCCGACGCGGTGCCGAGGGAAGCGCCGGCCCGCGGCCTCCTCGGCCGGTACGGCCTTCTCGTGACCGGCTCCGCCGAGGACCGGGTCACGGGCTGATCCTCGCGAGCACCTCGGCGGCCATGCTGCGGTGTCCCGCGGCGTTGGGGTGGAAGCCGGCGGCCTCCGGTGTCTCCTTCGGCTCGATCCAGCGCACCCCTTCGGCCTTGCAGGCGTCGTGCCCCACCGACGGGGTGTAGGTGTCGACGTAGGTCGCGCCGTGGGCGGAGGCCTGCTGGGAGAGCATGGAGTCGAGTTCCTTCTCCTTGTCGCGGAACCAGGCGAAGTCGCCCGCCGCGAAGGGAATGGCGTCCCGACACGCGGAACCGTCGTCGGGCATGATCACCGGATAGCCGACCAGGAGCACCTGCGCCTGGGGTGAGCGGGCGTGGATCTCCTGGAGGATCGCGTCGATCTTGGGAGCGGTGGCATCGATGCGCGAGCGGATCTCGTCGGTGCCGAGCAGGGTGTAACTCGTCTTGCAGGGGGACCCGTTCGGGTCGAGATACGCGACCAGGACACAGCGGGTACCGACCTCCTGGAGGCCCAGGTCGTTGCCGCCGATCCCCAGGGTGACCAGAGTCGTGTCCGGGCGCAGCGCGTCCAGCTGGGGAGGTGTCGAGTCCTGCGGCCCGGCCATGTCGCTCGTGTCGGCGCCGGCGCAGGTCACGTCGGTGACGCCGGCGGCGTGCAGGGACCCGGCGACCAGCGAGGGGTAATTGCTGCTGGAGCGGCCGCAGTTCGCGTCGACCTCGTCGGGAATGCCGAGCCCGGAGCTGTACGAGTCCCCCAGTGCCACGTAACGCACCGGGGCGGCTTCCTGCCTGGCGTGCGCAGGAGGCTGTTTCTCGCTCGGGCGGGCCGCCGCGGGCTGGACGAGGGACAGGCCCACCAGCCCGGCTGTGCCCAGGAAGACGGCGGCGCGGAGCAGAGGGCGCCGGCGAGCGCCTTCTGTGGACGAGTGCTCAGGGGAGGAACGGTGCGAACGGTGCAGCTGCACTGCTGTACCTCTTCTCATCTGCGGCATGGGCGCACGGGGCCTCACTCGGACGAGGACGGCCTAGCCCGAAAACCGTACGATGATCGGTTTCTAGTCGTCAAGACGTCTGCGCACGACAACTTGGGCACCCCCGCCCGACGCACCGCACCACTCGCCGGGACGCCCCACGCGGACCTTGACAGCAAAAACCGATCACCTTACGTTTTTGATCGGCTGAGTATCCAGCCGAGTCGACACATCTCACCGGGCAGGCCGCATGACCCACCAGCACCACTCCCCCGCACCCGCAGCGGGCGGCGAACTGTCGCTCGCCCAGAAGGCATCGCTGACCAGCGGCGCGGGTGACTTCGTCACTCAGGCGGCGGGGGACGTCCCGGCCGTGTCGATGTCCGACGGGCCGCACGGACTGCGGCTGCCCGAGGAGCGGGGCGACGGCGGCCAGGTCGACCTGCACAGCGCGGCGCCCGCCACCTGCTTCCCTCCCGCCGTCGCGCTCGGCAGCAGCTGGGATCCGCAGCTCGCGGGCCGGGTCGCCGCCGCCATCGCCGCCGAGGCACGGGCGCACGGCGTCCACGTCGTGCTCGGTCCCGGCATCAACATCAAGCGGTCACCGCTGTGCGGACGCAACTTCGAGTACTTCTCCGAAGACCCGCTCGTCACCGCCGAGTTGGGCGGCGCGATGGTGCGCGGGCTGCAGGAGGCGGGTGTGGGCGCCGCGCTGAAGCACTACGCGGCGAACAACCAGGAGACCGACCGCATGCGCGTCAGCGCCGACATCGACGAGCGGCCGCTCCGTGAGATCTACCTCCGCGCCTTCGAGCGCATCGTCCGCCGCGACCGCCCCTGGTCGGTGATGTCGGCCTACAACGCGGTCAACGGCGTACCCCTGAGCGAGAACCACCGCCTCCTGACCGACATCCTGCGCACCGAGTGGGGCTTCGACGGTGTCGTGATGTCCGACTGGGGAGCGGTGCGCGACCGGGTACCCGCGCTGCGCGCCGGGCTCGACCTGCAGATGCCGGGCACGGGCGGACGGACCGACGCCGAGGTCGTCGCGGCCGTCGAGAGCGGCGAGCTGGACGCCGGGACGCTCGAAGGGGCGGTCGCCAGGCTCGCGCTCTTCGCCCGTCGCGCCACCGCGGCCGACGGCTCCGGGACCGGCGAGGTGTCGTACGAGGCGCACCACGAGCTGGCCCGCACCGCCGCACAGCGGTGCGTCGTCCTGCTCAAGAACGACGGCGAACTGCTGCCCCTGGCCCCGGACTCCGGGACCGTCGCCGTGATCGGCGAGCTGGCCCGCACCCCGCGCTTCCAGGGCGCCGGCAGTTCACAGGTCACCCCGACCCGGCTGGACGTACCGCTGGACTGCCTGCGCGAGGCGGCGGACGGTGCCGACGTCACGTTCGCCGCCGGCTACGCCCTGCCGGGCGTGGACGCGGACGGAGCGGACGGTCTCGTCGACGAGGCCGAGCGGCTGGCCGCGGGCAGCGACACCGTGCTGCTCTTCCTCGGACTGCCCGCGCAGGACGAGTCGGAGGGCTTCGACCGCGACCACATCGACCTGCCCGAAGCGCAGGTGCGGCTCCTGGAGCGCGTCGTCGCCGTCAACCCGCGGGTCGTCGTGGTCCTGTCCAACGGCGGTGTGGTCCGCACCGCTCCCTGGCACGAGCGGGTGCCGGCGCTCGTCGAGGGCTGGCTCCTCGGCCAGGGCGGCGGCGCGGCGCTCGCCGGCGTCCTGTTCGGCTCGGTCAACCCGTCGGGCCGGCTCGCCGAGACGATCCCGCTGCGCCTGGAGGACTCCCCCTCGCATCTGTCCTTCCCGGGCGAGGAGGGCCATGTCCGCTACGGGGAAGGCGTGTTCGTCGGCTACCGCGGCTACGACGAGCGCCGCACCGAGGTCGCCTTCCCGTTCGGGCACGGACTGTCCTACACGACGTTCACGTACTCCGACCTGACCGTGCTGCCGGGGGCCGACGGTACGCGTCTGGATCTGCGCGTACGGGTGACCAACACCGGGCGGCGGGCCGGGCGCGAGGTCGTACAGATCTACAGCCGGGGACCGGCGGGCAGCCGAGTGGCGCGCCCGGAGCGCGAGTTGCGCGGGTTCGCGTCCGTGGAGCTGGCGCCGGGCGAGGAGGTGGAGGTGTGCGTGAGCGTGGACCGGGCCGACCTCGCCCACTACAGCGAGCGCGAGGCGAAGTGGTGTGTCGAGGGCGGTGTCCACCACTTCGAGGCGGCGGCCTCGTCCCGGGACATCAGGCTCACCGTTGCGGTGACGCTCGACGGAGGCCCGTCGCGCATTCTGCTGACGGGGCGCCACACCCTGGCGGAGTGGCTCGAACACCCTGTCGGCGGGCCGCTTCTCGCCGAGGCGTTCGCCCGCGGCCGCACGGACGAGAGCGCGGGCGCCATGGCCGATCCGGTGATGCGGCGCTTTCTGGCGGGAGTTCCGCTCGATGTCATCGCCGACTTCCCGCAGAGCAGTGTCGGCCCCGAGGACGTGATCACGCTGTCGGCCGAGGTGGCGGCACAGACGGCCGGAGGGGAACCCCCGACCGGCGACGACGAGTGAGGGCGCGGCGGTGACCGACGATGACGAGTGAGGGCGCCGCGGTGATCGAGGGCGAGGCCGCGGCCGGCTGGGAGCCGGTGCTCGACGCGTTCGCCGACGCCCAGGCACGGGACCCCGGTTCGGCACAGCTCTCGGTCTACCGGCGCGGGCGTCTCGTGGTCGACACCTGGACCGTCGCGGAAGGTGCGGGCGAGCGCCCCTTCGGGCCCGAGTCGGTGGGCCTGCTGATGTCGGTCACCAAAGGGCTGGCGGCCGTCTGCGTCCAGATGCTCAGCCAGAACGGCGAGCTCGACGTCACAGACCCGGTGTCCCGCTACTGGCCGGAGTACGCCCGCAACGGCAGGACCGCAACGACGGTCGCCGACCTCCTCACCCACAGCGCGGGGCTGCCCGCGTTCACCCGCGACCCGGCCGGTGCCGCCGCCGTCGACCTGCTCGACCGGGACGGATGCGTGGCCCGGCTCGCGGACGCGCGGCCGGTGTGGCGGCCCGGCAGCGCCTTCCGCTACCACCCGCTCACCTACGGCCACTTGGTCGGCGAGGTGGTGCGCAGGGTCACCGGCGCCACCGTCGGGTCGTTCTTCGCGGCCGAGGTCGCCGGTCCGCTGGGGCTCGACCTGTGGATCGGACTGCCCCCGCACGAAGAACACAGGTTCGTGCGGCAGCACCAGCCCGGGGCGGCGCCCACGCCCGAGGAGATCACCGCGGCACTGCACCGCGTCGGCCTCACACCGGACGACCGGCTCGCCCACTCGCTCCTGGCGTCCCTGGCCGAACTCGCCTCCGTCACCGGCGCGTTCCGCTCCCGGCAGGGCCGCGCCGCCGAGATTCCGACGGCGGGCGGCATCGGCAACGCCCGCAGTGTGGCCCGCCTCTACGCGGCTCTCATCGGCCACGTCGACGGCGTGCGGCTGCTGTCGCCGCTGACCGTGGAGCGGGCCCGGGCGCCCCGCACCAACCATCTGCCGGCGCCGGCGCCGCTGCGCCGCCCCGCGCACACGCACCCGGCCCGCTTCGGCCTCGGCTTCGAACTCCCGCGCCCCGGACTGCCGATGCTCGGCGAGGGCTCCTTCGGCCATGCCGGGGCGGGCGGCCGCCTGGGCATGGCGCACCCGGAGAGCGGCCTGGCCGTGGGCTACACCTGCACGGAGATGACGTGGGACGGGTCCCAGGGCCCCGACCCGCGCTGGATTCCGTGGACCCGGGCCATCCACCGGGCCGCGGGGCTGACCAACGGCTTGTGGTGAACGACCGGGTCCGCGCGGCACCGCGCAGAGGGCGGGACACACACCGGTGAGCAGAGCGCCGGCACGCAGCGGAACGCCGGCCCCGCGTCGGCACACAGAGGGGTCGGCACACAGAGGGGTCGACACACAGAGGGGTCGACACACAGAGGGGTCGACACACAGAGAGTCGGCACACAGAGGGCCGGCGGCGGTGTACGCCTCCAGCCCTCGTCACGTCCCTCGCGGCAGAACCGTCACTCCTCGTCCGGTTTCGCCGTCAGCAGGCTCATCACGTCCTCGATGGGCTGCTCCATGTCGGTGGACCGGTCGATCAGCCACTGCAGCTGGATTCCGTCGGCCAGGGCGATGAACAGGACCGCGAGCCGCTCCGGCGGGATGTCCGAGCGCAGCGTGCCCTCGTCCATCCGCCTGCGCAGATAGTCCGCCGTGCGCTCGCGCATCGTCGGATAGCGCTCGGCGAAGAGCGCGTGCGCCGGGTGACTCGGATCGCTCGCGGCCGCCGCCATGGACACGAACAGTTCCACGAGTCCGGGCGTGCCCGTGCCCTCCCGGATGAGTTCGCGATAGCTCTCCGGATCGGTCCGCTCCGCGTGCCGGATCCTGGCCGTCTCGTCACGCATCCGCAGGACCTGCGTCAGCAGGTCCTCCTTCGAGTCGAAGTAGTGCATGAGACCCGGAAGGCTCAGATTGCACTTGGCCGCCACCTTGCGCAGCGAGGTACCGCGGTATCCCTCACTCGCGAAGATCTCCAACGCCGCGTGGAGGATCTCGGCGCGCTTCGCCTCGCCCTTCTCGTACGGGCCCCGTTTCGCCATGTCAGCCAGCCTAGCGTGCGCTCAGAGCGCCGGCCGGGGCGTGCGGGATCCGGCCCGAGCGGGCGAGCGCGCCGAGCCGGCGGGCCGACTCCTTGGGGGTGCGCGCGAAGGTGTCCGGGTCGACGGCGATCAGCCCGAACGTCGGCCGGTAGGTGCCCCACTCGTAGTTGTCGAGGGCGCTCCAGTGGAGGTAGCCGCGTACGTCGATGCCGTCGGCCATGGCCGCCGCGAGGCTCTCCAGGGCGCGGGTGGTGTAGTCGATGCGGCGCTCGTCGTCGCCGGTCGCGATGCCGTTCTCCGTGACCATGACGGGTACGCCGGGGCCGACCACGTCGACGGTGTGCCGTACGGCCTCGCCCAGCGCCTCGGGGTAGTACTCCCAGCCGGTCAGCGTGGTCTCGGCGCCCTCGGGAACGGGCAGCGGCCCGTCCGCGCCGATGAGGTGGCGCGTGTAGGCCTGTACGCCGATCCAGTCGTCGCCCCGCGCGGCCTCGAGGAACACGTCCTCGCGCGACGCCGCGTACGCCGCCGCCACGTCCTCGGCGCCCGGTTCGGCCTGGTACACCTGGTTGGCGACCGTCCAGCCGACCTGGAGCCCCAGGCCGGCGCCCCGCAGGACCTCGGTCGCGGCGTGATGGGCGCGGATGAGGGCCTCGGTGACGTCCGCGGCCGGTTCGACGGAGGCGAAGCCCGCGGCGGCACCCACGTGGCCCGCGCCCTTCTCGGCGGCGCGGCGGTACAGGGCGGACATCAGGGCGACCATGTTGGGCTCGTTGATCGTGGCCACGTACGTCACCCCGGCCCGCAGGACCTCGAGCACCGTCCGGGTGTACTGCGCGAACACCTCGGCGGAGTCCGGCGCCGCCCAGCCTCCCCGGGCGTGGAACCACTGAGGACAGGTGAAGTGATGCAGGGTCACGACCGGCGTGAGACCGCGCTCGACCGCCCCGCGGACCATGTCCCGGTAGTGCGCGAGGGCGGCACGCGAGACGCGTCCCCGCACCGGCTCGACGCGGGCCCACTCGATGCTGAACCGGTAGGAGTTGAAGCCGAGTTCACGCAGCAGATCCATGTCCTCGGGCCAGCGGTGAAAACTGTCGGCGGCGTCCCCGCTCGGCTCGCTCACGAAGCTGTCCGGCCGGTTCTCGAAGGCCCACCAGTCGCTCCCGGTGTTGTTGCCCTCGACCTGGTGGGCCGAGGTGGCCGCACCCATCAGGAAGCCGTCCGGCAGGACGAGTTCGGACTGCGCTGAGGACGTCATACGGCCACCCCTGAAAAGCGTTCGTTGATCGGTTTTCGTGTTAGCGTACAGGTGGGGCCGGTCGGAGAGGAAGTGGCGCCGGGACGAACGCGCGGCCGGCCGGTCCGCCGGCCCGGGGCGCCGTAACGCCGTACCTGACGAACCGGTGACCGGACCCCCGGGCCTTCGGACCTGCCGGTGGAGGACTTCATGAACGCCGTCATCCCCAGCCCGGCCGGGCAAGCCGCTCAACACGGCGCCGGATCGCCTGCGGTCGCAGGGCCCTGGCGCGTCCGGGCCGACCACTCCTTGAGCGAGGTCGCCGACACCGTACGGGCGCTGCTGACACCGCACCTCGGCTCGCGGCTGCTGCCCGACGGCGCCCCGCGAGGACGCAGCAACGAGATCGTCCTGACCCTCGACGCGACCGGCGTCCCGCCCGCAAGGACCGTCGGAGTCGCGCCGGCCGGCACGGCGGAACCGGCCGACGAGGCCTATGCCCTCACCGTCGGGGCCGACAGGATCACCTGCCGGGCGCGCACGCCCGAAGGCGTCTTCCGCGCGGCGACGAGCGCCGCCCAACTGCTCCTGACGACACCGCCCGACGGCGCGATCGAGGCCCTGCAACTGCGGGACTCGCCCCACTACGCGTGGCGCGGCCTCCTGATCGACCCGGCGCGCAGCTTCGTCACGCCCGGCGAGGTGCGCCGGATCATCGACCTCGCCGCCCTCTACAAGCTGAACGTGCTGCATCTGCACCTCACCGACAACGAGGGCTGGCGCCTCGCGGTGCCGTCGCTCCCCGCGCTGACGGCCGGCCCTGACACGCCTCGGACAACGGCGGACGCGTCAGGAACACCGGACTTCTACTCGGCACAGGAGTACCGGGATCTCCAGGCGTACGCGGCGCGGCGCTTCGTCACGATCGTCCCCGAGATCGACCTCCCGGGTCACTGCGCGGCTCTGCGGGCCGCGCTCCCGGACCTCCCGCCCGCTCCCGCCCCCGAAGGGCTGGCGGACCGCTTCCCGTTCGTGCCCCCGCTCGACCTCGCCGACGCGGCCACGCACTCCGCGGTCTCCGCCGTCCTCGCCGACGTGTGCGCCCTCACGGACGGCCCGTTCGTGCACATCGGGTGCGACGAAGCCGTGGGCATCACGGCCGACGCCTTCAAGGTCGCGGTGCACGAACTGCGCGGTGTCACCCGGAAGTTCGGCAAGCGTCCGGTGGCGTGGCAGGAGTCGTCACGGGCCGGCTGCGGGCCCGAGGACATCGCGCAGTTCTGGGTCGACGTGCCGATGATGGATCTCCCGGACTCCGCCGAGGAACTCGCCGCCCGGCCCGAACTGGCCGCGTCCGGCATGACGATGGAGATCGCCTCGGCGCTCAGGACCTTCTTCGCCCCGTCCGACCACGACGTCGAGCGTGTCCTCGCGGGCGGCGGCCGGCTGCTGCTCTCCCCCCAGTCCCACCTGTACCTCGACCGGCGCTACTCGGCCGAGGTGACACCTGCCGCCCAGGCGGAGGCAGCGGCCCGCCTCGGCTTCCCCCACTACCTCCCGCGCGACGTCCGGCACACGGCGTCCTGGGACCCGGCCTCTCACGGCATCCCCGACGAGTCCGTCGCGGGCGTCGAGGCGACCCTGTTCGGCGAGACTCTGCGGGGCATCGACGACCTCACGACGCTGCTCCTGCCGCGGCTCGGCTCGGCCGCCGAGACGGCCTGGTCGGGCCGGCCTCCCCTATGGGCCGAGTACCGCGGGCGCATCGCGCGCCACGCGCCGCTCTGGCGCGAGCGCGGTCTCGTCCACTTCGCCGCCGAGGACGTTCCCTGGACATGACCGCACGAAAGAAAGAGAGGGGGCGCCTCCACCGCGGACCACGGTGGAGGCGCCCCCTTCTCGTCACTCGGTTCAGGACGTGGCGGGCGTGTAGTCGTAGATCGACGGCACGGCCATCCCGGACTGCGGCACGACCTTCACGTCCTTGCTCGACACCAACAGGAAGGACGCCCGGTAGAAGGGGGCGAACCACCCCTCCTCGACCAGGTGCCTGTTGAGCGCGCGCGACGCGTCGTCGCCCGCCTTGGTGCCACTGGCCGCCTGGACCTGCGGAAGCAGCTTCTTCACGGTCGGGTCGCTGGTGGCGAAGGGGTTGAACGCCCCCGGCACCACGAGGTCGTTCACGGTCACCCAGTCGACGGAGGACTGGCCGATGTTCATGACCATGCCGGAGTAGGCCTTCTCCTGGAAGATCTTCTGCAGGGCGGTGGCGCCGTCGAGCTGATCCCACTCGACCTTGACTCCCACGGCCTTGAAGTCGGCCTCGATCGACGAGGCCAGGGCGTCGTTGACGATGGCGGACATCCGCGGCAGCTTCAGCGTGAAGCCCTTCGCGTAACCGGCCTGCGCGAGCAGCTTCCTGGCCTTGGCCGGGTCGTGGGAGTAGTAGGTGTCCAGGCGCTTGTCGTACGCCTTCGTCTCGGGACCGAAGACCTGGTCCGTGATCTCGCCACGGCCGTCGCGGATCTTCTTGAGCATCGTCTCGCGGTCCAGCGCGTAGTTGAGGGCCTGTCGCACCCTCGCGTCCTTCAGCTGCGGTGTCCGCACGCCCCCGCGGTCGAAGAGCAGAAGCCCCTGGAAGTCGAAACTGTGCTCGGACTTGGTGAGATTCGTGTCGGGTTCGATGGACGCCTGCTGATTCGCGTCCTGGAGGACAGCACTGTCGAGCTGGCCCGTCTTGAGGCCGTTGACGACGGCCGTCTCGTTGTCGAAGACACTGATCGTCAGGGTCTTGTACGGGAGTTCCTCGCCCCAGTAGTCCTTCTTGCGGTCGAAGACGTACCTGGAGCCGATCGCCGTCTTGGCCTCGTCGAGAGTGTAGGGGCCGGTCCCCACCGGCTTCGTCTTGAGGGAGCCGCCGGCCAGCTTCTTCGGGCTCGCCATCAGGCCGGCCGCGTCGCTCAGATAGAAGAGCATCCCCGGGTCGGGACTCGCCAGCTCCAGCGTCACGTGCGTCGCGTCGGCCACCTCGACGCTCTTGAGCGCGGCGAGGTACTTCGCCCCGCCGCCTCCGCCGCCCTTGAAGTGCTCCAGGTTGGCCTTGACCGCCTGCGCGTCGAAGGCGGCCCCGTCGCTGAACCTCACCCCGTCCCGCAGGGTGAGGGAGAGCTTGGTCCGGCTCTTGTCGTAGGACCACTTGGTGGCGAGCATCGGCTTGTACGTGCCGTCGGGGGCCCTCTTGATGAGGGTGTCGTAGACCGCCTGGAAATACGGCAGGGCGCTGCCGAGCGCGGTCGCCGGGTCAAGGCTCTGGGCGTTCGTGAGGGTGGCGATGTCGAGTTCCGCCGAGCCGGCCGTGGCGGAACCGCCGCCCGTGCCACAGCCCGTGAGTACCAGGGACAGAGCCGTGGCACCAGCCGTCAATGCCCCTGTGCGGGCGGAAATCCTCATGCTGTTCTCTCCGTCTGGAGGGCCGGGCGGCAGACGTCTCCCGGCGAGGTGTCATGCGGCAGCCGGACGGCACGCTCCGCCGGCAGGCTCTTCCACGCCCGAAAACCATATTGTGATCGGTTTCTAGACGTCAATGCGCCAGCCGAAGAACGTCAATGCGCCAAGCGGCGGGGCGAACGCGAGCCCGCGGCCGCCCACGCAGGCCCCTTGCGCCCAAAAACCACTCACCGTATGGTTTTAACGATCGGGCGACGCGAAGGAGCACGGACCATGCCCCGCAAGCGGCCGAAGTTCGTCTTCTTCCTCCCCGACCAGCTGCGCGCCGGCCCTGGAACCGGCCGGCGTCGAGGCGCACCGCCACCTCCGGCCGCAGTCGCCTCCCCGTACGGCAAGCCTCGGCGTGTCATCACACCTACGCGCCCACCGAAAGCGGCTCGCCCGTCGAAGAGGAGCCGCAGAGGGAGAGCGCCGGTTTCCCCCACGTCTTGAAGGCCGTGCTCCAGCACGAGCGTCCCGGACTCGTGGACCGCGCCATCGCCGTACGGGACAAGGAGTGGGGCACGTGTGGCGCCTGCATGAACCGGCCGAGTTCTACGACGTTCTACGACCGCACCCCCGTATCCGGACGAGCGGGGCGGCCTCGCGGGCCGCCCGGAGCACACCGAGGTCGAACAGCGCATGAACCCGGGCGCTCCCCCGCCAGGCCGGACGACACCGCGGATGTCATCCCGCCCGGCGAGGACCCCCGCTGCCCCGGCGTCGGTCCAGGGCCTTTCGTCTGGATCAGGCCGGATCAGGGAGCGGGTGCCGGCGCCGGGCGTCGCACGGCGGAGGAAGGGTCCCAGACGGAACGTCGGCGACCGACGACAACGCCGCGCGGCGCGGTACCGGCACCCGCGAGCACGGCATGATCCGAACGACAGGCCCTGGCGGTCCCGGCCGGCGAACCGGACCTCGACGTGACGGCGAGGTGGAGACCGCCTCGCGCAGCCCGCCCGGGCGTTCGTGCGACGGCAGGAGTCGAGGCGCTGACCGGGCCACGGGCAACGCCTCGACTCCTGCAGGTTCCCTCTGCCTCACTCACACGCCGTGACGTGCGCGCCCTAGAACCAGTCGGACCCGTCTTTCCGGACCACGCACAGCGCCCAGATGACGAAACCCGAGATCGCGATCAGCACGACCGACCAGATCGGGTAGTACGGCAGGGAGAGGAAGTTGGCGATGATGACGAGCCCCGCGATGACCACGCCGCCGACGCGTGCCCACGTCGCGGTCCGGAGCAGCCCGAAACTGATGATCACCGCGATCACGCCCAGGACGAGGTGGACCCAGCCCCAGCCGGTCAGGTCGAACTGGAAGACGTAGTTGCGTGTGGTGACGAAGATGTCGTCCTTGGCGATCCCCATGATGCCCCGGCAGATACCGAGCACACCGACGAGCATGAGCATGATGCCGCCGAAGATCGTCAGGCCGCCCGCCCACGCCTGCTTCGTCGAGTCGGCCGGCTGCGAGTGTGTCGCGGTCATGGTGGTGCCTCATTTCGTGTTCGTCCGGCGCGCGCTCAGCGTCCGGAGCTTCAGGAACCGGAGGAGCCTTGGGAGCCGGAGGCGGTGTCGGTACCCGGGGCACCCGGGGATTCGTCCGGACCGTGGCCGGCCAGCACCAGTTGCTTCGCCTTGCTGAACTCCTCCTCCGTGATGTCGCCGCGCGCGCGGATCTCGGACAGCCTGGCCAGCTCGTCGACGCTGCTGGGCCGGTCCGTGGCGCCCGCGGTCTTCCTGATGTAGCTGTCGAAGGCCTTCTGCTGCTCACGGGCCTGCGCGATCTCCCTGCGGCCCATGTTCTTGCCGCGGGCGATCATGTAGACGAAGACGCCCAGGAAGGGCAGGAAGATGGTGAGCACCAGCCAGCCGGCCTTCCCCCAGCCGCTCATCTCGTCGTCGCGGAAGATGTCGCCGATGACGCGGAAGAGCAGGACGAACCACATGATCCACAGGAAGAACCAGAGCATGCTCCAGAAGACGCTCATCAGGGGATAGTCGTACGCCAGGTACGTCTGCGCGTTCATGTCTCTTCTCCGTCCCGGGCGCTCGCCCAGCCGCCTTTTCCTGCCGTCTTCAGCGTGGGCCGACGGGGACCGGGTCGCCTCACCCGACGGGGGTGAACCCGGTGGGTGGGGTGTCAGGCCGTCGGGGCCCGGCCGGACGAGCCCGTGACGCCCGCCTTCCGAAGCGCGGACCGCCAGGCGAGGGCGACCGCCGCCTCGGCCAGGCCGAGCAGGACGAGCCACAGGCCGAGCAGCCGGGTCAGGGCTTGTGCCGACTCGGCGGGCAGGGCCAGTACGACGATTCCCGCGACGATGCCGAGCACCGCGACGCCCACGAGCACGCCGCGGTGGGGCAGGTCCTTGGCGGCGATGGCGGTGTAGAGGGTGAGGACGCCGGACACGAGCCAGACGACGCCGACGATCAGCGAGAGCGCGGTGATGGTCTGCAGCGGGTTCCGCAGGCACAGCACTCCGGCCAGGAGGAACAGCACGGCGATGAGCAGTCCCGACAGCCGTTCGCCGTGCTCGTCCCGCGCGAAGACCGCCACGAACCGGAACACCCCCATGACCAGCAGGTACAGGCCGATGAGGACCGCCAGGACGTGCAGTGTCTCCGCCGGCCAGACCAGGATCAGGATGCCGGGCACCAGCGTGACGACCGCCGAACCCAGGATCCAGGTCCATGAGCGGCCCAGGCGCCCCAGTGCGTCGGCGGGATCGTCGACCGGCCGGGGGCCCGCCCCGCCGGCAGGGGGTTCCGGTCCGTTCTCCGGCGCCGGACCACGCGGCATGGTCATGGCTCCTCCTCGCATGATCGAGCGGGTCGCTCCCGGACCGCCGAACGGCCCGGCGGTCCGCGGGGACCTGACAGCTTCAGCGTCCCGCGCGCCGCAGCCCGCCGGGTCACCCACGGCGGGTGATCCGGCGGCGCCACCAGGGCGATGAGGTGTGGAACTGTGGAACGGGGGGCGTCCGCACGCCACGCGGCCCGACCCCACCCGACCCGACGTGGTGGCGTCCGCACCCCACGCGGCCGGGCCCGACCCGACCTGGCCCGGCCCGGCCCGGCGGAGGAAGGACCACGACCCCGACGAACCGATCCACCGCCTCCCCGGCGCCGCACAAGCAGGCTGCCGGAGCGCCTCCGATCAGTCGGCCCGGCCCTCCGGCAACTGCCGCATCTCCAGCACCCGTAGTCCCAGCGACTGGAGGCGGGCCAGCAGCCCGTACAGGTGCGCATCGTCCACCACGGGCCCGAACAGGAGCGTCTGGCCGGCCATCATCACGTGGCCCAGCTCCGGGAAGGCCTTGGTCAGCGTTTCCGACATGTGTCCCTCGACGCGGATCTCGTAACGCATGGGCATTTCTCCCGCGAGCAGCGTGGGGCGGATGGGCGGCACCCTCACCTGCGAGCCTCCGCCTCCGCGCCCGGCCGGGCCTCACCCGGTACAGGTGACCCGCCTTCATCGGCGTACGGCGATCCGGCTCAGTGCTTCAGGACGATCTTGAAAGTGATGATCAGCAGACCGAGCATCAGGTTGACCAGGGCGGTGCCGGCCATGAGACGCCGGGGGGCACCGGCCCGGCGGGCCGCGGCCACGGACCAGCCCACCTGCCCGGCCACGGCGACCGACAGCGCCAGCCAGAGCGCGCCCTTCACGTCCAGCCCGAGAAGAGGGCTGACGGCCACCGCGGCGGCGGGCGGGACGGCCGCGTCGACGATCGGCCACTCGTCGCGGCACACACGCAGCACGGTCCGGCGGTCCAGTGCCTTCCGCCGCGCCAGCCGCGCTCCGAACAGCTGCGCGTGTACGTGCGCGATCCAGAAGACCACGCCGGTGAGCAACAGCAGCAGCACCAGCTCCGCGCGGGGAAAGGAGCCCAGTGCGCCGGCGCCGACGACCACGGAGGCCGCGAGCAGGGATCCGTAGACGCCGCCGGTGTAGTCGGCACGTGCTCGGCGCTCGGCTCTGTCCGGTCCGCCCGTGACGGGTCCGGTGGTTCGGGACACGCGTGCCTCCTCGGGATCGGCCCCCTCCGGCCGGTCCTCGCCCCGGCCGGAGCGTCGGTGTTCTGCGGGCGGGGGCGGCTCCGGCGGCCGGCCGGCGGGCGGGGTGCGGCCAGGCAGGTGAGGAGGGTGATGCCGCCGGTGGCGAGGCTCGCCGCCTCAGGCCGTCGAGCCGCGCCGTGGCGCAGGAGCCTGTGACGGTCTCGACCCTTCACGGCGACAGTCCGGCGCTGCCGCCCCTCCCATCGCAGCCGAGGTGCCCGCGCCGCGCCTCACCCGCCACGGGGGAGGTACTGCGCTCGCGGCGGGCCGGCGGTTCGAGCCGGCCGCCGGCGACCGTTCACACCAGTCCGAGCTCGCGCGCGCGGCGCACCGCGTCGTTGCGCCGGTTCACGGCCAGCTTCCGGTAGACGCTCTTGAGGTGGGTCTTCACCGTGTTCACCGACACGTAGAGGTCAGCGGCGATCTCCTCGGTCGACATCATCCGGGCCAGCCGCTCCAGCACGTCCCGCTCGCGTCCGCTCAGCTCCCCCGCGACGAGGGCGGCGGGCCGCGCGTCGACCGTGGCCGGTTCACCAGGACGCGACGGAGCGGGCGTGAGCCAGTCCGCGGCCAGCTCCTGGAGCGGCGCGGTGGACAGCAGAGGCCGGATCCACGGCCGCGCGTCGAGGAAGGGCCTGCGAAGCCGCTCGCGCCGTGCGCCGAGGAGCGCCTGCGCGACGAGCCTGCGCGCTGTGGCGTCGTCCCCCGCTTCCTGCGCGACCTGGGCCCTGACCAGCGCTGCCCGGACGGTCACCGCCGGCCCTATCCGGCCCCCGGTGTCGATGCTGTCGAGCAGAACGACGGCCTCTTCCGGGCGGCCCGCGGCGAGCAGCATCCGCGCGGCTTCCACCGCGCAGGCCGGCTGGTCGCCGGTGACGTCCTGGAGCACCTCGGCGGCCGCCCGAGGCCGTCCTTCGGCCAGCTGCGCGGCCGAGGCGACCAGCGCCTCCTGGCCCGCCGCCCAAGGAGAGGCCACACGGACACGGATGCCTGGGTCCGCCGCCTCCACGGCGGCTCGAGCATGCCCCTGGATCAGCAGGAGACGCGCCGTGGTGACGGCCCGGACCGCGGCGATCACCGGATCGTGCTTCGCGGAGGGGAGTGGGGCCGACTCGTCGAGAAGGGTCTGCGCCCGGCTCAGCTCGTCGCGGTCCACGGCCACGGCGGCCAGCACCAGCAACCCGATGCCCGTGCCGGCACCCGAGACGCCCGGCTCGGGCAGCCGGAACCTCTCCGCCTCGGAGGCGCCCGCGAGAGCCTTGCGCTCCGCCCTGTCGGTCCAGCCGTTCAGGTGGTCGATCAGCGCCAGGTGCCCCAGCGACTCCTCCCGGGGCAGCACGGTCGACGCCTCGCCATGGGTGCCCGCCACGCTGGTCAGGGCGG
Source organism: Streptomyces sp. NPDC055955 (assembly GCF_042270245.1). Taxonomy (NCBI): domain Bacteria; kingdom Bacillati; phylum Actinomycetota; class Actinomycetes; order Kitasatosporales; family Streptomycetaceae; genus Streptomyces; species Streptomyces sp. NPDC055955. The sequence goes on from NZ_JBHJYS010000021.1 coordinate 73,790, forward strand.
CACGCGCGTCCTCGAAGCGCCCGGCCCACAGGCGGGCGGAGCCGAGGTGGGTCATGAGGAGCGCGTGGAGTTCGGGATGCCGGTCCAAGAGGTGCTCCGGGACCTCCGGCCGGAGCCGGGCAGCCGCCCTCGCGGCCTCCTCGGCCTGCTCGGGAGAACCGGTCAGCCGGGCGGCCAGCGTCTCCAGCAGCGCACAGCTCAGCCGGGCGGCCGCCCCGGTGTGCGGGTCGGCATGCGGGTCGGCGGCAAGCTGCTCCTCGGCCCGGCGCAGATGGGACAGACCGCGCTCGGCGTCGCACCGGGACAGATCGCGGGCCGCCCGGACGAGTTCCGTCGCGGGACCGGTGGCCTCGGGGTCCATCCCGGAGAACAACTGGTCGAGGTCACCCGAGCGCAGGCCGGTGAAGAGCTGTCCGATCGCCAGGTCGTCGACGAGGGCGCCGGCGGTGAGACCCCAGTCGCCGGAGGCGGCGCCGTGAGCGAGTGTCTCCGCCAGGGATCCGGAACGGCGCAGCCACAGCGCGGCACGCCGGTGGAGCTCGGGCTCCAGCCCCGGCAGGCGGACCCGCAGGTGGGCCCGGAGTATCTCCCCGAACAGCGGGTGGAGCCGGTACCACGAGTGCCCGAGGTCCTCGACGAACGCGTTCGCGCGGTGCAGCTCGACGAGCAGGGACTCGGCGTCGGTCCGTCCGGTCAGCGCGTTCGCCAGATCAGGACGGAATCGCGGGAGGACGCTGACGCGCAGCAGGAGATCCTGTGTCTCCTCCGGCTGCCGCTTGAGCACCTCGGCCAGCAGGAAGTCCGCGACCGCGCTGCGGTCCGCCTCGAACTCCTTCAGGTAGAGCTCCGGGGCCGCGCTCTCCCGCGCGGCCAGGGCGCACAGGCACAGGCCGGCGGCCCAGCCCCGGGTGCGGTCCACCAGGCCGCGCGCGACGTCCACTGGCACGCGCAGACCGTGCAGTTCCAGGAGCGGGACGGCCTCCTCGGGAGTGAAGGCCAGCTCGGCGCCGCGCAGCTCCGTCAGCTCGCCGGCCGCCCGGTAGCGGTGCAGCGGCAGCAGGGGTTCGGTGCGGGTGACGAGGACCAGGCGCATGCCCTGCCCGGCGTGGCGCAGGACGAATTCCAGCTGCTCCGCGACCTCGGGAGTGGTCACGCGGTCGAACTCGTCGATCACGACGGTCACCGGCCGGTCGCGCGCGTCCAGGTCGGCGGCGAGCGCAGCCAGCAGCCTGCGGTCCACTCGGGCCGCCTCCAGGGGGATCCCGACGGTGCCGGAGACCGGCGCGCCGCACGCGCGCAGAGCCTCCAGGACGTACGCCCAGAACACCCCGGGCTGCCGGTCCTCGTCCTCAGCGGTGAGCCAGGCGACCGGCTGCGGCAGACCAGCGGCCCAGTCGGCGGCCAGCAGGGTCTTGCCCGCGCCCGCCGCTCCGTTGATCAGGGTCAGCCGCGTCCGAAGTGCCTCGTCGAGGTGCCGGTCGAGCCGCTGCCGCCGCAGGTAGGCGGCGGGTCGCGTCGGCAGGGCGATCCGCGTGCGGAGAAACGAGCCCCCCAGAGGATCCACGCACGGAACACGTGGATCGACCCGCCCAGGATCATGCTCGTGAATCTCCGCCACGGCGCTCACCACCGCTGCCTGTCAGGGGTCGAGTCATGGACCCTCTCACCCCAAGGATCCCAGCCTTTCCGGCCGTGCGCGCGGGGGCGGGTCCTCGACGGGGAACGCGGGGCATGCCGCTGCCGCACACCGGCCACCCTCAGGCAGGCCCCGCGACGGTTCGGTCCGCGGGGCCGCCGCACATGTGCCGAACCTCAGGTCAGGCGTCCTTCTTCACCGGCTCCAGGATCGCCACGCACTCCACGTGGTGCGTCATCGGGAACAGGTCGAACGCCCGCAGCGTCCGGACCTTGTAGCCGCTGTCGCGGAAGTACGCCAGGTCCCGGGCAAGTGCCGCCGGGTCGCACGCCACGTAAGCGATACGCCGCGCGCCCAAAGACGCCAGGTGCTCCACCGTCTTCTTGCCCGCGCCCGCGCGCGGCGGGTCCAGGACGATCAGGTCGACCTCGGTGATGCCCGTGCGCGGGAGGACCGACTCGACCTTGCCCTGTTCGATGCGGACGCGGTCGAACGCGGCCAGGTTGTGGCGGGCGTCCTCGACCGCGCGCTTGCCGGACTCGATGCCGAGCACCGCGCCCTGGTCGCCGATGCGGTCCGCGATCGCGCCGGCGAAGAGGCCGACGCCGCAGTACAGGTCGAGCGCCATCTCGCCCTTGCGGGGCAGCAGTCCCTGCATGACGGCCTTGACCAGCGTGTCCGCCGCCTGCGGGTGCACCTGCCAGAAGCCGCCGCTGCCGACGCGGTGCGTGCGGCCGTCGGCGCGCTCGCGGACGAACCCGCGGCCGTGGACCCGGTGGATGCCGCCGTCCTTCTCGTCGACGCGCAGCACGGAGACCGGCTTGTCGAGTTCGACCAGGGGCAGGCGCGCGCCGGGGCGCGGGGTCAGGATGACCTGGCGGTCCTGGGAGCCCGTGGCCGCGATCGCCTCGATGGACTCCATGCCCGTCCAGTCGCGCTTCTCGATGCCGAGTTCGCTGACGCCCGGCGCCGCGATCATGCAGTGCTCGACCGGCTCGACCTCGTGCGAGCGGTGGCGGCGCAGGCCGGCCTTCCCGGTGTCGGGGTCGACCGCGTACTGCACGCGCGTGCGCCACTGCGGGACCTCGCCCGCCGGGAGCTTGTCGCCCTCGGCCGGCATGACCGTGCCGTCCCAGCCGGCCTCCTCGGGCGTGAGGCCCGCGAGGCGCTGGAGCTGCTCGGTGATGACCTCGCCCTTGAGGCGGCGCTGCGCGCCCGGCTTGGCGTGCTGCCAGTCGCAGCCGCCGCAGCGGCCGGGGCCGGCGTAGGGGCAGGGCGCCTCGACGCGGTCCTTGGACGCCTCGATGACGGTGACCGCGTCGGCGCGCAGGAAGCGGGCGCCTTCCTCGCCGTCCGTGACGCGGGCCACGACCTTCTCGCCGGGCAGCGCGTGCCGGACGAACAGGACCTGGCCCTCGTCTGTGCGGGCGATGCAGTGGCCGCCGTGGGCGACGGGGCCGATCTCGACCTCGTACTCCTCCCCGACCAGCGACTTCTTCGGTTCTGCCTGCATGGCGGGGGACTCCACAACGTAAGAGAGCAAGGGACACGGCGAACGGCCGGACAACAGCCCACCAGTCTACGTGGGTGTGATCCGGCCGCTCGCCACACGAGAGCCGAGGGGGGTCAGCCCTTGTTCGAGGGCTCCTTCGGGCGCTTCTCGACCGGGCCGCGGCGCACGGCACCCGGCGCGTTCCAGTCCTGGCGCCTGCGGGCCCGCTTCTTGGCGGCCTCGGAGGACTCCAGCTGGTAGGGCACCGAGGTGACCATGATGCCGGGGGTGAACAGGAGGCGGCCCTTGAGCCGCAGGGCGGACTGGTTGTGGAGCAGGTGCTCGTACCAGTGGCCGACCACGTACTCGGGGATGATCACGCTGACCGCGTCGCGGGGCGACTCGCGGCGCAGGCCCTTGACGTACTCGATGATCGGCCGGGTGATCTCGCGGTAGGGCGAGTCGAGGACCTTGAGCGGTACGTCGATGCCGCGCCGCTCCCACTCCTCGCGCAGTGCCTTCGTCTCGGCCGGGTCGACGTTCACGCTGAGCGCCTCGAGGGTGTCGCTGCGCATGAGCTTCGCGTAGGCGAGGGCGCGCAGCGTCGGGCGGTGGATCTTGGAGACGAGGACGATCGAGTGGACGCGGGACGGCCTGACGCTGTCGTCGGTCGGCGTCTCGGGGGCCTGGATCTCCTCGGCCACGCGGTCGTAGTGCTTACGGATCGCGGTCATCGTCGCGTAGAAGATGCACATGCCGAGGAGGGCGACCCAGGCCCCGTGCGTGAACTTCGTGACGAGGACGACGACGAGCACGAGGCCGGTGAAGAACGCGCCGAAGGTGTTGATGGCGCGCGAGCGGACCATGTGGCGGCGCTTGGCCTGGTCCTTCTCGGTGCGCAGATGGCGGTTCCAGTGCCGGACCATGCCGGTCTGGCTCAGCGTGAAGGAGACGAACACACCGACGATGTACAGCTGGATCAGGCGCGTCGAGTCGGCGCCGTAGATGACGACGAGGAGCGCCGCGGCGCCGGCCAGGAGCACGATGCCGTTCGAGAACGCGAGGCGGTCGCCGCGGGTGTGCAGCTGGCGCGGCAGGTAGCGGTCCTGGGCGAGGATCGAGCCGAGGAGCGGGAAGCCGTTGTACGCGGTGTTGGCCGCGAGGAAGAGGACCAGCGCGGTGGCCGCGGCCAGGATGATGAAGAGGAAGCTGCCCTTGCCGAAGACGGCCTCGGCGACCTGGGAGATCACCGGGTTCTGGACGTAGCTCTCGCCGACCGCGACGCCGTTGTGGATCAGGTCGGTCGCCGGGTTCTCGGCCATGCGGACGTTGGTCGACATGGCCAGGGCGATGATGCCGCAGAACATGGTCACGGCCAGCAGGCCCATCGCCGCGAGCGTGGTCGCCGCGTTCTTCGACTTCGGCTTGCGGAACGCCGGTACGCCGTTGCTGATCGCCTCGACACCGGTGAGCGCGGCACAGCCCGAGGAGAACGCGCGCAGCAGCAGGAAGACGAGGGCGAAGCCCGCGAGCCCCTGGTGTTCGGCCTTGATGTGGAAGTCGGCGGTGGGCGCCTGCATGGTGTCGCCGAGGACGAGCCCGCGGAACGCGCCCCACGCGATCATGATGAAGACGCCGGCCACGAAGACGTAGGTCGGGATGGCGAAGAGTTTCCCGGACTCCTTCACGCCGCGCAGGTTCATCAGCGTGAGCAGGACGATGACCAGGACGGCGCACAGGACCTTGTGCTCGACGACGAACGGGATCGCCGAGCCGAGGTTCTCGATGCCGGAGGCGATCGACACGGCGACGGTGAGGACGTAGTCGACGAGGAGGGCGCTCGCGACGGTGAGGCCGGCCTTGGGGCCGAGGTTCGTGGTCGCGACCTCGTAGTCACCGCCGCCGCTCGGGTACGCGTGGACGTTCTGGCGGTAGGAGGCGACCACGGTGAACATCAGCACCACGACCGCGACAGCGATCCAGGGGCTGAAGTGGTACGCCGACACGCCCGCGATGGACAGGACCAGCAACACCTCTCCCGGCGCATAGGCCACGGAGGACAGCGGGTCGGAGGCGAAAACGGGGAGGGCGATGCGCTTCGGCAGGAGCGTTTCTCCGAGCCGGTCGCTGCGCAGAGCGCGCCCGATCAAGATCCGTTTGGGCACGTCGGTCAGTTTGGACACGCAGAGGATCGTAAGCGTTCGAACGGGGGGCCGCCCACCCACCACCCCCCAAGTGCACCGGAACCTCACACAAGGCCGCACGCCGGGCCTCGCACCGGGCGGTCCCGGCGAGGGCTTTCGGCCTCAGCCGCCGGTCCGGGCGACGGCTCGCCCCGCCTTCTCCCAGTTCGAACGCAGCCGGTCCAGATAGTCGGCGGCCTGGCTCCCGGGCGTCGCGCCGCGCGCGAAGGCCCGCATGTTCCCCGCGCCCGTGTTGTAGCCGAGGGCGAGCAACTCGTCCTTGTCGTAGGGGCCCGAGGGATGCGCGGGCAGTTGCCGCGCCAGGTCGTGGAGGTACCAGGCGGCCGCGCGCACGGCCAGGTCCCGGTCGTCGGGCAACTCCTCCCATCGGCGCCCCGCGAAGGCCCGGCCCCGCTTGGTCTCGTCGAACGCAGCGCGGTGCATGTCGGCGATCCCGAAGGCAGCGCCCGGCTTGTAGCGCTGCCAGGCGCGTTCCAGGGCGGGGTCGTGGGGTTTGTACGACTCGTTGTAGAGGATCGCCATGAGGAGCCGCGGGCTGACGCCGGCCTCGGCGGCGCGGGCCCGGACCTGCGGGGCGTAGGCCGCCGGGTCGTACGTGCCCGAGGGAGTGGTCGAGCTGCTGGAGGCGCTGGGGCCGGGCCTCGGCGTGGGGGTCGTGGGCGTTCGCGAGGAGCGGGCGGACGCGGTCGGCTTGCCCGAAGCCCCCGCGGCTCCACCGGTCCCGTCCGCGCCCGTGCCCCCCGACCGCCCGCACGCCCAGGCCACCAGGAGGACGAGCAGCACCGCCCCCCAGAGCCAAGGCCTGCTCCTGGCCTGCCCGCCCCGCTCCGCCATCCCCCGGCCTCCTCCGACGAAAGTCCCTAGGCTCCGGCCCCGCGCAGCCGGCGGGCCGGGTTCGGGTCGGCCCGCTCGGCGAGCCGGCCCACCAGCAGCCGCACCACGGCGACGATGTCCGGGTCGTCCACGAAGTAGACCTGGCGGCGCCCCTCGCGCCGGGATCGCACGAGCCCGGCGAGCTTCAGCTTGGTCAGGTGCTGGCTCACGGCGGGCAGTGCGCCGCCCACCCGTTCGGCGAGGCCTGTGACATCGCTCTCACCCTGGGCGAGGGCCCACACGATGTGCAGCCTGGCCGATGAGGCGAGCAGTCCGAACGCGCCGGCCGCCTCCGCGATGACCTCGGCGGGCGGATCGTCGAAGGCGGGCCGGTCATCGAAGTCGCGTACGCGCGTCACCACCGTCGTCGTCCTCTTCCACATCCGCTTCGGCTCACCGGGCCAAGGAGGACCCCAGTCTAGGTGGGCACTGTGACGCCCGTAACGCCGCTGTGGTCCGGGTTTACGCGGGAGAGAAGGGGTGGATACGGTGCGGGAGATGTCCCGCAGCCACCTCCCCGCGCAGCGGCCGGTCACACCTCAGGGTGGCCGCACCGCGCCGTTGCCGGCACCCGCGTCCGAGCCCGCTGCGCCCCCGCCGGAGAAGCCGCCGACGACGCACGGGCGGGCCGCCGACAAACCGGACGGGCAGCGCGCGGCCACGGAGAAACCGGACGAGCGTCGGACGACCGCGGAGAAGCCGGACGAGTGCCAGGCGGTCGCGGGGAAGCCCGGCAGGCAGCAGACGGCCGCGCGGAAACCGGACGAGTATCAGACGGCCGCGGAGATGCCCGGCAGGCAGCAGACGGCCGCGGAGAAGCCGGACCGGCAGCCGGCCAAGCCGCGCGACGCGTTCTTCGACAACGCCAAGTACCTGGCCATCGTCCTCGTCGCGATGGGTCACGCCTGGGAGCCCCTGCGCGGCGACAGCCGGGCGGCGGCCGCCCTCTACATCACCGTCTACACCTTCCACATGCCGGCGTTCATCGTCATCTCCGGCTACTTCTCCCGCAGCTTCGACGCGAGCCCGGGACGCCTCAAGCGCCTGGTGACCGGGGTCGCGGTGCCGTACGTGATCTTCGAGGTCGCGTACACCTTCTTCAAACGCTGGGCGAACGACGACCCGACGTACCCGATCAGCCTGCTCGACCCCTGGTACCTGACCTGGTTCCTGGTCGCCCTGTTCGTGTGGCGGCTCACCACCCCGCTGTGGAAGATCGTCCGCTGGCCGGTGCCACTCGCGCTGGCCATCGCCGTACTCGCCTCCGTCTCCCCCGACATCGGCGACGACCTCGACCTCCAGCGCGTCCTGCAGTTCCTCCCCTTCTTCGTGCTCGGCCTCGTCCTCAAGCCGGAGCACTTCCAGCTCGTACGCCGGCGCGAGGCGCGGATCCTGGCCGTCCCCGTCTTCGCGGCCGCCCTGCTGTTCGCGTACTGGGCGGCCCCGCGCATGAACGCCGCCTGGTTCTACCGCCGTGACAGCGCACAGGAACTCGGCGCCCCCGGCTGGTCGGGCGCCGTCATGACGCTCGCCATGTTCGGCTGCTCCGTCGTCCTCGTCGCGTGCTTCTTCGCCTGGGTCCCGCGCCGCAGGACGTGGTTCACGGCACTCGGCGCAGGCACCCTGTACGGCTACCTGCTGCACGGGTTCGTCGCCAAGGGCTCCCGCTTCTGGGACTGGTACGACCTCGACCGGCTGCACACCCCGCTCGGCGAGATCACCGTCACGCTGGTCGCCGCCGCTCTCATCACCAGCCTGTGCACCCCGCCCGTGCAGCGCCTCTTCCGCTTCGCGATGGAACCGGAGATGAAGTGGGCGTTCAGGCGGGACGCGGCCGAGATCGCGGGCAGGGGCCGCGCGCGGCGCAGCTGATCAAGCTTCCGGCTACGCGGATGCAGGCAACGGAGGCCATGCGGCTTAAGCTCGTCTCCTGGCAACGCGGCACGCGATTGCCTCTAGTTGCCCGGCAGACTGAGAGAGAAGAGTGAGCGAGATGTTTTCGCAGGTCATCGGGGCGACCGGGAGTGCGGGGTAGCGGCCGGTGCACATCGTCATCATGGGGTGCGGCCGGGTGGGTTCAGCCCTGGCCCAGAACCTTGAGCAACAGGGGCACACGGTAGCGGTCATCGACCAGGACCCCACGGCGTTCCGCCGGCTGGGCTCCGGCTTCGGCGGCCGCCGCGTCACCGGGGTCGGATTCGACCAGGACACCCTGCGCGAGGCGGGGATCGAGGAGGCCGGCGCGTTCGCGGCCGTCTCCAGCGGTGACAACTCGAACATCATCGCCGCCCGCGTGGCCCGCGAGATGTTCGGCATCGAGAACGTCGCGGCCCGCATCTACGACCCGCGTCGCGCCGAGGTCTACCAGCGCCTGGGCATCCCGACCGTCGCGACGGTGCGGTGGACCGCGGACCAGATGCTGCGCAGGCTCCTGCCCTCCGGCGCCGAGCCGCTGTGGCGCGACCCCACCGGGGGCGTCCAGCTCGCCGAGGTGCACGCCTCGGTCGCGTGGGTGGGCCACAAGATCAGCCGGCTCCAGGAGGAGACCGGCGTCCGGGTCGCGTTCCTCACCCGGCTCGGCGAGGCGATCCTGCCCACGTCGCAGACGGTCCTGCAGGAGGGCGACCTGGTGCACGTGATGATGCGCACCGACGACGTCGAGAAGGTCGAAGCGGCGTTCGCCGAGGGCCCTGAAGAGGAGGGCGGTCACTGATGAGGGTCGCCATTGCCGGAGCGGGCGCGGTGGGCCGGTCCATCGCCGGTGAGCTCCTGGAGAACGGACACGAGGTCCTTCTCATCGACAAGGCGCCGACCGCCATCTCGGTCGAGCGCGTCCCGCAGGCGGAGTGGCTGCTCGCCGACGCCTGTGAGATCACGTCCCTGGACGAGGCGGCGCTCCAGCGCTGCAACGTGGTCATCGCGGCCACCGGCGACGACAAGGTCAACCTCGTCGTCTCGCTGCTCGCGAAGACCGAGTACGGGGTCCCGCGGGTCGTCGCCCGTGTGAACAACCCGAAGAACGAGTGGCTCTTCAACGAGTCGTGGGGCGTCGATGTCGCGGTCTCCACGCCGCGCCTCATGTCCGCGCTCGTCGAGGAGGCGGTGAGCGTGGGCGACCTGGTCCGCCTGCTGCGCTTCAGCCACGGCGACGCGAACCTGGTGGAGCTGACGCTGCCGCCCGAGTCGGCGCTGGCCGGCGTGCGCGTGGGCGACGTCCAGTGGCCCGAGGACACGTCCCTGGTGACGATCATCCGCGGGACCCGCGTCCTGGCCCCGTCCCAGGAGGACTCGCTGGAGGCGGGCGACGAGCTGCTGTTCGTGGCGGCCCAGGCACGCGAGGAACAGCTCGAGGACCTGCTGTCGGTCCGCCGCGAGGACGTCGCGGGCTGACGGTTCTTCCGTAGCTACGAAGAGGGGCCCCGGAGTCGAAACTCCGGGGCCCTCTCGCTTCTAGGGGCGCGGGACACCGCGCGACAAGACCTCACACACCCGCGGCCGCCGACGCCGCTCAGACCTCACGGCGATGACGCGCGGCCCCCGACTCCTTGCGGGCGGCCTTCGCTTCCTCCTCGGCCTTCTCCTGCGCCTCCATCTCCGCGAACACGTCGATGGGCGCGGGCGCCTTCGCCAGGAAGACCCAGGTCAGCCAGACCGCGAGCAGGAACGGCGGGATCTTGAGGGCGATCAGGACCCAGCCGAACTTCGTGGTGTCGGCCCACCAGTACATCGGGAAGAGGATCGCGCACTTGGCGAGCAGGATCAGGCCCCAGGCCCAACTGGCCTTCGCGTAGGCCTTCTTGCGGCCGGGGTTGCGCGTGCGCCAGGAGAGGTTCTCCTTGAAGACCGGCCCCAGGATCAGGCCGATCAGCGGCACCCCGCACAGCGTGGTGACGATGTAGGCGACGGCCAGGCCCAGCGTGTAGAGCATGCCGGGCAGGTAGAAGTCCTTGGCGTTGCCCGTCATCATCGCGAAGACGACGCCGAAGGCGACGCCGAAGACGCCGCTGAAGGCGTGTTTGACGGTGCCCTTCATGACCAGACGGACCACGACCAGGACCAGGGACACCGCGAGGGCCGCGATGGCCGACATGTGCAGGTCTTTGTTGATCGTGAAGATGGTCACGAAGAGGAGACCGGGAACGACGGTCTCCACCAAGCCCCGCACGCCGCCGAAGGCCTCGAAGAGGGCGGCCTCGGTCACCGCCTTCGAGTCGGATTCCTGATCCGCGGTCGGCTTGTCGAGGGACGTCACCGGCTACTCCCGTCCGAGCGGTCTGAGTTCGTACTTGGGGTTGAACAGCACCCTACGGCCCCGGCTCATCGAGACGCGGCCGGAAGCGATCAGCTTGCGGCCCGGTTCGATGCCCACGATGGACCGGCGGCCGAGCCACACGACGTCCAGAGCCGCGGAGCCGTCGAACAGCTCCGCCTCCAGGGCCGGGACTCCGGCGCGTGGTCGGAGGGTGACCGTGCGCAAGGTACCAGTAACGGTGACTATCTGCCGGTCCTGGCAGTCCCCGATGCGGGTACAGCCCGTGGTCTGCGAGTCCTCGCGCAGCTCTTCCGACTCCAGGTCCTCCTGGGAGGAGGACAGCCGGTCGAGCATGCGCCGGAAGCGGCCTGCCGGCTTCTCGGACGGCGTATCGGAACGAGGGACAGCACTCATAAATCAAGCGTACCGGGGGGCCGGGACAACGGATGAGCGGGTCAGCGCTCGAAGCGATACCCCATGCCGGGCTCCGTGATGAAGTGCCGCGGGTGGGAGGGGTCCGACTCCAGTTTGCGGCGGAGCTGGGCCATGTAGACGCGCAGATAGTTCGTCTCGGTGCCGTACGAGGGGCCCCAGACCTCCTGGAGGAGCTGCTTCTGGCTGACCAGGCGGCCCGTGTTGCGGACCAGGACCTCCAGGAGGTGCCACTCGGTGGGGGTCAGGCGCACGTCGCGGCCGTCGCGGTTGACCTTCTTCGCGGCCAGGTCGACGGTGAAGTCGTCGGTGTCGACGATGCCCTCGTCCTCGCCGCCGCCGGTGGGCTCGGCCCGGCGGACCGCGGCGCGCAGGCGGGCCAGGAGCTCGTCCATGCCGAACGGCTTGGTGACGTAGTCGTCGGCGCCCGCGTCGAGCGCCTCGACCTTCTCGTCGGAGGAGTGCCGCGCGGACAGCACCAGGATCGGTACGCGGGTCCAGCCGCGCAGGCCCTTGATCACCTCGACGCCGTCCATGTCGGGCAGGCCCAGGTCGAGCACGACCACGTCGGGGTGGAACGCGGCGGCGAGCTGGAGCGCCCCCGCGCCGTCGGCCGCGGCCTCCACCTCGTACTTGCGCGCCTTCAGGTTGATGACGAGGGCGCGCACGATCTGCGGCTCGTCGTCGACCACGAGCACCCGGGTCATGCGTACCTGCCTCTCTGAGCAATGGCTGAGCTGGTGGGGCCGGCCGGCGGGTGGCCGGTCGCGGCGGTGAGCGTGAGGACCATGGTCAGCCCCCCACCGGGGGTGTCCTCCGCCGTGAGCGTGCCGCTCATCGCCTCGACGAAGCCGCGCGCGACGGCGAGACCGAGGCCCACGCCGGCGCCGCGCGGCGCGTCACCGTAGCGCTGGAACGGGGCGAAGATGCGGTCCTTCGCGGTGTCGGGGACACCGGGGCCGCGGTCCACGACGCGCACCTCGACGCGGTCGCCGAGTGTGCTGGCCGCGACGAGGACCGTCTCGTCCTCGGGGCTGTACTTGACCGCGTTCTCGACGATATTGGCGACGGCGCGCTCCAGGAGTCCCTTGTCCACGGTGACCATGGGCAGGCTCTCCGGAATGTCGAGGTCGACGCTGCCGTCGGGGACGCCCACCAGCGCCATCGGAACCACCTCATCGAGATCGATCTCGCGCATCAGCGGGGTGACGGTGCCGGTCTGGAGGCGGGACATGTCGAGGAGGTTGCCGACGAGGTGGTCGAGGCGGTCGGCGCCCTCCTCGATGCCGGCGAGGAGTTCCGCCTGGTCCTCCTCGGACCAGGCGACATCGTCGGAGCGCAGGGAGGAGACGGATACCTTGATGCCGGCGAGCGGGGTGCGCAGGTCGTGGCTGACGGCGGCGAGCAGGGCGGTGCGGATGCGGTTGCCCTCCGCGAGGGTGCGGGCCCGGTCCGCCTCGGACTGGAGGCGCTGGCGGTCGAGGACGACGGCGGCCTGGGCCGCGAAGGCGGCGAGGACGCGGCGGTCCTCGGCGGGCAGCACCCGGCCGGACAGGGCGAGCGCCATGTGGTCGCCGACCGGCATGTCGACGTCCGCGTCCTCGGGGCGCTCCAGGGGGTGCGGGCCGACGCTGGCCGCGCGGGTCCACGGATCGACGTCACTCGCGCGTTCGAGGAGGGCGACTGAGTCCATGGCGAAGGTCTCACGGACCCGGTCGAGCAGCGCGTCGAGGCTGTTCTCGCCTCGAAGGACGCTGCCGGCGAGGAAGGAGAGGATCTCGGACTCGGCCCGCAGCCTTGCGGCCTGGTGGGTACGCCGGGCCGCGAGGTCGACGACGGAGGCGACCGACACCGCGACTCCTACGAAGATCACGATGGCGACGATGTTCTTGGGGTCGGCGACGGTGAACAGGTGCAGCGGCGGCGTGAAGTAGTAGTTCAGGAGGAGCGAGCCGACGGCGGCCGAGGCCAGCGCCGGCAGGAGACCGCCGACGAGGGCGGCGGCCACCGTCACCGACAGGAAGAGGAGCATGTCGTTCGCGAGGCCGAGATCGGTGGCGACATGGGTGAGCGCGAGGGACAGCAGGGCGGGCCCGCCGACGCCGACGAGCCAGCCCCAGATGATGCGCGAGCGGCCGAGGCGCGCGCCCCGGGTGACGGGGAGGCCGCGCCCCTTGGCCACTTCCTCGTGCGTGACGATGTGCACGTCGAGGTCGGGGCCCGACTCGCGGGCGACGGTCATGCCGACACCGGGTCCGAAGATGTACTGCCACGTCTTGCGGCGCGAGGAGCCCAGCACGATCTGGGTCGCGTTGACGCCGCGTGCGAACTCCAGGAGCGCGGCCGGTATGTCGTCCCCTATGACGTGGTGGAAGGTGCCGCCCAGGTCCTCGACGAGGGTGCGCTGGAGTGCCAGTTCCTTGGGGGAGGCGGCGGTGAGGCCGTCGCTGCGGGCGATGTAGACGGCGAGGATCTCGCTGCCCGACCCCTTGGCGGCCATCCGCGCCGCGCGCCTGACGAGCGTGCGGCCCTCGGGTCCGCCGGTCAGGCCGACGACGATGCGCTCGCGGGCCTGCCAGGTCGTGCGGATGTTGTGTTCGCCGCGGTACTGCTGGAGGTATTCGTCGACGCGGTCGGCCACCCAGAGCAGGGCCAGTTCGCGCAGGGCGGTGAGATTGCCGGGGCGGAAGTAGTTGGAGAGGGAGGCGTCGATGCGGTCCGGCTTGTAGATGTTGCCGTGGGCCATGCGGCGGCGCAGCGCCTCGGGCGACATGTCGACCAGTTCGATCTGGTCGGCGCGGCGCACGACCTCGTCGGGGACGGTCTCGCGCTGGCGCACGCCGGTGATCGATTCGACGACGTCGCCGAGTGACTCCAGGTGCTGGATGTTGACGGTGGACACGACGTCGATGCCGGCCGCGAGGAGTTCCTCGACGTCCTGCCAGCGCTTGGCGTTGCGCGAGCCGGGCACGTTCGTGTGGGCGAGTTCGTCCACCAGGGCGACTTCGGGGCGGCGGGCGAGTACGGCGTCGACGTCCATCTCGGTGAAGACGGCGCCGCGGTAGGTCAGCTCCTTGCGGGCGATCTGTTCGAGGCCGTGGAGCATCACCTCCGTACGGGGCCTGCCGTGGTGCTCGACGAAGCCGACGGCGCAGTCCGTGCCCCGCTCGATACGGCGGTGGCCTTCGGACAGCATCGCGTAGGTCTTGCCGACGCCCGGTGCCGCACCGAGGTAGATCCGAAGCTTGCCGCGTCCCATGGCCCCATTGTCTTCCCGCTGCACGTGTCGTACGCAGCGTCGACCCTACGGCCACCAATTGCGGCAAATGGGGCGAGGGGGCCGCGGACGTGCGTCTTTGACGCAACTCTGATGCGGGCCGCGCCGCACCGGCGGCGTTTCGGTCAGCGCCGCCCCGACGTCTCCCGTGACGCGGTGATTTCCGTGATCTCGCCGTCGCGCAGTTCGAGGACCCGGTCGGCGAGGTCGAGCAGCGCCGCGTCGTGGGTGGCGACGAGTGCGGTGACGTGTTCGCTGCGGACGACGGCCCGCAGCAGCTCCATGACGGCGAGGCCGGTCTCGGCGTCGAGCTGGCCGGTGGGTTCGTCGGCGATGAGGAGGGCGGGCCGGTTGGCGAGCGCGCGGGCGATGGCGACGCGCTGCTGCTGGCCGCCGGACAGTTCGCCGGGGCGCTGTCTGGCGTGGTCGGCGAGGCCGACGAGGGCGAGGAGCAGCTCGACGCGCTCCTCGCGTTCACGGGGGTCGGCCTTGCGCAGGCGCATCGGCACCCCGACGTTCTCGGCGGCGGACAGGATCGGGATCAGGCCGAAGGACTGGAAGATGAAGCCGATGCGGTCACGGCGCAGTTCCAGGAGCCCGTTCTCGCCGAGTCCGGAGAGGTCCTGTCCGTCGACGGTGATGCGCCCGCCGCCGGGTTCGTCGAGCCCTCCGACGAGGTTGAGGAGCGTCGTCTTGCCGGACCCCGAGCGGCCCTTGAGGGCGACGAGTTCGCCGCGCGGCACCTCGAAGGAGACGCCGCGCAGGGCGTGCACGGCGGCGGCCCCGGTGCCGTAGGAACGGTGCAGGTCCTCGACGACGACCATGGGGCCGCCGCCGTCCTGGTCGAGGACGGCGGTCCCCGATTCTGTGCTCTCGCTCATGTGCGCTCCCCCGTGCGTTCCCCGGCCGGGCGCCAGTATGGTCACGCGGCGCCCGGCCGGGCAATGGCCGGGGTCAGTTGGGGTTCTCGGCGTGGGTCAGGGTCTCCCAGGCGACGAACAGGTTGTTGGAGCCCGCCGGGCGGTTCTGCTCGGTGAGCTTCTGGGTGTTCGTCATGGCGTTGCCGAGACGGTGGTGCATCGCGTTGTAGCCGACCTCGGTGACGGGGCCGAGCCCTCGCGTGACGGCACCGCCGCACAGCCAGCTCGGCGGTGCCTCGCCCAGCTCGTACTTGGCCTGGAAGCCGAGTGCCTGCTGGAGGCGCTGCCCGACGTCGGTGCCGTACAGGTCCTGGCCCTGGATGCGGCTGGTCTCGGCGATGTGGGAGATGGCGGAGATGCCGTATCCGGTGTGCGTGAAGTCGCGGCAGGTCTCCTGGGTGAGGCCGGTGACGAAGGTGGACTGTCCCTGCCAGTAGCTGACGATCTTGGCCTTGGTGTCGAGGTTCTGGCTCGGCACGGTCTTCGGCAGGTCGCCGTCGGAGGCGAGGTAGACGTAGGCGGCCGTGCGCGTACGGAACTTGGCCATGGCCTTGTCGTACGACGTCCTGTCCTCCAGGAAGACGGAGATGCCGACGGCGGCCTCCATCATCGACAGCTCCCAATTGCCGTTGGAGTTGGAGCCGTTGATGACCTCGGGGAGGTAGACGTCGCGCAGCATCGTCCGGAAACGGCCCTCGTTCGCCCAGCCGCCGGTGTACGTGTACTTGATGATCTCGGCGGCCTTGGGCCAGGAGGAGCCGGCCCAGCCGGTCTGGAGCGGCGCGTTGCTGTTGGTGTGCTCCTTGACGGTGGCCGACCAGGCGTCCATCAGCTCGATGGACTTCTTCGCGTAGCGGTCGTCGCGCGTGATGTACCAGGCGAGGGCGTCGGTGTACGCGGCTATCGCGTCCTCACGCTCGTCGGTGCAGCCGTAGTTGGGGTTGGAGTAGGAGCCGCACTCGACGGTGGCGCGGGGTTTGGCGGTACGTGTGAGGGAGGCGTACTTGCTCGCCAGCATCTGGTCGTACGCGCTCTTCCAGGGCTGGGCGCCGGCGTCGACCTTGTCCCGGGCGAAGTCGAGCTGGCTCTTGGAGACGGTGACGCCCGGGTGGGCGAAGGTGGCGGGCGCGGCGTCGGCGCGGTCCGCGCCGGGCCCGGCGAGGAGGGTGGCGACGAGTGCGGTGGCGGTCGTCGCCAGGGTGGCGAGGAGAGCGGTGCGTCGTCTGCGCCGGTGACGGGCGGGGGCCGGTGTGTTCGGCATGTGGGGGGCCATCCGTTCTTGTATGTGAACGTGAAGTACCTTTATGAACACGGGTGTTGGCCGCAGACCCTAGGTACGTACCAGCCCTCCGTCAAGAGGTGACGGAGGAGCCGCAGTTCAGCTGTCGGAGCGGCCGTCGCGATCCGGCCATACGCCCACGTGGCCCGCCTCACCCACGGGCCGGACCCGACCGCTCCACCCACACCCCTCCACGCGGTCCCACGGCAGCCGGATCCCGCTTGCCCGGTCCAGAAACGTGAACTCTTCGCCCTCTCCGCCGCGTTCACGCGAGATGTCCGTCGAGATGCGGCCACCGTGGGTCCGGCCGCGCGGCGTACCCGGCCGGACACGAGCGGGTCGTACGTGACGACGGGAACCGTCGCGCCGGACTCCTCGCTCGCGCGGCACAGGCGTGACCACGTCCCCCGCGGCTCGCCGTGGCGACCTCGCCGGTCGGCTCGTCGGCCGGCAGGACACGCGATACGCCCGTACGCGCAGCTGGCGGCGAACGGCACCTGCGCCGTCGTCCGACCCTGCTCCTCCAGCATCAGCACGAGCCCGAGCAGCCCGGTCTCCTCCATCTCCTCCCCTGTCGACCCCCGAGCGCCTGGCGGCGGCCGGCACGGGAACGGACTCCGAGCTGTGGAAGGCGCTCGGTTCCGCGGGGCTGCGTTCACCGTGGCGACGGCGACGCGCTGCCGCACGCCCCGGACAGCTCGGCCGGGGGCCGGTCGCGGCAGTGCACGATGCCCAGCACGTCGAGGAGTTCGCGGGTGCGCGCGGTCCGCTCGTCGCGCGGGTGCACGCGGTTCGCCCGTCGCGGGGCACGCGCGCGTGCGTCAGCGGCAGGGCGCGGTTCTCCAGGGCGGTGAGGTACGGCAGGAGGGTGCGCCCGGTCCAGTGACGGACGACGCCCACCGCGCGGCGACGGCAGCCGAGGCGCTCCCCGCGACTCGTCACCGGCAGGCGGTGCACGGCGCCCCTGCCGCGGCCGCCAGTGGGCAGGTACAGGCGGTCTCGCCCCGTGCCCGCCGCGCAACAAGGGGTTGTGCGAACGCCCCGCTACGGACTGGACACTTCAAGCGCCGAGCCACGCAACGCCGACGGGCCGCACACTCCGGTGGAGTGTGCGGCCCGTCGATGGCCGTGAGAGTGCGGCTCAGCGCACCTCGGTGATCTCGGGGCCGCGCGCCAGCTGCCCCATGCCGCCGGCGAACCGGGAGCCTTCCTGCGGCTCCTGCTGCACGCCCTCGGCGACCATCTGCGCGTCGTCCGGCAGCTTCAGGACGATCGGGTCACGCGGAGCCATGGGGCCCTCACCGCGGACCACGACGGTGTCCCGGAAGATCTGCTCGAGGAGCCCGGCGGCCTGCGGCTGCACCGCGCCCTGCCCGGAGATCACTCCGCGCAGGAACCAGCGGGGGCCGTCGACGCCGACGAACCGGACGACCTGGAAGCCGCCCGTGCCGTCCGGCAGCTGCACCGGCACCTGGGCCCGCAGCTCCCAGCCGAGCGGACCCTCGACCTCGTCGATCACACCACCCTGCTGGGTGATGCCCGAGGCGATCTCCTCACGGACCTCGCCCCAGATGCCCTCCTTCTTGGGGGCGGCGAAGCCCTGGAGCTGCACGGCGCTGTCCTGGAGGACGACGGTGGCAGCGACGATCGCGTCGCCCGCGACCTCGACCCGCAGCTCCATGCCCTCGACTCCGGGGACGAACAGTCCACCCAGGTCCACGCGACCCTCGCCGGGCTCGCGGACCTCGGAGGCGTCCCAGGGGCCGTCGGGACGCGGCTCGGGCTCCAGCCGCACGCGCTGCGACTCGCCCTCGCCCGCGTCGCTGTCGTCGGCTACGCCGTCGACGACCTGCTCGGCCTCGCCCGCCGCGTCATCGGCGGCGCCGTTCTTCTTGCGACGTCCGAACACGTCACTGTCCTTCCCGGTCGGATACGACCGATGCGTATCGATTCCCGCCCTGATGCCCACCCGGGCCCGGCCCCACGGCGGCATGACCACCGGTGGACCCGAAGCCCCCCTCGGCCCGCGCCGAGTCGGGAAGCTCCGCCACCTCCTGGAAGCGCACCTTCTCGACCTGCTGGACGACCAGTTGGGCAATCCGGTCGAAGCGCTCGAACCGCACGCTGTCGCGCGGGTCGAGATTCACCACGATCACCTTGATCTCTCCACGGTACCCGGCATCCACCGTCCCTGGGGCATTCACCAGGGCGACACCGCAGCGGGCGGCGAGTCCGGATCGCGGGTGCACGAAGGCGGCGTACCCCTCGGGCAGCGCGATCGACACCCCCGTGGGAAGTACGGCCCGCTCGCCCGGCGCGAGTTCGCACGCCTCGGTGGTCCGCAGGTCCGCGCCCGCGTCACCGGGATGCTCGTACGAGGGCAGCGGTACGTCGGGGTCGACACGCCTGATCAGCACGTCGAGAGGGGCTCGGGTCACGGGTTCACCTCGAAGGCACGGGTGCGCCGGACCTGGTCCGGGTCGCTCATGGCCGCCTGGATCTCCTCCGGGCGGCCGTTGTCGATGAAGTGGTCGACCTTCACCTCGATGAAGAGGGCGTCGGCGCGGACCGCGACGGGCCCGTCGGGGCCGCCGATCCGGCCGGTGGCGGTCGAGTAGATCTTGCGGCCCGCGACGGCGGTGACCTCGGCGTCGAGGTACAGCACGGTGTCCACGGGCACGGGCCGCACGAAGTCCGTCTCGAGCCGGCCGGTCACCGTGATGACGCGCAGCAGCCAGTTCAGCGAGCCGAGCGTCTCGTCGAGGGCCGTGGCCAGGACTCCGCCGTGCGCGAGACCGGGGGCGCCCTGGTGGGCGGGCCGCACCGTGAACTCGGCGGTGACGCGGACGCCGTCCTGCGCGCGAGCCGCCAGATGCAGCCCGTGGGGCTGTTCGTCGCCGCATCCGAAACAGTGCCCGTAGTGCGAGCCGAGGAGCTCGCCGGGCGCGGGGGCATCGGGGTGCCGCACGGGCGCTATGGCGTCGGCGGGGGGCGTCAGAGCTGCAGAAGTACCACTCACAGGCGCAGACCTTACCCGCGCGTCCTGGGAGAAAGCGCACCGTGCCAAGCTTGACCGCATGGAGCTCTCCACCGCACCGTTCGAAGAACGCCTCACCGCCCCCCGCTCGTGGTGGCTCGTCTCACTCCTGCTCGGCGTCGCCTGCGCCCTGATCCTGCTGCCGTTCGGCACGTTGCCGCTGCTCGGAGGGCTGGTCGGCGGGACGGCCGCGGCGGCGGTGGTGACGAGTTCGTACGGCTCCGTGCGCATCCGCGTCGTGGCGGACTCGCTGGTCGCCGGGGACGCGAAGATCCCGCTGTCGGCGCTGGGTGACGCGGAGGTCCTGGACGCCGAGGGGGCGCGCGCCTGGCGCACGCACAAGGCCGACCCTCGCGCCTTCATGCTGCTGCGCAGCTATGTCCCGACGGCCCTGCGCGTGGACGTCATCGACCCGCAGGACCCGACCCCTTACGTGTATCTGTCGACGCGGGACCCCAAGGGACTCGCGAAGGCGCTCGGCAAGTAGCGCCGCTCAGCTTCCGGGCTCCTCGGGCCCGGGTGCGTCACCTGGGATCAGTGGATGCGGGTCGCTGGGGCGCTCCAGGGGCGGCAGCTCCGGGAGGGCGTCCCAGGGGACCTGGATCTTGCGCAGATCCTTGCGGATCCGCCCCGCGAGCTTCTTGGTGTCGCGGCGGTTCATGACCGCCCCGACCGCGGCGCCGACCATGAACGGCATCAGGTTCGGCAGGTTGCGCACCATGCGCTTCATGATCTGCTGGCGCAGCTCGCGCTTCATCTGGCCGCCGAGCGCCGCATTGATCGTCCAGGGCTTCGTCACGTCGATGCCGCGCTCCTCGGTCCACGAGGCCAGATACGCGGCGCTGCGGTCCTTGAGGGCGCCGGGCGGGCGCACGCCGTAGACCTCGTGCAGCTCGGCGACGAGCTTCATCTCGATGGCTGCGACGCCGGTGATCTCGGCCGCCAGCTCGGCCGGCATCGCGGGAGGCACGGGCATCATCGCGGCGGCGCCGATCCCCGCACCCACGGTGGAGGTGGCGTTGGCAGCGCCCGCGACGAGTTTGTCGGCGAGTTGTTCGGCGCTCAGGCCGGGGAACTGTTTGCGCAGGGTCGCCAGATCGCGCACCGGCACACGCGGCGCGTTCTCGATGATCCGGTCGGCGAGATAGCCGAGTCCCGCTTTGGCGGCGCTGCCGCTCTTGCGGACGCCGTGCCTGACGGCGGCCACTCGTCGCCTGGCGACCTGTGCACGGCCGCCGATCGGCGCTTGGTCACCCGCGGTGGAGACGGCGGGCACATCGCTGTAGCCCGCCGCCGCGAGGTCGCCCGCCACCTCTTGGTCGTCCGCGTCCTCGAGCGAGGCTGCTCCTGTGGGGGAAGAGCCTCGCTCGTCGTCACGCACGCCGTTGTCGGACGGGCCACCGTCCGCTTCCGGGTTCTTCCGGGAGCGGCGCTTCCAGGGCGGGGTCGAGCCAGTCACGGCCGACCCTGCCTCAGTCGCAGTCGCGGCAGATCGGCTGGCCGTTCTTCTCGCGGGCCAGCTGGCTCCTGTGGTGCACCAGGAAGCAGCTCATGCAGGTGAACTCGTCCTGCTGCTTGGGCAGGACCCGGACGGCCAGCTCCTCGTTCGAGAGGTCGGCGCCCGGGAGCTCCAGGCCTTCGGCGGCCTCGAACTCGTCGACGTCGACCGACGAGGTCGACTTGTCGTTCCGCCGAGCCTTCAGCTCCTCGATGCTGTCCTCGTTGACGTCATCGTCGGTCTTGCGTGGGGTGTCGTAATCCGTTGCCATGTGTCGCTCTCCCCCTCTGGGTGTATGCGGTGTCTCCAGCGCACAACGCGCGGGAGGCCGGACTTTGTGCCCGACCTGAGGCGGAGATTTTGCCTCACATCAAGGTCTGTTACTCAATCGACACCCAACCGGATCCCTCACGAGTGATCGGGTTGGATGGCGATGGGGACCGTACACGGTCCAAAGGTCGAACTTCACGGGCGCCACCCCGTGTACTTCCCGTGATCAAGACCCCTGAAAACCCGGATTTTCCTGGCTTTCCGGGGGCTTTTGCGATCACGGAGAGTAGATGGCCGGAAATTCGCCCTTGTGATCGATCACACACGGTCTTTGCGGGACCAGGTCCCGAAAATTCCGCTAAAAGCGAACTCCCCCGGCACGTCGGCGGAAGCATCTCAGATCGGTCGCCCACCCGCATCTCGGAACCCCCGGATCGGGAGGTGACACGCGTCTCGGAGGCCTCAGATCGGCAGGGTGACCCGCATGACGAGCCCACCCCCTTCACGCGGCTCCGCGATGATACGGCCCCCATGAGCGCGCGCCACCGAGCGGGCGATCGACAGGCCGAGCCCCACTCCCTTGTCGCTCCCGGTGCGCTCGGTGCGCAGCCGCCGGAACGGCTCGAAGAGGTTGTCGATCTCGTACGCGGGCACCACGGGCCCCGTATTGGACACCACGAGGACCGCCTGGCCGTGCTGGGCCTCGGTGGTCACCTCGACCCAGCCACCCTCCGGGACGTTGTACCGGACGGCGTTCTGGACGAGGTTCAGGGCGATGCGCTCCAGGAGTACGCCGTTGCCCTGGACGACGGCCTCCTTGCGCTCGCCGCGGATCTCGACGCCCTTCGCCTCGGCCTCCGAGCGGGCCTGGTCGATGGCCTGCGAGGCGACCTCGGCGAGGTCGACCGGTTTGCGCTCCACGATCTGGTTGTCGCTGCGGGCGAGCAGGAGCAGGCCCTCGACGAGCTGCTCGCTGCGCTCGTTCGTCGCCAGCAGCGTCTTGCCGAGCTGCTGCAGCTCCATCGGCGCCCCGGGATCGGAGAGGTGCACCTCCAGGAGCGTGCGGTTGATCGCGAGCGGGGTGCGCAGCTCGTGCGACGCGTTGCCGACGAACCGCTGCTGCGCGGTGAAGGCTCTCTCCAGGCGGTCGAGCATGTCGTCGAAGGTGTCGGCCAGCTCCTTCAGCTCGTCGTCCGGACCGTCCAGCTCGATGCGCCGCGACAGGTCCGTGCCGGCCACCCGGCGCGCGGTGCGCGTGATGCGGCCCAGCGGGGACAGGACGCGGCCCGCCATCGCGTACCCGAAGGCGAACGCGATCACGGCGAGGCCGAGCAGGGCGAGGAGCGAGCGGCTGAGGAGATTGTCGAGTGCGTGCTGACGCATCTCGTTGACGCACTCGTTCAGCGCGGAGTTGAGCTGGCCCGTCGTGGGGTGGTCCGGGAGACCGGAGAAGTTCCGGCAGGTACCGCTGCTCACCGAACCGTTCGTGACGGTGAACGGCAGGTCACTGCCGACATTCAGCGCCTGCGCGGCGAGCAGATAGATGATCGACAGCAGCACGATGCCGGCGATCAGGAACATGCCGCCGTACAGCAGGGTGAGGCGTATACGGATGGTCGGGCGCAGCCACGGGTAGGGCGGCTCGGCTTTTCTGGGGTCCCATGTGGGTTTCGGAGGCGCGGCCGGTGGCGCGGGTGTCGAGGCCACAGGGGATCAGATCCGGTATCCGGAGCCGGGCACGGTCACGATGACGGCGGGCTCTCCGAGCTTGCGGCGCAGGGTCATGACGGTGACCCGGACGACGTTCGTGAAGGGGTCCGTGTTCTCGTCCCAGGCCTTCTCCAGAAGCTGCTCGGCCGAGACGACGGCGCCCTCGCTGCGCAGCAGCACCTCGAGGACGGCGAACTCCTTGGGCGCGAGCTGGATCTCCTTGCCGTCGCGGAAGACCTCGCGGCGGTTCGGGTCGAGCTTGATGCCCGCGCGTTCGAGGACGGGCGGCAGCGGCACGCTCGTACGGCGTCCCAGCGCCCGCACACGGGCGGTCAGCTCGGTGAACGCGAACGGCTTGGGCAGGTAGTCGTCAGCGCCGATCTCCAGGCCCTCGACGCGGTCGCTGACGTCGCCGGAGGCGGTCAGCATCAGGACGCGGGTCGGCATGCCCAGTTCGACGATCTTGCGGCAGACGTCGTCGCCGTGCACGAGCGGGAGGTCCCGGTCGAGGACGACCACGTCGTAGTCGTTCACACCGATGCGTTCGAGGGCGGCCGCACCGTCGTACACGACGTCGACGGCCATGGCCTCCCGGCGCAGTCCGGTGGCCACCGCATCGGCGAGCAGCTGCTCGTCCTCGACGACGAGTACGCGCACGTCGCTGTCCTTCCTGTGTGACCTGCGGGCAGGTTCTGAGCACCTGTGAGCAGGTCCGGGTCGTGGAGTGTGGGCTCCATCCTGCCCCTTTCGGCCATAAACCGGCTGTAAGGCGAGGGGGCGCCCGGGGAATGCTGGATTTTCTCGCCGGTCGAGGTTTCTGCGTAAGTGAGCGCGGGGAGGACGGATTTACACCCGCGATCACGCTTTGTATGTGGCGTGCCACGACCCGCTTTCCGCAGGGCGGTGTGAGACGTGATCGCCCCTTCCGAGGGCACACCCCCGTGCCACCGACCCACGACCCAGGACGAGGGGGCGCAACCATGGACGCATTCACCGCAGGGATTTTGCAGCGCATCAAGGCGACCGAGTCCGATCTGAGCCGGGCTCGCGAGACGGGCGACGAATTCCTCGTCGAGATCGAGCAGGACGAGCTGGACGACCTGCATCGGATCGCCGCCGAGCACGGCGTGGAGCTCGGCGTCGCGCGCGTCTGACGCAGTACGGAAGGGCCCCGGCGCCTGGTCGATCCAGGCAGGCGCCGGGGCCCTTTCTCATGCCGTTCCCGTGCTTCCCGCGCGCTCGGCAGGCCGCTGTCCGTCAGTCGTGCCAGGCCCCGAGCTCCTCAAGGCGGCCCTGGAGCCGCTCGAAGAGTCCGGGCGGCGCCGCGATCGTCAGCTCGCCGGACGGCACCTCGCCGGGGCGGCCCCCGGTGAGCGCGCCCGCCTCCCTGGCGATGAGGTCGCCGGCCGCCAGGTCCCAGGGGTTCAGGCCGCGCTCGTAGTACGCGTCGAGGCGCCCGACGGCGACGTCGCAGAGGTCGATGGCGGCCGAACCCCCGCGCCGGATGTCGCGCACGTGGGGCACCAACTCCCGTACGACATCGGCCTGGTGGGCCCGGCGTGCGGCGAGGTAGCCGAATCCCGTGCCGACGAGAGCCTGCTCGAAGGGGGGCGCCACGCGCGCGTGTGCCGGGCGGTCGTTCACGAACGCGCCCTGGCCGAGGACCGCGCGGTAGGTCTCGCCGCGCAAGGGCGCCGCGACGACCCCGACGAGGGTCTCGTCGCCCTGGCGAGCGGCGATCGAGACGGACCATTCGGGGCGCCCGTACAGGTAGTTGACCGTTCCGTCGATGGGGTCGATCACCCAGGTGATCCCGCTGCTGCCCTCGGTGCTCGCGCCCTCCTCGCCCAGGACGCCGTCGTCCGGCCTGCGCTCGGCGAGGAAGCCGGTGATCAGCTTCTCCGAGGCGATGTCCATCTCCGTGACGACGTCCACGGCGCTGGTCTTGGTGGCGGCGACGCCGAGGTCGGCGGGGCGGCCGTCGCGCAGGAAGGTCCCGGCGCGGGCGGCGGCCTCCAGGGCGACCTCGAGGAGTTCGGCCTTCAGGTCAGTCACGTCGAGATCCTTACGCGTACGGGCTGTCGGCGCCCGCGGCCGCGGGCTTGGGGGCACGGGAGGGGCAGCAGCCCACGGGGCAGAGGTTGTGGCTCGCGCCGAGCGCGCCCAGAGCACACGGCGTGACGTCCCGGCCGCGCTCGGCGGCGACCCGCTCGAGGACGAGGTCGCGGACCGCGGCGGCGAAGCGGGGGTCCGCGCCGACCGTGGCGGAGCGGCGCACCGGGAGGCCCAGCTCGGCGGCCTTGGCCGTGGCCTCGGTGTCGAGGTCGTAGAGGACCTCCATGTGGTCGGAGACGAACCCGATGGGTGCCATCACGACGGCCGGCACACCGGCGCCGTGCCGCTCCTCCAGGTGGTCGCAGATGTCGGGCTCCAGCCACGGGATGTGCGGGGCGCCGGACCGCGACTGGTAGACGAGCTGCCAGGGGTGATCGACCCCGGTCTCCTCACGGACGGCGTCGGCGATCACGCGCGCGACGTCCAGGTGCTCCTTCACGTAGGCACCGCCGTCGCCGTGGTCGCCGACCGGCCCGGAGGCGTCGGCGGCCGCGGTCGGGATGGAGTGCGTCGTGAACGCAATGTGGGCGCCGTCCCGCACGTCGTCGGGGAGGTCGGCGAGCGACCTCAGGACACCGTCGATCATGGGGCGCACGAAGCCGGGGTGGTTGAAGTAGTGCCGCAGCTTGTCGACGCGCGGCACCTCGAGTCCCTCCGCTTCCAGGGTGGCGAGGGACTCCGCGAGATTCTCGCGGTACTGGCGGCAGCCCGAGTACGACGCGTACGCGCTGGTCGCGAGGACGAGGATGCGCCGGTGGCCGTCGGTGACCATCTCGCGGAGGGTGTCCGTCAGGTACGGCGCCCAGTTCCGGTTGCCCCAGTGGACGGGCAGGTCGAGGCCGTGGTCGGCGAAGTCCTTGCGGAGCGCGTCCAGCAGGGCACGGTTCTGCTCGTTGATGGGGCTGACCCCGCCGAACAGGAAGTAGTGCTGCCCCACCTCCTTGAGCCGCTCCTTGGGGATTCCCCGGCCACGCGTCACGTTCTCCAGGAACGGGACCACGTCCTCCGGGCCTTCGGGGCCTCCGAACGAGAGCAGCAGCAGGGCGTCGTAGCCGTCGAAGGGCGTGGGATCGAGCGCATCGGACATGCCGTTGATCCTGCCACCCGTCACTGACAGGCGGAAAACGGCCATGCCCGGAAGCCTCGGTACCCGTAAGCTGTCTTGGCCACCTACGCGCCTTACCGGAGTCGACTTGCCCAGCCCCTACCGCGCCATATTCGCCCTGCCCGGCACCAAGAGCTTCTCGGTCGCCGGGTTCCTGGGCAGGATGCCCCTGTCGATGATGGGCATCGGGATCGTCACGATGGTCTCCCAGCTGACCGGCCGATACGGGCTCGCGGGCGGTCTTTCCGCCACTGTGGCGCTCTCGGCGGCGGCCATCGGCCCGCAGATCTCGCGTCTCGTCGACCGGCACGGACAGCGCCGTGTGCTGCGGCCGGCCGCCCTGGTCTCACTCGTCGCGGTCGCCGGTCTGCTGCTGTGCGCGAAGTACGAGGCGCCGGACTGGACGCTGTTCCTCTTCGCCGCCCTGATCGGCTGTGTGCCCAGCGTCGGATCGATGGTCCGGGCGCGCTGGGCGGCCCTCTACAGGGACACCCCTCAGCTGCACACCGCGTACTCCTTCGAGTCCGTCATCGACGAGGTGTGCTTCATCTTCGGGCCGATCATCTCGATCGGTCTGTCGACCGCCTGGTTCCCGGAGGCCGGGCCCCTTCTCGCGGGCGGTTTCCTCGCGGCCGGTGTCTTCTGGCTGACCGCGCAGCGCGCGACCGAGCCGGTGCCGCATCCGCGCGGGCAGCACTCCGGGGGGTCCGCCCTGCGGTCGCGCGGTCTTCAGGTCCTGGTGGCGACGTTCGTGGCGACGGGCTCGATCTTCGGCGCGGTGGACGTGGTGACGGTCGCGTTCGCCGAGGACCAGGGCCACAAGGCGGCGGCCAGTCTCGTGCTCGCGGTGTACGCGGCGGGTTCCTGCGCCGCTGGGGCGGTCTTCGGGCTGTTGCACTTCAAGGGGGCGCCCGCACGCCGGTGGCTGGTCGGTGTGTGCACGACAGCCGTGAGTATGATCCCCCTCCTACTGGTCGGGAACCTTCCGTTTCTGGCCGTGGCGCTCTTTGTCGCGGGCCTGTCCATCGCACCGACGATGATCACGACGATGGCCCTCGTCGAGCAGCACGTACCACGCGCGAAACTGACCGAGGGCATGACCTGGGTGAGCACCGGACTCGCGGTCGGTGTCGCGCTCGGCTCCTCCGCGGCCGGCTGGGTGATCGACGCCGCCGGTGCGAAGGCCGGGTACGGGGTTCCGGCCGTGGCCGGCGCCGTCGCGGTGGCGGTCGGGTTCCTGGGGTACCGCCGGCTGAAGCAGCCGGTGCCGCAGCGGGGAGGAACCAATGAGCACGGGGAACTCGGGCAGCGAAGCGACGCAGGCCCGGCAGGCCAGGACACGGAACGCACCGTGGCGTAACTGGGCGGGGAACGTCACCGCCCGGCCGGTCCGCGAGGTGACGCCCGCGTCGGTGGAGGAGCTCTCGGCGGCCGTCCGCTCGGCCGCCGCCGACGGCCTGAAGGTGAAGGCCGTAGGCACGGGGCACTCGTTCACCGCGGCTGCGGCGACCGACGGTGTATTGATACGCCCTCAACTCTTGACCGGCATCCGCAACATCGACCGCGAAGCCAACACCGTCACGGTGGAGGCCGGCACCCCGCTCAAGCGCCTCAACCTCGCCCTGGCCCGCGAGGGCCTGTCGCTCACGAACATGGGCGACATCATGGAGCAGACGGTGTCGGGGGCCACCAGCACCGGCACGCACGGCACGGGCCGCGAATCGGCGTCGATATCCGCGCAGATCAAAGGCCTCGAACTGGTCACCGCCGACGGCTCGGTCCTCACGTGCTCCGAGAAGGAGAATCCCGAGGTCTTCGCGGCCGCACGGATCGGACTCGGGGCCCTCGGCGTCATCACGGCGATCACGTTCGCCGTGGAGCCGATCTTCCTGCTCACCGCCCGCGAGGAGCCGATGACCTTCGACAGGGTCACGAGCGACTTCGACGCGCTGTACGCGGAGAACGAGCACTTCGAGTTCTACTGGTTCCCGCACACCGGCAACTGCAACACCAAGCGCAACAACCGCAGCGCCGGGCCGGAAGCCCCCGTCAGCAGGTTCAGCAGCTTCCTCGAGGACGAGCTCCTGTCGAACGGCCTCTTCCAGGCGGTCAACTCACTCGGTCGCGCGGTCCCCTCGACGATCCCGTCGATCGCGAAGATCTCCAGCCGCGCGCTCTCCGCCCGCACCTACACGGACATCCCTTACAAGGTCTTCACGTCCCCGCGCCGCGTCCGCTTCGTGGAGATGGAGTACGCCGTTCCGCGCGCGGCCCTCGTCGAGACGCTGCGCGAGCTGAAGTCCATGGTCGACCGCTCGAACCTGCGCATCAGCTTCCCCGTCGAGGTCCGCACGGCCCCCGCGGACGACATCGCGCTCTCCACGGCGTCCGGCCGGGAGAGCGCGTACATCGCCGTCCACATGTACAAGGGCACCCCGTACCAGGCCTACTTCACGGCGGCCGAGCGCATCTTCACCGCGCACGAGGGCCGGCCGCACTGGGGCAAGGTGCACACGCGCGACGCGGACTACTTCTCGACGGTCTACCCGCGCTTCGGCGAGTTCACGGAGCTGCGCGACCGTCTCGACCCGGACCGCCTGTTCGCCAACGACTATCTGCGGCGGGTCATCGGCGACTGACCGCGCTCACTCCGCGGGCGTCCCGGTCTGCTGCTCCGGCACGTCGGCTCCGTCGCTGCTCTGCGAGGTACTCGGAGTGGGCGTCGGGGTCGGCGTGGGCGTGGACTCGTCCCCGCCGGTCCCGGAACCGCTGCCCGAGCCGTTGTCGTGACCGGTGTGGGTGTCGTCGCTCGCGCTGGGAGTGGGAGTGGGCGCCTCGGTGTCGCCCTTGTGCGCCCCACTGCCGTCCTGCGGGGTACCGCTCCGGTTCCCGGAGCTGCTGCCGTCCGACGGCTCCTGCGAGGTGTTCGGCGCGGGAGTGTCGTGGCTGCCGGGCGAGGTGACGCCTCCGCCGGTGAAGGCCTCGCGGAGCGTGGTCCGCCGGCCGTCACCGCTGAAACTCTGGCCCGAGGCGAGCTCGTACGTCGTGATGCCGCCCATGGTCACCCCGAAGACCACGGCAGCGGCGACGAGGGGCCGCTTCCAGCTCCGCACGCGCGCGCGATGCGTGGTCCCTTCGGTGAACTCGTCGGAGAGTCCGCCGACGAGCCCGTCGGTGGACCCGTCGCCCGAGTCGCCCGGCGGAGGCGGCAGTTCCGGACCACCGGCCCCGGCCCTGAGCAACCGGGTCCGCTCCGGGTCGCCACCGCCGACGCCCGTGTTCAGGAACCTGGTCCGATCCGGATCACCGGCGCCGGCCGTGAGCAGCTGCGTCCGCTCCGGATCACCGCCACCCGCCTTCAGGAACAGCGTCCGCTCGGCATCCAGCGCGGGCAGGACGGTCGTCGCGTCGGCGTCCCGTGCAGGCGCACCGCCCATCCCCCAGGTCGTCGTCCTCGGGAGCACGTCCGTCCGCATCGCCGCCGTGGCCGCGGGCGGCACGACGGAGGCAGAGACCTCGTCGGACCGGAAGGTCTCCGGTACCGGACGCCCGTCCTCCGTCAGCGGGACCTGCCGACCCTTCGGTATCGCCTGGCCCGCGACGTCACGTATCTGCTCGCCCGTGCGCCGGAAGAAGTGCTGGAAGAGCGAGCCGCCGCAGGTGGCCAGCACGCTCACCACTCCCGCGCCCACGATCGTCCCGTACACACCGAGCCCGGCGGCCAGCTTGGCCGCCACCACGGCGGCCACGGCACTGCCCGCCACCTGGGGCAGACTCAGGTCGAGTCGCTTCTCCTTGGGCTTTTCTGGTGCATCCTGGGAGGTTTCCGGCTTCTCGCCCATCTCCGACCCTTGCCTGCCTTTCTCGACCTACTTCACGAGATAGGGACGGATGCACGAAGTGATTAGTTCCGTTTCTGGGGGTTCCGTGAACCACGCCACGTCCACCGACCCCGAACGAGGGACACCCCGTACCCAACTCCCGTCCCCCATGAGAACTTCGATGGCGTGCCGGTCCACCCGAGTGGCCCGAATGGAGTACCGTTGCGAGCCCTGGGTCCGGTCTCCCGTCAGGGTGCCCGGGGCCTTCCAGGACCGCCGGGAGGGGGTTCGTTGCACAGGGTGACGAGCTCGGTCACTTAGCGTTGCGAACAGGTAACCGTGCCATAACGGCGATCCAGGGCCCCGGCCCGACACGCCGGGCAACTCGGCAAGGTTGTGGCAGGCTGCACCCGGGCAGGCCACACTCGACTAGCGGAAGCAGCGACGCACGTGACGTCGGCAGGCACCACCCGGGAGGTCCCCATGCCCGAACTGCGTGTCGTGGCCGTCTCTAACGACGGCACACGGCTGGTGCTGAAGGCTGCGGACAGCACGGAGTACACGCTTCCGATCGATGAGCGCCTCCGGGCCGCCGTGCGCGGCGACCGTCCGCGCCTCGGCCAGATCGAGATCGAGGTGGAGAGCCATCTCCGCCCCCGCGACATCCAGGCGCGTATACGTGCCGGTGCCTCCGCCGAGGAGGTGGCCCAGCTCGCCGGGATCCCCGTCGACCGTGTCCGCCGCTTCGAGGGCCCTGTTCTCGCGGAGCGCGCCTTCATGGCCGAGCGAGCCAGGAAGACCCCCGTACGCCGCCCCGGCGAGAACGCGGGCCCCCAGCTCGGCGAGGCGGTGCAGGAGCGTCTGGTGCTGCGCGGCGCCGACAGGGAGACCATCCAGTGGGACTCCTGGCGTCGCGACGACGGCACCTGGGAAGTCCTGCTCGTCTACCTGGTCGCGGGTGAGCCGCACTCGGCGAGCTGGACGTACGACCCGCCCCGGCGGCTCGTCCAGGCCGTCGACGACGAGGCGCGCTCCCTCATCGGCGAGACCGACGACATCGCCGCGCCGGAACCCAGCTTCCCGTTCGTGCCGCGCATCGCGAGGCTGCCCCGCGACCGCCCGCTCGACCGGGCCCTCGACCGGCAGTTGGAGCGCCCCGCGCCGCCGGCCCCGGCACCGGAGATCACCGAGGAAAGTCCGACGGCCGTCTCCGCGACCGAGCGTGACTCGCTGACCAGCCTCCTGGAGGCCGTACCCAGCTACCGCGGGGACATCGTGGTCCCCGAGCGCCCCGTGGTGCCCGCACCCGAGCCCGTCACGGACGAGCCGGACCCCGCCGAGGCGGAGGAGCCCCCGGCTCCCGCCGCGTCCGCGGGAGCGGGTTCCGCCTACGCGGACGTCCTCATGCCCCGCAGCGTCGCGGGACACCGGGACCGCCTCACCGGCACCACCGACCGCCAGGCGGAGGCCGACGGGGTCCGTCCCGGACGGCGCGCGGCCGTGCCGAGCTGGGACGAGATCGTCTTCGGGACTCGCCGCAAGAAGCAGGACTAGCAGCAAGAAGCAGGACCGGTAGCCGCAAGGCGTACGGACGACACAAGGCGTACGGACGACGCAAGCCGTACGGACGACACAAGGCGTACGCAGAACGCGAACCGCACGCAGAGGGGGCCCGCGCCACATCGGCGCGGGCCCCCTCTCGTGTTCTCTACTGCCGGTGCCCTACTGGGGATCGGGGCCGGTCGCCACGGGGCGTGACGCGTCCGAGGACCACTCGGACCACGAACCGACGTACAGCGCCGCATCGATGCCCGCCACCGCGAGAGCGAGCACCTCGTGGGCGCCCGAGACGCCGGAGCCGCAGTACACGCCCACCTCGCCCGAATCCCCGGACGCGCCGAGGGACTTGAAGCGGGAGGCGAGCGCTTCGACGGGCAGGAAACGGCCGTCCTGTGCCACGTTCTCCGACGTCGGAGCGGACACCGCGCCCGGGATGTGGCCGCCTACGCGGTCGATCGGCTCCACGTCGCCCCGGTAGCGCTCGGCGGCGCGGGCGTCGAGCAGGACCCCCGAGCGGGCCAACGCGGCCGCCCCGTCGGCATCCAGGAGCCCCACGGCGCCCGGCGCGGGCTCGAAGGTGCCCGGCACGGGTGAGGGCACCGCGGTCTCCAGCGGACCCTCCCACGCGCCGAGACCGCCGTCGAGCACTCGCACGGACGGGTGACCCGTCCAGCGCAGCATCCACCAGGTGCGCGCGGCGGCCCAGCCCTGCCCTCCGTCGTACACGACCACGTCCCGGTCGGCCGACACACCGGCCCGCCGCATCACGGCGCCGAAGGACGCGACGTCCGGCAGCGGATGCCGGCCGGCCGCTCCGGCCGGTCCCGCGAGGTCGGCGTCGAGGTCGACGTAGACCGCGCCGGGGATGTGTCCGGCCTCGTATGCGGCCCGCCCGTCGAAGGCCGGGGCCCCCGCGGCCTTGGCCGCGCTGAGCTGCCAGCGGACGTCGAGGATGACCGGCGGGATCCCGCCCGCCGACTCGCTCATGAGTTCGGTTGCGGTGATGATGGCATTCATGAGGGCCATCCTTGCTCATGCTCTGGCCCGAGCGCCGTCGGTCGGCTAGCGTGCACGATCGACTACCGAGCGTTGACCGACCGACATCGCGAGGCTACGGCGCGGCAATGGATACGGACATCTGACCGGGCATCCTCGTGCGAGGCGTCCGTCTGTGGCGGCGCGGGCGACGGGCGTCGCACCGCCGCGGAGTGCAGGCATCAGCTCGGGCGCGTTGCGACACGTGATTTTGTTCCGAGGAGAGAGTGACGATGACCGAGGCAGCAGCCAGGCGCGCGCCGGGCACCCCGTGCTGGGTGAGTCTCATGGTGCACGGCATGGCGGCGACCCAGGAGTTCTACGCGGCTTTGTTCGGCTGGGAGTTCCGGCCGGGACCGCAGCAGCTCGGCCCCTACGTGCGGGCCCTGCTCGACGGCCACGAGGTGGCGGGGATCGGGCAGTTGCCGCCCGACCGCCATCTGCCCGTCGCCTGGACCCCGTACCTCGCCTCGGACGACGTGGACGCCACGTCCGAGAGCATCCGGCACTGCGGCGGCACGGTCGGCGTCGGCCCGCTCGACGCCGGGGAGGCGGGCCGGATGGCCATCGCGTCGGACCCCGCGGGCGCGGTGTTCGGCATCTGGCAGGCGGCCGAACATCTGGGGATGGCGCTCACCGGGGTGCCGGGGGCTCCGGCGTGGAACGAGCTGGTGACCCAGGAGACGGCGAGCGTCGCCAAGTTCTACGAGGTGACCTTCGGCTACGAGGAAGAAGCCGTCGTCTCCGCCGACTTCGACTATCTGACACTGCACCTGAACGGCACCCCGGTGGCTTCGGTGCACGGCGTGGGCCAGGCACTCCCGCGCGACCGGGGCGCGCACTGGATGACGTACTTCGAGGTGGCGGACGTCGACGAGTCGGTGTCCCTGGTCGAGGAGCTCGGCGGCCACGTCCTGAAGCCCGCGCGGGACGACTCTCAGGGCCGCCTGGCGACAGTCGCGGACCCGGAGGGTGCGGTGTTCACCCTCGTACGGTCGGAACCGCGCACTGAGGGCTAGGGCCTTTCGCCTGGATCAGGCCGGCGCAGGGAGCGGGTGCCGGCGCCGTGCATCGCAAGGCGGGGGAAGGAGACCACGCGGAGCGTCGGCGACCGACGACAACGCCGCGAGGCGCGGTACCGGCACCCGCGAGCCCGGCATGATCCGAATGCAAGACGCTAGGGCCTTTGGTTCGCATCAGGCCGGATCAGGGAACCCGGCATGATCCGAACGCAAGGCCCTGGGGCCTCCTCGCGGACCCCGGCGGTGGTTCAGGCGTTCAGGCCGAAGCGACCGGCAGCACCTCGGGAGACAGGGCCGCCGCGCGGGCCGTGGCGCTCGTGAGCTGCTTGCGGTGGTGGCGTCGGCACAGGACTTCGTAGCCGACCTCGTCGTCGCTCCGGTCCACGTCCCCGACGACGACCTGGGCGCCCTCGACGACCATCCGGCCGCCGACGGTGCGGGCGTTGTGCGTGGCGCGGGCGCCGCACCAGCACAGGGCCTCGACCTGGAGGACCTCGACGCGGTCGGCGAGTTCGACCAGGCGCTGGGAGCCGGGGAACAGCTTTGACCGGAAGTCGGTCGTGATGCCGAAGGCGTAGACGTCGAGGCCCAGGTCGTCGACGACGCGGGCGAGCTGGTCGATCTGGGCGGGGGCGAGGAACTGCGCCTCGTCCGCGATGACGTAGTCCACCCGGCCGCCCTGGGACAGCTGGTCGACGACGTACGCGTACACGTCGAGCTCGTCGGCGACCTCGACGGCGTCGGTGACGAGGCCGAGGCGCGAGGAGAGCTTGCCCTCGCCGGCCCGGTCGTCGCGCGTGAGGATCATGCCCTTGAGGCCGCGCGACGAGCGGTTGTGCTCTATCTGCAGAGCCAGGGTGCTCTTTCCGCAGTCCATCGTTCCGGAGAAGAACACGAGCTCGGGCATGGGGAGTTGAGGACCTTTCCGCGGTGGTGGAGGGGGACGATCAGGAGCGTACTTCGAGCAGCGGTACGAGCTGCTCGGCGGCGGTCATCGAGCCGTGGTTGCCGACCATGGCCGACTCCTTGGGCTCCCGCTCCGAGGCGATGATCACCACGTCGTCGTGGGCGGCCGCGATGACGTCACCCAGGCGCGCGTAGACCCGCTCGTCGATGTGCGGGCCGAACCAGCCGGCCTCGATCGCCTCGTCCCGGCTCGCGATCCAAAACTGCTCGCCGAGCACCTCACGCCACACGGTCAGGACGTCGGACTCGGCGCCCGGCACCGCGTAGACATGGCGGGCGCGGCCCTCGCCGCCGAGCAGGGCGACGCCGGCGCGCAGCTCCCAGTCCTCGTCGAAGTCGATGCGGGAGTGCTCATCGAACGGGATATCGATCATGCCGTGGTCGGCCGTGATGTAGAGGGCGCTGCGCGGGGGGAGCTGCTCGGCGAGGCGCTGCGCGAGGCGGTCCACGTACATGAGCTGGCCGCGCCACGGGTCGGAGTCGACACCGAAGCGGTGGCCCTTGCCGTCGACCTCGCTGTAGTACGTGTACACCAACGACCGGTCGCCCGCCGCCAGTTGCTCGGCGGCCAGGTCCATGCGGTCCTCGCCGGAGAGGCGTCCGCGGAAGGTGCCGCCGCTGAGGGCGATCTTCGTGAGAGGCGTCGACTCGAACGCGGGGGCGGAGACCTGCGCGGTGTGCACACCGGCCTCGTGGGCGCGCTGGAAGATCGTCGGGTACGGCTGCCAGACGTGCGGCTGGGT
Source organism: Streptomyces sp. NPDC055955 (assembly GCF_042270245.1). NCBI lineage: Bacteria > Bacillati > Actinomycetota > Actinomycetes > Kitasatosporales > Streptomycetaceae > Streptomyces > Streptomyces sp. NPDC055955. The sequence continues at coordinate 109,037 of NZ_JBHJYS010000021.1, forward strand.
CCAGGGGATCCAGCGGAGCTGATTCATCAGCTCGCCGGTGTCCGGGTTGCGGACCGTGTAGCCGGGCAGGCCGTGCGCGCCGGGCGGCAGGCCCGTGCCGACCGAGGCCAGCGAGGTCGCGGTGGTCGCCGGGTAGCCCGCGGTGATCGGGCGGCCCGTGCCGCCGCGCGAGGAGGTGAGGAGCGAGGTCAGGAACGGGGCCTCGTCCGGGTGGGCCTGGAGCTGCTGCCAGCCGAGCCCGTCGATCAGGAACACGCACGCGCGGTCGGCGGGCGCGAGCTCGGATATCGCGGGAGTGCAGCCGGGGACGCCCAGGTGGGAACCGAGGGTGGGCAGCAGGTCGGCGAGGGAGCCGGCGCCGTACTCGGGCACAGGAGCGGACCGGACGGCGAGAGGCTCTACGTCGTCCCAGGCGGGCGTGGCCATCAGCGCGCTGTCGCCGAGGTCGCCTCGGACAGGGACTGGGCGAAGGCGAGGGTCTGACGGACGGTGTCGGGGCCGTCCCCGGTCTCGCTGACTCGCAGGCTCAGGTCGTCGGCGGTCGAGCTGCCCGTGTACCCGTGGTCCGCCTCGCAGTTGGGGTCGCCGCAGGCCGCGGGCTCCAGGTCGATGCGGGCGACGGCGCCCCAGCCGATGGTCAGGACGACCTCACGGGGCAGGGTGCCCGGGACGTACTTCTCCGGGTTGGCGACGACGCGGCTGAGCACGACCGACGAGATCCGGTCGAGCTTCACGGATTCGGTGGACGTCGTGGCGTACGGCGTCGGCGACGTGCTGTCCGCGGCCTGCTCGTCGGTGTGGCTGACGATGAAGCGGGTCCCGGTGAGGACGAGCACGGTGACGTGCCTGCGCACCTCGTTCGAGTCGAAGGTGGTCTCCTGGTGGACCAGATACGAACCGATGGGTTCGCCGCCGACCGCGGCCTCCACCGCCTCGGCCACGAGGGCCGGGTAGTAGCCGCTGCGCTCGATCGCCGCGCGGAGCCCTTGGGTCGTCGTACTGGTCTTGGCCATGAGGTCCATCCTAAAGCCCGGCGGGGGGCTCGCGGTGCGCCTGTGGACGGACGCGGAAATCACCCGTATGTGGGGCTCGTCTCACCCGGCCCGCTCAGTACGCGGGCAGGGTGCGCGGGCCGAGGTCGTCGCGGGCGGGCGGCGGGGCGAGCCGTATCGAGGCGCCGAGGGCCGAGAGGCCGCTCTGGGCGACGACGACGGGCTCCAGGGACACGGCGACGACCTCGGGATGGTCGTCCACGAGCCGCGAGACCCGTTGCAGCACCTCTTCGAGCGCGGCCGTGTCGACCGGCGCGGCGCCGCGCCAGCCGAAGAGCAGAGGCGCTGTCTTGATGCCCCTGACGATCGACTGGGCGTCCCGGTCGGTGACCGGAATCAGCCGGTGGGCGGTGTCGCCGAGCAGCTCGGACGCGGCGCCCGCGAGCCCGAAGGAGAGGACCGCGCCGGCGGCCGGGTCGATGACCGCGCGGACGACGGTGTCGACGCCGCGGGGCGCCATGGCCTGGACCACGGGCCTCAGCTCCTCGGGCTTGCCGAGCGTCTCGGACAGCTCTTGGTACGCGCGGCGCAGCTCCCCCTCGTTCGCCAGGTCGAGGCGCACCCCTCCGAGGTCGGCCCTGTGGCGCAGGTGCGGGGCGGTCGTCTTGAGGGCGACCGGGTAGCCGAGAGTGTGCGCGGCGGCGGCCGCCTCGTCGGGTCCGGGGGCGGCGAGGGTCTGGCGTACGTCGATGCCGTAGCGGGCGAGGAGGGCGCGGGCGTCCTCCGGGGCGAGCTCGGTGCCGCGCGGGTCCTCGTCCTTCGCGAGGAGCGCGGCGATGAGCTCGGCGGCGCCCGTCTCGTCGATGTCCTCGTACTCGGGGACCTTGCCGGGCTCCGCCGCGTCGCGCCGCCACTGGGCGTACTTGACGGCTTCGGAGAGGGCGCGGACGGCGCGCTCGGCGGCCGGGTAGGCGGGGATGAGCGCGGGCGTCGGGGCGAGCTCGTCCGTGGGCGGGCGTCCGGCCGGGGTGCCGCCGGGGGTCCTGGCGAGTGCCCGGGGGCCCGTGCTGGTGGCGGCGGAGAGCGCTTCGGCGAGGCCGCCGAGCTCCACGTGGACGACCAGGACGGGCTTGGTGGGGGTGCCGGACGCGGCCGAACTGAGGGCCTCGGCGAGCGCCGCGTCCTCGGCGGTCGACTCCCCCACCGCCGGCATCGCCGTGACGACGACCGCGTCGCACTTGTCGTCCGCGAGCGCCTCGGTGAGCGCCGCGTGGAAGTCCTCGGCGGACGCCGCGGTCGTCAGGTCCAGCGGGGGCTTGGGCCGCAGCCCTTCGGCGAGGCAGACGTCGTACGTGAGGAGGCCCAGCGACTCCGAGTTCCCGAGGATCGCCACGCGGGGGCCCGGCGGGAGGGGCTGGCGGGCCAGGAGCAGGCCGGTGTCGACGAGTTCGGTGATGGTCTCCACGCGGATGACACCCGCCTGGCGCAGCAGGTCGGAGACGGTGGCGTACGGCAGGCGCGTGGCGCGGACCGCGTGGCCGAGGGGCGCGATGCCGCTGTGCCGGGCGCCCTGCACCACGACGAGGGGCTTCGCGGCCGCCGTGCGGCGGGCGAGGCGGGTGAACTTGCGCGGGTTGCCGATGGTTTCGAGGTACATCAGGGCGACGTCCGTGTCCGGGTCGTCGTACCAGTACTGGAGTACGTCGTTCCCCGACACGTCCGCGCGGTTGCCGGCGGAGACGAAGGTCGACACACCTGTCACTCCGGTCACTCCGCCGCCGCGCCGCTGGAGGCGGGCGAGCAGCGCGATGCCGATGGCCCCGGACTGGGCGAACAGGCCCATACGGCCGGCGCGCGGCATCTCGGGCGCGAGCGACGCGTTGAGCCGCACCGCGGGCGAGGTGTTGATGACGCCGAAGGCGTTCGGCCCGATGAGGCGCATGCCGTACGAGCGTGCCTGGCGCACCAGTTCACGCTGGCGGGCGCGGCCCTCGCTGCCGGACTCGGCGTATCCGGCGGAGACCACGACGATCCCCTGCACCCCGCGCTCGCCGCACTCGGCGACGACTTCGGGGACGTACCGCGCGGGGACGGCGACGACGGCGAGATCGACGGGCTCGGCGGCGTCGATGTCGTGGACGGAGCGGTGGGCGGGGACACCGTCCAGGTCGCGCAGGTCGTCGGGGAACGCCCTGTTCACGGCGTGGAGGCGGCCGGTGAAGCCGGCGTCACGGAGGTTGTCGAGGACGCTGCGGCCGACTCCGCCGGGCGTGCGGCCCACCCCGATGACGGCGACCGATCCGGGGGCGAGGAGCCGGTGCACCGAGCGCGCCTCCGCGCGCTGCTCGCGGGCGCGCTGCACGGCGAGCGAGGCCTCGGTGGGTTCGAGGTCGAACTCCAGGCGGACGACGCCGTCCTCGAAGTGCCGCTTCTGGGTGTATCCGGCGTCCGTGAACACCTTGATCATCTTGGTGTTGGCGGGCAGCACCTCGGCGGCGAAGCGGCGGATCCCCCGCTCGCGGGCGACGGCGGCGATGTGCTCCAGGAGCGCGGACGCGACGCCCCGGCCCTGGTGGGCATCCTGGACGAGGAAGGCGACCTCGGCCTCGTCGGCGGGGGCGGAGGCGGGCATTCCCTGGGCGTTGATGCGGTCGTAGCGGACGGTCGCGATGAACTCACCGCCCACCGTGGCCGCGAGCCCCACCCGGTCCACGTAGTCGTGATGGGTGAAGCGGTGGACGTCCTTGGCGGACAGACGGGGGTACGGCGCGAAGAAGCGGTAGTACTTCGACTCGTCGGAGACCTGCTCGTAGAAGTTCGTGAGCCGCTCGGCGTCGTCGATGGTGATGGGCCTGATGCGCGCGGTGCCGCCGTCGCGCAGCACCACGTCTGCTTCCCAGTGGGCGGGGTATGCGTGCCGGTCCGACGGGGTCTGCATGGGCACAGCGTACGGCGCGGCGGTGACAGTCGTACGGGTCGCGGCGCGAGCGGGCCGAAGGCACGCTATGAGGGCCGACGGGCGTGTACGGGCGGTACGTAGGACCCATATCGGGCACGCCCACCGGTGTGGGAGACTGGTCTAGACAACCGTGAGAATCCTGAAGGGCAGCATCACATGGCTGAGCGCCGCGTCAACGTCGGCTGGGCCGAGGGCCTCCACGCCCGCCCCGCCTCCATCTTCGTCCGCGCGGCCACGGCGGCCGGCGTCCCCGTGACGATCTCCAAGATCGACGGCACCCCCGTCAACGCGGCCTCCATGCTCGCGGTGCTCGGCCTGGGCGCCGGCGGCGGCGAGGAGATCGTCCTGGCCTCCGACGTCGAGGGTGCGGACATCGCACTCGACCGTCTGGCCAAGCTGGTCTCCGAGGGGCTCGAGGAGCTTCCCGAGACCGTCTAGTACACAGGCCGGTACGGGGCTCGACAGTGACCCGTACCGGACGTCCGGATTCTTGGGCGTCGTTCACTGCTCGCAGAAGATCGCGCCGATTAAAGGGTCTGTTCGGATTTTCCGAGCAGACCCTTTGTCTTTCCGTGAGTCCGTTCCCATAATTCCGGAGCAGCACAGAAAGAGCCCTTGGAAATAGGCCGCCCTATTTGTATACGGCGGCTTTGTTAATGCTGAGGCCCCAGTGTGTTGACGGGATGTTGCGAAGTCCTCACACGGCCACCCGTACGAGGGGCGCGCAGGCGGTGGGCGGTCATCGCGCGCTCCGTGTGCTGCGCCGTGAGCGCCCGCGCGCGCTCCACGTCACCGCGCGCCACAGCGTCCACGATCGCCCCGTGCTCGGCCCAGGAGTCGGCGGGCCGCGCGGGCTGCTCGACGGTGTACATCCACGCGATCTTGTGGCGGAGCTGGGTGAGCATCGTGATCAGCCCCGGGCTGGCGGAGGCCTGTGCCAGCGTCTCGTGGAACCAGCCGCCCAGCGCGCGCAGGTCCTCGCTCCGACCTTGCCGGGAGCGCTCCTGACCCAGCCTGACCAGGCCGCGCAGCACCTTCAGGTGCGCCTCGGTGCGGCGTTGCGCGGCGCGGGCCGCGGCGAGCGGCTCGAGGAGCATCCGGATCTCCAGCTGGTCCGCCGCCTCCTGCGTGGTGGGTTCGGCGACGCACGCGCCCGCGTGCCTGCGGGTGACGACGAAGCCCTCGGCCTCCAGGGTGCGCAGCGCCTCGCGCACGGGAACGCGGGAGACGCCGTAGCGACGGGCGAGCACCTCCTCGGTGAGTCTGCCGCCGCGCTCGTGGACACCGGAGACGATGTCGTCGCGGATCGCCGTGCATACCGAGTGCGCCGGAATGCGCATGGACCGACCTCCGCCTTAATCCCCGCGAAACGCGGTAGACAGTCGCTCGTGCAGCGCGATCGAAGTCCGTTCAGCGCGCTTTCCCAGCGACTCTATTCCAGCGGGCCCGAATTTCCGACGGCGGGCCGTAATCCATGGATATTTTTTGGACAGCGCCGCCGGGAACGAACGCGCCGGTCCGGTGACGACCGCGGCCGGTGACGCCGAAAGCCCCGGCTCGGCGAGCCGGGGCTTTCGGTGCGTTGTCGCGCGTACGCGGCGAGGGTCAGACGTTGACGCCGTGCGAGCGCAGGTACGCGACGGGGTCGATGTCCGAGCCGTACTCGGGACTGGTGCGCGCCTCGAAGTGGACGTGCGGGCCCGTGACGTTGCCGGTCGCCCCGGAGAGGCCTATCTGCTGGCCCGGGGTGACCGTCTGGCCGACGGAGACGCCGATGGACGACAGGTGGCCGTACTGCGTGTACGTGCCGTCGTTCATCTTGATGACGATGTTGTTGCCGTAGGCGCCGCCCCAACCGGCCTCCACGACCGTGCCCGCGCCCACGGCGTGCACCGAGGTGCCACTGGCGGCGTGGAAGTCGATGCCGGTGTGGCTGCCGGAGGACCACAGGCCGCTGCTGGCCTTGTACGCGGTCGACACGTACGAGCCGGTGACGGGCAGGACGAAGGCGTTCAGGCGCTTGCGCTCGGCCGCACGGGCGGCGCGCTCCTTGGCCTCACGCTCGGCCTTGGCCTTGGCGGCGGCCTCGCGCCGGTCCTCCTCGGCCTTCTTCTTGGCCGCGGCCTCCGCCTTCTCCTTCGCGGCCGCCTTGTCGGCGGCCTGCTGCTGGGCGGCGGCCTGCGCGTCGATCTGCTGCGCGAGGGAGTCACCGATGGAGATGGCCTTGGTCAGGCCCGTCTGCTCGAGAGACGCGTCGTCAGCGGCGAGGGCGGGGGCGGCGAGGCCTCCGATGACACCGGTCGTGGTGAGCGCGGCGACGCCGGCGACCTGCGCGGTGGTACGCGTGAGACGGCTCGGGCGACGGTGCTTCCCGGTGGCACGGGTGAACGCCATGGAGTGGCTGATCCTTTCCTTCCTTCTCGCCTACCGGGTTAGCTGACGGGTTCGGAGCAGGAAGGTCTCCTACGGACCCCCTTCAGGAAAGGGCGTCCGATTCACCCCAGGGACGGTGGGTCCCCGGCTCCCCCGGCTCGCGCCTTGGGGGACTCGGCGATGACTGTCCGGTGCCGCGGGCGCGGCGTACATCTGGCGGACAGCCGGACCGACGCTAAGCGGGGCATCTTTCAATCAACAAACGGAACCGGGCTTTTGTAGCGCATGCCACAGGGCAGACAGGCAACCACTGGTTCAATTCGGACATACAAGGGCCCCGGTGGTCATCTCGCCCACCGGGGCCCCTCGTTGCACACCGGTCACGGTCAGCCCGTGACGACGGTCACCTCTCCGATACCGAGCGCCCTGACGGGCTCCTCGATCTGGGCTGCGTCACCGACGAGCACCGTCACCAGGCGGTCCGTCGGGAAGGCGCTCACGACGGCCGCGGTGGCCTCCACGGTGCCTGTCGCGGCGAGCCGCCGGTACAGCTCCGCCTGGAAGTCGTCCGGCAGGTGCTGCTCGACCTGGTCGGCGAGCGTCCCGGCGACGGCAGCGGCGGTCTCGAACTTGAGCGGGGCGACGCCCACCAAGTTCTGTACGGCCACGTCCCGTTCGGCGTCGGTGAGGCCCTCCGCGGCGAGCGTGCGCAGCACCTTCCAGAGGTCGTCGAGCGCCGGACCCGTGTTCGGCGTGTCCACGGAGCCGCTGATGGCGAGCATCGCGGCACCCGTCCCGTCCGGTGCCGAGCGCAGCACCTGGCCGAACGCCCGCACGCCGTAGGTGTAGCCCTTCTCCTCGCGCAGGACACGGTCCAGGCGGGAGGTGAGGGTACCGCCCAGGCAGTACGTGCCGAGCACCTGCGCCGGCCACACCCGGTCGTGCCTGTCCGCTCCTACGCGGCCGATCAGGATCTGCGTCTGCACCGCGCCCGGCCGGTCGACGATGACGACCCGGCCGGTGTCGTCGGCCGTCACGGGCGGTACGGGGCGCGGCTCGGTCGTGTTCCCCGTCCAGGCGCCCAGCGTGTCCGCGAGCAGGCCGTCGAGGTCGATGCCCGCGAGGTCGCCCACGACGACCGCGGTGGCCGTGGCGGGGCGCACGTGCCGGTCGTAGAAGGCGCGCACGGCCGCCGCGTCGATGGCCGCGACGGTCTCTTCGGAGCCCTGGCGCGGGCGGGACATGCGCGCGGTGGCCGGGAAGAGCTGCTTCGAGAGTTCCTTGGCGGCGCGGCGGCCGGGGTTGGCCGTCTCGTGCGGGATCTCGTCGAGCCGGTTGCGCACGAGACGTTCGATCTCGCTGTCCGCGAACGCGGGTGCCCTGAGCGCGTCGGCGAGCAGGCCGAGCGCCTTCGGCAGGCGGGAGACGGGGACCTCCAGAGAGACCCGTACGCCGGGGTGGTCGGCGTGCGCGTCGAGGGTGGCACCGCAGCGCTCCAGCTCGGCGGCGAACTCCTCGGCCGCGAGCTTGTCGGTGCCCTCGGAGAACGCCCTCGCCATGATCGTGGCAACGCCGTCGAGCCCGGCGGGCTCGGCGTCCAGGGGCGCTTCGAGGTTGATCTCGACGGCGACGACCTGCTGGCCCGGACGATGGCAGCGCAGCACCGTCAGGCCGTTGTCGAGGGTGCCGCGCTCGGGCGCGGGGAACGCCCACGGCCGCGCCGTGCCGGCCTGGGGCTGCGGGTGGAAGTCCATGGTCGCGAGCTCGGTCACTTGCCGGCCTCCTCGTCTGCGGTCTCGTCCGTGGTCGTGGCGGCGGTCTCGTCGGCGTTCTCGCCGGCCCCTTCGGGGGCCGTGGGCTCGTAGACGAGCACCGCGCGGTTGTCGGGGCGCAGATAGGCCTCGGCCACCTCCCGGACCTCTTCTGCGGTGATGTCCAGGACGCGCTTCACGGCGGTCAGGGCGAGCTGCGGGTCGCCGAACAGGACGGCGAACCTGCACAGTTCGTCGGCGCGGCCCGATACCGTGCCGAGCCGGTCGAGCCACTCACGCTCCAACTGGGCCTGGGCGCGCTCCATTTCCTCGGGAGTGGGCCCGTCGGCGGCGAACCGCGCGAGCTCCTCGTCGACGGCCTCCTCGATGACCGGCACCTCGACGTCGCCGGACGTCTTCACGTCCAGCCACCCCACGGAGGGCGCCCCCGCGAGCCTCAGGAGACCGAACCCGGCGGCGACGGCGGTCCGGTCGCGGCGGACGAGACGGTTGTAGATCCGGGACGACTCGCCGCCGCCGAGGACCGTCAGGGCCAGGTCGGCCGCGTCGCACGCGCGCGAGCCGTCCTGCGGCAGCCGGTAGGCGGCCATCAGCGCGCGGGCCGGGACCTCCTCCTCGACGACCTCGCGCACGCCCTCACCGATCCGCTCGTGCAGGGCGCCGTCGCGCGGGGGCTGCTTGCCGTCGTGGCGCGGGATGGAGCCGAAGTACTTCTCGACCCAGGCCAGCGTCTGCTCGGGGTCGATGTCCCCGACGACCGAGAGGACGGCGTTGTTCGGGGCGTAGTACGTACGGAAGAAGTTCCGCGCGTCCTCCAGGGTGGCCGCGTCCAGGTCGGCCATGGAGCCGATGGGCGTGTGGTGGTACGGGTGACCCTCCGGGTACACGAGGGCGGTCAGCTTCTCGAACGCGGTCCCGTACGGAACGTTGTCGTAGCGCTGGCGGCGCTCGTTCTTGACGACGTCGCGCTGGTTCTCCATCGACTCCTCGTCGAGCGCGGCGAGGAGGGAGCCCATCCGGTCGGCCTCCAGCCACAGCGCGAGCTCCAGCTGGTGGGTCGGCATGGTCTCGAAGTAGTTGGTGCGCTCGAAACTCGTCGTCCCGTTCAGCGAGCCGCCGGCGCCCTGCACCAGCTCGAAGTGCCCGTTCCCGTGGACCTGCTTCGAGCCCTGGAACATCAGGTGCTCGAAGAGGTGAGCCAGGCCGGTGCGGCCCTTGACCTCGTGGCGCGAGCCGACGTCGTACCAGAGGCAGACGGCTGCGACCGGGGTCAGGTGGTCCTCGGAGAGGACCACGCGCAGCCCGTTGTCGAGGCGGTGCTCGGTCGCTGTCAGGCCGCCGGAGCCGGCCTCGGCGGTGGCCGTGTGACCCATGGGCATGTACGTCCCTTCGATCGCGGAACTATCGCGGAAACTGCAGATGTGCTGCCAGTTCTGCCACTGTATGCAAGCGTTCTGACGCGTGGCGAAGTTCCCGCACTGGGTACGCCGAGAGCGAGCACCGAACGCCGTACGGACGGGTCGCGGTCGGCGTTGTCAGTGGGGCGGTCCACAATGGTGCGCGTCAGATTCTCGTACATGCCCCGGCAGCATCTGTGAAGGAGCCGCAGCAGCGATGGCCCGCCGCAGCACGAAGACCCCGCCTCCCGACGACTTCGAGGAGCGGATCCTCGACATTGACGTTGTCGACGAAATGCAGGGCTCCTTCCTCGAGTACGCCTACTCGGTGATCTACTCCCGGGCCCTGCCGGACGCCCGTGACGGCATGAAGCCCGTGCACCGGCGCATCGTCTACCAGATGAACGAGATGGGCCTGCGCCCCGACCGGGGCTATGTGAAGTGCGCCCGCGTCGTCGGCGAGGTCATGGGTAAGTTGCACCCGCACGGAGACGCGTCGATCTACGACGCCCTGGTGCGGCTCGCCCAGCCCTTCTCGATGCGCCTCCCCCTGGTCGACGGCCACGGGAACTTCGGCTCCCTGGGGAACGACGACCCGCCGGCCGCCATGCGGTACACCGAGTGCCGGATGGCCCCCGCGACGTCGCTGATGACGGAGTCGATCGACGAGAACACCGTCGACTTCGGGCCGAACTACGACGGCCAGGAGCAGGAGCCCGCCGTCCTGCCGGCCGCCTACCCGAACCTCCTGGTCAACGGCGCGTCCGGCATCGCCGTCGGTATGGCGACGAACATGCCGCCGCACAATCTCGGCGAGGTCATCGCCGCCGCCCGTCACCTGATCAGGCACCCGGGCGCCGACCTCGAGACGCTCATGAAGTTCGTCCCGGGCCCCGACCTGCCGACCGGCGGCCGGATCGTCGGGCTGTCCGGCATCAAGGACGCCTACGAGTCGGGCCGCGGCACCTTCAAGATTCGCGCCACGGTCTCCGTGGAGGACGTGACGGCGCGCCGCAAGGGCCTCGTCGTCACCGAACTGCCCTTCGCGGTGGGCCCCGAGAAGGTCATCTCGAAGATCAAGGACCTGGTCGGCTCCAAGAAGCTCCAGGGCATCGCGGACGTCAAGGACCTCACCGACCGCCAGCACGGCCTGCGCCTGGTCATCGAGATCAAGAACGGCTTCGTCCCGGAGGCCGTCCTGGAGCAGCTCTACAAGCTGACGCCGATGGAGGAGTCCTTCGGCATCAACAACGTGGCACTGGTCGACGGCCAGCCCCTGACGCTCGGCCTCAAGGAGCTCCTGGAGGTCTATCTCGACCACCGCTTCGAGGTCGTACGCCGCCGCAGCGAGTTCCGCCGTGCGAAGAAGCGGGACCGGCTGCACCTGGTCGAGGGCCTCCTCGTCGCGCTGGTGGACATCGACGAGGTCATCCGCCTCATCCGCTCCAGCGACAACTCCGCGCAGGCGAAGGAACGCCTGATGGAGCGCTTCTCTCTCAGCGAGATCCAGACGCAGTACATCCTGGACACGCCGCTGCGCCGCCTCACCAAGTTCGACCGCATCGAGCTGGAGACGGAGCGCGACCGGCTCAACGGCGAGATCGACGAGCTGACCGGGATCCTCGACTCCGACGCCGAGCTGCGCAAGCTCGTCTCGGCCGAACTGGCTTCGGTGGCGAAGAAGTTCGGCACCGAGCGCCGCACCGTGCTCCTGGAGTCGGCGGGCACGGCGGTCGCCGCTGTGCCCCTCCAGGTCGCCGACGACCCGTGCCGCGTGCTCCTGTCGTCCACGGGCCTGCTGGCGCGCACGGCGACCGCCGACCCCTTCGGGGACGACGAGGACGCCCGGCGCACCAAGCACGACGTGATCGTCTCCGCGGTCCCGGCGACCGCGCGCGGAGAGATCGGCGCGATCACCTCCGCGGGGCGCCTGTTGCGGCTCAATGTCATCGACCTGCCGCAGCTCCCGGAGACGGCCTCGGCGCCGAACCTCTCCGGAGGCGCGCCCGTCACGGAGTTCCTGTCGTCGCTGGAGGCGGACGAGAAGGTGGTCTGCCTGACCACCCTCGACGAGTCGTCCCCCGGCCTGGCGATCGGCACCGAGCAGGGCGTGGTCAAGCGCGTCGTGCCCGACTACCCGACGAACAAGGACGAGTTGGAGGTCATCGGCCTCAGGGACGGTGACCGCATCGTCGGCGCGGTGGAGCTGCGCACCGGCGAGGAGGACCTGGTCTTCATCACGGACGACGCACAATTGCTCCGCTACCAGGCCTCGCAGGTACGTCCGCAGGGCCGGGCCGCGGGCGGTATGGCCGGCATCAAGCTGGCCGACGGCGCCAAGGTGATCTCGTTCACCGCCGTCGATCCGGCCGTGGACGCGATCGTCTTCACGGTGGCGGGATCGCGCGGCACGCTCGACGACTCCGTCCAGACGACGGCGAAGCTCACCCCGTTCGACCAGTACCCGCGCAAGGGGCGGGCCACGGGCGGCGTGCGCTGCCAGCGCTTCCTGAAGGGCGAGGACTGCCTGAGCCTGGGCTGGGCGGGCCCGACACCGGCCCGTGCGGCGCAGAAGAACGGCACCCCGGCCGAGCTGCCCGAGGTCGACCCGCGCCGCGACGGCTCGGGCGTCTCCCTCGCGAAGACGGTCTCGGTGGTGGCGGGACCGGCCTAGGGCCTTGCGTTCGGATCAGGCCGGACCAGAGAGCAGGTGCCTCCGCCGTGCATCGCAAGGCGGCGGAAGGAGCCCACGCGGAGCGTCGGCGACCGACGACAACGCCGCGCGGCGCGGTACCGGCACCCGCGAGCCCCGCATGATCCGAACGACAGGCCCTAGTCCGCGTCCTGCGGCTCCTGTACGTATCTCAGGACGCCCCACATGCTGTGCTCGTCGGCATAGGTGTGCGGGGCGTCCTGGGCGCAGGCGGTCAGTTCCTTGCTCAGCCGCGGGGCGTCGATCCCGGCCCCGATGAGGACGAGCCGACTGAGCCGTGACTCCCCGGACGTCCAGGGCTCCGGCGAGAACCGCAGGAACCGACCGACGGCGTGCACGGTGTACTTGTTGCGCGCGTCGGCCGTCCCGAAGTCGACGTACCCCTTGATGCGGTAGAGCCCCTCGGGCCTGCTGTCGAGGAACGCCATCAACCGGCGTGGATCGAGCGGCACTTCGGACTCGACGGAGACACTGTCGTACGCGGAGTGCAGATGGCCGTCGTGCTGCTCGTCGCCGTCGGGACCGTGTCCGTCGTGCCGGTGGAGGTCGTCGAACGACAGCTGGCCGATCCGCTCGCGCGTCGGCCGGCAGTCGAAGAGGAACTCGGGGTCCACGCGCGCGTACGTCGCGGGAACTACCGCCGCGCCTCCGGCCAGCCCGCGCACGCGCTGCAGGACGCGGGCCAGGTCACTGTCCGGGATCCGGTCGGCCTTGTTGACCACCGCGAGGTCGGCGATGGCCAGATGGCGGTCGAGCTCGGGATGCTGCTCCCGCGTCGCGTCGAACTCGGCGGCGTCGACGACTTCCACCAGACCGCCGTACACGATCCGCGGATTCTCGCTGGCCAGCACCATGCGCACCAGCTCCTGCGGCTCGGCGAGCCCGCTCGCCTCGATCACGATCACATCGATGCCGTTGCGGGCCGACGGCCGGGTGAGCCGGTCCAGGTACTCGTCGAGCTCGCTCGCGTCGACGGCGCAGCACAGACACCCGTTACCGAGGGAGACGGTGGAGTCGCCGAGTTGCCCGGCGACGGCCATGGCGTCGATCTCGATGGAGCCGAAGTCATTGACGATGGCGCCGATCCGCGTGCCACCGCCATGGTGCAGCAGATGGTTCAGCAGGGTCGTCTTGCCGGAGCCCAGGAACCCGGCGAGGACGACGACCGGGATCTGCTGCGGAAGCTCCTGCCTCGGCTGACTCAACGCGCGACCTCTCTCACACCGACGCGCACGCAGGCGCGCATACCGGCGTTCTTACGACGAATGAATGCCGCCCCAGGATACGAGCGCGTAGAAACACCGCGAAGTGAACGATTGTTAGCGTCGCGGGCTGGGCACACGACAGGCATGGCGCCCGGACGAGCGACCCTGCTTCCCTCCGCGTGCCTCCTCTCCGCCCCCCGCCGACCAGAGCCGCTCGGCACCCTGGGGGGCGGCAAGCGCGCCGCCCACCGCTCGCCGGTCCTTTCCCGTCGCCCCGCACCCGACGACCGGCGGACGGTCGCCTGAACCGGGGGTTGACATGGCCACACAGAGTAATGGGGTACGGGGGATCGGGTCCGCCCTCCTCACCGCCGCGGCTCTCATGGGAGCCGCACTCGCGCTCACGGCGCAGCGACGTCGCCTCGAGGAGGCACACCTGCGAATCAAGCAGTTGGAGCAGGAAGAACTGGCACGCCAGCAGAGTGCCCGGGCCCAACAGCAGCGCGTGCACTGGGAACTGTCGCTGAAGGCGATCGACGACCCTTCGCTCGCAGCAGTGATCAACACGTATGACTCGGAGATCCCGCCGGGGAAGGTCCGCCAGTTCTTTTTCGCGAACGCCTGGTACGTCAATCTCTTCCACTTGGATCAGGCAGGCGTCATCGGCCAGGAGGATCTGTACGGTCGACTGCGCGACCTGTTCCAGAGCCCTGTCTTCCGCGAGTACTGGCGGGCGAGCCGGAACAATCGGGCGACTCTGCGCTACTCCTCTGACGAGGCCCGGCTCGGCCGTCTCGCGGACCGTCTCCTCGAGGAGCTCGAGGAAGCCGACACGGAAGAGTGGTGGGTCGTCGGCGATCCGCCGACGTTCTGACCGCCGGCCGTCAACACGTTGACGTCACTCACACGAGCGAGCCCCCTGAGGAATTCAGTGGCGTCGTTACACACAAGCCCCAACGGCCCCATTAGCCTGTCGGCATCCAGCTGAAAGCAAGCCTCACCTAAGGACCGGTACCCCTTGAAGATCGTGCGCCGCATCGGTGTGCCCCCGCACGCCCGTGGCAGTACCTCGGGCGCGAACTGCCCTGACGTATTCGAGCTGAGCGACGGCAACTTCGCCGTCATCGGGACAGAGGCCACCGCGGAGCTCGACAAGGAGCTTCCGCCCGATGCGGCACGTGCCGACTACGAGCGCATCGTGATCGTCAGCCGCGAGACGCTGGTGCGCGCCAAGGCCGACATCCCGGACGCGTAGCCCCCTCCGCTTCGGAGCCCGGTCCCCACGAAGGACCGGGCTCCGGCGCGTTCAGGACACGACCGGCACCGGCGCCGGAGCCGCCGGGCCCACATACCGGGCCGCCGGGCGAATGATCTTCGAATCCCGGGCCTGCTCAAGGATGTTGGCGCTCCACCCCACCACCCGCGCGGCAGCGAACGTCGGGGTGAACATCGCGCGCGGCAACCCGCACAGCTCCATGACCACGCCCGCGTAGAACTCCACGTTCGTGTGAAGTTCCCGCCCCGGCTTCAGCTCCGCGAGGATCATTTCCACATGGCGCTCGACCTCGACGGCGAACTCCACCATCGGCCCGCCGAACCCCTCGGCTATGCCCCGCAGCATGCGCGAGCGGGGGTCCTCAGTGCGGTAGACGGGATGGCCGAAGCCCATGATCCGCTCGCCCGCCAGGACCCGCTCGCGGATCCATCCGTCGATCCGGTCGGGCGTGCCGATCGCGTCGAGCGTGTCGAGTGCGCGGCTCGGGGCACCGCCGTGCAACGGCCCGGAGAGCGCCCCCACAGCGCCGACGAGGCAGGCCACGACATCGGCACCGGTCGACGTGACGACCCGCGCCGTGAACGTTGACGCATTGAACCCGTGATCAATGGTTGAGATCAGGTACTGCTCGATGGCGCGGGCGTGAGCGGGCTCCGGCTCCGAACCCGTCAGCATGTAGAGGTAGTTCGCGGCGTACGACAGGTCGTCACGCGGTTCGACCGGTTCGAGGCCGTCACCCAGTCGGTGCAGCGCCGTGAGCAGCGTCGGCACGACCGCCGCGGCAGCCAGGGTGTCGTCGCGCCGCCGCTCGTCGTCGATGTCGTACACGGGGCGGAAGCCCTGCGAGGCGCCGAAGAGCGACAGGGCGCTACGAAGCCCGGCGAGCGGGCCGGAGAGTGCTCCGGCACGGGCGATCACAGGCAGCGCGGCCCGCACGTCGTCGGGCAGCCGACGCTGGGCGGCCGTACGCGCGGTGAAGGCCGCGGACTGCGCGGCGTCAGGCAGCTCGCCGTGAATCATCAGGTGCCATACGTCCTCGAAGCTGCGGGTCTGCGCGAGCTCGACGGCCGAGTACTGGCGGTAGTGATAAAAGCCCTCACGCCCTCTGACGTCACCCAATTCGGTGTCGGTGACGACGACGCCCGCGAGTCCTCGCGGTACGTCGACAGGGGCGGCCGTGGTCCCGTTGATCGGCATGTTTCCTCCCTGGACTTGATTTGACTGTCCATGCTTGACTCGATGCTGTCAATATTGATTGAATCAATACTAGCGATACGGATATACGGTGGCGCGCATGACGGATCACGAACCCGCACCCGCGCGGGAAGCCCGGCGGCTCAGCACCAAGGAGACGGCCGAACTTCTGGGCGTGAAGCCCGAGACCGTGTACGCGTACGTGAGCCGAGGCCAGCTCAGCAGCCGCCGGGCGGGGGCCGGCTCGCGCGGCAGCACGTTCGATGCGGCCGAGGTGGAGGCGCTCGCGCAGCGCAACAAGCGGGAGCCCGCGGCCGGTTCAGCCCCGGGCGAGCTCTCCGTACGCACCCGCATCACGTTGATCGACAAGGATCGCTACTACTTCCGTGGGGTCGACGCGACCGAGCTCGCCAGGCGCCACAGCTATGAAGAGGTGGCCGAGTGGCTGTGGACCGGGACGCTGCGGCCCGGGGTCCGGTTCGCAGCCCCCCGGCAGTCCCTCGCCGCGGCCCGGCGCGCCGTGGGGGCTCTGCCGGAACACAGCGGCCCCGTCGACCGCCTGCGGGTCGCCGCGGTCGCCGCCGCCGTCGCCGACCCGCTGCGCTTCGACCTCTCCGAAGAGGCCGTGCTCGGCACGGCCCGCACCCTCATCCCGACGCTGGTCGCCGCCCTGCCACCCGTACGGCACACGCATCGCGACGGCGGACCGCTCGCCCAGCGCCTGTGGGGCCGCCTCTCGGGACGCGAACCCGACGATCCGTCACTGCGCGCTCTGGACACGGCACTTGGGCTTCTCGTCGACCACGATCTCGCCGCGTCGACGCTCGCCGTCCGGGTCGCGGCGTCGGCGCGCGCGCACGCGTACGCGGCTGTTTCGGCGGGCCTCGGCGTCATGGAGGGACCACTCCACGGCGCCGCCAGCGGTATCGCGCACCGCATGCTCCTCGATGTCCTCGACCGCGGCAGCGCCGCCCCTGTGGTAGCGGACGAGCTGCGTGCCGGACGTCGCGTACCGGGGCTCGGTCACCGCCTCTACCAGGGCGAGGACCCGCGCGCGCATGCCTTGTTCGCCCTCCTCGAAGAGATCCCGCAGGCCCACTCGGCCCTCGCGGCGGCCCGCGACGTCGTGGCGACGACCGCCCGTCACACCGACCTGCACGCGAATGTGGACCTCGCCCTCGCGGTCTTCACCGTCTCGTGCGGCATGCCCGCCGAGGCCGGTGAGACCGTCTTCGCGGTGGCCCGGACAGCGGGCTGGATCGCGCACGCGCTGGAGGAGTACAGCGAGCGCCCGCTGCGGATGCGGCCGAGCGGACAGTACGTGGGACTGCGCCCGCCTCAGCCGTTGCCCGCGCCCGACACCCCGCTGCAGGCCGAGTGAGGTTAGGCTCCCCTACGTGAGTACGTGTACGACCGCCTCGCAGGATCTGTCCGAGCCTCTCGCGGGGACCGCCGCCACCGCGAGTACCTGGCTGCTGATCGAGCAGCCGGGCCCCTGGGGCGTGAAGGCGCTGACGTCCAGCCATCTGGACCCGGAACTCGGCAGGGCCCTGGAGGCGGCCGCGGAGGGGACCGGCGTACGCGTCGCCCTCATCAGGCGCCCGGGCCGGCACGCGGACTTCCACGCCGCCATGAGGCGCCATGTGTATGTGGCCCACACCATCCCGGGAAACACCTGGCTGCGCGGCACCATGACCGAGTCCCCACAGAACTTGCTCGCACTCGACTTCACCGCCCTCGGCGCGGGTGATCACCGCGGGTTCGGCACGCCGCACGAGGGCGCGCCACTCGCGCTCGTCTGCACCAACGGCAAGCGCGACCGCTGCTGCGCCCTCCTGGGCCGGCCACTCGCCGCCGACCTCGCCGCGTCCGGACAGGACGGCATCTGGGAGGTCACCCACCTCGGCGGCCACCGCTTCTCCCCCACGCTGCTCGTCCTGCCCTACGGCTATGCGTACGGCCGTGCCGACGCCGCCCACGTCAAGGACACTCTCGACGCGGTACGGGCCGGCCGGATCACCACCGAGGGATGCCGCGGCAACTCCGCGTGGGAGCGGCCCGGTCAAGCGGCCGAGCTCGCGGTGCGCACGTCGGCCGGGATCGATGACGCCGGAGTGCTTACCGTCGTCGGCACGGAGAGCACGACACCGGGACCCCTGGCTCCGCTCTGGGAGGTCACCGTCGTCCACACGGACGGCCGCCGCTGGCGCGTCACGGTCGCGCAGAGCGCTTCGCAGCCGCCCCGCCCCGAGAGCTGCGGAGCCGCACTGGGCACGCCGGCGCGCATGGACGTCCTCGCGGTGGACGAGATCGCACCCGCCGTCTCAGGGCCCCTCGGCGCGCGGGGCTGAGCCGACGGGCTCGCGCCCCACAACGGCGTACACGCGGCACCCACCACCCCTGACGAGGCGCGTCCCAGCCCGCGAGATACCCGCCACATCCGCTACGGAGTACCCCGCTCGCCCCTTTACGGTTCTTCGTATGAGCCCCACTCCCCCCACACGCCGGCTGCGCTTCGGCCTGCCGCGGCGCGTCTTCGCGCAGGTGCTGCTGATGCAGGTGGCGATCGCCGCCGGGGTGGCCGTGCTCGCGACGGGGCTCTTCCTCGCGCCGCTCAGCGACCAGCTCGACGATCAGGCGATGCGCCGCGCGCTGGCGATCGCGCAGACCACCGCGGCCCAGCCGAGCATCGCCGAGGACCTGCTGCATTCACGTCCCACGGTCGACGGCCCCGTCCAGCGGGAGGCCGAACGGATCCGGCGGGCCAGTGGTGCCGAGTACGTAGTGATCATGAACAAGGAAGGCGTGCGCTGGTCCCACACCGATCCGGGCGAGGTCGGCAGGATCGTCTCCACGGACCCCAGCGAGGCGCTCGCGGGCCACGAGGTCATGGGGATCGACAGCGGCACCCTGGGCCGCTCCGCGCGCGGGAAGGTGCCCCTGCGTGACGCACAGGGCGACATCGTCGGGGCCGTCTCCGTGGGCATCGAGTACGACAGCGTCAGGGCGCGGCTCATCCACGCCATCCCGGGCCTGTTCGCCTACGCGGGCGGCGCCCTGGCCGTCGGAGCGCTGGCCGCCTATCTGATCTCGCGCCGGGTCCAGCGGCAGACCCGTGACCTGGCATTCTCCGATATTTCGGGGCTGCTCTCGGAGCGCGAGGCCATGTTGCACGGCATTCGCGAAGGCGTCGTCGCGCTGGACCGGAGCGGCCGGATCCGGCTGCTCAACGACGAGGCGCACCGGCTCCTGGGCATCGGCGACGAGGTGATCGGCCGGTCGCTCGACGACGCACTGGGCCCGGGGCGTACGACCGATGTGCTGGCGGGCCGGGCCACGGGCACGGATCTGGTGACGGTCCGCGGCCAGCGCGTCCTGATCGCCAACCGCATGCCCACGGACGACGGAGGCGCCGTCGCCACCCTCCGGGACCGCACCGAACTGGAACAGCTGGGGCGCGAGCTCGACTCGACGCGCGGCCTGATCGACGCCCTGCGCGCCCAGGACCACGAGCACGCCAACCGCATGCACACGCTGCTCGGCCTGCTCGAACTGGAGATGTTCGACGACGCCGTCGAGTTCGTCGGCGAGGTGGTGGGCGACCACAGGGCGACCGCGGAACAGGTGACCGAGAAGGTGCACGATCCACTGCTCGCGGCTCTCCTCGTCGGCAAGGCGACGGTGGCGGCGGAGCGCGGAGTCGCCTTGTGGATCTCCGACAGGACGCTCCTTCCCGACCGGTTGATCGACCCGCGAGGGCTCGTCACGATCGTCGGGAATCTGGTCGACAACGCGGTGGACGCGGTCGCGGGCACCCCCCACGCGCGCGTGGAGGTCGAGGTACGGGCGGCTGACGACCGCACGGTGGAGTTGCGGGTGCGCGACACAGGGCCCGGCATCCCCGCCGCCCGACGGGAGTTGATCTTCACGGACGGGTGGTCCACCAAGAAGCTGCCTTCCCACGGGAAGCGCGGCATCGGCCTGCCCCTGGTGCGCCGGCTCGCGGAGCGGCAGGGCGGCGGTGTGCACGTCGGGGAACCGGACGGCGGAGGCGCGGAGTTCACCGTCTACCTGCCCGAGGCGCTCACGGATCCGGGTCTCGCGCCGGAGGCGACCGAGGCACCGATGACCGCCACGGCCGACACCGCCGCCGATGCCGTGGCCACCCCCATGAAGGAGGACCCGCGATGATCGAAGTGCTGGTCGTGGACGACGACATCCGTGTCGCGCGCGTGAACGCGGCCTACGTGCAGAAGGTGGCGGGCTTCCGCGTGGTGGCCGAGGCGCACAGCTCGGCCGAGGCTCTGCGTGAGGTGGAGGCCCGGCCGCAGATCGACCTGATCCTCATGGACCACTACCTGCCGGACGAGACGGGTCTGGCGACCGTTCAGGAGATCCGGCGCCGCGGCCACCAGACAGACGTGATCATGGTGACGGCGGCCCGTGACGTCTCCACGGTGCAGGCCGCCATGCGGCTCGGGGCGCTGCAGTACCTGGTCAAGCCGTTCGCTTTCGCGGGGCTGCGCGCCAAGCTGGAGGCGTACGCGGGGCTGCGCCGCACGCTGGACGGCGGCGGCGAGGCCGAGCAGGCCCAGGTCGACCGGATCTTCGGCGCCCTCTCCGCGGACACGGAGCCGGACCTCCCGAAGGGGCACTCCCTCAGCACGGCGGAGCTCGTACGCAGGGCTCTGATGGACGCGGAAGGCCCGCTCTCGGCGCAGGAGGTCGGGGACCGTACGGGGTTGAGCCGGCAGACGGCCCAGCGCTATCTGAAGCTCCTGGAACGCACCGGCCGGGCCGGCCTGACCCTCAAGTACGGCGACGCGGGCCGCCCGGAACATCGTTATGTCTGGGCGACCCGCACCTGAGCGACGTGCAGGGAGTTGACGTGGTCAGCCGGCGGCCTTGTCCACGAACTCGGTGGTGTACGTCTTGCTCAGGTCGACCTTGGCGTTCTTGATGTTCGGGTTGAACGCCTTGAGCACACTCTCAACAGTCTCGGGGCCGTTCTTGGGCATCACGCCGTCCGTCGTGAACATCGGCAGCGTGGCCTTGATCGCCTCGGCGTACAGCTTCTTGTCGCCCTGGGAGTAGTCGGCGGGCATCTTGGCCGCGATCTCGTCGGCGCTGTGCGTGGACATCCACTTGAGCGTCTTCACGAAGGCGTTGGCGAGCTTCTGGACCGTCGGCTTGTGGCTGTCGACCCAGTCCGTCTGCATGTAGAGGCTCGACGACGGGTACGGGCCGCCGAGCGCCTCCTGGGAGCCCTCCGGGGTCCGCATGTCGACGAGGACCTTGCCGAGCTTCTTTTCCAGGATCGTGGCGACGGTGGGGTCGGTCGTCATGCCTCCGTCGATGGCGCCCTTCTGGAGCGCGGAGACGAACGTCGGGCCCGCGCCGACCGCCACCGGCGAGAACTGGCTCGGCTGGACGCCGTTCTTGACCGCCAGGTACTTCGTGAGGAAGTCCGTCGAGGAGCCGAGGCCCGTGATGCCCAGCTTCTTGCCCTTGAAGTCCTTGGGCGAGGTGATGTCCCCGGACGCCTTGTTGGAGACGATCTCCACCTCTCCGGGGGCCCGCGAGAACTGCACGACGGACTCCACGGCCTTGCCCTTGACCTGCAGGTCGAGCGTGTGGTCATAGAAGCCGACGGCTCCCTGGACCTGGCCGGAGACGAGCGCCGTCTCGGCCTGGACACCCGCGGGCTCGCTCAGGAGTTGGACATTCAGACCCTCATCCTTGAAGTAGCCGAGCCGGTCCGTGAGAATCGCGGGCATGTAGATGACCTTGTCCAGGCCGCCGACCATGATCTTGATGTGCTCGCCCTTGCCGTCCGCCTTCTTGCCGGAGCCGGTACTCGTACTGGCGGCGTCGTTGGCGCACGCCGTGAGGGAGGAGAGGGCGAGCAGGCCGGTCGTTGCGAGGGCACAGAGCCGCGCGGTCTTGCGCATAGTGGTTCACGTCCTTGTGAAGAGACTGGAGCGGGGTGGGGAGAGCGGTGCGGGGAATCGCCGATGGCGCGCGCCGAGGGGCAGCCGTCAGCTGTCCGAATCCGTCGGCTTCCAGCGGAAGATGCGGCGCTCGGCGAAGGTGAGCAGCCCTTCGGCCAGCAGGGCCACGACGGCGAGGATGACCATCGCCGCGTACACACCCGCCGCGTTGAACGTGCCCTGCGACTGCGCGACGAGCAGGCCGACACCCTTGGTCGCGCCGATGTACTCGCCGACGATGGCGCCGATCAGCGCGAAGCCGAAGCTCACATGGAGGCTGGTGAAGATCCATGATGTGGCGGACGGGATGACGACCTGAAGCGTCACTCGGCGGTCGCTGGCGCCGAGGATGCGCGCGTTGGCGACCAGGTTCCGGTCGACCTCGCGGGCTCCCTGGAAGGCGTTGAAGAACACCGGGAAGAACACCAGGACGACGGCGGAGGCGACCTTGGAGGCCGGTCCGAGGCCGAACCAGATCACGAAGATCGGGGCGAGCACGATCCTCGGGATGGAGTTGAGGACCTTGATGTACGGGCCGAGGACGTCAGCGAGGAAGGTGATGCGCCCGAGCGCGATACCGAAGACGACACCGGCGATCACGCCGATGATCCAGCCGACGAGCGCCTCGTAGAGCGTGTACCAGACTTGTTCGCCCAGCGAGCCGAGCGCCGTGCCGTGGGTGACCCACGTCCAGATCTGGTCCCAGATCTTCGACGGCATCGAGAAGTTGAACGGGTCGATGATCGCGGCGCGCGCGAGCACCTCCCAGAGGCCGAGGACGGCGACGAGGAGCAGAACCCGGGCGCTGCCGATCAGCACCTTGCGCCGGCGGGCGGCGCGGGCCTTGGTGACCGCGCGTCCCGGCTTCGTGGTGTCCGTGGCGGGCGCGGCGGTGACGGTGTCAGGCGACATCGGCGGCACCTCTCTCGCGCGTGATGCGGACCTCTTCGCCGAGGGATTCCCAGATCTCGCGGTAGATGTCGATGAACTCGGGCAGCAGGCGCACCGATTCGACCTTGCGGGGGCGCGGCAGATCGATGTCGAAGACCTGCTTCACGGTGGCCGGGCCCGCGGTCATGACGACCACCTTGTCGGCCAGCGCGATCGACTCCTCCAGGTCGTGGGTGACGAAGACGACCGAGGCGCCCGTGCCCTCCCACAGCTCCAGGAGCTCGTCCGACATCAGAGCCCTGGTCTGCACGTCGAGCGCCGAGAACGGCTCGTCCATGAGCAGGATCTCGGGGTCGTTGACGAACGTGGCGGCGAGCGCGACACGCTTGCGCTGGCCTCCGGAGAGCTGGTGCGGGTAGCGGTCCTCGAAGGACGCGAGGCCGACGCGGGCCAGCCATTCGCGGGCCTTGGCCTTCGCCTCGGCCTTCGGTACGCCGCGGAAGCGCGGGCCCGCCATCACGTTGGACAGCACCGTTCGCCAGGGGAACGTCGCGTCCTGCTGGAACACGAATCCGACCTTGTCGCCGACGCCCTCGACGGGTTGGCCGGCCACCAGGACCTCGCCGTCGGTGGGTTCCTCCAGGCCGCTGACGAGGGTCAGAGTGGTCGACTTGCCGCAGCCGGTGGGGCCGACGACGGCCACGAACTCGCCGCGTGCGACGGTCAGATCGAGCTCCCTGACCGCGGTGTGCAGGCCGCCCGAAGGCGTCCTGAAGGTTTTGCTCGCGCCCCGCAGTTCGATGGCGGGGCCGGTGTCTGTGCTCATGGCCGGAAGGTAGATGTGACCTGGGACACCGCATCAGTCTTCTGGGCGCAAGGTGGACTTCTGCTTGCAAGAGGCTGTTGTGCTCGTTTTGCTCGCGCTACAACAGCTGAGCCGAAACACGGGCTTAACAGCTCGCCTGGGCTTGAGGGAGAGAGGCCCGATGATTGACGTCCTGGTCGTGGACGACGACTTCCGTGTCGCCGAGATCAACGCGAAGTACGTGGGAAAGGTTCCCGGCTTCCGGGTGGTGGCCCGCGCCCACAACGCCGCGCAGGCACTGGCCTTCGTGGAGCGCCAGCGCATCGACCTCGTGCTGCTCGACCACTACTTGCCCGACATGACGGGCCTCGAACTCGCACACCGGATGCGGGAGAACGGCCACAACACCGACGTCATCATGATCACGGCGGCGAGCGACGTCCTGACGGTGCAGGCGGCGATGCGCCAGGGCGCACTGCACTACCTGGTCAAACCGTTCACGTTCGCCGCGCTGCGCTCACGGCTCGACTCGTACGCGGCGCTGCGCCGCACGGTGGACCGGGTCAGCGGCCGCGGCGCCGCGGGCCAGGAGCAGGTCGACCGGATCTTCGGCGCGCTACGGGCGCTGCCCATGCCCGCGTCGCCCGGCCTTCCGAGCGGGCAGTCGGAGCCGACCACGGATCTGATCTGCGGCGTCCTGCACCGCGCGGAGCATCCGCTGTCCGCCCACGAGGTGGCGGCGGAGACCGGCCTGAGCCGCTCCACGGCGCAGCGGTACCTGCGGCACATGGAACAGTCGGGCCGACTCCGCCTCTCCCTCAAGTACGGGGACACCGGACGCCCGGAGCACCGCTATGTATGGGTGGCGCCCTGAAGTGACCGAGGGTGGCCCGGGCAGCCGCGCGGGGGGTCGGGCAGCCGCTCAGGGGTTCGGGCCCCGTCGGTGGGGCGCGGTCCTCAGACGGCTCCCGCCCCGGTCAGCGCACGCACCTCCGTCTCCGCGTGCCTGGCCTCGTCCGGCGGCTCGGCCGAGGTGACCGTGCCGAGCCAGCCCGCCAGGAATCCGAGGGGGATGGAGACCAGGCCGGGGTTCTCCAGCGGGAAGAAGTGGAAGTCCACCCCGGGGAACAGCGAGGTCTCGCTGCCGGACACGACCGGTGACAGGACCACCAGGACGAGGGCGGGCACGAGCCCCCCGTAGACGGACCACACGGCGCCACGCGTGGTGAAGTTCCGCCAGAACAGGGAGTAGAGCAGTACGGGCAGGTTCGCGGAGGCCGCCACGGCGAAGGCGAGGCCCACGAGGAACGCCACATTGAGGTCGCGGGCGAGCAGGCCCAGCGCGATCGCGACCACGCCGATCCCGGCGGCGGCGACGCGGGCCACGGCGACCTCGCTGCGCGGCTCGGCACGCGGGCGGCGCAAGGACGCGTACAGGTCGTGGGCCACGGACGCCGAGGAGGCGAGCGTGATCCCGGCGACGACGGCGAGGATCGTGGCGAAGGCGACGGCCGCGACCACCGCGAACAGAACCGTTCCAGCTGTGGAGTCCGGACCGCCGCCCAGATCGAGCGCAAGCAGCGGAACCGCGGTGTTCCCCGCCGCGTTCGAACCGCGCACGGCGTCGGAGCCCACGATCGCCGCCGCACCGAAGCCGAGCACGATGGTCATCAGGTAGAAGCTCCCGATGAGTCCGATGGACCAGATGACCGAGCGGCGCGCGGCCCGTGCCGTCGGAACGGTGTAGAACCGCGACAGGATGTGCGGCAGCCCGGCGGTGCCCAGCACGAGCGCGAGCCCCAGACTGATGAAGTCGAGCCGCGCGGTCCAGCCTCCGCCGTACTTCAGTCCGGGCGCGAGAAACGCGGCTCCGTGCCCGCTGCGCTGCGCCGCCGTGCGCAGCAGCTGGTCGAAGTCCCCGTGGAAGCGCACCAGGACGAGCACGGTCAGGGTGATCGCCCCGCCCATGAGCAGGACCGCCTTGACGATCTGGATCCAGGTGGTGGCCCGCATCCCTCCCAGCGACACATAGATGACCATGAGCCCGCCGACGCCGACGACGGTCCATGCCTGCACGGCTCCGCCGGTTCTGCCGAGCAGCAGCGCGACCAGGCTGCCCGCACCCACCATCTGCGCCACCAGATAGAGAACGGACACCGTCACCGAGGAAGTTCCCGCCGCGATCCGCACGGGACGCTCCTGCATCCGGGCGGCGATGACGTCGGCGAGCGTGAACCGACCGCAGTTGCGCACGAGTTCGGCGACCAGCAGCAACACGACGAGCCAGGCGACGAGAAACCCGACCGAGTAGAGCAGGCCGTCGTAGCCGAAGAGCGCGATCAGGCCCGAGATGCCGAGGAAGGAGGCGGCCGACATATAGTCGCCCGCAATGGCGAAACCGTTCTCCATGGGCGAGAAAAGCCGGCCGCCCGCGTAGAACTCCTCGGCCGAGCCGTGCCTGTTGCGGCTCACCCAGGTGGTGATCGCCAGCGTGACGGCGACGAACACGCTGAACAGCAGCAGCGCCAGCGTCTGATGGTTCGCGGTCACCGCCGGCCACCCTCGATCACTCGGGTCATCTCCTGGGTGTCCCAGCGCAGTTCGAGCGCCGCACGGTCTCTTCGCAGCCGCGCGTGACGCGAGTAGAGCCACGTCAGAAGGAAGGTGCTCAGGAACTGTGCGAGCCCTGCCAGCATCGCCACGTTCACCGCGCCCGCGACGGGCCTGCCCATCAGGCCGGGGGCAGCCGTCGCCGCCAGGATGTACGCGAGGTACCAGGCGAAGAAGGCCGCGGCGGCCGGAATGACAAACCTCCGGTAGCGGCTGCGCACTTCCTGGAAGGCGGCGCTGCGCTGCACCTCCAGATAGATCGCGGCCGCGCTCCGCTCCGGGGGCGGGGCCTGGGGAGGTACGGCCGGGGCCGGGGCCCCCGTGCCGTCCAACTCGCCCCACCCGGAGGCCAGCGCGTCGTACCAGGGATCGCCGAGAACACCGCGATCACCGGCCCGGGTCTGCGCCACCTCGCGCCCGTCGTGCTTCTCCACCGAACTCTCCTTGTCCGCGGGCCACTTAGGCCGCGAGCCCAAGGATGGGCAGAACGGGAAGATCCCGGACTCTTCTCACATCCCCCTTCACCCCATTAGGTGATGGCCGACCCCGGTGGCTGCACCAGGCCGTGTCGATAGGCATACCGCACCGCTTGTGCCCGGTCCTTGAGGCCGGTCTTGGCGAAGAGATTGTTGATGTGTGTCTTCACCGTCGCGGTGGAGACATGGAGGGCGCGGGCGATCTCCTGATTGGTGAGGCCCTCGGCGATGAGTCCCAGAACTTCGGCCTCTCGCGCGGTGATCCCGTCGGGCGGATCCACGGCTGCGGGGGCCGGCGCGGGCTCCGAAAGACGCTCCAGGAGACGGCGCTGGATCTTCGGGGAAAGGCCCGCGTCCCCGGAGAGCACGTCCTCCACGGCCCGCACGATCTCGTCGCCGCCCGCGTCCTTGGTGAGATAGCCGCGGGCTCCGGCCTTGAGCGCGGGGAACAGCGACTCGTCGTCCGCGTAGGTGGTCAGGATGACGACCTGGGTGCCGGGATGCTCGGCGCGGATACGCCGCGTCGCCTCCACCCCGTCACAGCGCGGCATGCGCAGGTCCATGAGGACGACGTCCGGGGCGAGTCGGGCGACCAGCGCGACGGCCTCGTCCCCGTCACCGGCCGCTCCCACGACCTCGATGCCCGGCAGCAGCCCGAGCAGCATCACGATGCCCTCGCGCACGACCGTCTGGTCATCGGCGACCACGACTCTGGCGTCTCCTCGCGCCACCCCTCCCGTCTGGGATCCGGCCGAGTCCGTGGCACCTGTCGGCGCGTTCGCCGCGCCTGTCCGCGAACCTGCCGAGTCCGCTGCGCGATCGGTCCCGTGCGCCCCCGGGTCCGCCCCACTCATACGGGTACCTTCAGCTTCACTGCGAAACCCTCCTCGCACGGCCCTGCCACGAGCGTGCCGCCGAGCAGCTCCGCACGCTCCCTCATCCCCAACAGACCGTAGCCGGAGCCACTGACAGTGAGCTCTCCCGCCGGTGCGGCCGAGCCCGAATCCCTTACTTCAAGGGTCACTTCGGCGGCGCCGTACTCCAGCCTCACCTGTGCCTTCGCACCGGGCGCGTGCTTGCGTACGTTCGTCAGGGCCTCCTGGGCGACTCTGCGTACGGTCTGTGACGCCTCCACGGACAGGGGGCGCCGCACGCCCTCCACCGAGACCGTCGCACCGTCCGTGGCGACGAGCTCGCGCAGGAAGTCCTCCAGCGGGGTCATCTCACCGCGCAGCGCCGAGAGTGCCTGGCGCGTCTCGGTGAGCCCGTCACGTGCCATGCCCCGGGCGGCGACGACCCGCTCGTGGATCTGGTCGAGATCCGCGCCCCGCTCGATGAGCAGGCGGGCCGCTTCGAGGTGGACGAGCTGGGCGGAGAGGCTGTGCGCCAGCACGTCGTGGATCTCTCGCGCGATCCTGGCCCGCTCGGCCAGTGCGGCGGATTCCGCCTCCGCGGCCCTCGCTGCCCGCTCCTGGCGGAGCAGCCGCTGGGCGCTGCCTCTCGCCTCCGCGTCCAGGCGCAGGACGTATCCCGCAAGGCAGAGCCCGATGGTGGTGACCGCCGTGGTGAACCAGGCGTCGTTGTTCAGGACCGCGAACCCGGTGAGCGCGCCGGCTGTGAGAGGAATGGCCGCGACCAGGGGCAGCCGCTCAAGGGCGGTGACGGCACAGCCGCACCACAGGACGAGCGCCGGCCCTCTGAACCCGGTCTGCTCCGCCGCGAAGGCCGCACCCAGCAGGAGGGCGAGCAGTCCCACGGAGGGCCACAGCCGGTGATCCAGCGTGGTCCGGAAGAACCCCCAGGCGGCGGCGCCGCAGGCGATGAGGGCGACCGGCGCCAGGGCGACCGCCCATCCGTGCACGCCGCGCTCCGCGGCGGCGGTCCACACCAGGGCCGTGAGCGCGACCGCTCGCACGACGCGTGCCAGAACCCGTCGGGGCCGCGTGAGCCCTTCGCGGGAGAGTGCCTCCCGCGAGGGCCAGCTGGTCCAGGCTCCGGGCGTCACACACGGTCCTTCCACGACGGCACGGGCACGCCGTCACCGTACGCCCCGGCCCCCTGGGGTGCAGTCTGCAGGGACTGCGCACGCCTGATGAGGACTCCGGAACGGACGAGCAGTGTGGCGGCCAGGGCGAGCATGAGGGCGGCGCTGCCCTGCTTGATACCGAAGGCCGCGCCTGCGGCATAGAGACCGGCCCGTACGGCCACACCCACGATCCAGACGGCGCCGCTGGCCTTGGTGCTCTTGCTCCACACGGTGCCGTCCTGCGCGGTCCACAGGCGGGTGGTCCAGGCCCAGCCGGCGCCGATGGCGAGTCCGACGAGCAGCTCGACACCCATGAGCGAGGCCGAGAGTGCCTGGTGGTGGGGGTCGAAGAGGTCCGGCTTGCGCAGGGCCATGAAGACGAGCACGGCGGGCACGACCCACCAGCGGTTGCCCATGGTGATCTGCTGTGCCTTGAACTGACGGACGACCACCAGCACGACGACGGCGATGATCACCAGCACATTGGTGAGCCCGGACATGGCGGCCTCCGACTTTCCGTGACTTCGAAGATTTCGAGGGTTTCGAGAACTTCGCCGGACGGCGCCGAGCGGCGACGTCGAGCAACGTCTTCGAAGTTACGGAAAAGGCCAGCTCACGGGATCGGAGCTGGGGTGGATCGTGGGTGGATCAGCCGGCTCCACCCACGGGTGGAGCCGGCGTCCGGGTCAGCCCTAAGCGTCGATGCGCGACCGGTCGAGCGTCGCGGCCGAGCTGCTGATGAACTCCTTGCGCGGCGCCACGTCCGTGCCCATGAGCAGATCGAAGACCTGCTCCGCGGCGTCCAGCTCGCCGATGTTGATCCGGCGCAGCGTGCGGTGACGCGGATCCATCGTGGTCTCGGCCAGCTGGTCGGCGTCCATCTCGCCAAGACCCTTGTAACGCTGGATCGAGTCCTTGTAGCGCACGCCCTTGCGCTGGTACTCGAGGAGCGTCTCGCGCAGCTCGCGGTCCGAGTACGTGTAGACGTACTTGTCCTGGCCCTTCTTCGGCTGGACAAGCTCGATGCGGTGCAGCGGCGGCACCGCGGCGAACACGCGGCCCGCCTCGATCATCGGCCGCATGTAGCGCTGGAACAGAGTCAGGAGCAGGGTGCGGATGTGTGCGCCGTCGACATCGGCGTCGACGAGCAGGATGATCTTCCCGTAGCGCGCGGCGTCGATGTCGAAGGTCCGCCCCGACCCGGCTCCTATGACCTGGATGATCGCGCCGCACTCGGCGTTCTTCAGCATGTCCGACACGGACGACTTCTGAACGTTGAGGATCTTGCCGCGGATCGGCAGAAGCGCCTGGAACTCGGAGTTCCGGGCCAGCTTGGCGGTGCCGAGCGCGGAGTCCCCCTCGACGATGAAGAGCTCGCTGCGCTCCACGTCGTCGCTGCGGCAGTCGGCGAGCTTGGCCGGCAGCGACGACGACTCGAGGGCCGTCTTCCTGCGCTGCGCATCCTTGTGCTGGCGGGCCGCGATCCGCGTACGGGCCGCGGCGACGGCCTTCTCCATGACGGCGCGGGCCTGGGCCTTCGCGTCGCGCTTGGTGGAGGTCAGGAACGCCTTGAGCTCCTTGGCCACGACGTTCGCGACGATCCTGTTGGCCGCCGAGGTGCCGAGCACCTCCTTGGTCTGGCCCTCGAACTGCGGCTCGGCGAGACGCACCGTGACGACGGCCGTCAGGCCCTCGAGGGCGTCGTCCTTGACGACATCGTCCTCGGCGACACGCAGCAGCTTCTGGGCGCGCAGCACCTCGTTCATCGTCTTGGTGAGCGAGCGCTCGAAGCCGGTTACGTGGGTGCCGCCCTTGGGGGTGGCGATGATGTTGACGAACGACCGCAGCGTCGTGTCGTAACCGGTCCCCCAGCGCAGCGCGATGTCCACACCGAGCTCGCGGGTGACCTCGGTCGGCGTCATCTGACCGTGGTCGTCGAGGACGGGGACGGTCTCCTTGAAGGTGCCCTGCCCGGAGAAGCGGATGACGTCGCAGACCGGCTTGTCGGCGGCGAGGTACTCGCAGAACTCACTGATGCCGCCGTCGAAGCGGAAGGACTCCTCGCCCTTGCTGCCGCCGTCACCGAGCCCGTACTCGTCGCGCACGACGATGGTCAGGCCCGGCACGAGGAACGCGGTCTGGCGGGCGCGCTGGTGCAGGTTCTCCAGGGACAGCTTGGCGTCCTTGAGGAAGATCTGGCGGTCGGCCCAGTACCGCACGCGCGTGCCGGTGCGGTTCTTCGGGATCCGCTTGACCTTGCTGAGCCGCGCGGAGGAGTCGAACGTCGCGTCGGGCCCCGGCTTGGCGAAGGCGCCGGGGACGCCGCGGCGGAAGCTGATGGCGTGCGTGTTCCCGCCACGGTCGACCTCGACGTCGAGCCGCGCGGAGAGCGCGTTCACCACGGAGGCACCCACGCCGTGCAGACCGCCGGAGGCCGCGTAGGAGCCACCGCCGAACTTGCCGCCCGCGTGCAGCTTGGTCATGACGACCTCGACCCCGGAGAGTCCGGTCTTGGGCTCGACGTCCACGGGGATGCCGCGGCCGTTGTCCCGCACCTCTACGGAGGCGTCGTCGTGGAGGATGACCTCGATGTAGTCGCAATAGCCGCCGAGGGCCTCGTCGACGGAGTTGTCGATGATTTCCCAGAGGCAGTGCATCAGGCCACGGCTGTCCGTCGACCCGATGTACATGCCAGGGCGCTTGCGTACGGCCTCGAGCCCCTCAAGGACGAGCAGGTGCCGCGCGGTGTAGTTGGAACTGTCCTTGTCCACGATGCCGCCTGCTCCGGTCAGCAGCGCTGTGGACGGCACGGACGTTTCGGCGGTCACGCAGTTCGCTCCTCGCTGAATTTCAGTGGAAACCCTTTGGGTAAGGGGTCGGCTTCGGTCGCCGCTCAGAGGGTACCGAGGCCTGGTAGAGCCGTTGTAACGCAACCCTCGCCTCTGCCCAGACTAGTCCAGCATCGTATGCGTGTTCGATCCCTCGATGGGGTGAAGCCCACATCACGTTCCCTTCGGCGCATGAACCATTTAGGCTCCGGGCACGTCCTCATGAACAACCGACAAGCCAGTCGGCGAGGACCGACCCTGACGGAACGCGCGAACCCGTAAGACACGTAAGAGACGCAATACGGCACATTCGCCGCCAACCGGCAGCAGACAGCCCCTCGGAAAGATTTTTCGAGGAAAAGCCACGAGCGGGAACGTTTTCGGCCTGGTTGGATGTTGACCCTGGTACGACAGCTCGTCGAGCTAGAGAAGAGGCGACGTGACTACTGTTCTGACCCCCGCGAGCCCACTGACGGCCGCTGACCGCTGTGACCGTTGCGGCGCCCAGGCATATCTGCGCGTCGTGCTCATCAGCGGTGGTGAACTGCTCTTCTGCGCCCACCATGGTCGCAAGTTCGAGCCGGAACTCAAGAAGATCGCCGCTGAGATACAGGACGAGACGGAGCGCCTGACCGCCGCTCCGGCAAGCGCCGAAACCGAGGAACGCTGACGCCTCGCACAACGACGAGCCAGCTCCGGCCCAGGCCGGTGATCGGGCGGCCAACCCTGCACCACAGGGTGGCCGCCCGTCCTCGCATCAGCCCGGCATATGCCCATGAGGCGCCCTGAGGGCGTCAGACAGGCTTCGGCATGACGCGCATGGCCTCCGACACCCGGGCGTAGACGCCGGGGCTCCCAGGGCGCCCACAACCGTTCCCCCACGACACAAGCCCGATCAAACGCCCGTGCGCCACGAGAGGGCCGCCACTGTCTCCCTGACAGGCATCCCTCCCACCTTGCGGCTTCCCCGCGCACAGCATCGTGCGAGCGAGGAACGTTCCCTCGGAGCTGCCCGGATAGGCCGCCTCGCACTCGGAGTCACCCAGCACCTGCATGTCCGAGGCCCGCAGCGTGTTCGCGTAGTCGCCGGCCCCCGTGGTGTCGCCCCAGCCGTAGACCGCGGCGACCGTCCCGGCCGCGTACGCAGAGTCACCCGACCCCGCCATAGGGATCACGTATCGCTCGGGCAGCGGCGCGCGAAGCGTGACGACCGCCACATCCCCGGAGTTGGTTTCGGGGTCGTATTCGGGGTTGACCCAGGTGCGGCGTACCGGGACCTCAGTGCCCGACTTGGTCCGCAGGTCGTCACGCCCCGCGATGACCTTGAGGTCCCCCACGGCGCGCAGTGCGGTGCCCAGGACCTCGGGACTCAGACAGTGGGCGGCGGTCATGACGGTGGACCGCCCGACCACGACGCCTCCGCAGAACTGACCGGATCGGGTACCCCCGAACCGGTCACGGCTGGAGAGCGCCACCATCCATGGACTGTCGGCCACCCGGACCGGCCGGCCCCCGATGACAACACTGTCCGCGACCGAAGGAGCGGGGGAAGCCAGGGGCAGCAAGGCCGCCGCCGCCAGCAGGACAGGCGCCCGGAACGGCGTTCGGGCGAAGGGACGACGCATGCGGTGTCCTCACTCTGGGTTGTATCGACACACCCAGCGTGAGTGAACCTCGTGCGTCATGCACACGAGCACTTGGAAGGGCCCGGCACCCTGAGGGGTACCGGGCCCTTCCTTGACGTACTCACCGCCCGGATCCCGTCCGGGCGGTCGCGCTTCTAGTCCAGGTAGTCGCGCAGGACCTGCGAACGCGACGGGTGGCGCAGCTTCGACATCGTCTTGGACTCGATCTGACGGATCCGCTCACGCGTGACGCCGTAGACCTTGCCGATCTCGTCGAGGGTCTTCGGCTGACCGTCGGTGAGACCGAAACGCATCGAGACGACGCCCGCCTCGCGCTCCGAAAGGGTGTCGAGGACGGAGTGCAGCTGCTCCTGGAGGAGGGTGAAGCTGACCGCGTCGGCCGGCACGACCGCCTCGGAGTCCTCGATGAGGTCACCGAACTCGCTGTCGCCGTCCTCACCCAGGGGGGTGTGGAGGGAGATCGGCTCGCGGCCGTACTTCTGGACCTCGATGACCTTCTCCGGGGTCATGTCGAGTTCCTTGGCCAGCTCCTCCGGGGTGGGCTCGCGGCCCAGGTCCTGGAGCATCTGGCGCTGCACGCGCGCGAGCTTGTTGATGACCTCGACCATGTGCACCGGGATACGGATGGTGCGGGCCTGGTCGGCCATGGCGCGGGTGATGGCCTGACGGATCCACCAGGTGGCGTACGTGGAGAACTTGTAGCCCTTGGTGTAGTCGAACTTCTCGACCGCGCGGATCAGACCGAGGTTGCCCTCCTGGATCAGGTCCAGGAAGAGCATGCCGCGGCCGGTGTAGCGCTTGGCCAGGGAGACCACCAGACGGAGGTTGGCCTCCAGGAGGTGGTTCTTGGCGCGGCGGCCGTCCTCGGCGATGATCTCCAGCTCGCGCTTGAGTTTCGGCGCGAGCTTGTCGGCGTTGGCGAGCTTGTCCTCGGCGAACAGGCCGGCCTCGATGCGCTTGGCGAGCTCGACCTCCTGCTCGGCGTTGAGCAGCGGGACCTTACCGATCTGCTTCAGGTAGTCCTTGACCGGGTCGGCGGTGGCACCGGCCGCGGCGACCTGCTGCGCGGGCGCGTCGTCCTCGTCCTCGTCGGACAGGACGAAGCCCTGCGCGCCCTCCTCGCCGGGCTCGCCTTCGGCCTTGGCCGTACCGGGGGTCTCCTCGGTGGCCTCGTCGTCGACCTCGTCGTCCTTCTTGCCGGACGTCTTCTTCGCCGCCGCCTTCTTGGCGACGGTCTTCTTGGCGGCGGCCTTCTTGGCCGTCGTCTTCTTGGCTGCGACCTTCTTGGGTTCGGCGTCCTCAGCCTCGACCTCGACGGCCGAGGACTCGGGGGTGGCCGTGGCAGCGACCTTCTTCGCCGTGACCGTCTTGGCGGCGACGGTCTTGGTGGCGGTGCGCTTGACCGGGCTCTTAGCTGCGACGCTCTTGCGGGGGCGTTTCGGCTCCGCGGCACTGACCATCAGCGTCACACCCTCTTCCTCGAGGATCTGATTGAGGCTGCGCAGAACGTTCTTCCACTGAGTGGCCGGAATCTGGTCGGCCTCGAAGGCACGGCGCACGTCGTCGCCGGCGATCTGGCCATCAGCCTTTCCCCGCTCAATGAGCGCCATGACAGAGACGGACTCGGCGATCTCCGGCGGGAGCGTACGGGATGTGCTGGCCGACACGAACAACCTCTCGGAACGTTGGAAAACGGCTTCCGGCCCCGTCCTGTGAGGACCGGAGCCGACGACCGCCGGCTTGGGGATGGGCCGACGGCGCGGGCGGGCGCCGGGGAGATGCACAGCGCCGAACACGGCTGCTGTATTCCCTCCTCGGCTGTCACCTCTTAGGTCATCGCGCTGTTCCGAGGAGCGTTACGCCCAATCTGCGTGGCCCGAGTCACACCCCGTAAGCGGTCAAAAACTACTGGATACGGTCAAACATAGCCACTCTTCTGGTACCCAGCTCGACCCGACGGAACCCATGGTCCACACATGTGTCGCCGGATCGCGCCGGGTCCCGGGGGATCAGGCGCGATCCGGCGGCACATGGGGAACAGATGGTGGGGCGCGTCCGGGCCGCGCGGCGCATCGAGCACCGAGGGCCTGCACCGAGGCGCCGGATCACCTGATCGCCGGATCACCGAGAGACGCGTCAGTGCTCGCGGGGCGCGGGGACCACACGTTCGACATCGGGGTGGACGGTGAGCAGCTGGCGCATCGCCGCCTCCGCGCCCGTGCCGTCGCCCGCGGCGAGGGCGTCGGCGATCCGGCCGTGGTGGGCGACAGCCGCCTCGTTCGGGCGGTCGCAGCCCGTGACGGGGCCCCCGGAGACCTGGAGGGCGGCGGAGACGATGCCGGACAGGTGCTCGAGCATGCGGTTGCCCGCCAGCTGGATGAGCAGGGAGTGGAACTCGGCGTCGGCGCGCGCGAAAGTGATCGGGTCGCCCTGCCCCAGGGCATGCCCCATGATCTCGACCATGTCGGTGAGCCGCTGCTGGACGTCCTCACGGCCGTGTCCGGCCGCGAGCCGAGCGGCGAGGGGCTCGATCGTCCAGCGCAGCTCGTTCAGCTCGCGGCGCTGGTCATCGCGCTGCGGACCGAAGGCGCGCCATTCGATGATGTCCGGGTCGAGCAGGTTCCAGTCACTGACGGGGCGGACGCGGGTGCCGACATTGGGGCGGGCACTGACCAGGCCCTTCGCCTCCAGGACGCGGAGCGACTCGCGGACGACGGTGCGGGACACCTCGAATCGCTGGCCGATCTCCTCGGGCACGAGCGGGCGGTCCGCGCCGAGGTCCCCGGAAACGATCATCTGGCCCAGCTGCTGGACGAGTTGGCCGTGCAGACCACGCCCGCGGCTACCGGCGGCCCGCCGTCCCA
This sequence comes from Streptomyces sp. NPDC055955, assembly GCF_042270245.1. Lineage (NCBI taxonomy): Bacteria > Bacillati > Actinomycetota > Actinomycetes > Kitasatosporales > Streptomycetaceae > Streptomyces > Streptomyces sp. NPDC055955. Next base: position 145,054 of record NZ_JBHJYS010000021.1, read on the forward strand.
TCCGGCCGAGATCCTGGTCCGCGACATCCCAAACAGGGGCGCCCACACGGTCGGTGCCATTTGCCTCCCCATAGGGGTAACGGTCGAGTTCGCCCGAGCCGGCCATGCCGGAGTCGGCGGAGCGGGCGGCGGTCATCATGGTGTGCGCAAGGGTACTCACGGATCTGTTGTCGGCGTCGCTCCCAAGTCCCTTGAGGTCTTTGGTGAAAAGCACACGAAAGGGTGATCGCTTACCCCATCGCAATTGACGCCTTATCGGACGGAAATAAGCGCTCGTCGGGGAGTTGTGCGCGAGGCCGGACCAAAGGCGCCGGGCGGTCGTCATCGAGCCCTGGGGCGCAGCACTGTGAGCAGATAAGCGCAGAGCAGAGCGGTCAGCGACAACATCAGCGCACTGCCCACGGGTTGGGCGATCATGCGCAGTCCGGCAGCCAGAACACGCTCCGCCCCGAACGGCCAGTGCACGAGGGCCAGATCACGAAGCCTCGACGGAAGTCCCGCCGCCGTTCGCACAGATGGTCCCTCCAAGGCCTTCTGTACCAAAGGCACGACGAGGATCGGTACGGCGAGTACAGCGGCCAGTCCGGCCGTCGTGGACCGGAAGACACCGGCAGCCAGCACCCCTGCCCAGGCGCAGCCCACGACGAGCGCCAGCCAACTCGCGCTCGTCGAAAGCCAGTCGGCGGGAACTTTGGTGAGCTCTTCTCCGTATACAAGGTGGAGCAGCACCGCGTCGGAGATGACGACGAGGAAGGCCAGCGAGACGGCGATGGCCGCTGCGACCACGAGTTTCGCGCAGAGAAGCCCCAGGCGACGGGGGACGGTGCCACGGTCGGCGGCGAGCGCAGGGTGACGGAACTCGTCGCCGAACGCGAAGGCCCCGAGCAGCCCCGCACCCAGGGCAGCCGGCGGAAGCGGTAGTTCCTGCGGCCAGGCGGCCAACAGGTGCGCCTGCGGGGTGTGCCCTGTTCGCGCGAGCAGCACGGCGACGATCGCGGAGGCGACGAGGACGGCAGCCGCGGTGAGGTATCCGGTGGCGATGCCGGTTGCCCGGCGGACCTCGTAACGCAGCGGACGGAGCGGGCTGGGGGCGGGGTGGATCGTGATGGGGGGCGGGAGGGGGGAGAGGGGGGCGGGGGGAGAGACGGGGGCTGAAGGAGTTCTGGGCGCCTGCGGTCCCGGTTCGTCGGACGGCGGGGCCGAGGAGGAAGCCAGGGAGGAGGCGCCGCCCAGGTCCGCGTCGGCGGGGAGCGGCACGAAGGTGCCCATGGAGTGCGGGGATTCCTGAGTGGAGCGAGCGTGTGCCCGCGCCGGCGCAGGCGGTGCGGCGATCTCTTCCGATGGCGCCATGGCCGGAAGAGACGCGTCTGCTTCGGACCGCGCATTCGCGACGGTCGTCCGGGGCACGGTCGGCTTCTCCGCCTCCCGGACAGCTTCAGTGCGCGCCCGCGCCGGAACGCTGACCGCGGGCCCCGCATCCCCGATCTCGTCCGCGAGTTGGTGGACCAGGATGCTGTGGCGGAACGCGGTTTCACCGACGTCCGCGCAGTTACTGCCGTACACGGAGAGCCGGCTGCCGCCCTCGTTCACGACCTCGACGGAACGCTGCGTCGCGCGTGCCTCCTTGGCCAGCAGGACACCGAGCCGGGCCGCATGTGGGCTGCGGACGGCGACGCGTGGGCGCAGCTTCGTACGGGAGAAGTCCGCGACGCCCTGGTCCGCGATGACGCGTCCCGCCTCCAGGCTGACCACGCGGTCAGCCGTCAGCGCCGCCTCCCTGGCATCGTCGGTGGTGAAGAGCACGGTGCCGCCGAGCGAGGCGTGGGCCCGCAGGATGTCGTGCAGCCACTTGCCCTCGCGCGTCGAGAGGCCGTCCGCGGGCCTGTCGAGGACGAGCGTGTGTGGATCGGCGAGAAGCGCGCAGGCGAGGCCGAGGCGCCGGTCCATGCCTCGCGAGAGCGTGCCGAGCCGCTGCTCACGGAGGCTGACGAGGCCGACGACTTCGAGTACCTCGTCCGCACGCTGCACCGGCACGCCTGCGGCCGCGCACAACATACGCAGCTGTCCGCGTACGGTGCGGGACGGATGCCCCCGGACTTCGCCGAGCAACACGCCGACTTCTCGGGAGGGATGGGGGATGCGGTGCAGGGGACGGCCTCTGAAATGCGTGATTCCACGGCCTTGTTGAAGTTCGAGCATCAGCCTGACGGCCGTCGTCTTACCGGACGCGCGGGCGCCGAGCAGCGCTGTGACGCGACCCGTCGGCGCCTCGAAGGACACGTCGTCGACAGCGGGCGGGAGCTCCTGGCGGGGATTGCTGGTCAGTCCGAAGGCCTGGATCATCGCTTCTCTCGCAGGATGTGCGACCGCTCGGCGGCCGGGGCCCTTCCGCCGAGCGGGGACGGACGAACCCCGTAGGTACCACAACAAGATAACGCGACATTTCCGACTTATCGGTCAGGGTGAGGCTCCGGGTGTCCCAGCGCGGCGCGGGCATGGAGAGCCCAGGGGTCAGGCCCGATCAGCTCCGGGTCACACCTCGGGGCGCAGCATCGGCGGATTGAGCAGCGTCGCGCCCCCGGCCCGGAAGAGCTGCGCCGGCCTGCCGCCCTGGCGGGTGGTGGTTCCGCCGGTGGGCACGAGGAAGCCCGGGGTGCCCGTCACCTTGCGGTGGAAATTGCGCGGATCGAGCGCGACGGCCCACACCGCCTCGTACACGCGCCGCAGCTCGCCGACCGTGAACTCGGGCGGGCAGAAGGCCGTGGCGAGTGAGGAGTACTCGATCTTCGAGCGGGCACGCTCCACGCCGTCCGCGAGGATCTGCGCGTGGTCGAAGGCCAGGGGCGCCGGCTGCTCACCCTCGCGCCCGTACCCGCTCGGGTTCAGCAGATCCTCCACGGGTGCCCAGCGCGCACTGTGCGCGTCTCCGCCCGCACGCGGTGCCGGCAGATCCGGTGCCAGGGCCAGATGAGCGACGCTGACCACGCGCATGCGAGGGTCACGCTTGGGGTCGCCGTAGGTGGCCAGCTGCTCCAGGTGCGCGCCGTTGACCTGGTCCGGGTCCGCGGGATCATGGGCGCAGAGCCCGGTCTCCTCGATCAGTTCGCGCGCCGCGGCCGACGACAGGTCCTCGTCGTCCCGGACGAAGCCGCCGGGGAGTGCCCAACGTCCCTGGAACGGCGGTTCGCCTCGCCGCACGGCGAGCGCGCAGAGCGCGTGACGGCGCACGGTCAGCACGACCAGGTCGACAGTGACTGCGAAGGGCGGGAAGGCCGACGGGTCGTAGGGCGACATGCCGCGATCATAGTCGTCTTCCTGACGATAAACACTCCCTTCGCGATCGTCGATCAAGGGCTTCTTCGAAGTCCCCGGGGTGGGATCGCGCCGATCTTCCGAACTCGCGTCCGCGCCGGTCACACCCCCAACTGCAGCCCGCCGGCCGCCTCCTCGACCATGGCGAGACCGAGCCTGCTGACCCGCACCGAGAACGGGGCGCCCGCGACCCGCAGCCCGGCCAGACCGATCTCCCCCAGGGGTGCGCTGCGCATCGGTCTCAGCGTCACCGTCCCAGCAGGCGCGTCAGGCCGGATCCCGACGAGAGAGGTGAGGAGCTGCACCCCTGACGCCGCGGCGGTGGCCGCGGGTCTGCAGGCGGCCGGATGCGGAAGCGGGGCGCCCCCTTCGGAGCGCTGCTCCCCCGCGTACATCTCGGGCAGCCGGAACCCGAAGGCCTCGGCCGCGGACAGGACACCCCGCAGCAGCGAACTCGACTCCTTCTCGTAGCCCGCAGCGGCCAAGCCGCCCACTGCCAGAGCCGTCTCCTGCACGCGTACGGCTCCGCCACGGTGTCCGAACGGGTTGTACGACGCCTCCCGTACGCCCAGACTGCGTAGACCCCATCCCGAGTCGAGCGCCGGACCGCCCAGGAGCCGCGCGAGCTGTTCCGTCTGCACCTTGTCGAGGAGGCCCGGCGCCATCAGACCGCCGCCGAGGAGCCCTGTGTCGAGGAGATGGGCCGCGGCGCTGCCCAGATGAGGCAGGAGTCGCCCGTCAGGCGTGCGGGCGGCTGCGGGCCGACCGCCTCCACGGTCCTCGACCCAGAAGTCCTCCCTGAACCTCGTCCGCAGTGCCTCAGCCCACTGGCGCAGTTCCACGGCACCGGGTCGGCCGTGGGCGTCGAGGAGATCCGCGCCGAGCAGGGCGGCCCGGTGGGCGTGTGCCTGGGTCTCGCAGCGCAACGGCCCTCCGGGACCGGGGTCCGCCAGGTACGCCCTGTCGCCGACGGCGGCCCGCAGCCACTGCAGGCAGCGCTCCGCCTTGGGCAGCAGCTCTGCGACCTCCTGCTCGGGAAGGCCCCAGCGTCTCGCCTCCGCGAGGAGCGCCGGAAACAGGAGCGTCGCTTCGGTTCCGGTGCAGCCGGGCGGCAGGTGCGGACCGGCATCCCTCAACGGGCCCGGAATCATCCCCGACTCCCGCCCCTTTCCCTGGAGTTGGGTCCGAGCGAGGGCCCTGAGCGTTCCCGCGGCCAACCGCGTCCCCAGAGGGAGCGCCATCCGCGCGGCCGCCAACGCCTCGGCCGGAGCCAGACCGCAGCGCCAGGGCGCGCCGGCGGCGAGGTAGAGGTCTGAGGGGCACGCCGGGTCGCGCAGCAGCAGCGCTTGCAGGTCCTCTGCGCAGGTTCTCAGCAGCGGCCCCACTCGTGCGTCGTCCCCAGCCGATGCTGCCGCGGCGAATGGGCGTACGGCCCCATGCCCGACCGGCCTGCTCGCCGCCCCGCCGTCGGCCCGTACCCGTAGTTCGACACTCCAGGTGCCGCCCGGAGGCAGATCGCACTCCCAGCGCAGCAGCCCGGCGGAGGCGAGGGCATCGCGAGGCGGCGGATCGGCGGTGACGACGGCGTGGCCTGCCGACGACGACCACCGCATGCCGGAGTCGTGCACGGTGGCGGACAGGTCACGCCCCGGCCGCCCGGCCGCCACCGCGCCCAGCTCGGCCAGATCCGTACCGAGCGCGACCTCGACCGGCAGTCGCAGCGGTCGGGTGGCCGAGCTGCGCAGCGTGATCCGCTCCGTGCCGTCGGCATGCCGGATCCGTTCGACCATGATGTCCGGGTCGGGGCCACCGTCCACGACAGGTCTCAGCGTCGCCACGAACCGGGCCCGGTCGGCGGCGACCATGCGGGCCTGCACCGCGATCGGCTCGCGCCCCGCCACGCGGAGCAGGCAGCGCGACAACACGCGGCGCCCCGCGCGGTAGAACCCTTCCAACCCGTCGCCTGTCAACTGCCCTTGCTGCGAGGAGATCGCGAGCGAGGGCAGCGCCACACAGATCAGCGTGGAGTGTGCCGGCGGCAGCTCCGTGGAGCGCCTGGGAGCCGGGGCGTTCGCGCGAGGGGCGTGCACATGTGGCGGCTGAGCGTTGCGGACAGGGGATGGAGCCGAGGCCGGATCCTTGAGGCGGTCCGGGGCGATCTCTGGAGAGACCGCCGACGTCACAGCTTGAGCGGATGGCGCACCCGAGACGATGGTGGACAGCCCCGCCATGACGATCGACGGTCCGGCGGTGGCGACGGCTGACGGTCGCGCGCTCTCGGATGGCGCTTCCGGACCCAACGCCGTCGAAGACACTCCGACGGGCGCGGTCGACAGCTCAGCCGGTGGAGGAGGTGCGACCCCCACGGCGATTCCACGGGCCTGGCCGACACCTCCGACAAGGCGGTCGACGAACGAGTCCTCCAAGGAGGGGCTCTCGCAGGTGCCCTTGGACGAGTCTTCGGGCTCCGGTGCTCGTGCAGCTGACGGCATCACCGCTGCCTCGCCTCCGGACGACCACCAGTACCGGTATGGCAGGGCGGGCCCGCGGCACCTGGTGGGGCGTCCGCCTCCAGGGCGGGCACCACGGGTACGGCGCAGGTCAATACGGCGGACACGGTCGACGACGCGGAGGGCGGCATGGGGTGGCTCCTTCCGTGCTGGGCGCGCGCGAGGCGCCGATGGCGCTCCGAAGGGTCGGCGGGGGAACTGCGGCGCGGCCCGGTCAGAGGCTGTGCCACAGAGGTGAACGGGCCTGCCCCACCCCGAGTCACGCCCGCGGCGCAGGAAGCCCAGCAGCCGACGCCCCATGCCCGTACCCGACTCCCGGCACCGACCGGCGCCCGCTCGGCCACATGCGCGGGCCCACAGGGCCTGCGCCGACGAGTCGGTACTCATCCGTCACGCCTCGTCCCCTGCCGACTCACGCGGCGACGTCCCTGCGGTCGCCGCGGCGCACGCACCCCAGGCTGGGAAGGTCCCTTGCCCGCACCGGCACGTCGCGATCCGCGCCGACGCAGAGCGGCCTCCAGGGCCCGCGTCACCCGATCCTCGGCCGGTTCCCGAGAGCCCTCGGCACTCGGCCTCCCAGGGGGTCCTGCGCACTTACCGCCAGCTGCGCCTTCGCCGTCGACACCGGCACCCGCGCCTACCGCCACTGCTGCCTCGGGCACGTCAAAGGCCCTCTCCGTATGCGCCTCGGACGGTGTCACGTTCCGCTCGTCCCGTGCCTTGCGCAGGCTGCGCCGCACCGGCTCCGGATCCAGGTCCGCGCTGCACGCCTCCATGAGGAGCCGGGCGAAGACGTACCGCGGATCCGCGGCCAGAGCCATGTCCAACGCCTCGCCGGCCTCCACGCGGTCGCCCAGAGACCACGCGACCCAGCCGGCGAGCGTCAGCGGCGCCGCAGCATGCTCGCCGTACGGGCCCACACAGCGCCGGGCCAGAGCTCGCCAAAGACGCAGAGCAAGCGGCGCCTCGTCGCCCTCCATCCACTCGGCGGCGTGGTCCCGGGTCAGCCGGTCCTGGAGGCCAAGGATCAACCTGGCCGCCTCGTCGTGCGCGAGCTGCTCGTCGTCCCTGAGATCTGCTTCCAGCGTGTCGTCACCGGTCGGCAGCTGCCCGAAACGGCTCCAGACCCGCCGTGCGAGATCGAGCGTCTCGTTCGCGACCTCGGCGCGCGGGACTCCGGCGAGAATCCTGGGGACGAGAGCCATGGCCGCGGCGTCCAGCGCGTGCTCCTGTTGCGGCACGGCTGCCGTCTGCCACGGCGTGAGCCGGGCCCTCATCTCCCTCGGCGGGCGCCGCACTTGGATGCCTGCATAGGTCATCGCGGCCGCCGTGACGGACGTGCCGGACGCGGCCAGCGGTGTGCCGTCGGGCGGGCAGCACTCCTCGACCGGGCAGCTGTACGACCAGAAGTGATCGTCGGAGATGCAGAGGGCCTCGACCACGGGAACGTCGAGGCGGCCGCACGCCAAACGCAGCATCTGCGCCAGCGGTTGCAGGCGCTCCATCACCTGCCGTCCCGTCTCGGTGGTCCTCGGATCCCGGCACAGGAACGCGACGATGCCGTCCGGTGTTCCGTCCTTGCGCTCGCATCCGCTGATCAGGCACTTGGCCATCTCTTCCGCGACGGAGGGCCAGTCGCCGGGCCGCTCGGGGATTCCGAGTCGCACGCGGCCGCCGAAGCGTCCGCGGTGCAGAGCGACGAGCACGATGCTGTCCTCGGGCTTGAACCCGAGCAAGTACGGGAGCGCCTCGGCCAGTTCGGACGGGTTGCGCAGGGTGATCTGTTCCGTGCCGGGTGCGCCGGCTGCTTCGCTGTGATTCGTCATGTGACGACCATGCCGCGAATCTCAAGATTCCGTTTTGGCCTGTGGACAACCCGGATCAGGGACACGACAGGAGTTGTCCACAGGCCAGGAGAATCGCTCGCGTGAAGCGAACCATCAGGTCATGCTCGTCCCGGGCGAGTTGGCTGTTGTCGACGGGATGTCCCGGCGCCCGTCGAGGGGACGGGCGACCGGCAGTCTTCGAGGTCGAAGCACCCAACGCCGTCTGCAGCAAGCGCTGCAGGGCATGACGCCTCGGTCCAAGGCGTCGACGCCACGTCAGCGGCAAGGCACAGGCGAGAACTTCAGGTGTGAGACGTGACCAGGGAGGGGCCGGACTGTCGACCCCGGTCTCCGAGTGGGCCCGCTTGCACATGCCGAGGCCGGGCGCCCCCCCGCTCGCGTGGTCGGGTCAGGCTCAGCCTCGAGTGGTCACATGCCTCAGCCCGCAGCAGCCAGGACCAACGGCAGAACCTGCGCGCTCCCCGCCTTCCGGAGCAGTCGCGCAGCCACCGCGAGGGTCCAGCCGGAGTCCGTGTAGTCGTCCACGAGCAGGACGGGACCGGGAGCGCCGGCCAGGGCGGCGGCCAGGTCGTCAGGAACGGTGAAGGTGCCTGACAGTGCCCTGAGGCGCTGGGCGGAATTGCTGCGGCGTACCGGGTGTACGTCCCCCGGCCCCGTGTATGCCAGCGTGCCCAGGAGAGGGAGGCGTCCGATGGTCGCGATTCCCTGGGCGAGCGAACCGACCAGTTGCGGCCGGGTCAGCGACGGCACGGCGACGACTCCCACCGGTCGGGCGGAGGCGTCCGGAACGGTCGGCGCCCAGCCCCCGGGCGAGCGCGCCCAGTCGGCGATGACCGCCACCGCGGCCTTCAGGACGTCGTCGGGGACGGGCCCGTCGGGCGCGTTCTCGGCCAGCAGCGGGCGGAGTCGGTTGCCCCAGCCGATGTCCGAGAGCCGTCCCAGGGCGCGCCCGGTGGAGCATTGTTCCTTGGCCGGGATGCGCCCCTTGAGGTCGATGCCCAGTGCGGGCATCCCCGTCGGCCACATGCGGCGCGGCTCGACCTCCACCCCCGGGCGGTCCAGCTCCCTGGCCGCCCCCGTCAGCACCTCCGCAGAAACCGAGGAATCGGCCCACACTCCCGCGCAGTTGTCGCAGCGGCCGCACGGAACCGCGCCCTCGTCGTCCAACTGCTCGCGCAGGAACTCCATCCGGCACTGGGACGTACTCGCGTAGTCCCGCATGGCCTGCTGCTCGGTCGACCGCTGCTTGGCCACCCACGCGTAGCGCTCGGAGTCGTACACCCAGTCGGCCCCCGTGGCCGTCCAGCCGCCCTTGACGCGCTTGACCGCGCCGTCCACGTCCAGCACCTTCAACATCGACTCCAGGCGGCTGCGCCGAAGATCGACTGCCGCCTCCAGGGCAGGCACGGACAGCGGACGTCCCGCACCTTCGAGAGCCGAAAGGGTCTGCCGTACCTGCGCCTCGGGCGGGAAGGCCGTATCGGCGAAGTAGCGCCAGATGGCCTCGTCCTCCTTGCCCGGCAGCAGCAGCACATCGGCGTGGGCCACCCCACGGCCCGCACGCCCCACCTGCTGGTAGTAGGCGATCGGCGAGGACGGCGAGCCGAGATGGATCACGAATCCCAGGTCCGGCTTGTCGAAGCCCATTCCCAGCGCGGAGGTCGCGACCAGCGCCTTCACCCGGTTCTCCTGCAGGTCGATCTCGGCCTGGAGTCGGTCGGCGTTCTCCGTCTTGCCCGTGTACGAGGCCACGTTGAAGCCGCGCTGGCGCAGGAAGGCCGTGGCCTCCTCGGCCGCCGCCACCGTCAGCGTGTAGATGATTCCGGAGCCCTGGAGCTCGTCCAGATGCTCGGCGAGCCAGCCCAGACGATGCGCAGCGTCCGGCAGTCGGACGACGCCCAGGCGCAGGCTTTCCCGATCCAGGGGTCCACGGAGCACCAGCGCTTCACCGGCTCCCGTACCCAGCTGATCCGCGACGTCCGCCGTGACACGCGCGTTCGCCGTCGCGGTGGTGGCCAGGACCGGCACACCGGCGGGAAGCTCGGCCAGCATGGCCCGCAGCCGACGGTAGTCCGGCCGGAAGTCATGGCCCCAGTCGGAGATGCAGTGCGCCTCGTCGACGACGAGCAGTCCCGTCGTGGCCGCGAGCTTGGGCAGGACCTGATCGCGGAAATCCACGGAATTGAGGCGTTCCGGGCTCACGAGGAGGACGTCGGTCTCGCCGCGCTCGACCTCCTCGTAGATCGTGTCCCATTCCTCGGGGTTGGCCGAGTTGATCGTGCGCGCCTGAATGCCGGCCCGCGCCGCCGACTCGACCTGGTTACGCATGAGCGCCAGCAGTGGCGAGATGATCACCGTGGGACCGGAGCCACGCCGCCGCAGCAAGGCCGTGGCCACGAAGTACACCGCCGACTTGCCCCAGCCGGTGCGCTGCACGACAAGAGCGCGGCGGCGCTCCTCGACGAGGGCCGCCACCGCCTGCCACTGATCCTCCCGAAGGCGTGCCGAACCCCCCGGGTCGCCGACCAGCTCAGCGAGGATGGCGTCGGCTTCGGCACGCAGCTCCTGGTTACTCATGCCCCCCATGCAACCTCACACCACTGACAACGGCCCAATCCCCCGCCGTGATGATCAACGCCGGCCCCGTCCGTCCGGCCGCCCGGACAGTCCCCCACCAGGCGCCGAGCCCTTCTTCATGTCGTCCCCGGGGCGCCGGATCAACGAGGTCGGGCGGTGTTGCCGCTGGCCTCGACCGTAAAGCCATGATCCTGGCGTCGCAGGTGGCGGCATTGGGCAGGGATATAGCCGACGCTTCCGCAGATACCGGCTCCCGGCCCCAATTGCTCGTTGCCGCAAGCCAGTGCGAAGGGAAGAATTGGAATCGCTCCCGCGCGGCTCGATCGTGGTCCGGTAGGGCTGTGCCGCGGTGCGCTCCCGCAGTCCGACCCCGCCCGCAGTGTGGGCGCGTAGCCGAAGGGAGGACCGTGACCTTCGGATTCGCTCCGTCCTCGGCGGCATCGTTGTCGACGTCATCGACGCGTGCCGACATGTCCGCCGACTCCGCCAACCAACTCGCCAGGATGCTCGAACCCGCGGAATGGGCCGCGGCGGGGATCCCGCTGCTGCGCAATCCGCGCGAGGTCGTCAGCGGCCTGCACGCCCGGCACCGCCCCAAGCACCAGACGGCCGTCGTGGCCGTTCTCGATACGGAGGAGCGGCTCAGCGCCAGCGCGTCCTTCACCCGGCGCGCGAGCGCCGCGGACGGCTGGGTGTTCCGCAACGCGCTGCTCACACATCTGCGCCGGGTCATCCCGCACGACCTCCGACGCCGTACACCGGTCCGAACGGCCGTGCTGCTCTACTGCCGTGAGGGCGACACGCAGTGGACGGAGGAGGACGGTGCATGGATGTGGGGGCTGCGGGACGCGTGCACACTTCATGGGCTGCGCTGCGGGGCGTACATCACCATGACGCGGGACGGCTGGCAGGTACTCGGCGAAGGGCGGAGTGGCAGGCGACCGAGCCTCGGATCGACGCCCGAAGCGTTCGAGGGCGGCAGCGAGCTGCCGCTGCCGCGCGCGGGAGGAGCAGCGTCGGAGGTACTGCGCCGCGCGGCTGCCCGCTGAGAGCAGCGTCGGTGGTACCGGACCGCACGCCCACCCGCAGAGAGCCGCGTCGGAGGTAGCGCGCCGCACCCCACCCGCTGAGAGCTGCCACGAGAACGGGCCCTGCCGACACGAGCCCCTGCCGACACGGGACGCAGACACACGGCGCCGCCGGCCGCCCGCGGAACCGTCGAGCGGTCCGGGCAGCCGGCGCGCGGCGTGTCAGACTCCGGCACCCAGCAGGGAGTTGATCCGCTGCGGGTCGCCGCACACGATCAGCAGGGCGCCCGCCCGGCCGAGGGCGAGAGGCAGAGCGGTGGCGGCCGCCTCGTCGGCACCGCCGTTCAGCGCGACGACGACCACAGGCCGCTTCGAAGCGCGCCCGGCGGCCCCGGCGTCGGCGTAGAAGACGTCGTCACCCGCGTCGTGCTGCGCCCAGTAGGCGGCGTCGCCGAACGACAGCTCGTGCGTGGCCCACGGGTGCGGGTCACCGGTGGTGATCACCAGCACCTCGCCGGGCGCCCGGCCCGAGTCGAGGAGCAGGTCGACGGCTTCCTCCGCGGCGTCCAGGGCGCCCTCGACCGAAGCCGGGATCAGCTGGATCTGCGGCTGCTCGGCCGCGTTCGCCGAAGCGGGCGCGGTCGGCACGGCAGCGGGGGCGGCCGGAGCCGAAGGCCCCGGCTTGGCGGCGGACACCGACTCGCGCGACGTGCGCTGCGCGGGCGGCATCGGCCGTGCGGGACCCGGGCGTCCGGGTCGCGGCGGCGCCGCAGGACGCGGGCCGGGTACGGGGCGGGGGGTCGGCGCGTTGCGGCCGCTGGGGGCCGAAGTGGCGCGGGGACCCTGGGCACTCTCGTGAATCTGAGGCTCCTCGGGAAGGAGAGGCATGAGCTGATGTCTATCAAACGCCGGTGCGAGTGGCACCGGCGGGTGGCACATGAGTGCGAACGGAAGATCAGAAGTCGAAGCCGAGCTGGCCTTCGATCTCCGGAACGTTTCCGTCCGCCCAGATGCGGGCCTTCTTGAGGTGCCGCCACTGGGGCAGCGCATCAAGATACGCCCACGTGAGCCGGTGGAACGGGGTGGGCCCCCACTCCTCCAGCGCGGCCTTGTGGACCGGCGACGGATAACCGGCGTTGTCCGCAAAACCGAAGTCTGCATGTTCGATGCCCAGTTCGGCCATCATTTTGTCGCGCCGAACCTTGGCGATCACCGATGCCGCGGCGACGGCCACACAGGACCTGTCGCCCTTGATCACCGTGCGGACCTGCCAAGGAGCGCCGAGGTAGTTGTGCTTGCCGTCGAGGATGACCGCGTCCGGACGGACCGGAAGAGCCTCGAGGGCGCGCACCGCGGCGAGCCGCAGGGCCGCCGTCATCCCCAGCTCGTCGATCTCCTCGTGGGAGGCGTGCCCGAGAGCATGTGCCGTCACCCAGCTCTCCAGCGTCTCGGCGAGCACCTCGCGCCGCTTCGGGCTGATCAGCTTGGAGTCGGTGAGACCTTCGGGCGGTCGGCGCAGCCCGGTGACGGCTGCGCACACAGTGACCGGTCCCGCCCACGCACCGCGACCGACCTCGTCGACACCGGCGACGATCTTGGCTCCGGTGGTGGCGCGCAGTGAGCGCTCGACGCTGTGAGTGGGTGGTTCGTACGGCATGGCGCCAGATAGCGTACGCCGCCTCGACCTCTCAGCGACACCCCGGTACGACCAGCTCCGTCTCCCCGGTGAGACCCGTGCGGCAGGAACCCTCGGTTCACGGCCGACCGGGCAGAGGCGCGGCCCCTGACGCCAGGCCCGAATCCACAGCCCACAAGCCGCCGGCGCCGCCCCGCGTCACGCCCCCGGCGGCCGCAGCAGCGGGACCATCACCTGATCGATCATCTCCGTGAGATCACGCTCGCTCCATTCGCTTGCGCACACCTTCGACCGGTACATCATCATCGCCGGGATGACATCGCAGACGTATGCGTCCGTGGCGCCGGGGCGCACCTCCCCCCGCCCGATCCCACGGCGTACGACCTCCTTGATCAGCTCGACGCTCGGCTCGACGACGCCCTCGAAGATCACCTCATGGAAGCGCTGGGCCGTCGCCGAGTCGCACTCGTGAAGCACCGACCGCAGAGCGAAGCCGGGGCGCGAGTACATCGCCTCGCGCATCAGGCGGCACAACTCGAGCAGGTCCTCCCGGACGCTGCCGCGGTCAGGCGCGCCGTCGAGTCTGGGCAGCGCCGCCTGGAGGGCGTCCACGACGAGCTCCTCCTTGGAGGGCCACCGGCGGTAGACGGCGGCCTTGCCCGTCTGCGCCCCGGCGGCGACGCCTTCCATCGTGAGGGCGTTCCAGCCGACCGTACTGAGCTGCTCCAGCGCGGCTTCCAGGATGGCCCGCTCCAGGACGGGGCCACGCCGGCGCAGGGTGGCCGTCCGAGCGGGGGCGGCCGTCCAGCGCGAAGTATCCATCGTCTTCTCTCCGTTGGGGATCCGGGTGTTCAAGGCAGCTTCTTCAGTGAACGGTTGCGTTCACTGATGGGGAGTCACTACCGTTCGGCTCGACAGTGAACGGTTGCGTTCACTAACGCACTTGTGGGGGATCCATAGTGTCAACCTCTCAGTTAACTCAAGATCAAAAGCCGGACAAGGACAGGAAGCCGGGGACGGCACGGCGGGCGGGGCACCCCGGCGCAGCCCTGGCGGTCATCGCGGCCTGCCAACTCATGGTGGTACTGGACGCGACGATTGTGAACATCGCGCTCCCGCACATTCAGGACGCGCTCAAGTTCAGTACGACAGATCTCACTTGGGTCGTCAGCGCGTACACACTCACCTTCGGTGGCCTGCTGCTTCTCGGCGGCCGCGCGGGAGACATCCTCGGTCGCCGCCGGGTCTTCATGTCCGGCATCCTGCTCTTCACGCTGGCCTCCCTGCTCGGCGGACTCGCCCAGGAACCCTGGCAGTTGCTGGCGGCCCGAGCTCTGCAGGGCGTCGGTGGCGCGATCGCGTCGCCCACCTCGCTCGCCCTCATCACCACGACGTTCCCTGAAGGCCCTGAGCGGAACCGAGCGTTCGGCGTGTTCGCGGCCGTCTCCGCGGGCGGCGGCGCCGTCGGCCTCCTCGCCGGCGGCATGCTCACCGAGTGGCTGGACTGGCGCTGGGTGCTGTTCGTGAACGTGCCCATCGGCCTCCTCATCGCGGTACTCGCGCCGATGTACATCAATGAGTCCGAACGGCACCCGGGACGCTTCGACATCGCGGGCGCGCTCACCTCCACGGCGGGCATGGCCTCGCTCGTGTACGGCTTCATCCGCGCGTCGGAGGAGGGCTGGCGGGACAGCGTCAGCGTGGGATCGTTCGTCGCCGCGGTGGTGCTTCTGCTCGCCTTCGCGCTCATCGAGAGCCGGGCGAAGGAACCCATCACTCCGCTCAGGATGTTCGCCGACCGCAATCGCTCGGGCACCTACGTGATCATGCTGAGCCTGGCCGCGGCGATGTTCGGCATGTTCTTCTTCATCGTCCTGTTCGCACAGAACGTACTCGGCTACACGCCGATCGAGGCAGGCCTCGCCTTCCTCCCCGTGACGGCCGCGATCATCGTCGGCGCCGGCCTGTCCCAGCGGCTGCTTCCCGTACTCGGCCCCAAGCCGTTCATGATGACCGGCGCGACACTCGTCCTGCTCGGCCTCGGCTGGCAGACGTTCATCTCCCCCGACAGCTCGTACGTGGGTGGGGTGCTCGGCCCGATGCTGCTGTTCGGCCTCGGCATGGGGCTCAACTTCGTCACGCTCACCCTGACCGCCGTTTCCGGGGTCGCCCAGCACGAAGCCGGCGCGGCATCCGGGCTGCTCAACGCGACACAGCAGGTGGGAGGTTCACTCGGCCTCTCCATCCTGACCACGGTCTTCGGCACGGCCAGCAGGAACGAGGCCAAGGACCAGATCCCGTCCTTCATGGCGCAGGCCACGCCCGAGCAGAAGGCGGAGTTCGCCCGGACGCATCAGCTCCCGGCGCCCTGGAGTCACCAGGTCCTGGCCGAGGGAATCTCGACCGCGTTCATTCCGGCCGCGGCGATGGCGCTGCTGGCCCTGGTCGTCGCCGCTCTGGTGATCCGGGTGCGCAAGAGCGACCTGGAGGCGCTCGCGGGGACCGCGAGTGCGGCCGGACCGGCGGGCGGCTGACGGGGGAAGCCGCCCGCCACGTGAAGTGGATGCCGGGCCGTCCCAGGTACCGAAGGCGGCCCGGCATCCGCCACGCCGGGTGAGGCAGTGGGCGAACCACTGTTCAGACCGGCAGGCCCGGCGCCCAGTCCGGCAGCGGTTCGGTCCGCCGCACCCACTGGTCCGGCGGAGCGCCACCCGGGCCGGAAGCGACCACTCCGCCCACGATCGCGCACGTCGTGTCCATGTCGCCGCCGACCTGCGCCGTCTCCCAGAACGCGCGCTCGAAGTCGCCGAGCCCCCGCGCCGCCGACCACAGGGCGAACGGCACGGTGTCGTGGGCCGTGGTGCGCCGGCCACAGCCGAGGACCGCGGCCACCGTGCCCGCGTCCCCGTAGTCGAGCATGTCCCTGGCCCGCCGGAGCCCCGCACCCACCGCGCTGCGCGGCACGAGCGCGATCACGCCGTCGAGGAGCGCCTGCGGCGTCGGCGGTCCTGCCGGATCGGCCACGATCGCGGCGGCCGCGGCCACGGCCATGGCCCCGACCACGGCCTCCCGGTGCTGATGCGTCGGGTAGGCGGAGATCTCGGCCTGATGCGTGGCCTGCTCCGGATCGTCCGCGTACCAGGCGCCGAGCGGGGCGATCCGCATCGCCGCGCCGTTGCCCCAGGAGCCCTGGCCCTTGAAGAGCGCGGAGGACAGGGCGCGCCAGTCGCCGCCCTCGCGGATCTGCCGGAGCAGTCGGTTCACCGCGGGGCCGTAGCCCCGGTCGAAGTCGTGGTGCTCCGCGAAGGACCGGGCGAGCACGTCCTGCTCGATCCGGTTCTCGGCGGCCAGGACCGCCACCACGGAGCACGCCATTTCGGTGTCGTCGGTCCACTGCCAGACGCCGTCGGGCAGCTCGCGGCGCTGGAGCAGCGGATAGTTGGCGGGCACGAAGAACTGGGAACCCAGCGCATCTCCCACCGCCAGGCCGCGCAGACTGGACAGGGCGCGGTCAAGCCGCACATGAGGAGAGGAATCAGCGGTCATCGCCCTGCCACTCTAACCGGTGACTCCGTACGGCTCGGGATCACGCCATCGTTCGAACGGCCGGTCCAAGGTGTATTTGCCGTCCTCCCCGAGAACGAGTGCCCGCGTCTCACCGTTCCCGGGATTCGACAGACATTCGAAGTCGGCGACGGTCCAGTGGAACCAACGCATGCAGAACAGCCGCATGGTGAGCCCATGGGTGACCAGGAGGACGTTCGCCGGGTGGTCGTGCGCCTCGAAGCTCCGGTAGAGGCTCTCCAGAAAAGCACCCACACGGTCGTACACGTCTGCCCCGGACTCTCCTTGGGCGAAGCGGTAGAAGAAGTGGCCGTAGGCATCGCGGTACGCCTTTTGAAGCCGCACGTCGTCCCGGTCCTGCCAGTTTCCCCAGTCCTGCTCCCGCAGCCGAGGCTCCTCGCGCACCCGTACGAGGTCGGGGTCGAGCCGGAAGGCGCGGAACGTCTGGTGCGTGCGGCGGTAGGGCGACACGTACACGCTCACCCGCTCGCGGCCGAACAGCTCGCGCAGGTACGTCCCTGTCTCGTCCGCCTGCCGGTGCCCGGTCTCCGTGAGGGCCAGGGCGTGGTCGGGTTCGCGTTCGTAGACGGTGTCGTCGGCGTTACCCTCCGACTCGCCGTGTCTGACAAGGACGATGCGCCGCGGTCGTGCCATGCGGAAACCCTAGATCGAAATGGTCCGGATCGAGCAGTCGTACGGGCTCCATCCGGCGTATCTCACACAGCGCGGCCCTGCGCATGGGCGGCGAACCGCCTCACACCGTCCAGGAAGGTTCCAGCTGAACGATGTCTCCCGTGATCCCGGCGACGTCGGTCTCCGTCTGGGCGCGGGTCGAGAGCCGCTCCACGCGTTCGGCCTGGTACTTGCCGTGCTCGGCCAAGGAGTGCCACATCGACAGGATCAGGAACTCGTTGCCCGGAGCCTCCCCGAACAGTCCGCGCACCATCCCCGGGGAGCCGGCCATCGCGGGGTTCCAGACCTTCTCCTGCATGAGCGCGAAGTGCTCCTCGCGGTCCGCGTGCACCCGGCAGTGCGCGAGGCGCACCGTGTCCGCGTCCGTGAAGTGCGGCTCGAAGCCTGTCTTCACGTCGAACCGGTGATCGAAGAGCTTCACTTGGATGTCTGTGTACGTGCCCGACTGGGCGGCGGCCAGCCGGTTGTGCGAGCGCGCCATGAAGGAGTCGTAGAAGGCACGGCTCTCCCAGAAGCCGAGGACATGGGCCACCCCCGGCCGATTCCTGCTCCAGCCCCCGCCCTGTCCCCGGAACCCCGGCTCCCCCAGAAGCCCCGCCCACTTTCGCTGCCCCCGCTCGAACCCGCGTCGGTCGGTCACGGTGCAGCGAATCCACTTGACCAGCACCGCGCCATCGTACGGCCCACGACGTGGGTTCGGTCACTCTCCGGCGCCGTGCATCCAGATCAGTCGTGCCGCGTCCTCGTCACTCAGTTCGATCCCGAACTCATGGGCGAGCAGATCGATCAACTCGCCCTCCTGTACGTCCCGTTCGTCCCGAGTGCCGTCAGGAAACTCGACCGACATCCGCATGTCGACGAGTGAACGCTGGGTGTCGACGGCGGCACGCTGGACTACGGGGCGTCGGATGAAGGCGGACCGCGGATGCGTCG
Source organism: Streptomyces sp. NPDC055955 (assembly GCF_042270245.1). Lineage (NCBI taxonomy): Bacteria > Bacillati > Actinomycetota > Actinomycetes > Kitasatosporales > Streptomycetaceae > Streptomyces > Streptomyces sp. NPDC055955. The sequence goes on from NZ_JBHJYS010000021.1 coordinate 163,154, forward strand.
ACGTGTAGTGGTTCATCACCACGTAGTCGACGGGATGACGTTCCTCCAGGGTGAAGGCGTAGATCTCCTCCCAGCCGGCCGGGCGCAGGCTCCTCAGGACCAGAACCCCGCTGTCCTCCGGCACGAGACCGAAGGTCCACGGGCCCTGGCGCACCTCGATCCCGGCGCTCAGGGGGACCGGTTCGCGCAAGCCCTGGGCGCCGAAGCCCACGTCGCACAGCCACTCCTGGCCGTCCTCCACGGTGACGCGGGTCAGCATGTGGGTGATGGCGCGCGTCGCCGTGGCACCCACCCGGACGCGTGCCCCAAGTCCCTTCACCGAGTAGCCGATTCGCTCCAGAGCCGCCGCGAAGAGCAGGTTCTGTTCGTAGCAGTAGCCACCACGGCGCTGCCGCACCAGCTTCGCCTGGAGGGCGGCGAGATCCAGGTCCACCGGCCGCCCGAGCATGATCTCCAGGTTCTCGAACGGGATCGACGCGAGGTGCGCCCGGTGCAGCGCACGCAGCGTCTCCAGGTCCGGTTTCACGTCTCCCGTGAAGCCGATTCGCGCCAAGTAGGCGTCGAGATCGAGCTCTTCCCCGTTCCAGTTCATGGTCACGATCGTAGGACGTAGCGTGTCCGTAGTAGTCATGAACAGTCACGCGCAGTCAGTCATCGACAGCCGTGACCAGCAGCCGAGGAGGGGGAGTTCGGTGAGCAGCTTCAAGAAGGGGCTCAGGAAGGTCGAGGTCGCGCTGAAATGGGACCCGAGCCCGATCGGCGCGCCCTCCCATGATCTCGACATCATCGCGGCGACCTACACATCCGACGCCCCGGGCGGGCCGCCGTCCTACGTCGTGCACTTCGACAGCCGCTCCCCCGACGGGACCATCACCCTCAACCGCGACAGCACGACCGGCCAGGGCTTCGGGTTCGACGAAGTCATGACACTGGAGCTGGAGCGCCTTTCGCCCTCCTACGCGCGCGTGCTCGTCGGTATCGCCATACAACAGGGGGAGCGGGCAACGGTATTCGGAGCGGTGGCGAACACGGCGGTGCGGATCCGCGAGGGACACACCGACCTCGCGCGGAACGACTTCTCCGAAGTGGCCGATTCCACGGCGGCCGTGATCGCCGAGTTCGCGAGGGACGACTCCGGAGAGTGGGTTTTCCGCGAGGTCCTCCAGGGCTTCGACAGCGACCCGGTCTCGTTCGCCGCCGCGATGGGCCGCGCGCACTGAGCACCCCGGGAACGCGGAACGGGTGAGGGGCGGCGGGCCTGGTGGCCCGCCGCCCCTCACCTCACTGCGTCAGCGGATCAGCTGCAACCGCTGGTCGAGCCGCAGCCCTCGCAGATGTAGCAGGAGCCGGCACGCTGCATCTTCGTACCGCAGGAGAAGCACAGCGGAGCGTCCGCCTGGATGCCCAGCTGCATCTCCACGAGCTCGGCGCTGGTGTGCGCCTGCTGCGGAGCCGGCGCCACGGCCTCGGCCTTGGGGGCCTCGACGACGGCCTTCAGGGACTCGGTCTGCAGCGGGGCGGACTGGGCCAGGCCCTCGACGTCGACCTCGACATCGTCGATGGACGGCTCGTACGAGCCCGTCTCCAGGTGACGCTGACGCTCCTCGGCCGAGTGGATGCCGAGCGCGGAGCGCGTCTCGAAGGGCAGGAAGTCGAGCGCCAGGCGGCGGAAGATGTAGTCGACGATCGACTGCGCCATCCGCACGTCCGGGTCGTCCGTCATGCCGGCCGGCTCGAAGCGCATGTTCGTGAACTTCGAGACGTACGTCTCCAGCGGGACGCCGTACTGCAGGCCCACGGAGACGGCGATCGAGAAGGCGTCCATCATGCCCGCGAGGGTGGAGCCCTGCTTCGACATCTTCAGGAAGACCTCGCCGAGACCGTCGTCCGGGTAGGAGTTGGCCGTCATGTAGCCCTCGGCGCCACCGACAGTGAAGGAGGTGGTGATCCCCGGACGGCCCTTGGGCAGACGCTTGCGGACCGGACGGTACTCGACGACCTTCTCGACCGCGGTACGGATGGTCTCCTCGGCCTTGGCGGTGACCGCCTCCTTCTCCGCCTCCTTGGTCTTGGCGGAGAGGGGCTGGCCGACCTTGCAGTTGTCGCGGTAGATGGCGAGCGCCTTGACGCCCATCTTCCACGCCTCGAAGTAGACCTCTTCGACGTCCTCGACCGAGGCGGTCTCGGGCAGGTTGACCGTCTTGGACAGCGCGCCGGAGATCCAGGGCTGGATGGCGGCCATCATGCGGACGTGGCCCATCGCGGAGATGGAACGCTCGCCCATCGCGCAGTCGAAGACCTCGTAGTGCTCGGTCTTCAGGCCGGGGGCGTCGATCACGTTGCCGTTGTCGGCGATGTGGGCGACGATCGCCTCGATCTGCTCCTCCTGGTAACCCAGGCGGCGCAGGGCCTGCGGGACGGTGCCGTTGACGATCTGCATCGAGCCGCCGCCGACGAGCTTCTTGAACTTGACCAGGGCGAGGTCGGGCTCGAGGCCGGTGGTGTCGCAGGACATCGCGAGGCCGATGGTGCCGGTCGGGGCGATGACCGACGCCTGCGCGTTGCGGAAACCGTTCTTCTCGCCGAGCCGGACGACGTCCTGCCAGGCCTCCGTGGCGGCGGCCCAGATCGGCGAGTCCAAGTCGTCCATGCGGACGGCCTTGGTGTTCGCGTCGGCGTGCTGCTTCATGACGCGCTGGTGCGGCTCGGCGTTACGGGCGTAGCCGTCGTACGGGCCGACGACCGCGGCGAGCTCGGCGGAGCGCTTGTACGAGGTACCGGTCATCAGCGAGGTGATGGACCCGGCCAGGGCGCGACCGCCGTCGGAGTCGTAGGCGTGGCCCGTCGCCATCAGCAGGGCGCCGAGGTTGGCGTAGCCGATGCCCAGCTGACGGAAGGCGCGGGTGTTCTCGCCGATCTTCTGCGTCGGGAAGTCCGCGAAGCAGATCGAGATGTCCATCGCGGTGATGACCAGCTCGACGACCTTGGAAAAGCGGTCGACGTCGAAGGACTGGTGGCCCTTGCCGTCGTCCTTGAGGAACTTCATCAGGTTCAGCGACGCGAGGTTGCAGGACGTGTTGTCCAGGTGCATGTACTCGCTGCACGGGTTCGAGCCGTTGATCCGGCCGGACTCCGGGCAGGTGTGCCACTGGTTGATGGTGTCGTCGTACTGGATGCCGGGGTCGGCACACGCCCACGCGGCCTCGGCCATCTTGCGGAAGAGCGACTTGGCGTCGACCTCCTCGATGACGTCACCGGTCATACGGGCGCGCAGACCGAACTTGCCGCCGGTCTCCACGGCCTTCATGAACTCGTCGTTCACGCGGACCGAGTTGTTGGCGTTCTGGTACTGGACGGACGTGATGTCGTCGCCGCCCAGGTCCATGTCGAAGCCCGCGTCACGCAGCGCGCGGATCTTCTCCTCTTCCTTCACCTTGGTCTCGATGAAGTTCTCGATGTCGGGGTGGTCGACGTCGAGGATGACCATCTTGGCCGCGCGGCGAGTGGCGCCACCCGACTTGATCGTTCCTGCGGAGGCGTCGGCACCGCGCATGAAGGAGACGGGACCCGAGGCGTTGCCGCCCGAGGACAGCAGTTCCTTGGAGGAACGGATCCGCGAGAGGTTCAGGCCGGCGCCGGAGCCGCCCTTGAAGATCATGCCCTCTTCCTTGTACCAGTCGAGGATCGACTCCATGGAGTCGTCGACGGCCAGGATGAAGCAGGCGGAGACCTGCTGGGGCTGCGGCGTACCGACGTTGAACCACACCGGAGAGTTGAAGCTGAAGATCTGGTGCAGGAGGGCGTACGCCAGCTCGTGCTCGAAGATCTCGGCGTCGGCGGGCGAGGCGAAGTACTTGTAGTCCTCGCCGGCCTTCCGGTACGTCTTCACGATCCGGTCGATGAGCTGCCTGAGGCTCACCTCGCGCTGCGGGGTGCCGACCGCGCCGCGGAAGTACTTGCTGGTGACGATGTTGACCGCGTTCACCGACCAGAAGCCGGGGAACTCGACGCCACGCTGCTCGAAGTTGATCGAGCCGTCGCGCCAATTGGTCATGACGACGTCACGGCGCTCCCACTCCACCTCGTCGTACGGATGCACGCCGGGAGTCGTGTGGATGCGCTCGATACGCAGCCCCTTGGTGGCCTTGGCTCCCTTGGCGCGGGAACCTCGTGCCGGGCCACTCGTCGTCTCTGTCATGCCGCCTCCCTATACCGGGCTAAAACGCCCCGAAGTGCCTCGATCTTCCCGTGGCACGGTGTGTGTCTTGTATTGCGGGCGCCGCTCTTGCCGCCCACAACAGGTCTGAATGGCCGCCGACCGACCCCTGGGCCGGTCAGTCGGCAGCGGTGGCGGGCACGGGGACTTCGACAGTCCCTCCGGGCCCGCAGTCACATGGTTCGCGCTCTCCGCCCGCGTCACCCCGGCTCGCGCCGGGCAGCTGTTCCCTCAGCTCCGCGATGGCCGAGTCGAAGTCCTCCAGCGAATTGAACGCCCGGTACACGGACGCGAAGCGCAGGTAGGCGACAAGGTCGAGTTCCTGAAGTGGGCCGAGTATGGCCAGGCCCACGTCATGAGTGGTCAGCTCCGCGCTGCCGGTGGCCCGCACCGCCTCTTCGACCCGCTGGCCGAGCTGGGCGAGGGCGTCCTCGGTGACGGGGCGACCCTGGCATGCCTTGCGGACGCCGTTGATCACCTTCGTGCGGCTGAAGGGCTCGGTCACCCCGCTCCGCTTGACCACCATGAGCGAGCACGTCTCCACGGTCGTGAAACGACGGGAGCAGTCGGGGCACTGGCGGCGCCTGCGGATCGACGTGCCGTCGTCGGTGGTGCGACTGTCGACGACACGGCTGTCGGGGTGCCTGCAGAAGGGGCAGTGCATGGAACTCCAACCCTCCTTCACAGCACGGCTCAATGGCCTCGGGAGGCCCTTCAGGCCCCTCGAAGCAGCCCCAAGCATAGGCGATGACGGAGACCTCGATGGACCGGGGACCACAACTTCTGGGCTGCTGATGCAATCCAACCACTAGATCTGGGGTTTGGTCGCAAATTCGCCCCTACGCGTGTCGCTTTCACCTGGCGAACACCGGGGCGGGAGCGCGCCCATGACGGGATACGCCCGGATCACGGGCGGCGGCACACGGAGAGGGGGCCGGTTCCGGGTTGACGGACCACCGGATGGCACACTGGGAGCCCCACGGAGTGGGTCACGGCCTCGGCGGTGAAGCGTACCGTAATGAACCGAATTGCCACTCCCGCGAAGCGCAAGGCATACACCCAGGCACATGATCACGACAAGCAATCTGCGATTTTTCACTCGAACGTGTGTTTGGCGCAACCTTTCGAAAGCAACTACCGTTGGCTAGCCAGGGAGAACAACTCGAGAGGGGCCGACCGACGTGACCACCACCGCAGACAGCGCCACCATCACTGCCCAGGACCGTTCCCAGGGCCGACTCGAGCCGGTGCATGCCATGACTGACGCATCCATGAGCGCGGAGGGGCCGAAGCCCGCCCGCTCCCTGCCGGGCCGACCTCCCGGAATCCGGGCCGACAGCTCGGGGCTCACGGACAGGCAGCGCCGCGTCATCGAGGTGATCAGGGACTCCGTGCAGCGGCGTGGTTACCCGCCGTCGATGCGGGAGATCGGCCAGGCGGTGGGCCTGTCGAGCACGTCGTCGGTCGCGCACCAGCTGATGGCCCTCGAGCGCAAGGGCTTCCTGCGCCGGGACCCGCACCGCCCCCGCGCCTACGAGGTCCGTGGCTCCGACCAGCCGAGCGCGCAGCCCACGGACACCGCGGGCAAGCCGGCCGCCTCGTACGTCCCGCTCGTCGGCCGCATCGCCGCCGGCGGTCCGATCCTCGCGGAAGAGTCCGTCGAGGACGTGTTCCCCCTCCCCCGGCAGCTGGTCGGTGACGGCGAGCTGTTCGTCCTGAAGGTCGTCGGTGACTCGATGATCGAGGCCGCGATCTGTGACGGCGACTGGGTCACGGTCCGCCGCCAGCCTGTCGCGGAGAACGGCGACATCGTCGCTGCGATGCTCGAGGGCGAGGCCACCGTCAAGCGTTTCAAGCGCGAGGACGGCCATGTGTGGCTGCTGCCGCACAACTCCGCGTACCAGCCGATCCCCGGTGACGAGGCGACGATCCTCGGCAAGGTGGTGGCTGTTCTGCGGCGGGTGTGACGCCGCGCCCCTGACCGGGCCCCGGAACCAACTGCGCCGGTTCCGGGGCCCTGCTGTGTCCTGGGCCTGCCGTTCGTGAAGACAGATGTGCGGGGGAGCTACGGGTGTCCCGGGCTCCGCCCACACGTCTGCATGGTCCACGCGGCTGGGGCCTTTCGTCTGGATCAGGCCGGACCGGGCAGCGAGGCCTGTTGCCGTGCGTCGCAAGGCCGAGGAAGGAACCCACGCCGAAGCGTCGGCGACTGACGATCATGCCGGGGTCGCAGTGCCTGGCACCGCGACCCCGGCATGATCGAAACGAAAGACCCTAGGCCGTCTCTTCGGCTTCGGCCGTCGCCTTCGCATCGATCGCGGCCAGCGAGCGCCGCACCTGGTTCGGGTCCGTCGTGTACCAGAAGTCCGGCATCGAGGCCCGCAGATAGCTGCCGTACCGGGCCGTCGCCAACCGCGGGTCCAGGACCGCTACGACACCACGGTCCCCCGTCGCCCGTACGAGACGGCCCGCGCCCTGGGCCATCAGCAGGGCAGCGTGCGTCGCCGCCACGGCCATGAAGCCATTGCCGCCCGCGTCCTCGACGGCCTTCTGCCGGGCGCTCATCAGCGGGTCGTCGGGCCGCGGGAACGGGATCTTGTCCATGACGACGAGCTGACAGCTGGCGCCCGGAACGTCCACGCCCTGCCACAGCGAGAGCGTGCCGAACAGACACGTCTTCGGGTCGGCCGCGAACCCCTTGATCAGCTCGCCGAGCGTCTCCTCGCCCTGGAGCAGGATCGGGTACTCGGGGAGCCGGGTCCGCAGCTCTTCCGCCGCGGCTTGGGCGGCGCGCATCGACGAGAAGAGCCCCAGCGTCCGGCCACCGGCGGCCTGCATCAGCTCGGCCAGCTCGTCCATCATGTCGCTGCGGGTGCCCTCACGCGCGGGGCGTGCCAGGTGCTTGGCGACGTAGAGAATGCCCTGCTTGCGGTACTCGAACGGCGATCCGACATCGACGCCCTTCCACTGCGGCAGGCCCTCGCCCTCCTGCCCTTCGGGAGCCAGGCCCAGAGAGGCACCCACCCCGTTGAAATCGCCGCCCAGCTTGAGGGTCGCCGAGGTCAGCACGACGGACCGCTCCGAGAAGAGCTTCTCCCTCAGCAGGCCGGACACCGACATGGGGGCCACTCTGAGAGACGCGCCGAAGCGGTCGTGGCGCTCGTACCAGACGACGTCGTAGTCGGAGCCGTTCGTGATGCGCTCGGCCACGTCGTGGATGTTCTCCACGGAGGCCAGGGCCTGCTTGCGTACCGCGTCCTCGTCCTGGACGGACTTGTCGCGCGTGGTGCCCAGGGCCGAGATGACGGTCCGGGAGGCGTCCCGCAGCGCCATCAGCGCGTAGCCGAGGTCCTCCGGGACCTCCTCCAGACGACCGGGCAGCGCGAGCTCCATGAGCCGCTCGAAGCCCTCGGCCGCGGTCTGGAGCTGATCGGCCGCCTTCTCGTTGACCAGCTTGGCGGAACGGCGCACCGCGCGGTTCACCTGCCCCGGGGTGAGCTCGCCGGTCGCCACACCCGTGACCCGGGAGACGAGCTCGTGCGCCTCGTCCACGATCAGTACCTCGTGGGACGGCAGGACAGGCGCCCCTTCGATGGCGTCGATCGCCAGGAGCGCGTGATTCGTGACGATCACGTCGGCGAGCTTGGCCCGCTCCCGGGCCGCCTCGGCGAAGCACTCCTGTCCGTACGCACACTTGGTGGCGCCCAGGCACTCCCTGGAGGAGACCGACACCTGTGACCAGGCCCGGTCGGAGACTCCAGGGGTCAGATCGTCCCGGTCGCCGGTCTCCGTCTCGTCGGCCCAGTCCCGCATCCGCAGCAGGTCCTGGCCGAGCTTGCTGGTCGGAGCGGCCGTTTCGAACTGGTCGAAGAGCCCCTCCTCCTCGTCCTGCGGCGCTCCTTCGTGGAGGCGGTGCAGGCACAGATAGTTCGACCGGCCCTTGAGCATGGCGAACTGGGGGCGCCGGCGCAGCAGGGGGTGGAGCGCGTCGACCGTGCGTGGCAGGTCCCGCTCGACGAGCTGGCGCTGGAGGGCCAGCGTGGCCGTCGCGACCACGACCCGCTCCCCGTGCGCCAGGGCAGGGACCAGGTATCCGAGGGACTTACCGGTACCCGTGCCTGCCTGTGCGAGCAGGTGGGAACCGCCGTCGATCGCCTCGGCGACGGTCTCGGCCATGGTCACCTGGCCAGGTCGTTCCGTACCGCCGACGGCGGCGACGGCGGCGTGCAGGAGCTCGGGGAGGGAGGGCTTCGTCATAGCTCGACCACCCTACGGGGCACCACTGACAATCCCGCGATCACGGCTGGTGCAGCGGATTGGGCACCGTGCCGTGCACAGCCGCGTGGGGGCGCTGCGAACGGTCGCGGTAACCGTCCAGATGCAGTCGGTTGCGATTGAGGCAGAGCCGCTCGATACGAGGAGTGAGGAGGTCGAACATCTCGTACCGCTCCTTGAGCTCGGGGAAGCGCGCCTGATGCCGCACGATCTCTGCACGCACCAAGGACCAGAACCTCTCTTCCGCGACCCCCAGTTGGTTCTCGCACAGGGGCGCCAGATACCGGAAGACCCCGACGAAGAGCCCTGAGTGGATGAACTGGGTCAGGAAAGCGGGCGGCTCGGTGAGCAGGGTCTCGCGTACGTCCCGCGGCATGCGGTCGTGTTCGGGCAGCGGCTCGGCGCTCACGTTCACGTCGTCGACGAAGTCCTTCACCGCGAGCCGCACCGGCACGTCGTGGTCGTCGAAGACGACGATGGCGTTCTCCCCGTGCGGGGAGAACACGGTCCCGTAGCGGTAGAGGAAGTGCAGAAGCGGGGGCAGCAGAGCCGCGAAGAGCCGACGCAGCCACACCTCGGGGGTCAGCCCGGACCGGGCGACGAGCTCCGCGGTGAACGCCCGGCCGTACGGGTCCACGTGGAGCAGAGAGGCCAGGGTGCGGGCCCGCTCGCCGGGGGCGAGATACCTCGAGACCGGCTCGCGCCAGATGGCGCCCAGCAACTCCTTGTACTGATAGGGGACTTCTTCGAGTCCGTCGTACGCGGGGTGCTCGACGGCGACCGAAGCCACCTCTCCCAGGAGGATGACCCCGCAATCGTCCTTCAGGAAGGAGTCTGTTTCGCGGAGGGAATGCATCCACGCGGTGACCGACGGCGCCGCGAGCGTGCGCTCGGTGGGCAGGCCGCGCCATACGAGGGTGTTGAGTACGGACAGCGGGAGCTTCACCGTGTGGCGGTCGGGGCGCGAGATGTTGAGGAACGTACGGATGGACTGTTGGGGCAGGCGCACGTCGCCGTCGGTGGGCAGTGGCACGATGGCGTCCGTCGCGACGGGGCCGGCGAAGAGCGGCAGCACGATGTTGTTCCACTGCCACGGGTGTACCGGTAGGTACAGGTAGGCCTGCGGGTCCAGGCCGCGCTCCCGGAGGGCCTCGGCGAAGGAGTCCCGCGCCGCCGGGGAGAGCTCACGGTCGTACAGCCGATCGGCTGTCGCCAGGTCCGCGACGCCTCTGTAGGCGGCGATCCTGGTGTGGACGGCGATCCATGGGAGCGTCCCGGGGATACGGGCCTCGGGGGCCCAGCGGGCCATGTCGGGGGCCGAGAATCCCAGGCGGCCTTTGTTGAGGACGAGCCAGGGGTGGCCGGTCTGGTGGCCTTCCAGTTCGGCGTATCCGAGCTCGGCGAGCCGGGCCGCGGTGAGCGCGGTGTGGTCGAGACGGGCGTCGGCGGCGAGGGTGACGGTGAGCTCGCGGATGAGATGCCCGAGCGTGGCGCCGTCGAGGCCGAGGACGTGCTTGGCACGGAGGAGGAAGGCAAAGGGGTCGGTGAAGCGTTCCGGCGGCGGGGTCGACGCGGGGAGCGACGGCGTGGGCTCGGCGGCGTTCGCTTCCTTGTCAGCCTGCGCGGCGCGTCCGACGGTCTCGGCGGGAGGGCCGGCGGTCTCGTCCGGACGGCCGGCGATCCACTGGATGCTGCCGGGATCCACGAGCCAGCTGCCGTAAGCGCCTCGGCGGGCCCTGAAGCGGAACGCGCTGCCGGGCGGCATGTGAGCGCCCTCGACGGGGAGGGTGTAGAGGTCTGTCCGCCCTGGACCCGGATCCGGCTCCGTTTTTGTCTCCGTTTCCGGCTCACGTTTCGGTTCGATGATCTCCTCGTACGCGAACTCCCCGATCATCTTCGCCAGCAGCCGGGCTGCTGCGCGCTCCCAGTTCTCGGACGTCAGCTCCGCCGGGTCGTACAGAGTGGAGGACGCTGCGGAAGTCTGGGGCTCGGACGGATTCGGCACGGGGACTCCTCGTGAGGGAACCGGATCGGGGTGAGCGGTGTACCAAGAGTGACGGGCTCACAGCAGAGCGCGCAGGGCCCGGTCTCGGATCATCAGTGCGGCCCGTTTGTCAGGGAGGTCGACCTCGGCGGCGAAGCGGAAACCAGCACTCAAGAATGCAGATACAGAGGGGGTGTTGCGAAGGTCCGGCTCGGCGACGACACGAGCGCAGGGCGGACGGTGGTCGAGTACGAGGTCGGCGACGGCCGTGAGCAGGCCTGTGCCGAGCCCTCGGCCGCGGTCGGCGACACCACCGATGAGGAGGTGAACACCGGTGTCGTGCGGGCGGGCGGGGTAGTGGCGGGCCAGTGGGTCGAGGTCGGCGCGGTAGATCTCCCAGTAGCTCATCGGGGTACCGTCCAGTACGCCGAGACAGGGGACGCTGCGCCCGTCGCCGTCCAGTTGGGGGCGGAGATGGTTCTCCGTGACGCTCTCCGGGCCTTCGAGTTCCCAGAAGGCGGCTACGGCCGGGTCGTTCATCCAGCGACTGATCAGCGACAGGTCGCGTTCAATACGGACGGGAACCAGTTGGAAGACGCCGGAACGTGTGGTGACCGGTCCCCACGCTCCGATGTTGTCGAGCAGGTCGTCGTCCGCCAGGGCCGTCGAGGTGCCGCCCGGTACGTGTGCTCGCGTTCTGTCGGCTGCGTGCTCGTAGCCGGGAAAGCTCACGCCGGTCCCCTGGCCCGCGCTGCCGTCGGCCTGTCCGTCGGTTCCACCCTGCCCGGCGATCAGGTCGATGAGTTCGTCGGGCAGACGCAGGTCCAGGGTGTCGGCGACGTCCGTGCCGGCGTCGGGGTCGGAGCCCGTGCGCTCGTCGGCGTCGGCGTCGCCGTCGGGGCCCGTGTCGGCGATGTCGTCGGTGACGGCATCGGTACGAGCGGCGGCGGGCGTGGCTCCGGCGTCGGTGCGCGCGTCGGTGGATGACACGGCGACGCTCCTCTCAGGGGATGGGGTGGGGCATGTTCCTCAGGAATGAAGGGGGTTGGCGATGGTGACGTAGACGGACTGGGTGTCGACGGGACCGACGAGTTCGTCCAGTCCGTGCAGGCGGGTGAGGAGGTTGGCCTTGCAGCGCAGGGCCGGGGAGTCGAGGAGGTATCCGGGCAAGGGGGTGCGGAGCTTGTCAGGGCCCGACGCGACATCGGAGAGGAACCCTCGGAAGGCGGCCAGCAACAGCCTTTCGTCCGCGAGCTGTTGGGAGCCGAAGGCGCCGATGAGGCCGAAGACGTTGTTGATCCCGAGGTAGTACGCGAACCTCTCGTCGGTGACGTCGTCGGAGACGAAGGTGTCGCTCCGGCTGCCGATGCCGGGCAGCCGGCCGTCCAGCTCGGCGCGCCGGGACTCGCGGAAGTAGTAGCCCTGGTTGTCGCGGTAGCGGCCGCCGATGGGCCAGCCTTCGGGGTCGAGCAGCAGCAGCGTGTTCTGCTGATGGGCCTCCAGGGCCACGCCGGCGGTGCTGTCGAGCCAGAGCACGGGACGTACGACGTGTTCGAGGTAGCGCAGGAACCACTCGGCGGCGACGGCGCCGCGGGGGCGCCCGGTGCGGCCGGCGAGGCGGGTGATCGTCTCGCCTAGGCGGGAGCGCATGAGCTGGCGCTCCCGTTGTCCGTGGGACGCGGTCGGGGGTCTCGGTGACACGAAGCCGGCAATGCAGGCCGCGTCGTCTCCGGGTGCGAACGGGTTGTTCCGGATCATCACGTCGAGGCCGGGCACCGGTTCGCCGTCCGGGTCGTTGACGGCGAGCCAGGCCGGGTCGCGGACGATGTCGAATCCGGGGTGGGCGGCCTGCCACTGCTCGGAGAGCCCTGTGCGCAGAAGTCGGTGGACCTCGACGCCGCGGTGGAGTTCCTTACGGAGATTCTCCCGGCGGGAATTGGTGATGCGCAGGCCGAGCGAGAGCTTCAGCATGGCCGACGCGTCGGGCCGGTAGAGCGTACGGACGGAGGAGGTGGGGTACCAGGGGGCGCCGTGCGGACCGAGGTCACGCAGCAGGCCGGCGTCGAGGAGGGCCGCGGTCTGGGGGCGGTGCTTGAGTTCGCGAACCTGCCAGGGGTGCAGGGGCAGCGCGGCGTGACCGTCGGGCAGGGGCAGTTCCGTCCCCGCGAGTTGGAGGGTGAGGTGGTCGGCCGGGAGCGGGCGGCCCCGATGGGTCCAGGCCGAGTCCATCGCGAGCACCGAGCGGTTCACCGCCATCCAGTGCACGGGGAACGAGCCCTGCAACTCGGGTGAATAGAGCCGGGATTCGGCCTCGGACAGGCCCTCGCGACTCTTCGGAGTCGGGTGCAGGGGGTGGCCGAGCAGGAGGGACTGTTCGGCAGCCAGGAAGAGGTCGGTCGTGTCGCGGGGGTTGCTACGCCGGTGGGCGATGAAGTCGGCGGTGCGGCGGATCGAGTCGGCGACGCGCCCCACCAGGTCGGCTCCGTCGCCTGCGGGGGTGGGGTGCGAGGAGGGAGGAGTGGCGGAAGGAGGCGAATCGGGGCGGGCGGACTCGGGGTGCAGGAACTCGGGGCGTGAGGCCTCGGGGTGGGGGGCCTGCGCCTCCGGGTAAAAGGTCTCGCCGCTGACGTGGGGCTGCACGACGGGGTCGGTGTGCGGACGCGGGGCCTCGGGTGCGGTGGCAGCGGCGACGGCGTCGGCGTCGGGGGTGTCCGCGACGGTCGGCGTGGGTGGCACGGGGACGACCGTCGGGGTCGCCGCCGAGGTAGTCGGAACCGGCGTCCGGCCGCTCGGCGACTTCGGCCCGCCTGGGGCCCGGGTTGCGGTGTCCGGTGTGGCTGCCGATCCCGGAACGGCGCCCTCCCGTCGCAGAACGCTTCCGCCGCCGCTTCCGTCGCCGCCCCCCACTCGGACACCGACACCACCCCGCACGTCGGCCGCGCTCCCCGGGCCCGATGCCTCGCGGCTCAGAAGGGCGGCGACGGTGACGGCGTCGACGCGCGGGGCGTCCAGCGGGCCGTCCTGGAGACGGGGCATGCCGAAACGGTGCCAGCCGGTCGAGGACCAGTAGTGGACAGGGATGAGGAGGGCGGTGCCACTTGCGGGCAGAGGAATGCGCAGAGTGCCGTGCGGGGGTTCGACCAGATCGCTCTCCCGCACCCAGCAGCGGAGCAGGTTCTCGACGGCCGCGGCCTGGGCCGCGGTGCCGGGGTCGGGATGCTCCAACAGGTCGGCGGTGGAGCCGTGCAGATGCTCGGACTCCTGGCTGCCGTCCTTCTGCCGGGGGACCGTCCCGCGTTCCGGGGCGAGTTGGGGCTGCGTGTCGCAGGCTCCGCTCGCCTGGGGGCGGTGTCGGTCGTCGGGTGCGGGATTGGCGTTCAACGGGGCTTCCTTGTGGGGTAGTTGACTCCGTGATGCGGTGGTCCGGACTGTCCGGTGTCCCGCTGCTGTCCGTGTGGGTCCATGTCGTGGTGGTCCATGTCGTAGTGGCCCTGGCCCGGTGGGTGTGGGGCTTCAGGACAGGGCCGGTCCCGGCTGGGCTATCCGCGACAGGTGCGGGCCGCCTCGGCCAAGGCGTCGGCGAGACGCTCCATGACGGCGGCAGCCTGTTCATCGGTGATCGTGAGGGGCGGCAGAAGGCGTACGACGCTGGAGTGGCGGCCGCCGAGCTCGACGATGAGTCCACGCCGGAGGCATTCACGCTGCACGGACGCGGCGAGTTCGGGCGCGGGAGGATATGGGCTCCCGTCGGGTGCGGCCGGTCGGTCCGGGTCCTGGGCGGCGCCTGCGTCGACCAGTTCGACGCCGATCATCAGGCCGCGACCCCGCACGTCCCCGATGCAGGGGTGTTCGGCGGCGAGGCCCTGGAGCTGGCCCACCAGGCGGGCGCCCAGAAGGGCGGCGCGTTCGGCGAGGCGGTTCTCCCGGACGTAGGCGAGGGTCGCGGCGCCGGCGGCCATGGCGAGTTGGTTCCCACGGAACGTGCCGGCATGGGCCCCGGGTTGCCACACGTCGAGGTCGTCCCGGTAGACGACGACGGCCAGAGGAAGGCTGCCGCCGATCGCCTTGGACAGGACCATGACGTCGGGCACCACACCACTGTGTTCGACGGCCCAGAAGGCACCGGTCCTGCCGACGCCGGTCTGGACCTCGTCGGCGATCAGAGGGATGGAGCGTGCCGCGGTGAGTTCCCGCATCCGGCGCATCCACGTGTCGGGGGCGGGAATCACCCCGCCCTCTCCCTGGACGGGTTCGAGGATCATGCCGGCGGGGTGCGGCACCCCCGACTTCGGGTCGTCGATGAGGGATTCGGTCCAGCGCGCGGAGAGTTCGGCGCCGCGCTCACCGCCGACGCCGAAGGGACAGCGGTAGTCCTGCGGAAAGGGCAGCCGCGCGACCCTGACGTCCTGCGCCCCGCCGGATGCTTCGAGTGCCCCCGCGGTCATGCCGTGATAGGCGCCGGTGAAGGCGAGCACTCCGCTGCGGCCGGTGGCCGTGCGGACGAGTTTCAGGGCGGCCTCCACCGCGTCGGTGCCGGCCGGTCCGCAGAACTGGATCCGTGCCCGCTCGGCGAGCCCGGCGGGCAGCGTCCGGAAGAGTTCCGTGGTGAAGGCGTCCTTCACAGGGGTGGCCAGATCGAGCACATGCAGGGGGGCACCGGAGTCGAGTACGCGCTTGATCGCTTCGAGGACGACAGGGTGATTGTGGCCGAGGGCCAGGGTGCCCGCGCCGGAGAGGCAGTCGAGGTACCGGCGTCCGTCGGCGCCCTCGATCGTCAGGCCGCGCGCCCGCACGGGCACGATCGGCAGGGCGCGCGCGTAGGTGCGGGCCGCCGACTCCCGCGCGGACTGCCGCCGCAGGATTCCCTCTTGGGCAGTGCCCTCACGGGCGGCGCCCCCCTCATGTCCCGCGGACACCTCCGCGGGCGCAGGCTCGGTGACGGCCACGACTGTTGGTCCTCCCCCTGGATCCCGCTGGATCCGGTCGAATTCTCGGTGTGCGGGGATCAGTTGACGCACGGACGTCCGGGGCGGCACCCCGAGGACCGAGCGACGACGGCGAATCCCCCGTACGTACCAACGACGGTGACTGCGCGGGATCACGGGTCGGCGGAAAATCCTTGTCTCTTGGAAGATCCACGCCGTGACGGAACCGTTGCCGTTCCGTGGGTAGTCGCCCACAGCGCGCGCATAGGGTGGGTTGCCGTTCGACGGAGGGCGGAGGGTTCGGTCGCGGGCGAGGCACACCACGTGCCGAGCGTGGCGCGACGGGTTCACGACCGCCGACGGCCGGCACTGCACCGTTCTCGAAGCCCAGGGGGATTCACGACATGCGACCCATACGTCCGCTCTCGACCGTTCAGCGAGGGAGGAGCGCGCGCCGCAGAACCTCCCCCGTGGCGGCCGCTCTCGCCCTCGGAGCGGCGCTCGCGCTCACCGCCACGGCGTGCGGTCCCGGCGACGACGACGCGGACTCGAAGCCGACCGCGTCCGCGGCCCAGGGCGGCAGCGACAAGCTCCAGATCCCGGACGACATCAAGGACCGGCTCAAGGAGCACGGTATCGATCTGGACAAGTGGAAGAACGGCGAGTGGAAGAACTGGGACAAGGACAAGTGGCTGCGTGAGGCGCAGGACTACGTCAACCCCATCATCGACGGTCTGTGGGATCGGGACCGGATGCGTGACGCCGACAAGAACCCGGACAACGAGGTCGACGACAACGACATCTCGGGCGACCAGGGCGTGACGGACCCGACGCCGCAGCCGGTGAAGGCCGCTGCCGTCGGCACGCCGTACCACGACAGCGCGCCGTACGCCGGAAAGCTCTTCTTCGACAGCCCCGAGGGCTCGATGGTCTGCTCGGCGACGGTCGTCACGGACCCCGCGCACCCGGGCAAGTCGAACATGGTGTGGACCGCGGGCCACTGCGTGCACGCCGGCAAGAAGGGCGGCTGGTACCGCAACATCGCCTTCGTGCCCTCGTACAACGACGCGGGCCTGTCGGACGAGCAGCTCAAGACCGCCACCAAGGAAGAGGTCGCTCCGTACGGCGTCTGGTGGGGCGCGTGGGCGCAGACGTCCGACCAGTGGATCGAGCAGGGAGGTCCGACGGGTGGCCAGGGCGCACCGTACGACTTCGCGGTCATCCAGGTCACGCCGGAGAAGGGCAGCGAGGGCAAGTCGCTCGAGGAGGCGGTCGGTTCGGCCGTGCCGGTCGACTTCAACGCGCCCGCGGTGCCGAAGATCGCGACGATGACGGCGAAGGGTTACCCGGCCGCGCCGCCGTACGACGGCCAGACGCTCTACCAGTGCGCCGACAAGCCGGGCCGGCTCTCGCTCGCTAAGGCCGAGCCGACGATGTACCGCATCGGCTGCACCATGACCGGCGGTTCGTCCGGTGGCGGCTGGATCGCGCAGGGCTCGAGCGGCAAGCCGTCGCTGGTCTCGAACACGTCGATCGGCCCGGTGACGGCCGGTTGGCTCGCGGGTCCGCGCCTCGGCAAGGAGGCCAAGGGGATCTACGACGCGGTCAGCAAGAAGTACGCCGACCAGTAGCGCGGACAATGCGGTTGAGCAGGAAACGGGCGGCGGCGGGGTGACGAAACCTTCACCACCCCGCCGCTGTTCGTCCTCAACTCCACAGGCATAGTGGGGTGCTGCGTCCGAGATCTCCGCACGGAGCTCATATCGGACCTGACAAGCTCATGACACATTCGCTTCATCGGGGGTAACAGCACCATGCGTTCCATACGTCCGTCATCCAGGCGGAGCCGGGGCCGTCGCAACGTCCTCGCCGCTGCGGGGCTCGCCGCGGCCCTGGCGCTCACCGCCACGGCTTGCGGTCCGAGCGACGACAAGGCGAGTGACAAGTCGGGGGCCACGGCCGCGCAGGGAGCCGACAAGGGATCCGGCGGCCGGCTGCCCGGGGGCATCGCCGACCAGCTCAAGAAGCACGGCATCGACCCGGACAAGTGGCAGAACGGCGCCTGGAAGAACTGGGACAAGGACGAGTGGCTGCGCGAGGCCAAGGACTTCGTCAACCCGGTCATCAAGGACCACTGGAAGCCCGAGCGGATGAAGTCCGCCAAGGACCCGGACAAGACGATCGCCGCCAAGGACGCGTCGGCCGACCAGGGCACCACGGACCCTGAGCCGCAGCCCGTCAAGGCCGTGCCCGAGAAGACCCCGTACCACGAGAACGCCGCCCCGGTCGGCAAGGTCTTCTTCGACTCGCCCGAGGGTTCGATGGTCTGCTCCGGCACCGTCGTGAAGGACCCGCGCAACCCGGGCAGGTCCAACCTCGTCTGGACCGCGGGCCACTGCGTGCACGCCGGTGCGGCGGGCGGCTGGTACCGCAACATCGCCTTCGTCCCGGCCTACAACGACCTGGGCAAGTCCGAGGCGCAGCTGCAGAACGCAGCCCCGCAGGAGATCGCCCCGTACGGCACCTTCTGGGCCGACTGGGCCTCCACCTCCAACGAGTGGATCGACACCGGCGCCGAGTCGGGTGGTGCGGGCGCTCCGTACGACTACGCGGTGCTGCACGTGAAGCCGGAGCAAGGTTCCAAGTCCCTCGAGGAGACGGTCGGCAACGCGCTGCCCGTCGACTTCTCCGAGCCCGCCGTCCAGTCGGTCAGCAGCATGGGCGCCTGGGGCTACCCGGCTGCGCCGCCGTTCAACGGCCAGCTGATGCACAAGTGCATCGACCGCCCGGGCCGTCTGTCCCTCAGCCCCGACATGCCGACGATGTACCGCATCGGCTGCACCATGACCGGCGGTTCGTCCGGTGGCGGCTGGTTCCGGATGGTCGACGGGAAGACGGAGCTGGTGTCGAACACGTCGATCGGCCCGGCCGAGAACACCTGGCTGGCCGGACCGCAGCTGGGCAAGGGAGCCCAGCAGGTCTTCGACACGATGAGCGAGAAGTACGGCAGCCGGTAGCCGCCGGCTTCACCGAACGAACGAGGGCCCGCCCCAAGGAAGTTGGGGGCGGGCCCTCGCCGTGGGCACAAGACGGCCGCTGCCGGAGCGTCAGCTCGCGGCCGCCGCCAGCCGGTACGGCGCGAACTCGGCGGCGAGTTCCTCGTGCACCCGCGCGTTGAGCAGGGTGCCGTCCGCGGTGTGTTCCTCGGAGATCACCTCGCCGTCGGCGTGGGCCCGCGCGACCAGCTGGCCGTGCGTGTACGGCACGAGCGCCTCGATCTCGACCTCGGGACGCGGCAGCTCGTCGTCGATGATCGCGAGCAGCTTGTCGATGCCGAGCCCGGTGCGGGCCGACACCGCGATCGCGCGCTTCTCGACGCGCAGCAGCTGCTGGAGGACGAGCGGGTCGGCCGCGTCCGCCTTGTTGATCACCACGATCTCGGGCACCTTCGTGGCGCCCACGTCCCGGATGACCTCGCGCACGGCGGCCAGCTGCTCCTCCGGCGCCGGGTGCGATCCGTCCACGACGTGCAGGATCAGGTCGGAGTCACCGACCTCCTCCATCGTGGAGCGGAACGCCTCGACGAGGTGGTGCGGCAGGTGCCGCACGAAACCGACCGTGTCGGCCAGTGTGTAGAGGCGGCCGCTGGGGGTCTCGGCCCTGCGGACGGTCGGGTCGAGGGTGGCGAACAGGGCGTTCTCCACCAGGACACCGGCGCCCGTCAGGCGGTTGAGCAGGGACGACTTGCCCGCGTTGGTGTATCCGGCGATGGCCACCGAAGGCACCTTGTTGCGGCGCCGCTCCTGGCGCTTGATCTCGCGGCCCGTCTTCATGTCCGCGATTTCCCGGCGCATCTTCGCCATCTTCTCGCGGATCCGTCGCCGGTCCGTCTCGATCTTGGTCTCACCGGGGCCACGGGTGGCCATGCCGCCACCGCCGCCGCCACCCATCTGCCGGGAGAGCGACTGACCCCAGCCGCGCAGCCGCGGCAGCATGTACTGCATCTGCGCGAGGGCTACCTGCGCCTTGCCCTCTCGGGACTTGGCGTGCTGGGCGAAGATGTCGAGGATCAGGGCGGTCCTGTCGACCACCTTGACCTTGACGACGTCTTCGAGGTGGATGAGCTGGCCGGGGCTGAGCTCACCGTCGCACACGACGGTGTCGGCTCCGGTCTCGAGGACGATGTCGCGCAGCTCCAGGGCCTTGCCCGAGCCGATGTACGTCGCCGCGTCGGGCTTGTCCCGGCGCTGGATCACGCCGTCGAGCACCAGGGCTCCGGCGGTCTCGGCGAGAGCGGCCAGCTCCGCGAGGGAGTTCTCCGCGTCATTGACGGTTCCCGAGGTCCACACACCGACGAGCACGACCCGCTCCAGGCGGAGCTGTCGGTACTCGACCTCGGTGACGTCCTCGAGCTCGGTGGAGAGACCCGCGACACGGCGCAGGGCCGCGCGCTCGGAACGGTCGAACTGGTCGCCGTCCCGCTCTCCGTCGATCTCGTGGCTCCAGGCGACGTCCTCTTCCATCAGGGCATCGGCCCGAAGACCTTCGGGGTTGTTCTGCGCGAGGCTCTGCGCGTCCTGGGAAGGGGAAGAAGAGGAGGTCATTGGATCCTTACGTCGAGGTGTTCGGAATGTGTGGCGGTCCGCGCATGACAGCGTGGTCCTTCGACTGGCACAACGTCCCGGGCCGTCCGTAGATTCCCGGGCCGGCCGCGCCGCCGACCTGAAGATGGTCGCACGGCACGGCCCGTCTCGTCACCCGACTTATTGCCCGCCGGCGCGGGGCCCGAAGCATGTCCTGCCTGGGTTGTTCGCCGCCGTTCGACGGCCTATCCCTTGACCGGCTTCGCCTTCTGCACCGGCTGCACCGGCGCCGACTTCCAGTCCGGGTGCCCCGGCATCGGCGGCGTCTTCTTGCCGTACAGCCAGGCCCGGAAGAAGCTCCGGAGATCGCGGCCGGAGGTCTGCGAGGCGAGGCTGATGTAGTCCGCCGTGCTCGCCGTCCCGTCACGGTGCGTGCGCACCCAGTCGCGCTCCAGCCGCTCGAAGGCCGGAGTGCCGATCTCCTGGCGCAGCGCGTAGAGCACGAGGGAGCTGCCGTCGTAGACCACGGGCCGGAAGATGCTGATCTTCTGTCCCGGCATCGGGCCCTTGGGCGCGGCCGGCGGGCCGCCCGCGGCGCGCCAGCCGTCCGAGGCGCGGTAGGCCTCGCGCATGCGCTTGGCCATGGACTGGTGACCCTTCTCCTGGGCGTAGAGGGCTTCGTACCAGCTGGCGTGGCCCTCGTTCAGCCACAGGTCGGACCAGGTGCGCGGGCTGACGCTGTCGCCGAACCACTGGTGCGCCATCTCATGGACCATGATCGAGTCGATGTACCAGGCGGGGTACGCGGGCTCCGTGAAGATGTCCTTCTCGAAGAGGGAGAGCGTCTGGGTCTCCAGCTCGAAGCCGGTGCGGGCCTGGGCGATCAGGAGGCCGTAGTTCTCGAAGGGGTAGCGGCCGACCTTCCCTTCCATCCAGGCGAGCTGGGCGGGCGTCTTCTTGAGCCACGGCTCGAGGACCTTGCGGTCCTCGGCGGGCACCACGTCACGGACGGGCAGCCCGTGCGGCCCTTCTCGGTGCAGCACCGTGGAGCGGCCGATCGAGACCTGCGCCAGCTCGGTGGCCATGGGGTGGAAGGTGCGGTACGACCAGCTGGTGTCCGCTCCGTGGCGCATCTTCAGGAAGGGCACCCCGTTGGCGACGACCGTGAGCGCCTTGGGGGCGGTGACCCGGAATGTGAACAGGGCCTTGTCCGAAGGGTGGTCGTTGCTCGGGAACACACGGTGCCCGGCGTCGGCCTGATTGGCCATGACGAGACCGTCCTTGGTCTGCACCCAGCCGCCCTCCCCCTTGCCGGGTACCGGGTTGCTGGTGTGCCGCACGGTGATCTCCAGCGGGGCACCCTCCGGGACGGCGGTCTCGGGCGTGACGACCAGGTCCTCGTCGCTGGTGTCGAACCGCGCGGGCCTGCCGTTGACCTCTACGGAGCGGACGGTTCCGTGCGCGAAGTCGAGATTCACCTGCTCGAGGCGGGCGGTCGCCGTGGCCTCGATCTTGGTGACGGCGTCGAGCGGCTTCTTGTTGTCGCCGTGGTACGTGAACGCGATGTCGTACGACTCCACGTCGTAACCCGGATTGCCGAGGTGCGGGAAGAGCCGGTCGCCGATGCCCAGCGGGACGGCCGGCTGCGGCGCGCTCGCGGCGAGCAGTGCGGTGGAGGCGGCCGCGGCGACGAGCGCCGCGCCCATGCGGAGGGTGCGGGGGGTGAGCAGCATGAACTACGGCTACCAGCGTGCGCGTCCGGACTCCGGCGGGACGCGCCACACCCACCCGAACGAGACCCTATGAGGTGGTCTGGGCGGGGTGCTGCGCGCGGCTGACGTCGTACACCCCGGCGATGTTGCGCATGGCGCGCATCAGACCGGGGAGCGTTGTCGCGTCGGGGAGTTGGAGCGTGTAGGTGTGGCGTACGCGGCCCTGGGTCGGCGGTTCCACGGTCGCCGAGATCACGGCGACGCTCTCCAGGGCGATGGCTTCGGTGAGATCGGCCAGCAGATGCGGTCGGCTGAACGACTCGGCGATCAGGGAGACCCGGCACTGTGTGGTGTCGCCCCAGTGCACGCCCACCTCTGCGCGTCCCACGCTCTTCATGCGCACCACTCCGTGACACTCCGCGCGGTGCACGGTCACGACACCGCCGCGTACGGCGAAGGCGGTCACCGCGTCGGGCGGCACGGGCGTGCAGCAGCCGGCGAGGCGGACCGTGGCGCCCGGCTGGTCCACGACGGCGTTCGCCTCGGTGAGGCGGCCCGCGGGCACGCCCTGGGGCGTCCTGGGGACGGAGTCCGGAGCGCGCCTGTCGTCGGGCTCGGGCGGGGACGTGGCCGGGTGGGTCGTGAGCCAGCGCCGGATGGCGATGCGCGCGGCGGGTGTACGGGCGTGGTCGAGCCAGTCCCTGGACGGCTCCGAGGCAGGGTCCTGGCCCATGAGGAGCTGGACGGTGTCGCCGTCCCTCAGGACCGTGCTGAGCGTCGCCAGCCGGCCGTTGACCCGGGCTCCGATGCAGGCGTGCGCGTCCTCGCCGTACTGGGCGTACGCGGCGTCGACGCAGCTGGCGCCCGCGGGCAGGCCGAGGGTGCCGCCGTCGGGCCGGAAGACGGTGATCTCACGGTCCTGGGCGAGGTCTTCGCGCAGCGTCGACCAGAAGGTGTCCGCGTCCGGGGCGGCCTCCTGCCAGTCGAGGAGGCGGGAGAGCCAGCCGGGCCTGGTCGGGTCGGCACGCTCCCCCACGCTGTCCGTCTGCTCGTCCGCAGGGGGAGCGTAGGGATTGCCGAGCGCGACGACTCCGGCCTCGGCGACCTTGTGCATCTGGTGCGTGCGGATGAGGACTTCGGCGACCTCGCCGTCACCGCGCGACACGGCCGTGTGCAGCGACTGGTACAGGTTGAACTTCGGTACGGCGATGAAGTCCTTGAACTCCGAGACGACGGGCGTGAAGCACGTGTGCAGCTCGCCGAGCACCCCGTAGCAGTCGGCGTCCTCACCGACGAGTACCAGCAGGCGCCCGAAGTCCGCTCCGCGCAGCGTTCCCCGCTTGCGTCTCACCCGGTGCACGGAGACGAAGTGGCGTGGCCTGATCAGCACTTCGGCCACGATCCCGGCGTCCTTGAGGACGGCGCGGGCGTCCTCGGCGATCTCCGCGAGGGGATCGGAGCGCCGCGCGTCGTTGGCCGCGACGAGCTCGCGGGTCTCCGCGCACTCCTCGGGGTGCAGGATCGCGAAGACGAGGTCCTCGAGTTCGGTCTTGAGCGCCTGGACACCGAGGCGCTCCGCGAGCGGGATGAGGACGTCCCGGGTGACCTTGGCGATGCGCGCCTGTTTCTCGGGGCGCATCACGCCGAGGGTGCGCATGTTGTGCAGCCGGTCGGCGAGCTTGATCGACATGACCCGCACGTCGTTGCCGGTGGCGACGAGCATCTTGCGGAAGGTCTCGGGTTCGGCGGCCGCTCCGTAGTCGACCTTCTCGAGCTTGGTCACGCCGTCGACGAGATAGGCGACCTCTTCGCCGAACTCCGTCCGCACCTGATCGAGCGTCACCTCGGTGTCCTCGACGGTGTCGTGGAGGAGGGACGCGGTCAGTGTCGTCGTCTCGGCGCCCAGCTCGGCGAGGATCAGTGTCACGGCGAGCGGGTGTGTGATGTAGGGCTCGCCGCTCTTGCGCATCTGTCCCCGGTGGGAGGACTCGGCCAGCACGTATGCCCGGCGCAGCGGCTCCAGGGACGCTTCGGGGTGGTGGGCGCGGTGGGCCTCGACCACGTGGCCGATCGCGTCGGGCAGCCGGTTGCCCGCGGTGGGGCCGAGGAGCGCGGCCCAGCCGATGCGGCGCAGGTCGATCCGGGGGCGGCCGCGCCGACGGTGCGCGCCCGGTGTGATCGGGCCCGGCGTAGCGGGGTTGGTCGCCTCCGCACTCATGAGCACCTCCGGCTGCGTCGACCGGCGGCGGTCTGCGGGGTTCCCGCCCGGGCCGGTGCTTGATGCTACCGAGCCCATCACGTGGAGCAGTCCCCCTCTCGCCCAGCGTGAAACGGATCACCCATTCGAGCGAACGTTCAGGGGTTTACGGTTTCGAGACCCGCCAGCCAGTCCGTGTGGATCTCTCCCTCGGCGACGATCACCGCGGGTCCGGTCATCTCGATCTCCCCGTCGGCCCGCTCCGTGATCACGAGCCGTCCGCCGGGCAGGTCCACGGTGTACGTCACCGGCGATCCGGTGACCGCCGGGTCCAGGCCGTCCCTGCGGGCCGCCGCGACGGCCACGGCGCACGCGCCCGTGCCGCACGAGCGGGTCTCGCCCACGCCGCGCTCGTGGACCCTCATGGCGACGTGGCGGGGGCCGCGGTCGACGACGAATTCGACGTTCACCCCGTCCGGGTAGGCCGTGGCCGGGGTGAACGGCGGGGCGGTGAAGAGGTTGCCGGCCTGGGCGAGGTCGTCCACGAAGGCGACGGCGTGGGGGTTCCCCATGTTCACGTTGCGCGCGGGCCAACTGTGGTCGGCGACACTGACGGTGACGTCCCCTTCGGGGAGGAGGGCCTTGCCCATGCCGACCGTGATGTCGCCCTCCTTGTCGATGTGCACGCTCTTCACGCCTCCGCGCGTGGCCACTGCGAGGTCGCCCTCGCCGACATGACCGGCGCGCCGGAGGTACTGGGCGAACACCCGCACGCCGTTGCCGCACATCTCGGCGATCGAGCCGTCGCCGTTGCGGTAGTCCATGAACCACTCGGCCTCGGAAGCCAGGTGCCGCGCGTCGGGGTGGGCGGCGGAGCGCACCACGTGCAGCAGGCCGTCGCCGCCGATTCCGGCGCGGCGGTCGCACAGGGCTGCGACGGCCGCCGGGGACAGTTCCAGGGCGTTCTCCGGGTCGGGGACGATCACGAAGTCGTTCTCGGTCCCGTGGCCCTTGAGGAAGGCGATCCGCGTGCTCATTCCTCGATCGTACGGGGTGGCACCGGCCACCCGTCGGGACGGCCCGGCAGGTGGACGGCCCGGTACGTGGACTACCGCAGGCGGGCGACGCGCCACACGGCGAGGACGGCGACGGCGGCGACCACGACCGCGTACGCGCCGACGACCCGCCAGTCCGGGCGCCGGTCCGATCCGCGGGCCGGGAAGCCGGGCCAGGTGTAGCCGACGCGGCGCGCGGCCATCATTCCCCAGCCGGCGGCGCAGGAGCTGATCAGCAGCCCCAGCATGGCCACGACGGCCCCGCCGTCCCCGAACTCGAAGAAGAGCGGGAACGCGAACATCAGGGAGCCGATCGCGGAGAGGATCACGATGGGCGCGAGCTGCCACAGGCGCAGGCGGCGCTGCGGGCGCAGCTCCACCTCGACCTCGGCGCCCCCGGCCTGCGATGCGAGCTCCTCGGCCGTGGGGCCGTCGGCGATCACACCGTCCGGGGTCGCGTCCGGTCCGTCAGGGCTCAGCTGTTCCCCGCCGGGTGCGGTGTCACGAGGGCCGGCCTCCATCGCCACGCGCCCTCCCACTTCGGACTCCACTGGTCGATCGATGGTCGATGATGGCACGCTCCCAGGGGCCGCGATGACGGCCGGAGCGTCCCGATGCCATCACGTGATCAGGCTGTGACCGGTCGTTCGATCAACGTCATTGCCCGGGCGTGGAGTTCCCCACGTTCGGCCGCCGCGCCACTGAGCCAGTGGACGCGCGGATCACGCCGGAACCAGGAGTCCTGACGGCGCGCGAAGCGCTTGGTGGCGCGGACGGTCTCGGCGCGCGCCTCGTCCTCGGTGCACTCCCCCGCCAGCGCGGCGAGCACCTGCTGGTAGCCGAGCGCACGCGATGCCGTACGCCCTTCCCGCAGGCCACTCGCCTCCAGGGTGCGCACCTCGTCCACCAACCCGGCGTCCCACATGCGGTCGACGCGGGTCGCGATGCGCTCGTCGAGCTCGGGGCGCGCCACGTCGACGCCGATCTGGACGGTGTCGTAGACCGAGTCGTGTCCGGGCAGGTTGGCGGTGAACGGCTTGCCCGTGATCTCGATGACTTCGAGGGCGCGGACGATGCGCCGGCCGTTGCTCGGCAGGATCGCCTTGGCGGCCTCCGGGTCGGAGACGGCAAGGCGGGCGTGCAGGGCGCCGGAGCCGCGCAGGCCGAGCTCTTCCTCCAGGCGGGCGCGCACCTCGGGGTCGGTGCCCGGGAACTCCAGGTGGTCCACCGCTCCGCGGACGTAGAGGCCGGAGCCGCCGACCAGGACGGGCCAGCGTCCCTCGGCGAGCAGCCGGTCGATCTCGGCCCGGGCGAGCTTCTGGTACTCCGCGACGCTGGCCGCCTCGGTGACGTCCCAGATGTCCAGGAGGTGGTGCGGGATGCCGCCGCGCTCCTCGGGCGTCAGTTTGGCGGTGCCGATGTCCATCCCCCGGTAGAGCTGCATGGAGTCGGCGTTGACGACCTCGCCGCCGAGTTCCCTGGCGAGAAAAACGCCCAGATCGGACTTTCCGGCCGCAGTGGGTCCGACGACGGCGATGACCCGCGGGGCGGGAGCTGCACTACTCACCGCCCCAGTCTCGCAAACCTCGGGACCTGCTCCCGAACGAGCTACGTGACGCCGCAGGTCCGGGGTCGTTCCCTGTTCGAGGTTCCGAGCGCCGGTTTCGAGTGCCTCAGACCCGGGCGACGCAATCGGACGCACCGGGGCGGCGCGGGATTTCGCCCGCACGAGTAACGTATGGAGTTGAAATGGGTGTTTTTGCCAGGTTTCGCCGGAAGTCGAAAGGAACGGAAGCGGCCTCGACCGCCGAGGCGCAGGCTGCCACGGTGACGGCCGAGCCCGAGGGCTCCTCCCACGGGGCCCTCGAGACCCCCGGGGCTTCCGGCACTGCCGACGCCCCCGCCGCCGACGCCGCGGCGCCGGAGGAGTCCGCGGAGGCTGCCGACACTCCCGAGCCCGCCGCTGCGGAGCCCGTGGAGATTCCCCAGCAGCAGTCCGCGGAGCAGGCCGCCGACAGCGAGGCCGGTGACGGCGCCCGCAAGTAGTCCCGCGAGTGAAGGTGGACCCATGGGCATCATGGACACGCTGAAAGCCAAGCTCCACAAGGACAAGGCCGCGGACCTCGCGCAGCAGCACGGGGACAAGATCGACCAGGGTCTGGACAAGGCTTCGAAGACGGCCGACGAGAAGACCCAGGGCAAGTACAGCGACCAGATCCAGACAGGCACGGGCAAGGCCAAGGACGCTGTGGACCGCCTCGGGGGTCCGGGGCAGGAAAAGGGCGGGGGCGCCGCCCCGCCGCCACCTCCCGCCTCCTGAGGCGCGGTGGCAGCACACTGCGGACGGCCGCGGAGCCTCGTGCTCCGCGGCCGTCGCCGTTCAGCGGCAGCCGCCCGGCTACGACCAGTGGGCGACGAAGTAGCCCACTCCGTAGGGAGCGTCCTCGTACAGAAGGCGCCAGTTGCCGTCCTCTTCGGCAGCGGCCGTGAGGATCTGCCACGGGGAGCGGCCGGAGATCTTGAGTTCGCGGGCGAGGTCCTCGTCGAGGTTCGCGAAGAAGCCGTCGCGGTCGCCATTGCCCAGGGCCCGCGCGATCGACGCGTCGACCCCCTCGGCACGGTCGTCCAGATAGCCGGGTGCCTTGAGGCTGCGGCAGGCCGTCCCGTCACCCATGACCAGGAATCCCACGCGCTCGGCCCGTCCGGCAAGGTGGACGCCGTCCTCGCCATTGGCCGGCCAGGGCCTGTCGCCCTCCACCTCGTAGCCCGCCACGGGGCCGGTCCACCCGGCCCGGTCGAGCAGCCAGGCGCCCACCGTGAGGGACAGGGGCAGCCGGTCCGTCGGCGCCTCGGAGCCCTCGGGAGCCACGCCCAGACGGACCTCGCGGTCCACGCCGAACGGCTGGAAACCGCCGGTGGCGCCCTGCCCGTGCGTACGGGTCACCGGCCCTTCGCCGACGACCACGATCAGGTCGGGACGGGCGGCCAGGACCACGCGGACGGCCTCGTCACAGGCCGCGCGCGCGGCATCCAGCTCGGCGGCCGCTCCCGCGGCGACCTCGGGCACGAGCAGGGGCGGACAGGGGCAGACGGCGGCGGCGACAAGCATGATCGGCAGCCTACTGTGCCTCGGGTGGCCCGCAGGGAGTGGTGCCGTCAGTTGACGGCGCAGCCGCCCGTGGCCGCCGGCAGCGGGGCCGGGACGCCCACCGAGGGCAGGCCGAGCATGACGCCCTGCTTCTGGTCGGGCTCCGCGTTCCGCTTCTCCCAGGCGTCACCCGCGCGCGTGCGGCGCACTTCGAGGACGTCGCCCTCGGCGAGCAGGTGGTGCGGGGCTGCGTAGGTGATCTCGACGGTGACCACGTCACCGGGGCGCACCTCGGTGTCCGGCTTGGTGAAGTGCACCAGGCGGTTGTCGGGGGCGCGGCCGGACAGACGGTGCGTGGCACCGTCCTTGCGGCCCTCGCCCTCGGCGACCATCAGCTCCAGGGTGCGCCCGACCTGCTTCTTGTTCTCGTCCCAGGAGATCTGCTCCTGGAGTTCGACCAGGCGCATGTAGCGCTCCTGGACGACCTCCTTGGGAATCTGGCCCTCCATCGTCGCGGCCGGGGTCCCGGGCCGCTTGGAGTACTGGAACGTGAAGGCGTTCGCGAAGCGGGCCTCGCGGACCGCGTGCATCGTCTGCTCGAAGTCCTCCTCGGTCTCGCCGGGGAAGCCCACGATGATGTCCGTGGAGATGGCGGCGTGCGGGATCGCGGCGCGCACCTTCTCGATGATCCCGAGGTAGCGCTCCTGCCGGTAGGACCGGCGCATCGCCTTCAGGACGGTGTCCGAGCCGGACTGCATCGGCATGTGCAGCTGGGGCATCACGTTCGGCGTCTCGGCCATGGCGGCGATCACGTCGTCGGTGAAGTCCCGCGGGTGCGGGGACGTGAAGCGCACCCGCTCCAGGCCCTCGATCTTCCCGCAGGCGCGCAGCAGCTTGCTGAAGGCCTCGCGGTCACCGATGTCCGAGCCGTACGCGTTCACGTTCTGGCCGAGCAGCGTGATCTCGCTGACGCCCTCACCGACGAGCGCCTCGATCTCGGCGAGGATGTCGCCGGTCCTGCGGTCCTTCTCCTTGCCGCGCAGGGCGGGCACGATGCAGAAGGTGCAGGTGTTGTTGCAGCCGACGGAGATGGAGACCCAGGCCGCGTACGCGCTCTCGCGGCGGGTCGGCAGCGTGGAGGGGAAGGCCTCCAGGGACTCGGCGATCTCGACCTGCGCCTCCTCCTGGATGCGGGCGCGCTCCAGGAGGACGGGCAGCTTGCCGATGTTGTGCGTGCCGAAGACGACGTCCACCCACGGGGCCCGCTGCACGATGGTGTCGCGGTCCTTCTGCGCGAGGCAGCCGCCGACGGCGATCTGCATGCCGGGCCGCTTCGTCTTCATCGGCGCCAGGCGGCCGAGATTTCCGTACAGCTTGTTGTCCGCGTTCTCACGGACGGCGCACGTGTTGAAGACGACGACGTCGGCGTCGCCGTCGGCGCCCTCGGGCGCCCGGACGTATCCGGCGTCCTCAAGGAGGCCGGAGAGCCGCTCGGAGTCGTGGACGTTCATCTGGCACCCGTAGGTGCGCACCTCGTACGTCTTGAATTCTTGAACGTCCACTGCCTGGCTCCGGTCGCTGCTGGTCATGCACTCCAGGGTAGGCGGTGCCGGGAGCCCCTCTGCTCCTGCCTTCGGACCCCGGGACTCATCCCACGACGGTCCAGGTGTCACCCCCGGCCAGCAGCTCGCTCAGCTCGCCCTTTCCGTTCTGTTCGATGGCTTCGTCGAGCTGGTCGGACATCTGGACGTCGTAGACGGGTCGCTCGGTGGAGCGGAAGACGCCGATGGGGGTGTGGTGCAGGGTGTGGGGGTCGGCCAGGCGGGACAGGGCGAATGCCGTCGTGGGGGAGGCCGCGTGGGCGTCGTGGACGAGGATCTGTGACTGGTTGTCCTCGGTCACGTCGACGACCTCCAGGTCACCGGTCGCCGGATCGCGCACGACGCCCTTGGCGAGGCCGGTGCCGAATCGGATCGGCTGCCCGTGTTCGAGGCGGATGACGGCCTCCTCGGCCTGCTGCCTGTCCTTGAGGACCTCGAAGGCGCCGTCGTTGAAGATGTTGCAGTTCTGGTAGATCTCCACCAGCGCGGTGCCGGGGTGGGCGGCCGCCCGGCGCAGGACGTCGGTGAGGTGTTTGCGGTCGGAGTCGACGGTGCGCGCGACGAAGGACGCCTCGGCGCCGAGGGCGAGGGACACCGGGTTGAACGGGGCGTCGAGGGAGCCCATCGGCGTCGATTTGGTGATCTTGCCGACCTCGGAGGTGGGTGAGTACTGGCCCTTGGTCAGCCCGTAGATCCGGTTGTTGAAGAGCAGGATCTTCAGGTTCACGTTGCGGCGCAGGGCGTGGATGAGGTGGTTGCCGCCGATGGACAGCGCGTCGCCGTCTCCGGTGACCACCCACACGCTCAGGTCACGCCGGCTGGAGGCGAGTCCGGTCGCGATGGCCGGGGCGCGGCCGTGGATGGAGTGCATCCCGTAGGTGTTCATGTAGTACGGGAAACGCGACGAGCAGCCGATGCCCGAGACGAAGACGATGTTCTCCCTCGCCAGCCCCAGCTCCGGCATGAAGCCCTGCACCGCGGCCAGGATCGCGTAGTCCCCGCACCCCGGGCACCAGCGCACCTCCTGATCCGACTTGAAGTCCTTTGCCTTCAGGGCGACGTCGCTCCTGGGCACGAGGCTGAGCATCTCAGCCATGGATGGCCTCCTTGAGAGCCGTGGCGAGCTGCTCAGCCTTGAACGGCATGCCGTTGACCTGGTTGTAAGAGTGGGCGTCCACCAGGAACTTGGCGCGCAGCAGCTTCGAAAGCTGGCCGAGGTTCATCTCCGGCACGACGACACGTTCATAGCGCGCCAGTACGTCGCCGAGGTTCTTCGGGAACGGGTTGAGGTGGCGCAGATGGGCCTGCGCGATGACTTCACCCGCTGCACGCAGCCGGCGTACCGCCGCCGTGATCGGCCCGTACGTCGAACCCCAGCCCAGCACCAGGGTGTTGGCCTCGCCCGAGGGGTCATCGACCTCGATGTCCGGGACCTCGATGCCGTCGATCTTGGCCTGGCGGGTGCGGACCATGAACTCGTGGTTGGCCGGATCGTAGGAGATGTTGCCCGTGCCGTCCTGCTTCTCGATCCCGCCGATACGGTGCTCAAGCCCCGGCGTGCCCGGAATCGCCCACGGACGCGCCAGCGTCTGCGGATCCCGCTTGTAGGGCCAGAACACCTCGGTGCCGTCAGCCTCGGTGTGATTGGGCCCCGACGCGAACTGAGTCCGCAGATCAGGGAGTTGATCGATCTCCGGGATGCGCCACGGCTCCGACCCGTTCGCCAGATAACCGTCCGAGAGAAGGAAGACCGGGGTGCGGTACGTGACCGCGATGCGGGCCGCCTCGATCGCCGCGTCGAAACAGTCGGCGGGCGTGCGCGGCGCGATCACCGGGAC
>NZ_JBHJYS010000022.1:0-190802 GCF_042270245.1 Streptomyces sp. NPDC055955
CCCGAGGGGCGGGCCCGGCGGCGTCTGGTGCGTGCGATCGCAAGGCGCCGGAGAGTCCTTGTAGCGGAGCTACCAGGGCTCTTCGGCAACGCCGCGAGCGTGCGTGCCAGACGCCGCCGGGCAGACGGGAATTTGACGACAGGCCCTAGGGGGCAGGCGGGACGCCGTCGGCCGTAGGCGTCGCGACCGGGTACCACGGATGCAGTAGACGCGATTCGCTCCAGGGGGACGACGCGCAACCACCCCCGCGTCGGCCACATTGAATGCATGAACGGAAGCAGGTCCTTGAGCCCCAGTGCCCGGTGGCACGACCGGCCCTGCGCGCCTGCCCGCCTCATAGTGCCGTAGCTGCGTTTCTGCGCTTGTGCGGTGGCAAGGAGAGGAGTCGACATGTTCAGCACCCTGGAATGCCACACCATCCGTGAACGACTGGCCGACTACACGCTCGACGCACTCGCCGAGGAAGAGGCGCGCGCCGTCAGCATCCACCTGGAGACCTGTTCCACCTGCCGGGACGAGCACTACTGCCTGGCGGCGGTGGCGGCTCACCTGATTCCCCTGCGGAAGGCGCTGGCCGACGAGCCCCGTCGCCGCGAGCTCGGTCGGCGCCGCCCGGCCCGGACGCGACACCTCACGCTCGCGCACTGGGCGAACTGCAAGGTGCTGGCGGCAACGGGCTGACGCAGCGGTCCACGGATGACGTCACCTCCCCTCCGGTAGACGCTCCCCTCGCACGCCGTCGCCGCGTCCCCCTCCAGGGGACGCGGCGACACCAACAGGTCGGCCGTACAAGGGCGTTGATCCCCCGACGCCAGGCCCACCATCCGGATCCGACTTCTCCCGAGGAGAGGCACAACCATCCGGATGTGCCGCGAGTCACATGATGTAAGAGCAACAAACTCGCAAAGATCACAAGGGGGAAATATGCGATTCAGCCGACCCGTCCTGACTGGTGCCGCCCTGGCAGCCCTCGCGATCGGGGGCACGACCGCGCTGGCGGGACCCGCCTCCGCCGCACCCAACACCACACCGCAGAAGGTGTGCGGGAGCAGCTACAAGACCGTCAACTCGGCGCCCGTGGGCTCCCTGGGCACGGTCTACCTCACGTACAACTCCTCGAACGGCAAGAACTGCGTCGCGACCATCCGCAACAACCCCGGCACCCGGCTCGACATGTCCGCCTGGATCTACGTCTCCGACACCGACCAGGGTGACCAGGACTACGGGCAGTACACCTCGTACGCGGGACCGACCTACGTCTACGGCAAGGCGCACTGCGTCGACTGGGGTGGCAACATCGCCAACGTGTACGTCCAGGTGACCGGGTCCAACTGTGCCGCGCTCCGGGAGCACCGGGTCACCACGACCCGCTGATCCGCCCGACACCGCACAGCTGACCGGCGACGTGCGGCTGACCGGCGAAGCAGAGGCCGGCCAACGGGAGGCACCACAGCCACCGTTGGCCGGTCTCTGCTCGAAGTACCGGTGAAATCAACGCCGTTGCGGCGACCCGCATCTGCTTCACGGGTCTACGTCGCGCGGAACCGGCCGCGATCCACCTCGGCGACCAGCCCTCCACCCATCAGCACGTCCAGGTGCTGCACCGCCGTCCTCCGCTCCACCGGCCTCACATGCGGCCCTTCGACGTGGGGCCGGTAGACGAGCCTGTGCTCGACGATCTCCTCGACAGTCCGCGGCTCGCCGAGAAACGCGAGCAGCGCCGCTTCGCGCCTGGCCACCACGCCGGCGAACTCGTCGAGCCGGCGCCGGAACTCCTCGGCGCCCTCGATCACACCCTTCTGGTGCGACGTGCCGTACCAGCGCGCGTCGATCTCCCGGCACCGGCGCATCGACGCCTCGAAGTCCACGAGACTGCTGCCGACGTCCCCGTAGTACGGACCGAACGACGTCAGGTCGATGTCCCCCACGAACAGGAAGCCGTCCGGTTCGATCAGAAAACCGCTGTGGCCCGCCGTGTGCCCGGGCAGGTGCACGACGGTCACGGTGCGGCCGCCGAGATCGAAGACGGCGCCGTCCTCGAAGCCCTTCGCGTCCGGTCGGCCCTGCACATGGAACTCGTCCCGCATCCTCTTGTCGACGGCGTCGACCTCGTCGGGCGGCAGGCCGATCCCGGCGACCAGAGCCTCACGGGATCGCAGCGCGCCGAGGTCACCTTCGTGGGTGTGGACCGGGACCTCATAGCTTCCGAGACCGGCGATGTGGTCCTCGTGCGCATGGCTCACGAGGACCAGGTCCGCGGGCGGCGCGCCCTCGACGAGCGACAACGACGGGTCGACGACCAGCGAATCGGCCGTGCCCCGCACCAGCAGGGTGTTGCCGTACGGATAGGCACCCCGTTGGGCGCCGACGAGCACGCTGACGTCGCCGTATTCTGCCGCTGTGTATCCCGTGGTACGCATTTTCCAGACTCTCTCACGAGTGGTCACGGTGTCCGCCGACGAACTCCACCTGGCGGCAGAACGGGACCTTATCGAGCGCCAGACTTTAACGCAACGATCGTTACGTTAAATTGGGTGCGGGTGTTCGTCACTCAACTGCCGTGGCACCGAGGGCTCGTGATCGCACGGTCCACCGTCTGCCCGGCCGAGCCGGCCGGGCCCTCGCGGAGACGCCGCTCATGGCGGGAGGCCGAACGAATCAGAGTCCGCGGACCGGAGAGTCGAAGATCAGAGGCTCACGTCGCCGCACAGATGAACCCGCAGTCCCAGCTCCGCGAACAGCGCCGCCTTCGCGCGCAGGGCCTTGTCGGCCGTGTCGGCGTCGGGCGCGTAGGCCACGTTGAGGTGATTCGCCTTGTGGCGGGCCATGAACTGGTCACGCGTCACCCCGTGCAGGACCGCGTGCATGATCGGCCACTCCGGGGTGGTGGCGTCCAGGCGCCGCCGGGTCTCCTCCTCGGGCAGCTCGACCACGCTCGCCCGCCCGAGGTCCACATGCAGGGCGCCGTCCATGACGAACACGCGCGACCAGACGATCTCGCCCGGCTTGGACACCCCGCTGAGGGTGCCGCCGCCGAGCGGGAAGAACATCCGCGGCTGGCGCATCGACCAGGACTTGTCGTAGCCGCCGTGGTGGGAGGCGGGCACCGAGCCGGATATCTCGAAGACCCAGACGAACCGGCCGTCGTAGTCCTGCCCCCAGCGGATGTCGTGCAGGGTCGTCGCCGGGTCGAGCCCCATGGCGGTCCAGATCCGGTTGGTGACGAGCGAGTCCACGGCCACGCCCTCGTCGACCTCGTTGAAGTGAGGCAGCGGGGCGCCCGGGTAGAGCTCGCGTGAGCCGTCGCGGGACAGCACGGCCGGGCGCTCCACGTTGTTGAGCAGGCCCTCCGCCAGGTCGCTGGCGGGGACGGTGTCCTTCAGGCCCTGCTGGTACTGGATCCCGACGGCGTCGAGCCCGAAGTCGTCGGCGATGCGCAGTGCGGCGATGTACATCCGGAACTGGCTGAGCAGTTGTGCGTCGGTCAGTTCGGTCGCCTCGTCGGTGCCGGTGTGGAAGGTCATGCCGGCCGCGTCGAGCCAGTCGCGCACGGCCTGCGCCTCGCCGTCGGTCACCTTGTTCATCTCGACGACGAGGGCGCTCTGCGACAGGCGCTCCTTGTAGATGCCGAGGGGGTTGAGGAGTTCGTCGTCGATGATGGCGTTGTACATCCCCATGCAGCCCTCGTCGAAGACACCGATGACGGCCTTCTCCGCACGGAGCTGCCGGGCCAGGGCGACACCCAGCTCGGTCTCCGCGTCGACGGGCAGCGCGGGCAGATCCCGTACATGCGTGGTGTCGTGCGTGAGGGTTCCGGTCTCCAGCCAGGTCCGCAGTCCGTCGCGGGCCCACTCGTCGGTGAAGTCCTCGCTCCACAGTGCCGCGTAGGGCACACCCGCCTTGGTGAGGCTGCCGGTGAGGTTCAGCAGGCCCACCAGGCCCGGGAATTCGCCACTCCAGTTGGCGACGACGAGTATCGGTCCCTGGTGGCTGCGCAGTCCCGCGAGCACGTGGTGGCTGTACTGCCAGACCCCTTCGACGACGATCAGCGGGGCGTCCTGCGGCAGTTGCTTGAAGATCTCGATGCCGGCGCGCTGACTGTCGATGAAGCCGTGCCCCTTCTGCTCGTCGACGGCATGAGTTCGGCGCACCGTCCAGCCGAGGTCCGTGAGCGCGGCGGCCAGGTCCGCCTCCAGTTTCTGCTGCGAGGGCCATCCGGTGATGTTGGCGGCCGGGCGCAGGTCGCCACTGGCGACGGTGTACACGGTGCCGGGCTCGGCGGCGGACGGCGTGAGGGGCTGCGGGACGGCGTAAGGCATGCGGAAGCTCCGTGGGTGTGCGGAAGAAAGGACGAGTGGGTGCACCCAGCCGCACAGCGGGGGTGCTCCCTGGTGTTCAGCGGGACTGGAACTCGGACAGTGCGTGGACGACGTGGGAAGACGCCGGATAGAGCTCGCGGTACAGGGCGTACAGCTCGTCGTAACGGGACGTCATCTCCGGACTCGGGGTGACCACTTCCCGGACCGGGTTCCAGATGTCGATGCGGGCGTCGCTCACGAGTCGGGCGGCGAGAAACGCCCCTCCGTACGAGGCCCCGATGGACGTCGTGCGCACCTCTTGGGCCCGCCCTGTAACGTCCGAGACGATCTGGGTCCACAGACGTCCCTGGGTGCCGCCGCCGACGGCGACGACGCGGCGGATGTCACCGCCGGCCGCTTCGATGGCCTCGATGTTGTGCCGTACTCCGTACGCCGTGCCTTCGAGGGCCGCTCGGTACAGGTCTCCGCGGGTGTGGGAGAGCGTGAGGCCGGCGATGACGCCGCGCGCCCGTGGGTCGGTGATGGGGGTGCGTTCCCCGGCGAAGTACGGCAGCATCAGCAGGCCGCCCGCGCCAGGGCCCGACTCCTCCGCCAGGCCCAGCAGTTGCCGGTAGTCGTCGCTCCCGAACAGGTCACGGAGCCAGCTGGTGACGGCGCCGGACGTCGCCATTCCACCGGCGAGGTTGCGGGTGTCGGGGAGAGCGCCGACGGTGCTCCACAGCGAGGGGTCGCGCAGCAGTCCCGGCACGGTGTGGACGAGGAACATCGTCGTGCCGTACATGAGCATGAGGTCGCCGATCCCGTGCGCGCCGACGCTCAGCGCCTCGGCCCAGGCGTCGATGGTCCCGGTGGTGACCGGGATGCCTGTCGGCAGACCGGTCAGGCGGGAAGCCTCGGCGGTCACCGTGCCCGCCGTGTCGCCGGACCAGCGCAGTTCGGGAGGTGCGATGCCGGGGGCGATGCGGTCGGTCCAGGGGGTGTGCCAGTCGCGGGCCAGAGTGTCGTAGAGCGGGGTGCTCTGGCTGGCCGAGTGGTGGTCGAGGACGTAGGCGCCGGTGAGTTTGCGTACGAGCCAGGAGCTCGGCATGTAGAGCCGGCGGGCGCGGCGGAAGAGTTCCGGTTCCTGTTCGGCGATCCACGCCACCTTGGGGCCCGCTGCCTGGGTGGTGAGCCGCGAGCCGCAGCGGTGGGCGATCTCGTCCGCCCCCAGCTCCCTTTCGAGCCGCTCGACCTGAGAGACGGAGCGGGTGTCCACGCCGTACAGGATCGCGGGGCGCAGGGGCGTGTCGTTCTCGTCGGTGAGCAGCACGCAGGGGCCCATGCCGCTGACCCCGACCGCGACCACGTCCGCATCGCGTGAGGAGGTCAACTCGCGGGTGAGGGAGACGAATTCGTCCCACCAGATGTCCGCGTCCATCTCGACGTGTCCGGGAGCCGGGCGGTCGACGGCGTGTTCACGGACCGCCGTGTGCAGCACGGCGCCGTCGAGGCCGACCAGGACGCCCTTGCTGCTGGACGTTCCGATGTCCACACCGATGACTGCTGACTGAGACATGCGAGCACCGTTTTCTCGGTTCGTTCGGGATCATCGCTTCGGTCGGGTCATTTCAGGCCGGAGGTCTTGATGGACTCGACCATCTGGCGCTGGAAGACGAGGAAGAGGGCGAGCATGGGTATCACCGCGACCACGGCGGCGGCGAGGACGTAGTTCCAGTTCGCGCCGTACTGGGTGCTGAAGGACGCGATGCCCACCTGGATGACCGTCAGGTCCGCGCCGTTGGTGGCGACCAGGGGCCAGGCGAAGGCGTTCCAGTTCGCGAGGAAGAAGAACACCGACAGCGCCGACAGGACGGGCCGGGACAACGGCAGGATGATGTTCCAGTAGACCCGCCAGTACCCGCAGCCGTCCACGATCGCCGCCTCCTCCAGCTCCTTCGGTATACCGAGGTAGAACTGGCGGAGCAGGAAGATCCCGAAGGCGTTGAAGAGCGGCGGGACGATCAGGGCCGCATAGCTGTCGAGCATCCCCAGCGTTCGGACGACGACGAACAGCGGGATCAGGATGACGGGTGCGGTGATCAGCAGTGTCGAGAAGATGACCACGAAGATACCGTCCCGCCCGGGAAACTTGAGCCTGGCGAGCGCATAGGCGGCCATCGAGTGGAAGAGCAGCGCCACGGCCGTGACCACCGCGGCGGTGATGAAGCTGTTGAACAGCCAACGGACGAACGGCACTTCGGTGAAGACGTAGGCGAAGTTGGACCAGGTGAGGTCCGTGGGGAGGAGCTTGCCGTCGGTGACCGTGGCGCGGGTCTTGAAGGATGAGGTGATCATCCACAGCACGGGGAAGATACTGACGGCGGACACGACGACCGCCAGGGCGACGAGCCCGGCCCGGGGGCCGAACGGCCGCCGGCGCGGACCGGTCGTACCCGGGACCGTGGTGGCGTCCGCGGCAGGAGCCGCCTTCGTGATGGTCGCGGTGTCACTGCTCATCGTCGAACCTCCCGCCCTTGGTGACCTTGAAGATCAGTCCGGAGAGGGCGACCATGATCAGCACCAGGAAGGATCCCAGGGCCGCCGCATAGCCGTACTCGCCGAAGACGAAGGCCTGTTGGTAGATGTAGAACATCGCCACCGCGGTGCCGTTGGCCGGACCGCCGGAGGTCAGTACGAAGACCAGGTCGAAGGTGCCGGTGATGGCCGCGACCGTGGTCATGATCAGGACGAAGAAGCTCGTCGGCCGCAGCAGCGGCCAGGTGATGCGACAGAAGACCGTCCAGGTCCCGGCTCCGTCGAGCTTCGCGGCCTCGTACAGCTCCTGGGGGATCTCATTGAGCCCCGCCAGGAAAATGATCATGTAGTAGCCCATCATGTACCAGACGGTCACGGCGATGACGGCGTACAGCGCGAGGTCCGGGTCGCCCAGCCACGACAGCGGGTTCATTCCCAGTGCGCCGCCGGCCTTGTTCACCACGCCGGTCTGCTCGTCGAGCATGAACTTCCACAGCAGTCCGACGACGACCAGGCTGAGCATGTGCGGCAGGAAGAACGCCGTGCGGTAGGCGGCCATGCCGGGCAGCTTCTGCTTCATCAGCACGCCGAGGGCGAGACTGACACAGAACAGCGTGGGCACCAGGACCACGACGTACTTCGCGGTCACCCAGATCGAGGACCAGAAGTACGGGTCGTTGAGCATCCGCTGGTAGTTGCCGAGTCCGATCCACTCGTAGCTGCCGAAGCCCGAGACCTGGAAGAAGCTCAGCGCGATCGACAGGAACATCGGCAGGACGACGAAGACGCTGAGGCCGATGCCGTCGGGGAGCAGGAACAGCGCGGCGGCCAGCCACTCGCGGTGTTTGCGGCTGAGCCTGCGGCCGCCCGCGGGCGGTGCGGCGTCGGCGGTGGCGCTTGCCTGCGGCTGGTGCGCCGCGTGCGGAGCGATGCTGGTCATATCAGGCTCGCCCCCTCGTAACTCTGCATGAAGGCCTCGATGCTCCGGGCGGCCCGGTCCGTCTCGCCGGCGACGCCCTTGCCGGCCAGCATGGTGGCCTGGATGGCGTCGGAGACCGCCTTGTAGACGACAGGGGGGTAGCGGGGCTCGGCGCGGCCCCCGGGGAAGATCTCCTCCTTGAACTTCTTCATCGCCCAGAAGTCGTAGCCGCCCTTCTTGGCAGCGCGTTCGAGGGCGGACGTGCGGGGCGCGATGTCGGACTTGGAGCTGGTGCACCAGTCGACGGTCCGGTTGACCGACTCGTCGTTCATCCCGCCGAGGGCCCAGGCGCAGAACTCCGCCGCGACCTCGGGGTTGCGGCCCTGGGTGCTGGCGCAGAACGACCAGCCGCCGAGGACGGTGGTGTACTTCCCGCCCGACGGCACGGGCAGTTTGAAGACCCCGTACTTGTGCTTCGGGGCGGACGTCCGGAACCCGGAGATCTCCCAGATCCCGCTCTGCCACATCCCGGCGAGACCGGAGGTGAAGGAGCTGAGCAGGTCGTCGGCCGCGGGCATGGTGCGGGGCGCGATGCCGGCCTGAACGGCGTCCTGCCACAGGGAGAGAGCCTGCCGGGCCGCCCTGGAGTCGAACCCGACCTTGCCGTTCTCGTCGACGACGTCGCCGCCGCCCTGCCACATCCATGGGTACCAGGTGAAGTTCTGGTAGTACCCCGGGTCGGTCTGGAAGACCAGACCGGCGCCGGCCTTGGCGCGCAGCTTGTCGCCGACGTCGAGCATCTGGTCCCAGGTGACCGGGATGTCGGCCTCCGACAGGCCGGCCTTCTCCCAGACGGGGACGTTGTAGTACATGGCCAGCGGCTCGACCTCCATCGGCAGGGCGTACACCTTGCCGTCGACCATCCGGCTGTCGAGGCTGCTGCCGTAGTCCTCGATGACGCCCTTCTCCATGTGCGGCGTGAGGTCGGCCAGGATGCCGCCGTTCTGGTAGCGCAGGAAGTCGCCGGGGCTGAGCAGGAAGATGTCGGGGCCGGCCTCGGAGGCGAAGGCGGTGACCATCTTCGAGCCCTGGTAGCTGTCGCCCGGTACGTAGTACAGCTCGACCTTCACCTCATGGTCGGTGTTCCAGTCCTTGACGACGTCCTCGAACCACTTCGCCCGGGCCCGGTCCGCCGGGTCGGGCGACTTGGCGTCGTAGAAGTACCAGAACTTGAGCGTGCCGCCGTCGGCCTTCGCCGGGCCGCCGCAGCCGGTCAGCAGCGGTGCGGCCGCCGCCGCTGCGCCTGCTGCCGCCGCGCCGAGGAATCGGCGGCGCGTCGGCGCCGCCGGGACGACGGCGTCGTTGCCGTGCTGGAGCATGGCGTGCTCCCGTCCTCTCTGTGTGTACGTGCCTGCCTGGAGTGGTGTGCGGGTGCCGGGGATCCGGCTGTGCGCGGCTACATGTGTGTGTCGACCTCGAGGTCCAGCAGTCCGGGCGTGGACGGCAAGGCCGCGCCGGCGGGCCGGTCCAGGTAGAAGAGGGAGGTGGACGCGATGTCGTCGTGGTTGGGCCGGTAGCGGTGGCGGAGACCGTTCCCGTGGCCCCGGGCGATCCCGAGGCACTGGACGGTCACCCGCAGGTCCTCCTGGAAGCGGATCGGGTCGAGGACGTGCCAGCGGTACATCCCGAAACGCTGCTGGCTGTCGTAGAGCCCGTCCGGCTCGAGGATCTGGTGGAGCCCGAGGTAGGGCGTGGTGAAGGCGGTGTAGCCCTGGCCGGGCACATCGAAGTTCCAGGCGCCGCCGAAGTAGTCCTCGGTGCCGGTGCCGCAGA
Source organism: Streptomyces sp. NPDC055955 (assembly GCF_042270245.1). Taxonomy (NCBI): domain Bacteria; kingdom Bacillati; phylum Actinomycetota; class Actinomycetes; order Kitasatosporales; family Streptomycetaceae; genus Streptomyces; species Streptomyces sp. NPDC055955. Next base: position 9,586 of record NZ_JBHJYS010000022.1, read on the forward strand.
TCGTCGGGAACTCGTCGTCGCCGTCCAGGAAGAACTTCAGCTCGCCCTCGCCCCACCAGCCGGGGCTGTTGACGGCCCATGCCAGATAGGTGCCGATGTACTGGCCCTTGCCCTCGACGCCCTCGAGGAGGGTGTGGTCCGTGCCGGCTGTGACCGGGTTGCTGCGCCGCCACTGGGCGTGGAAGTACGCCGCGTCGTCCGCGACCTCGCCCAGCTCGTAGTCGATCTGGTAGTAGAGCGTCATCTGCTCCGCGGCCAGGTTCTCCAGCGTGATCCGGGCCTTGCGGCGGAAGGGCATCGGCCAGTACGCGTTGAATCCCCCGTTGGGGTTGGCCGCCACGGGGACGGAGCTGACCTGGCTGAAGACGTTCCAGCCGTTGCAGAAGAAGTCGCCGAGGGGTACCTCGACGGCCGGGGTCTCCTCGCCCTCCCAGTAGAAGCGCAGCAGTGTCTGGCGCCAGGCCGCGTGCGGGGCCGTGGTGCACCAGATGTGGGTGAGGGTGCCGGGGCCGTCGATGTCGGCGAGCACGACGGTCTCCCCCGCAGCGATGTCGATGCTCGGGGAGATCTTCCAGCCGCGGCCGAGCCGGTCGGCGGCGAGGGCGCCGGTGCCCTCGGTCGCCATGCCGCCCGCCCCCTTGGCTCCGGTGAAGTTCTCCGCGCTGATGGAACGCGTGACCGCGCTGGTGGTGCGGGCGAGGCCGGTCAGTCCAGCGGCGATGCTCATCAAAGCTCCGTTTTTGAAATCGATTTCTTCGTGAGGGCGCAGGTGAGTCGCCCCTCTATAGCCCTAATTACGGCCGAGCCCGGTCGCCCTTGGTCAGGGCTGACGCGGAACTCCTTGAAATCCGTTTCACGGGAACGTAGGTTTCACACCAGACGCTGTCAAGAGGTTGGCCCGGAACCTGAAGGAGCCGCCGACCCGACTGCCCCACGGCAGGGCGGACAATGACGCACACAACAGCGCACGGCGGCCAACGCCCGTGCCCGGACGAGGGGTTGAGTGAGAGGGCAGTGGCGACGATCTACGACGTGGCACGCGCGGCGGGGGTCTCCCCGGCCACGGTGTCGCGGGTCTTCAACGGCGGCCGGGTCACGGCGGAGCGGGCCGCGAACGTACGCAGGACGGCGGCCGAGCTGGGCTTCGCCCCCAACCGCGTCGCCCGCTCCCTGCGGATGCAGCGGGCCTCCGTGATCGGCCTGATCATCCCGGACATCGCCAACCCCTTCTTCACGGCCCTGGCCCGCGGCGTCGAGGACGCCGCCCAGCAGACGAACCTCTCGGTGGTCCTGTGCAACACCGACGAGGACGTCGACAAGGAGCACCGCTACCTGGAGGTCGCCGCGGGCGAGCAGATGGCCGGCGTCATCATCGCCGCCGCGTCCCGCCACCGCACGGACCTGTCCGCGCTCGTCGACCGCGGCACACCGGTCGTCGCGGTCGACCGGCGGCCTCGGGGTGCGTCGGTCGACGCCGTCATGCTGGACAACCAGCACGGTGGCGAGGAGGCCACCGAGCACCTGCTCGCCCGGGGCTACCGCCGGATCGCGTGCATCGCCGGACCCGAGGGCACCTCGACGTCGGACGAGCGCCTCGCCGGGTACCGCGCGGTCCTGCGGGACCGTCTACGGGAGTCCGGGCAGGCCGAGCCGCCCGCCGAGTACGTCTGTCACGGCGACTTCCGCGTCGAGGGCGGGCGGGCCGCGATGGAGCGCCTCCTCGCACTGCCGGAACCCCCGGACGCCGTGTTCGTGGCGAACAACCTCATGACGGTGGGCGCCCTGGCCGCCCTGCGCGACGCGGGCCGCGAGCCCCCGCGGACCGGCCTGCTCTCCTTCGGCGACGTCCCGTGGCCCGAGCTGGTCACCCCGTCGCTCACCTCGGTCCAACTCCCGTCGTACGAGCTGGGGTTCGCCGCAGCGGGACTCCTCCAGGAACGCATCGCGGGCACGGACAAGCCACTGCAGACGGTGGTCCTGCGTACGTCCCTCCAGGCCAGGGAGTCGACGAGCGGCCCGGTGCGGGGGTGACCCCGTCGACCACATGCCGCGACGACAAAGTCGCCCGGGACACCTGAGGCGTTCCGGGCGACGTCGTGGAGCGGCAGGTCAGGCTTCGGGCGCCGGCGAGAGATGCTCGTGGACGGCGAGCCAGCGGCCGGAGTCCTGGCGGGCGAACACGATCGTCTCGCGTTCGCGGAGCGTCTCCTCGCCGGCCGACGTGGCCACCGTGGTCTCGACCCGGTGGCTGAAGACGGCCGTGTCGCCGAAGGGCTGCACCAGCTGGTCGGCCGATGTGCAGCGCACGATCCGGAATCCGTCCTGCGCGACCCAGCGGTTCCACAGGGCGCGGTACTCGGCGGTGGACGCGACGCGTTCCGCCGTGGTGTGGAAGACGAACGTCGCGTCCGGCGTGAACGCGTCGAAGTAGTCGTCGAGACGGCCTTCTGCGAACGCGGACACCAGGGCGTCGGCGGCCTTCAGTACCTCATCGGTCATGGGTGGTCTCCCTCTCGCAGGAATGCGGGCGGTTCAGCCGACGCGGGCGACGGCGCGTACGGGCGCGCCGTCGGCGGCGGGCAGTTTCAGCGGCAGCAGCGAGACCTCGATGGGCTCGCCCGCCGCCTGCGCGTCGACCAGGGGGCCGAGTCCGGTCAGGTTCTCGGCGATCACGGCGTGCGCCCCGCACAGGATCTGGTGGGCGGGGAACGCGTCGGCGGGGGTGGGGTCCACGCTCAGCGCGTCGATGCCGACCGTACGCACTCCCCCGGCGACCAGGAGTTCGGCCGCCTCTTCGGTCAGGTAGGGGTGGGTGAGGTAGTCGTCGGTGCCCCAGTGCGCCGACCAGCCAGTGGCGACGAGGACGATCGCCCCGGCCCGGATCCGGCCCTCGAAGAGATCCGGCCCGAGCGGTGAACGCGGCTGAGCGCCGCGGGCGTCGACGACGACGGCCTCTCCCACGAAACGGTCCAGGGGGAGCTGGTCGAGGGTGGGCAGCGAGTCGTCGATGTGAAACGGCGCGTCGACGTGCGTACCGGACTGGGACCCCATGTCCAGGTGCAGGACGTTCACGCCGTCCGCCGTCACGCTCAGGGCGGGGGCGACGGTGACGCGTGGGTCGCCGGGGTAGACCGGCATGCCGGTCGCGAGCTCTACGGAGAGGTCCACCAGACGCATGGCCGTCACGCCCTTCCCGCGGCGACGGGCGCGGGGACGTCGTCGGTGATCGGCGGGACGGGCGCGTTCGAGGCGCGGACCAGGCGTGGCCCCTGGGGCCCGTAGACCTCGCGCGGCTCGGGGAAGAGCCACAGCAGGGCCAGGTAGAGGAGGGCGGCGACGCCGAGGCCCACCAGGAGCGAGAGGTCCACGCCGCCGGCCAGGTCGCCGAGCGGGCCGACGAACTGGCCGGGCAGGTTCACGAACATCAGGGCGAGGACCGCGGAGGTCAGCCACGCACCCATGCCGCGCCAGTTCCAGCCGTGGGTGAACCAGTAACGGCCGCCCTTCTGGCGCCGGTTGAAGACCTGGAGCGAATCGGGGTCGTACCAGCCCCGGCGGGTCAGCCAGCCGAGCATCATGATCACCATCCACGGGGCGGTGCACGTGATGATCAGCGTCGCGAACGTCGAGATGGACTGGGACAGGTTGGCCGCGAAGCGCCCGACGAAGATGAATCCGATCGACAGCACACCGACGAACAGGGTCGCCTGCACGCGGCTGAACCGTGTGAACACACTGGAGAAGTCGAGACCGGTGCCGTAGAGCGAGGTGGTGCCGGTGGACATGCCGCCGATCAGCGCGAGCAGACACACGGGCAGGAAGTACCAGCCGGGGGCGATCGCGAGGAGCCCTCCGACGTAGTTCGACGCGCTCGGGTCCATGTACTTGGCCGCCTTCTCCGCGATGATCGAGGCGGTGGCGAGCCCGAAGAAGAAGGGCAGGACAGTCGCGATCTGCGACGCGAACGCGGCCGCGACCACCCGGCGGTTCGAGGCCTGGGCCGGGATGTAGCGGGCCCAGTCGCCGAGGAAGGCGCCGAACGACACCGGGTTGGACAGCACGATCAGGGCGGAGCCGATGAAGGCGGGCCAGAACCCGGCGGACGAGACGGACGAGAACGCCCCCTGGTAGCCCGGGTCGAAGTCCCCGGCGAAGGCGAAGAAGCCGAGGACGAACAGCGTCGACGCCGCCACGACGGCGATCTTGTTCACGAACAGCATGAACCGGAAGCCGTACACGCACACCGTCAGCACGAGCAGCGCGAACACCCCGTACGCCAGTGCGAACACACCGTCGTTCTGCGGCACGCCCATCAGCCGGTGCGCGCCGCCGACCAGGGCGTCGCCGGAGGACCACACGGAGATCGAGAAGAACGCGACGGCGGTGAGCAGCGAGAGGAACGAGCCGACGATCCGGCCGTGCACACCCAGGTGGGCCGAGGACGACACGGCGTTGTTGGTGCCGTTGCGCGGGCCGAACACCGCGAGCGGCGCCAGAATCAGCGCACCGGCCACCAGGCCGAGCACCGTCGCCGCGAGGCCCTGCCAGAACGAGAGACCGAACAGGATGGGGAAGGCGCCCAGCACACAGGTGGCGAAGGTGTTGGCACCACCGAACGCGACCCGGAACAGGTCCAGGGGCTTGGCGGAGCGGTCCGAGTCAGGGATGCGCTCGACGCCGTACTGCTCCACCTCCGTCAGAGCCGGGGAATCACTCATTCGTCCTCCTTGAGAGCGAGCAGATGGATCAGGTCGTCGGCGAACGCGGCGGGCGGTCTCTTCGCGCGACAGCGAAACATGCAGGTGGTCGGGTGAGTGTGCACGGCAACCGATCGTCACGGCAATCGGTGCAGACACGAAGAGGTAGCCTCGTATTGTGGCTGAGCACAAGGAACACCGCACCGGCGGGGCGGACCGCCAGCGGGTGACCGTCGCGGACCTGCTGTCCTACCCCGCGTTGCAGTTGCGCCTGGTCGCGGGCGCGGCGGGCCTGACCCGCTCGGTGTCGTGGGCGCATGTCAGCGAGCTGGACGACCCCACGCCCTGGCTCCTGGGCGCCGAAATGATCATGACGACGGGGCTCGCGATGCCGCGCTCGGCCGCCGGGCAGCGGGCCTACCTGGAACGGCTCGACGACGCCGGGGTGGCCGCCCTGGCCGTCTCCGCCCAGCTGCACATGCCTCCACTGCGCCAGGCGTTCCACGCCGCGGCCGAGGAGCGCGGCATGCCGGTCCTGGAAGTACCGCTCGCCGTCCCCTTCATCGCGGTCGCGCAGGAAGTCGCCGCCGCGGTGCAGGACGACGCCCGCCACCGGCTCGGTGCCCAGCTCCAGGTCTTCGGCGCCCTGCGCTGGCTCACCTCGGAGAACCTGGACACGGCCGAACTCTTCAGCCGTCTGGAGAACCTCTCCGGATACGCGATCTACCTGTGCACCCGGCAGGGCCGGCCCCTGCTGCCCGGCGTGCCCGCACCGGACCCGTCCCTGCTGCCCCGCTCGGCGGACGCCCCGCCGACGATCCCCGGCGGATTCGCGCTCCCCGTCCCCTCACCCGGCGGCCCCGCCGGGTTCCTCATCGCCATGGCCCACGACGGCGCGCGCCCGGCGGGCCTCGCCGTCGTGCAGCACATCGCCACCGTGGCCGCCCTCCAACTGGCCATGGTCCGCACCGAACGCGAGACGTTGCGCCGCGAAGGGACCGAGATCCTGGCCGAGCTGCTGCAGGACGCACTCGATCCGGCCGTCGCGAAGCGCCATCTGCTGCGTCACTCGATCAAGGGCGAGGCCGCCCTGGCGGTGGTCAGGGGCGTGTCGCAGCAGGCTGTGCTGGAAGCCCTCCACGACGAGCCCTGCCTGCTCCTCAACCGGGGCGACGACCGCTACCTGTTCGGCTCGCCCCGCCTCGGCGACACGATCGCCACCCTCGCGGGAGTGACGGCCGGCATGAGCCGCCCCGTCCGGCCGGGGGCCTCGCTGCGGGTCGCCCAGCGCGAAGCCCTGTGGGCCGCCTCGCACGCAGCGGCGTCCGGCCGTCCCCTCGTCCGCTACGCCGACGACGCCACCGGCCGCTGGCTGCCCGACGACCCCGCCGCGCTCAGCGCGCTCGTCGACCAGGTGCTGGGAGACGCGCTGCGCTACGACAGCAGCCACGGCTCCCGGCTGCTCCCGTCGGTGCGTACCTGGATGGAGCGCGACCGGCGCACGGACGAGGCCGCGACCGCGCTCCACATCCACCCCAACACGCTCTCCTACCGCTTGCGCCGCTTCAGCGAGCTGACGGGCCGCGATCTGTCCGCCACGGCGTCCTTCGCCGAGGTGTGGCTCGCGATCCGGGCCGCCGGGCAGTTGGGCCTCCTCGACTGATCCACACGCCATGCGGTGCCGTGACGCCGGTTCCGGGCACGCCCCCCGTCCCGCAGTGATGCCTCACCTGACGGTCGCCCCGTCCAAGGGCTGACCTTTCGCGTCACCCGCTGGTTATGCTGCGGCCGAAGCGTTCACGGAAGCGCTCAAACGAACAGCGGGTGTCGAGGGGGCCATCAGCATGCGTGAGCCGGTCGATCTCAGGCGGCAGCGGATTCTCGCCGTGGTGCAGTCGCGCGGGGCGACACGGGTGAGCGATCTCGCCGCGGAGCTCGCCGTGTCGGTGGTGACCCTGCGCCGCGATGTCGAGGAACTCGCCAGGGAGGGCAAACTGCGCCGTGGGCACGGCGTCGCCCGCCCGGTGCTGCCCGAGCCGGGACGGGCCGCCGTCCCCGTCGAACCGACGGCCGACGGCGGTCCGGTCGCGGTCGTCGTTCCCGAGCGCCACTCGTACCTGTACGAGGCGCTGCACGGCGCCCGGACCGCCTTCGAAGAGGCGGGGATCCGCATCGCGCTGCACATCGCGCCGGCCGTCGCGGGAGCCGAGCAGCCCATTGTGGAACAGGCGTTGGCCGCCGGCGCCCGCGGACTGCTCATCGCTCCGCGCTGGCGCAGCAGGACCACGGAGGAGGCCGACTACGCCTGGCTCGCGCGCCTGCCGGTGCCCGCGGTCGTGATGGAGCGCAGGCCCCGGCGCGGCAGCGCGCTGCACGCCGTGGACACGGTCTGTACGGATCACTGGTACGGCATCCATCTCGCCGTCGCGCATCTCACCGGGCTCGGCCACCGGCGCATCGTGCTCGCCGCGAGGGACGACAGCCCCACCGCCCGTGCCCTGCGCGCGGCGTTCGTCGAGATCGCCGCGGACCATCCGGACGTGGACAAGTGGGCGGTGGCGCTCAGCTCGCCCGGGGCGGCGCCCGACCCGGCTGCGGAGACGGCCGAGAAACCGATCGACCTCCCTTCGCTGTTGGCCGAGTTGGGGGCCACGGCGGCCGTGCTGCACGGTGATGTGGACGCGCTCATGCTGGTGCAGTCGCTGCGTGACGGTGGAGTGCGGGTCCCGGAGGACTGTTCCGTGATCGCGTATGACGACGTGGTGGCGGGTCTCGGCAGCACCCCGCTCTCGGCCGTCTCGCCGCCGAAGGCCGAGGTGGGCCGGGCGGCGGCCCAGATGCTCCTGCGTCGGCTCGACGGACGGTCGCCGGTCCTCGGGGGTGGGCCGGCGCGGCGCCTGGAGCTGTTGCCCACGTTGCAGGTGCGCGGTTCGACCCAGGCCCCGGGCGCCGCGGATGCGCAGGCGTCCGATGCCACAGGAACCTCCGGCGCAACCTCCGCTTCACAATGAGCGTTTGACCGTTTAATTTTCTTCTGATCGATCTATTGACCAGGTCCAGTCAGCCGATCAGGATTCCCGTGACTCGAACACGCAGGAGCCGCGGGAGGCGCCCATGCCTGGTCGACAGAGCCGTCGATCGGTGCTCGCCGCGATCACCGCGCTGCCCCTGACGGGCGCCCTGAGCGCTTGCAGCGGGAACGACAGCGCGTCGCAGAGCACCAGTAAGTCCGGAACCAAAGGCAAGACCACCATCACGTTCTGGTCCGCCCTGCGCGGCAGCCAGGAAGTGGTGGACGAGTTCAACAAGACGCACGACCACATCCAGGTCGCATTCGAGCAGATACCCTCCGGCACCTCCGGCGGATATCTCAAGCTCAGCAACGCGGCTCGCGCGGGCAACGCGCCCGACGTCGCCACCATCGAGTACCCGCAGGTCCCTGGCTACGCGATCGACGGTGTGGCCCGGGACATCACGGACGTGATCAGCGACAAGCTCAAGGCCAAGCTGCTGCCGCAGGCGCTCGGCCTGACGACATTCGAGGGGCGTACGTACAGCGTGCCCCTGGACGTCGAGCCGATGGTGCTGCACTACCGCAAGGACCTGTTCGACAAGTACGGCCTCGAGATCCCCACCACGTGGGACGAGTACACCGACCTGGCCCGCGCCGTCCGCCGCACCGGCGACAAGCGCAGGGTGACCTTCTTCTCCACGGACATGGGCCAGTTCTCGGCCTGGTGCTGGGGAGCCGGCGCGCACTGGTTCGACACCTCGAAGGGCGCCTGGAACGTGTCCCTCGCCGACGCCCCCACGCGCCGCGTCTCCAAGTACTGGCAGCGGCTCATCGACGAGGACCTCGTCTACGTCAATCCCCCCAACAGCCGCGAGGCCGACGCCCAGGTCGGCAACAGCCTCGTCCTGACCCGGCACAGTGGCGCCTGGGACGCGGGAGCGCAGATGAACGCCCGCCCCCAGCAGAAGGGACTGTGGCGGATCGCCCCCCAGCCCCAGTGGGACCCCTCGAAGCCGGCGCTCGGCACCCAGGGCGGCTCGACGTTCGCGATCACCAAGGACAGCAGGCACCCCGAGGCCGCGATGGAGTTCATCGAGTGGCAGGTCTCGCACCCCGACGCCCTCAAGGCCCGGCTGTCCAGCGGCGCGAGCAGCCAGTACCCGGCCGCGACCGAGCTGATCAAGGTGGGACGCGCGGCCTTCGACCGCTCGTACTACGGCGGGCAGGACATCTACGAGCTGTTCGAGCAGGAGGCCCAGAAGGTCAGCGACGGCTGGGTCTGGGGCCCCCGGATGACCGCGACCGGGCAGGTCATGTCGGACGCCTTCGCACGGGCGGCGGCGGGCTCCGGGACGATCGAGTCCTCCATGCGCGCGGCCCAGGACGGCACGATGCCCGACCTCAAGGCGCTCGGCCTCAAGACCACCCAGCACTCCACATGAACGCCCGCATCCCGAAAGGCAGGTGAGTCCCATGACCGCGACAACCCAGGTCCCCGCCACGGCGGCGGCTCCCCCACGGGAGGCGGACAACTCCCGGCGCAAGGCGCAGCGTGCGGCGGGGCGCCGCCGGGGCGGCGCCGCGGGCGTCCTGATGGCCCCGTTCTTCGTACTGCTCACGCTCGTCTTCCTGATCCCGGTCGGCACGGCCGTCTGGCTGAGCTTCTTCAGCGACGACCAGCCGGGCCTCGGCTTCGGCCCGGAGCGCACGGTCTTCGTCGGCCTGCGCTCGTACGCCGCAGTCCTCACGGACCCGTCGTTCCTGTCCGGCCTCGGCACCGTCGCGCTGTACTGCCTGATCTACATCCCGGTGATGACCATCGGCTCGCTGGCGCTGGCGCTGCTGCTCGACTCGGGTGTCGTACGGCTGCGTTCCTGGGCCCAGCTCGGCCTGTTCCTGCCGCACGCGGTGCCCGGCATCATCGCCGCGCTGATCTGGCTGTACCTCTACACCCCCGGCATCAGCCCGATCATCGACGTGCTCGGCAAGGCCGACATCACCGTCAACTTCCTGGGCCTGCACACCGCGATCCCGTCGATCGTGAACATCGCGCTGTGGAGCAACCTCGGCTACAACATGGTCGTCTTCTACGCGGCCCTGCAAGCGGTCCCCCGGGAGGTCCTGGAGGCGTCGGTGGTCGACGGGGCGGGTCCGGTGCGCACCGCGCTCCAGGTGAAGGCACCCCTCGTGCGCTCCTCGATCGTCATGGTCGCGATGTTCACCCTGATCTGGGCGCTGCAGCTGTTCACGGAACCGATGCTGCTGCGCGCGGGCTCGCAGGTCGTCGATGCGCGGTTCTCGCCGAGCATGTACATCTACGACGCGGCGTTCAGCCGCAACAACTATTCGCTCGCGGCCGCCGCGTCGGTGATCCTCCTCATCATCACCATCGCCGTCTCCTACGGCGTCACCCGCTGGACCAACCGCGTCAACTCGGCCGAGGAGAGCGCCCGATGACCACTGCCGAGCTGAGCAGGTCCGCCCTGCTGCGTCCCCGTCTGCTGGGCCGGACGACCGTCAACGTCGTCGTCGCGATCTCCGTCCTCTACACCATGCTGCCGGCGCTGTGGCTGGTGCTCGCCGCGGGCAAGTCCCGCGACGCGCTGTTCAGCAGCAACATCCTTTCCTTCAAGGACTTCTCGTTCGTCCAGAACGTCAAGGACCTGTTCGCGATGGACGGCGGCCTCTACAGCCGCTGGTACGGCAACAGCCTGCTGTACGCGGTGCTCGGCGCCGCGCTGGGCGCGATGATCAGCGTCGCCTGCGGCTACGCCTTCGACAAGTACCACTTCCGGCACAAGGAGAAGCTGTTCGGGCTCGTCCTGGCCGCGGTGATGGTGCCGCAGACGGTGCTCGCGCTGCCGCTGTACCTGATCGCCTCGGCGACGGGCGTCGTGAACACGTTCTGGTCGGTGTTCATCCCGGTCCTGTTCAACCCGTTCGGCGTGTACCTCGGCCGGATCTTCGCGCAGGGCTACGTACCCGACGAGGTCCTGGAGGCGGCCCGCGTCGACGGCGCCGGTGAGCTGACGACATACGTCCGCGTCTCGCTGCGGATGCTCGGTCCCGGCCTGATCACGGTCTTCCTGTTCCAGCTCACCGCGATATGGAACAACTTCTTCCTGCCGATGGTGATGCTGTCCAACCAGCGGCTCTATCCCGTCAGCCTGGGCCTGTTCCAGTGGAACAGCCAGGCGACCGTCTCGCCCGAGTACTATCCGGTGGTGATCATGGGTTCGCTCCTGGCGGTCCTTCCTCTCGTCCTCGCGTTCGTCTTCCTCCAGCGCTTCTGGCGGTCCGGCCTGACGGCGGGGGCGGTCAAGTGAGCAAGCCCCGCGTGGCGTTGGCCATGTCCCCCCAGGCCGCGGCGGCCGTCTTCACGCCGCGGTCCGTGGCCGCGCTCGCGGAGGTGTGCGACCTGGCGCCACTGCCCGTCCTGGACGACCTGACGACCGCACGCGCCAAGCAGGTCCTCGCCGACACCGAGGTGCTGGTCACCGGCTGGGGCTGTCCGCGGCTCGACACGGACGTCCTGGCAGCGGCTCCGCGTCTCAAGGCCGTGGTGCACGCGGCCGGCTCGGTGCGGGGGCATGTCTCCGACGCCTGCTGGGAGCGGGGCGTCGAGGTGTCGTCGGCGGCCGCGGCCAACGCGCTGCCGGTCGCGGAGTACACCCTCGCGATGATCCTGCTGCACGGAAAGAACGTCCTGGAACGGGCCGGCGACTTCCGGCGGACCCGAGAGCGCGACAACTGGCTGCTGACCACGCGAGAAGTGGGCAACTACCGTCGAACGGTGGGCCTGCTGTCCGCGTCGCTGATCGGCCGCCGGGTGATCGAGCTGCTGCGTCCCTTCGACTTCGAGGTGCTGCTGCACGACCCGTACGTCACCGGGGCGGAGGCCGCCGAACTGGGCGTCGAGTGGGTGGAGCTCTCGGAACTCTTCGCGCGCAGCGACCTGTTGAGCGTCCACACTCCGCTGCTGCCGGCCACGCGCGGTCTCGTGAGCCGGGAGCTGCTCGGCGCCATGCGTCCAGGGGCCACCCTCATCAACACCTCGCGCGGCGCCGTGGTCGATCAGGACGCGCTCACCGACGTGGTGCGCGCGGGCCGCATCGGCGCTGTCCTCGACGTGACGGACCCCGAGGTCCTGCCCGCGACCCACCCGTTGTGGGACTGCCCGAACGCACTCATCACCCCCCACCTCGCGGGTTCCCAGGGCAACGAGTGGGAACGCCTCGCCGACACGGCCGTCGGCGAGGTGGCCCGGTGGGCCGCGGGCGAGGGCTTCGCCCATCCCGTACGACGCGAAAGGCTGGCGTTCCTCGCATGACCATCCCGTTCGAACTGCCTGAAGAAAATTGCGAGTTGAGCCCGGTCACCGGGTTCACGCGCACGCACTGGGAGGCCGTCGCCGACGGGCTGCTCGGTGCCGCGTGGCGCTGGGCGACACCCGGGGGCGCCCTGCTCGACCTGCCGGGCCGCCCCTCGGGCTCCGGGGTCCGCTCGGACGGCCTCGAAGGCTTCGCCCGTACGTTCCTGGCGGCGGGCTTCCGGGTCGCGGGCGCCGGCGGAAAGGACCCGCACGGCTGGCTGGAGCGGTACGCGCAGGGCCTGACGGCGGGCACGCGGACGCCCGGCCGGGACGACGCCGAGTCCTGGCCGCTGATCCTCGACCACCATGTGCAGGGCCAGCCGATGGTCGAATCGGCGTCCGTCGCGCTCGGTCTGTCGCTGACCCGGCCGTGGCTGTGGGACCAGCTCGACGGCGACGTGCAGGACCGGGCGGAGACCTGGCTGCGCGGGGCCATCGACCACACGCCGGCGCCCAACAACTGGTATCTGTTCCCCTTCACGGTGGCGTCGTTCCTGGAGTCGGTCGGCCGCGGCGACGAGGCCACGACGCGCGCCATGGAGCGGGCGCTCGGGCTGATGGAGACGTGGTACCGGGGCGACGGCTGGTACGCGGACGGCGACGGGCGGGCCTTCGACCACTACAACGGGTGGGCGCTGCACCTCTATCCCCTGCTGCACGCGCACCTGTCCGGGGACACCGCGCTGGCCGCGCGGTTCGGGCCGCGGCTGCGCGAGCACCTCGAGGGGTTCTCGCTGCTCTTCGGCGCCGACGGGGCGCCTATCCACTTCGGGCGTTCGCTGACCTACCGCTTCGCGGCGTCGGCGGCGGTCGGCATCGGCGCCGTCACCGGCCACACCCCGCTGACACCCGGCACGTCACGCCGCCTCATCAGCGCGAATCTGCGCTACTTCCTCGACCGGGGCGGAGTGACGGACGACGGGTTGCTGAGCCTTGGCTGGCACGGCCCGCACGACGCGACGCTGCAGACCTATTCGGGGCCGGCGTCCCCGTACTGGGCGTCGAAGGGGTTCGTGTCGCTGCTCGCGCCGGAGGACGACCCGCTGTGGACGGCGACGGAGGAGCCGGCTCCGAGCGAGGGCCCGGACCGGGTACTCGCGCTGCCCGCGCCGGGTCTGCTCGTCCAGTCGACGCAGGCCGACGGGATCGTACGGCTCCACAACCACGGCAGCGACCATGTCCGGCCGCACGAAGCGGAGTCGGCCGCGCAGGAGGACCCGCTCTACGGCCGTCACGCGTACTCGACCCACACAGGCCCGACGTCCCGGACGAACGTCGCCGACAACCATCTGTCGGTCGTGGTAGCCGGCGTCGCGAGCGCGCGGCGCCGCATCCGCCCGCTGGGCGCGGGGCAGGGCGAGGGGTGGGGCTGGGCCGCTTCCTCGCACCTTCCGGTGTTCGCCTCGGGCGCGCCGATGGTGCCGGGGCTGCGGGTGGAGAGCGTGACCGTGGCCCGGGGCCGGTACGAGTTGCGGGTGAACCGGGTCGTGGGGGCGCCGCACGGAGCGGGGGTCACGCTCACCGGATGGGCCTCGGACGCCTTGAGCTCGCAACTGCACGGCCTGTACGGATGGGGCGAGCGTGACGAGGTGCGTGCGCCTCAGGGGACGGCCTACGAGCCGTGGGTGCGGGTGCCGCGGCTCTCGGGCACGGCCGAGGGAACGGCGGTGTTCGTGGCGCTGGCGTCGTTGAGCGCCGACGAGCCGGGCGCGCCGCTCGCCGACGCGGTGTCCGAGGTGGCCTTCCACGACGGGGAGCTGCGGGTGCGGTGGGCCGACGGGCCGCAGACCGCCGTGTCCTTCGGGCCGGTGCGGGTGACTCATGGGTGAGGCCCGCTCCTAGAACGGCCCGTTCGCGCACCGGCTCCCACCCTGTGCTCGGCGCCTGCGGCCCGCACCTGCGGGCCGCAGGCAGGGCCCTTCAGGGGGTGGTCAGCTGCTGTCGCTCACCGCTCGTGGACTCCCGCACGTCCAGCCAGTAGGGGGCCACGTGCACCTCGAAAGGCGAGGCCTCGTCCGCGCGGATGCGGGTCGCAAGGCATTTCACGGCCAGGGAGGCGATCGCGGCCTTGTCGGGAACCACCGACGTGAGGGAGGGCGTGCCGTAGCGGCCCTCCTCGGATCCGTCGACGCCCGCCAGGGCGATGTCTTCGGGGATGCGCAGGCCCGCTTCGAACGCGGCTCGTCGGGCTCCGATCGCCAGCAGGTCGCTGAAGCAGAAGACCGCGTCGGGCCGCGCATCCGCCGGCAGGCCGATCAGGGTGCGCATCGCCAGGAGTCCGCTGCGACGGTCGAACTCCGCCACGTGCGGCGTAAGCCTCGGGTCGTAGGTCAACCCGGCCTCGTGCAGGGCGATGTGGAATCCTTCCAGGCGCTGGCGGCTGGTCGCGGACGCCGGCCGGTCGACGCCGATGGCGGCGATCCTCGTGCGGCCGAGACCGGCCAGATGCGCGGTGGCCTCGCGCGCCGCGGCGACGTTGTCGATCAGGACGTGGTCGGCCACGACGCGATCGCGTTCGTAACTGCGCTCACCGAGCAGCACCAGCGGGAACTCGTCCGCGACGGAGGCGAGTTCGTCGGGTGAGACGTGCAGCGGCGACAGGATCACGCCGTCCAGCAACGACGCGCCGACGCCGGTCGCCAGGCGCAGCTCCTCCTCGGCGTCCCCCAGCGTCTCCTCGATCAGGACGGTGAATCCCAGCGCCGCGGCCTCTGTTCTCACGTGGTGCGCGAGCTCCGCGAAGTAGGGCGTCGCGAGGTCCGGGACGGCCAGCGCGATCAGACCGCTGCGCCCGGTCCTGAGTCTTCGCGCCGACGGATTGGGCCGGTATCCGAGTTCCGCCACGGCGCGCATCACCCGCGTCCGCGTCGTCTCCGACACCTTCGGCGCGTCGCGTACAACGTTGGACACGGTTTTGATCGATACGCCCGCGCGCTCCGCCACATCCTTGAGTGTCACTGCAGCCACTGGTCAACCCCCGTACTCGAAGTCCCCACAGATTATGCACTTGTGAGCACGCGTCACCAGTGTTCCGACCGCCTGGAACTCTTTCCCGACGAGGGGGTTGACCCTGCGGACACGCGGCGGTTACAACGTTGGAACCACTTCATGGCAAGCGCTTGCCATCCGCCTCTCGAGAGGGTCCCCATGTCTCCAGATCGTCCCCACCGTCCGCTGCGCGCGGCCGTCGTCGGCGCAGGGGGTATCGCACGGTCCAGCCATCTGCCCGCCCTGCGGACGCTGGCCGCGGAAGGGGAGACGGACGTCGTGGCCGTGGTCGACGTGGACGACACCGCGGTCCGCGCGTTCGCCGACGCCTTCCGGATCCCCCACGCGTCCACGGATCTCGACGCGATGCTCGCCGAAGTCCGTCCGGACCTCGTGGTGTTGTGCACCCCGCCCGCCGTGCACCGCGAACAGTCCGTCGCGGCCCTGCGAGCCGGTGCCTGGGTGTGGTGCGAGAAGCCGCCGTGTCCGTCGCTGGCCGACTACGACGCCGTGGAGGCGGAGGAGAAGGGCGGTGACGGGGACCCGTACGCGTCGATCGTCTTCCAGCACCGATTCGGCTCCGGCGCCCGTCACGTGCGCCGCCTGCTGCGCGAGGGCGCGTTCGGCCGCCCGCTGGTCGCGCACTGCCAGACCACGTGGTACCGGGACACCGCCTACTACTCCGTTCCGTGGCGCGGCCGTTGGGCGACCGAGGGCGGCGGCCCGGCCATGGGGCACGGCATCCATCAGACGGATCTGCTGCTCGACCTGATGGGACCGTGGACCGAGGTGCGCGGCATGGCGGCCCGCCTCGTGCACGACGTGGAGACCGAGGACGTGTCCACCGCCCAGATCCGGTTCGCCGACGGCGCGGTCGGCACGGTCGTCAACAGCGTGCTCAGCCCCGACGAGGTCAGCCGCATCCGTATCGACTGCGAGCTCGCGACCATCGAGCTGACGCACCTGTACGGCTACCGCAACGCCGACTGGCGCATCACGCCCGCTCCCGGCGTCCCCGAGGAGACCGTGACCGGCTGGCACGACTTCGGCGAGGACGAGCCCAGTTCACACCTCGCCCAACTGCGGGCGCTCGTCGCCGACATCAGGGCCGGACGGCGCCACGCCACCAGCGGCGCCGGCGGACGCCGCACGCTCGAGTTCATCTCCGCTCTGTACAAGTCCGCGTTCACCGACGCGCCCGTCCGCGCCGGTGACATAGGCCCCGGCGACCCCTACTACACCGCCCTGCACGGCGACGCCCCGGGCTGGGCGCCGGCCGGACCCGACCAGGAAGAGGACCCCGCATGACGCTCGCACTCACCCATGCCCACGGCGACCGCATCACCGTCGCCCACACGGACACCGGCACCGAGCTCCTCGCCTACGTGTACCGGCCCGAAGCGGCCTGGGAGGCCCCCAAGCCGTATCTGCACCCGATCCGCACCCTGTCCGGCGCGGTCGTCACCGACTACCGCCCCAACGACCACCGGTGGCACAAGGGACTGCAGCTGACGGCCTCCCACCTGTCGGGCCAGAACCTCTGGGGCGGCAACACCTACGTGCACGGCGACGGCTACCTCGCCCTGCCCGAGAAGGTCGGCTCGATGGCCCACGTCGCCTTCGAGGAGGTCTGTGCCGCGGACGGCCGCGCCGTCATCGCCGAGCGACTGACCTGGCACCCGCACGACAAGGAGCTGTGGGCGGACGAGGAACGGCGCATCGAGGTGCGCGACGTGGACGCGGACACCGGCAGCTGGTCGCTGACCTGGACGTCGGCCGTCACCAACCGGCGCGACGAGCCGCTGCGCTTCGGCAGCCCCACCACCCATGGCCGCCCGGCCGCCGGATACACCGGCCTGTTCTGGCGCGGACCGCGGGCCTTCCGCGACGGCCGGGTCTTCACCGCCGAAGCGGACGGCGGCGACCTGATGGGCAGTCAAGCTCCCTGGCTGGCGTACGTGGGCGAGCACGACGGGCGCGACGGCCACGCCACGGTCGTCTTCGAGCACGCCCCCGCCAACGACCACGCGGGCGACAAGGGCACCCATCCGGCGCACTGGTTCGTGCGCAGCGACCCGTTCGCCGCGGTCGCGCCGTCCTGGGCCTTCCACGAGGAACTCGTCCTCGCCCCCGGCGACACACTCACCCGCAGCTACCGCGTGACCGTCGCCGACGGCGCCTGGGACCGCGAGCAGGTCGCCGCGCACCTCGGGGGACACGCGTGGTGAGCCCGGCCTACGACGGTTTCCCGGCGGCGGTGGGCGTGTCCCGGCTGACCGTCTACGACTGGCCCACGGTCGACGGCCGGCCCGGCGGCGGCACCCCTCATCTGCACCTCACGTGCAGTGAGGGCTACGTGGTGACGGCCGGCCGGGGCTCGGTGCAGACCCTGACCACTTCCGGCTACGAGGAGACACCTCTGGAGCCGGGCACCGTGGCCTGGTTCACGCCCGGCACGATCCATCGCCTCACCAACGACGGCGGCCTCCAGATCACCGTCGTGATGCAGAACAGCGGCCTGCCCGAAGCGGGCGACGCGGTGCTCACCCTCCCCCAGGACCTCCTCACCGACGCCGAGACCTACGCGAGCGCGGTCCGTATCCCCGCCGACGTCCCCGAGGCCGAACAGGTGGAGGCCGCACGCACGCGGCGCGATCTGGCCACCCGTCGGTTCCTGGAACTGCGCGAAGCCACCGAGAACGGCGATCCGGAACCGCTGGCGGCGTTCCAGCGGGCCGCCGCCGAGCTGATCCACCCGCGCCTCGACGCGTGGGAGCAGCGGTGGAAGGACGGCGCCCACGCCGCGGCGGCGGCGACCGGGGCCCAACTCGCCTCCCTGCGCACGAAGGACGCCGGACACCTCGACCGGGCCAGGGTGACAGCGACCGGGCCCACCGCTCGCGGACGCTTCGGCATGTGCGGCCGGCTGGACGTCTACCTCGGCATCTGACCTCCAGCCCTCCGGGCCCGCCCCCTCCCCCCTCCGTCCACGCACCGTCCCCTGGAAGGCCCCCATGCCCGAGCCCCGAAGCGGCCGGCGCCCACTCCCCCGCCGGGCCGTCCTGGCCGCGGCCGCCGTCGGCCTCAGTACCGCGCTGACCTCCACTCTCTCCGCCTGCTCCACCGCGAGCGGCAGTACATCGAGCGGCGTCACCCTCACCTTCTCCTGGTGGGGCAACGACGACCGTGCGGCGCGCACCGAGCAGGCGGTGCGGCTCTTCGAGAAGGAACACCCCGGCGTCACCGTCCGCACGTCGAGCGGGGACTTCGGCGCCTACCTGCAGAAGCTGGCCACCCAGGCCGCCGGCGGCGGCATGCCCGACGTGGCCCAGCTCGACTACCGGCAGGTGTCGCAGTACGCGGGCGGGGGCGCGCTGATGTCACTGGACGACGCCATGAAGGACAAGACGATCCGGACGTCCGAGATGAGCAGGGACTTCCTGCGCACCGGCACGTACAAGGGAGGGCAGTACGCCCTCCCCATGGGCCGCGGCATCACCGGCTACGCCTACGACGCCGCCGTGTACAAGAAGGCCGGCATCCCCACACCGAAGCCCAGTTGGACCTGGCGGGACTGGGAGAAGGCCAACAAAAGGATCGCCGCGCTCGGAATGAAGTCCCCCGACGGCCGCCCCTACACAGGTGCCAACGACGGCGGGGGCAACGAGGACGTGTTCGAGACCTGGCTGCGCAGCCGCGGCGGGCAGCTCTACGCCAGCCAGACCGAACTCGGGTTCACCGAGGACGACCTCACCGAGTTCTGGACGTTCTGCGACCGGCTCCGCCGGGAAGGCGCCATCGCCCAGGCCAGGGACACCGTGCAGGCCAACAGCACCGAGACGAGCCCGATCGGCCGTGGCCTCGCCGCCGCCGACTTCACGTGGGACGCGCCGTTCCCCAGCTACCCGGTCCTGCTCGGGGACTCCGTCCACTTCGCACCGGTCCCCACGACGAACGGCCGCCAGGGCGCGTACTTCAAGCCGAGCATGCTCATCGGCATCGGAGCGCACAGCGAACACCCCGAGGAAGCGGCCCAGCTGGTCGACTTCCTCCTCAACGACCAAAGGGCCGGCGACATCCTCGCCTTCTCCCGCTCCACCCCGCCCAACCGGAAGATCGCCGCCCGCGTCGCCAAGACGCTCAAGGGCCCCGAACGGGAGATCTACGAGTACGCGCAGACCATGGAGAGGTACGGACTGGACGCCCCGCCCACCGCACCGCCACGGGGCGATGTCGCGGTCCAGACCGCGTTCATCCGCGCATACCAACGCGTGATGTACGGCCTGGCCACACCACGCCAGGCGGCGCGCGAACTCATCGACGAGGCCGACCGGGAGCTGAGGTCATGAGCACTGTGTCGACCAGGGCGCCCGCGCGCCCCACCCCCACCACGGACCAGAAGCCGTCGGCCCGGCGGCGCCGCCCGGTGCGTGAGCGGCAGTGGCCCGCCTACGTGTTCCTCACCCCGTGGATGATCGGCGCGCTCGTCCTGACCCTCGTGCCGATGGCCGTCTCCCTGTACCTGTCCTTCACGGACTACAACCTGTTCGACCCGCCGCACTGGGTGGGCCTGCGCAACTACACAGAGATGCTCACCGACGACCCCCGCTACTGGCGTTCGGTCGGCACCACGATGCTGTACGTCGTCGTCGCCGTTCCGCTGAAGCTGGGCCTCGCCCTCGCCGTGGCGACGCTGCTCAAGAACCTCAACCGCGGCCGGGCCTTCTACCGCTCCGCGTTCTACGCGCCCTCCCTGCTCGGGGCGAGCATGTCCATCGCCCTGGTGTGGCGCGCGCTGTTCAACGACGGCGGCACGGTGTCCGACGTTCTGGACTCGGTCGGACTTCACGCCGGCGGCTGGGTGGGCAGTCCCGACCTCGCGGTCTACGTGATCGTCCTGCTGACGGTGTGGCAGTTCGGGGCTCCCATGGTGATCTTCCTTGCAGGCCTTCAGCAGATCTCGCCCGATCTCTACGAGGCCGCGGCGCTCGACGGCGCGGGCCGCCGGCGGCAGTTCGTCTCCATCACCGTGCCGATGCTGTCCCCGGTCGTCTTCTTCAACCTGGTGCTGGAGATCATCAACTCCTTCCAGGTCTTCACGCCGGCCTTCGTCATCAGCGGCGGCAAGGGCGGCCCCGCCGACTCGACCATGTTCTACACGCTCTACCTGTACGAACGCGGCTTCACCGCCTCGCACATGGGCTACGCGGCGGCGATGGCCTGGATGCTGCTGATCGCCATCGCCGCGATCACCCTGATCCTTTTCCGGACCTCCCGGTCCTGGGTCTTCTACGCGGACGAGGAGGGGCGATGAACATCGCCACGAAGCGGTGGCTGCCGCACACGGTCGCGGCCGTCTGTCTGCTCGTACTGCTGTATCCGCTGGCCTGGCTCCTCGCCACGTCGCTCAAGCCGGCCGACGAGGTGGTGACGAGCCTCGACCTGTGGCCCAGCCACCTGGAGTGGTCGAACTACACGACCGCCCTGGACGGGGTCTCGGGCATCAGCGTCACACGGCTGCTCGGCAACACCCTGCTGATCGCGGTCGGCGCCGTCGTGGGCAATGTCCTGTCCTGTTCCCTGGCCGCCTACGCGTTCGCCCGGCTGCGCTTCCGCATGAGCAAGGTGATGTTCGCCTTCATGGTGGCGACGCTGATGCTGCCGCACCACGTCGTCCTGATCCCGCAGTACATCATCTTCAACCGGCTCGGCATGGTGGACACCTACTGGCCGCTCGTCCTGCCCAAGTTCCTCGCCACCGAGGCCTTCTTCGTCTTCCTCATCGTCCAGTTCATGCGCGGCTTCCCGCGCGAGTTGGAGGAGTCCGCGCGCATCGACGGCTGCGGAGCCTTCCGCACGTACTGGTCGATCACGCTCCCCCTGACCCGGCCCGCGCTGATCACCACCGCCATCTTCACGTTCATCTGGACGTGGAACGACTTCTTCACGCAGATGATCTATCTGTTCGCGCCGCAGAAGTTCACCATCACACTCGCCCTGCGCAGCTTCGTCGACCAGTCCAGCACCTCCGCGTACGGGCCCATGTTCGCCATGTCGGTGATCTCGGTCCTGCCGATCGTGCTGTTCTTCTTCGTCTTCCAGCGCTATCTCGTGCAGGGCATGGCCACCTCCGGGCTGAAGGGCTGATCCGCCATGACCCACGCGCCCACCGCTTCCCACCGCGATCGCCGGGAGCCCGGCGAGGTCTTCGGGCCGAGCTTCTCCCTCTTCGCCGACGTCCTCCTGGTCGGCCTGCTCTCCACCGCGGCCTGCCTCCCGGTCGTCACGGCACCCGCCGCGTTCGCCGCCGCCTCTGCCACCCTCCGCCAGTCCGCCTGTCATGGCCTCCCGGTCAGTGCCGGTACGTACGTCGGGCACCTGCGCGCACACCTGACCGCTCGGGTGCTGGCCGCCGGGTGCGTTCCTCCGCTGCTCGCGCCGGTCCTCCTGATCGACGCGGCGCTGCTGCGCAGTTCGCTGCCCGGAGCGGCCGTCCTGTTGCCCGTGCTGGCGCTGCTCACGCTGGGAGCCACGGTCGTGGGACTGCGCGCGACGGCGCTCGAGACCCCGCACCGGCTGTCCGCGCGGGAGGGATTCCTCCGGAGCGTCGCCGACCCGCGCGGCACTCTCCTGCTCGCCGGCGCCGTGCTCCTGAGCGTGCTCCTCGCCTGGTCGATTCCCCTGCTGACGCCGCTGCTGCCCGGGCCGTTGGCGTTCGCCGCCACGGCCGTGGAGCTCCGCTCCCCCGCGGGCTGACCCGCGGTGACGCCCCGCCTCCCGCACTCACGCACGAACCACCGGAGTTCTCGCATGCCGTACCCGCACCTGGACGCCGCCGGCCACCCCCGGCCGCAGCTCGTCCGTGACCCCGACTGGCGTGACCTCAGCGGTCCGTGGCAGTTCACCCACGACGACACGGACCGTGGCCGCTCCGGCCGCTGGATGGACCCGGACACCACCGAGCCGTTCACCGCCACCATCACCGTGCCGTACCCGCCCGAGTCCGAGGCATCGGGCATCGCAGACACCTCCTTCCACCCCGTGCTCTGGTACCGGCGCACGATCGAGGTCACCCGGCCGGCTCCGGGCCGACGCCTCCTGTTGCACTTCGGCGCGGTCGACCACCGGGCCGAGGTGTGGGTGAACGGACAGCTCGTAGGACGTCACGAAGGCGGCCACACGGGCTTCTCCTGCGATCTCACCGACGCCGTCCTCCAGGACGGGGAGCAGACCGTCGTCGTCCGGGCCGAGGACCAGCCGCTCGACGCCGCGCAACCTCGCGGCAAGCAGGACTGGCGACGCGATCCGCACGTCATCTGGTATCACCGCACCTCAGGCATCTGGCAGCCGGTGTGGCTGGAGGACGTCCCGGACGAGCACATCACGGTCCTGCACTGGACCCCCGACGTCGCCCACGCCCGCGTCCACTGCCGGATCCGGCTCAGCCAGTGGCCGAAGCGGCCGACAACCGTCACGGTGCGCCTCACCCAGGGCGAGCGGGTGCTCGCCGAACAGCGCACGCTGACCGACGGGCAGGAGACGGAGTTCGATGTCGCCGTAGCGGCCCTTCGGCACGCTCAGGACCTCGACGACCTGCTCTGGAGCCCCGACCGGCCGCATCTCGTGGACGCGACCGTGACGCTGAACGACGCTGCCGACGACACCCCCGTCGACCGCGTCACCTCCTACCTCGGGCTGCGCGACATCGGCTGGGACGACGGCGTCTTCCTGCTCAACCACAAGCCGTACTTCCTGCGATTCGCTCTCCAGCAGGGCTACTGGCCCGCTTCCCATCTTGCGGCCCCGTCCGACGCGTTGCGCCGCGACGCCGAACTGGCCAAGTCCATCGGCCTCAACGGGCTGCGCATCCACCAGAAGATCGAGGATCCGCGCTTCCTCTACTGGGCCGACCGGCTGGGGCTGCTGCTCTGGGAGGAGATGCCGTCGGCCTACGCGTTCGGCGCGCAGACCGTCGAGCGGGTCGTCGGCGAATGGACCGAGGCGATCGCCCGCGACCTCAGCCACCCGTCGATCGTCGCGTGGGTTCCGGTCAACGAGTCCTGGTCCGTCCCGAACCCGGCGCTCGTCCCCGCCCAGCGGCACTTCATGGACAGCCTCTACCACCTCACCAAAGCCCTCGACCCGTCACGCCCGGCCGTCTCCAACGACGGCTGGGAGATCTCCGCCGCCGACATCTGGGGAGTGCACGACTACACGCAGGACTCGCTGGTGCTGCGCGAGCGTTACGGGCACTCCTCGATGCGGCAGGGCAAGATCGTCGAGCAGTGGCCGGGTGCCAAGCGGCTCCTTCTGGACGGCGTACGCCACCACGGGCAGCCTGTCGTACTGAGTGAGTTCGGCGGGGCCACCTTCGAACCGGCCGAGGGCGCCGAGTGGTTCGGCTACGACACCGTGAGCACGAAGGAGGACTTCGCCGAGCGGCTGGCCGGGTTGGTGGAGGCCGCGGTGGACTCCGGGCTCGCCGGTTTCTGCTTCACACAGTTCACCGACACGGAGCAGGAGATCAACGGCCTGTTCTCGGCGGACCGTCAACCGAAGCTCCCTGTAGGGGAGTTGCGCGAGATCCTCACGCGGACCCGCACCCTGGGCCGAGGCGCGTCGTAGGCCGCCCCCGGCCCGCGCCCTCCGGAGCAGTCACCTGTCGTCGCGCCACCCGCATGGCGTTGCGCTTTCGGCACCCTCTGACTCAGCGGTCGTCAGAGGGTGCCCGCGGGGCCGGGCGGCAGGTGGACGGTCATGATGAGGTGGCACGTCTCGGTGCCCGAACCGCGGTAGGTGTGGCGGGCGTTGCCGTCGAAGGTGGCCGTCTGTCCCGCTTCCACAAGATGCTCGACGCCATCGACCTCGAGGATCATCTCTCCGACCGTGACGCTGACGGTTTCGACGACTCCGGCCTGGTGGGGGTGGCTCGGGTATGCGTCGCCGGGTGTCAGCTGCCAGCGCCAGACCTCGACCGGGGCGGGGCCCGAGGTCGTCAGCATGAGCCGGGCCTCGCTGCCCCGCTCCCCCGTCCACAGCGGCATCACGGCGCCGGCGGTCACGACGCGGACGCGCCCTTCGGCCGGTCCCTCCATCAGCGCGGACACCGAGACGCCGAGGGTGTCGGCGAGCCGGACCAGCGTGGCGAAGTTCGGGTTGCCCTGGGCCTTCTCCAGTCCGACCAGGGCTCCCTTGCTGACCTTGGCGCGTCGTCCGAGCTCGTCCAGGGACAGACCCGCTCGGGTACGGGCCGCCCTGACGTTGTGCGCGAGCGTGCGCAGGGCGTCCTCTGCCTCGGCCATCCGATCACCATCCTCGCCGGTGGACCACTGCAATGCACCATCCGGTCGGTTGGTTGACATAGCACGGTCGGTTCACTGTACAGTTTAGTCGTTCCACTGAAAGACTAAGGGATGTACCCGTGATCGCTCTGCTGCTGGCTCTGGGCAGCTCACTCGCCTACGGCTGCGCCGACTTCCTCGGCGGCCTCGGTGCCCGCAAGGCGCACGTGCTGCGCACCGTGATGGTCGCCGCACCGGCCAGCCTCGCGGTCGAACTGCTGCTGTGGCCCGTGCTCGGCGCGTCGTTCGACCCGGGCGCCATCGGCTGGGGCGCCGCCTCCGGCGTGGCCTCCGCGGTCGCGTTCGCGCTGCTCTACAAGACCCTGGCCCTCGGCCCGATGAACGTGCTGTCCCCGGTCACCGCGCTGGTGTCCGCCGCGCTGCCTGTCGGCGTGGGACTGATACAGGGCGAGCGGCTGGGCACGACGGGGCTGCTCGGCCTGCCGCTCGCGCTCATCGCCGTCGTACTGGTCAGCGCCGGGCACGGCGCGGGCTCGTCGCGTCCGTCGCGCACCGCGCTGCTGCTGGCGTTCGGCGCGGGCGCCGCGATCGCCCTCCAGCTGGTCTTCCTGCACCAGGCACCGGCGGACAGCGGCGTGGCCCCGCTCATCGTCGGCCGGGCGGTCTCGACAGCCGTCACCCTGACCGCCGCCGGGGTCCTGCGCCGCAGGCTCGGCCGCGAGAAACCCGCCTACGCCATGTCGGCCGCCGCGGGCGTGCTGGACTCGGTGGCGAACCTGCTGTTCCTCATCGCCGTCCGCAGCGGAGACCTCACCGTCGTCGCCGTGATCACGGCCCTCTACCCTGTCGGCACGGTGCTGCTCGCCCGGAGTGTGCTCGCCGAACGCATCCACCGCGGCCAGCTCGTCGGCCTGGGCACCGCGGCCGTCGCGGTCAGCCTCCTCGCCCTCACCTGAACCGGTTCACCACCCCAAGGAGAAGAGCATGTTCGTCCAACCCTGGGACGCCGCGCTGGACGAGGGCGAATGGCAGGCGTGGATCGCCGACGGCCACGACTTCGGCCAGCTCGGCGTCAACGGCCTTCCCGGCCGGGCCCCCGTGGTCGTCCCCACCCACTTCACCGGCGACGGCAATCAGCTCCTGATCCACTTCGCCCGCCCCAACCCGGTATGGGAGGCGATCGAGCACGACCCGAACGTCACGTTCACCGTCGTCGGTGACTACGCCTTCATCCCCGGCCCCTGGCGCGCCAAGCCGGACACGACACCCACCGACGGCGTCCCCACCAGCTACTACGCGGCCGTCCAGTTCACCTGCCAGGCTCACATCGTCGACGCCCCCGAGGCCAAGGCAGAACTCCTGCGCCGCCAGCTCGCCCACTTCCAGCCGGACGGCGACCACGCACCCGTACTGGTGGACCAGCCCCCGTACGGCCGCATGCTGCCCGGCATCCGCGGGCTGCGCCTGGACGTCATCGACGTGGTCGCCAAGTTCAAGTACGACGACCACAAGTCCGCCGGACACCGCACCGCGGTCGCGGACCGCCTCACCGCACGCGGCGAGGCCCTCGACGTACCCACCGCCCGCCAGCAGCTCCGCCGTCTGGACCGCGTGGGCGACTGGAAGCCCTGACACGGCGGACACGTTCCTCGGGTCAGGACGTGAGATGAGTCCGGTGAGCCGCCGGGCCCCCGCCCGGGCCCAGCGGCAGGGTCTGCCCGCCACCGGAAACCCGGCACAAACCCCATGGCACGTGCGGCGGTCGGCGCCACCTGCCAGGAGGGCGGCACGTGTCCTGGCGTGCGGAGTTACGGTACCCACAACGGTACTCAGAGAGGTCAGGTAGCCATGTCGAAGACGGTGACCGAGCAACTGCCGGCGATCCGCGATGAACTCGCCGCCTTCTACAAGGACCTGCACCGAAATCCCGAGCTCTCGCTCCAGGAGACACGCACCGCCGCACTGTTGGCGAAGCGCCTGCGCGAGGCTGGCTTCGACGAGGTGGCCGAAGGAATCGGCCTCACCGGCGTGGTCGGGGTCCTGCGCAACGGCGAGGGACCGGTGGTCATGCTCCGCGCGGACTTCGACGCGCTGCCGGTGGAGGAGAAGACCGGACTCCCCTACGCCAGCCAGGCGCGAGGCGTCGATCACGAGGGCCGCGACGTACCGGTGATGCACGCGTGCGGTCACGACATGCACGCCGCCTGCCTGACCGGTGCCGCCATGTTGCTCGCGCGCTCGCGTGACCAGTGGCGCGGCACACTGCTGGTGGTGTTCCAGCCGGCTGAGGAGCTCGCGGTCGGCGCACGCGGGATGGTCGACGACGGACTCTTCGAGCGGTTCCCCAAGCCCGAGATCGTGCTGGGCCAGCACGTCGGTCCGCTGCCCGCAGGGGTCATCGGCTACGGCACGGGCCCGGTGATGGCTGCCGCGGACTCCCTCGACCTCACCCTGCACGGTCGCGGCGCCCATGGATCCCGGCCCGAGGCGTCCGTCGACCCGGTGCTCATGGCGGCCAACGTGGTCACGCGGTTGCAGGGAATCGTCGCGCGGGAGGTGCCTCCGGCAGAGACCGCCGTGGTGACCGTGGGTCGCCTGCAGGCGGGTACGAAGGACAACATCATCCCCGACAAGGCGGAGTTGGGGATCAACGTCCGCACCTTCACCCCGGCGATCCGCGACAAGGTCCGCAACGCCATCGAGCGCATCGCCACCGCGGAGTCGCAGGCGAGTGGCGCCGCACAGCCGCCGGAGTTCGACTGGACCGGCGCCGCGCCGGCGCTGGTCAGCGATCCTGAGGCGACCCGGACCACGGTCGCCGCGTTCGCGGAGCACTTCGGGCAGCAGCGGATCATGACGATGCCTCAGGTGAACGCGAGCGAGGACGTGGGCGTGTTCGGTGAGGTGCTCGACGTGCCGACCGTCTTCTGGTTCTGGGGTGGCCTGGACACCGAAACGGTTCTCGTCGCACTCCAGGAAGACCGGCTGGACGAGCTGCCGAGCAACCACTCCCCCCACTTCGCCCCCGTGGTCGAGCCCACCCTGAGCACGGGCGTGGAAGCACTCGTCGTGGCCGCACTCACCTGGCTCGCGCAGTCGTGAACCCGGTGGGCCTGTCGGCGTTCACCGATCGTCGGCGGGTCCGTCGCCACCGAGGGTCTCCAGCAGCACGTCGACGACCTCGTCGACCTCCGCGTCGGCCAGGTCCTCGAAGGCTCCGGAATGGCGGGCGAGCAGCACCCCGGCGACCGCCGCCACCAGCACGTCGGCCCGCAGTCCCGGCCGGTCCCTGTTCTCCCGGGTGAAACGTGCGCGCAGCGGATCCACGAGGCGGGACCGCAGTGCCGCGCGGGTGGCGTCCTGCGCGGCAGCGTCGCTCAACGGCTGGACGGCGACCCGTAGCAGAGGGACAGGACCGCGCCGCTCCGCACGTTCGGCGACGTCACGCAGGCGGGACTCGGTGAGCAGGTCGTCCGGCGCCGCGTCACCGTGTTCGGCGCGCAGCACCTCCACGTACAGCAGCGGCTTGCTGCCGAAGTAGCGTGCGATGAGGGCCGGGTCCACCCCGGCCCTCTCACCGATCTCGCGGACGGTGGTGCGGTCGTAGCCGCGCTCGGAGAAGAGCTCGGTCGCCGCCCGCAACAGCGCCTCGCGGGTGCGGGCGGAGTTCCGGCGAGGGCCGGCGTCCGCGCCGCTCACCGGCGGCTCGGCTCGGGGCGCGCCCGCTCACCCGTGGCGACCGGAGCCACGTGCCCGGCCGCGACCACGGACGGCCGCGGCCGGGTGCCCGTTCGCGTGAGGACGACGGCGAGAATGCCGGTGATCACGAAGGCGGCGCAGCCGGCGAGGCCCGCGGTGCGATATCCGTCGTTGGTCGGCAGCGCCGCGCCCGGGTCGGTGGCGGCCTGGAGGATGACCGCGCTCAGCGCGCTGCCGGTCGAGTACCCGATGTACTTCATGACCTGATTGAAGCTCATCGCGCTGCCCGTCTCCTGTGCGGGCACCCCGCCGACGATCAGGCCGGGTGTGACCGCGAAGGTGACGCCCACGCCGAGTCCGGCGAGCGCCATCATCGTGCCGATGCCCCACAGGCTGGAGCGGGCGAGCAGGAAGCAGACGAGGCCCGCCAGCGAGAGCAGACAGCCCAGCGGCAGCATGCGGGCGGGGGTCGCCGCCGCGCCGAGCAGCCGCACCAGGCGGCCGGTGACGAGGCTGGCCGCGGAGAACGGCACGAGCAGCAGACCGGTGACGACGATGGACGAGCCGAAGCCGTATCCGGCGGACTCGGGCGTCTGGACGTAGCGGGTGACCAGGGCGATCAGCAGGTAGGTGCCCACACCGCCGACCATCGTGGTCAGGTTGGCGACGAGTACGCCGCGATCCTTGATGAGCCGTACCCGCACCAGCGGGTGCGTGGAGTGCATCGAGTGCAGGACCCACCCGGCGAGCAGGACGACGGCCGCGACGGCGAGCGCGAGCAGCGGGGCGGATCCCCAGCCCCACCGCTCCCCCTCGGCCAGTGTCACCAGCAGGGCCGCCATGCCGCCGGCGAGCAGCAGCGCACCGGGAAAGTCCATCGGAATGCTGGGGCGGCTCGGCGCCACGGGCACGACGATCACGGTGGCGGTGAGTGCGGCGGCTGCCGTGGCGGCCGCGAACCAGAATCCGGCGTACATGCCGAGGTACTGGGCGAACAGACCGGTGATCGGATAACCGAGGCCGATGCCCGCGGCGGTGGTCAGGGAGAGGGTCGCCACCGCCGACCGCGCCCGTTCCGGCGGCAGCGCGTCGCGGGCGGTGGCGATGGCGAGCGGGACGAGGCCCATCCCGACGCCCTGCAGTGCCCGGCCCACGAGGAGGCAGGTGAGCCCGAGGGGCAGGGCCGCCAGGAGGCTGCCCGCCAGGACCACGGCGAGGCCGGTGAGGATCACGTTTTTGCGGTACGGGCCGTCGCCGAGGCGCCCCATGACCGGTGTGGCGATGGCTCCCACGAGCATCGTCACCGTCAGCGCCCACTGTGCGGTGGAGACGGCGACGTGGTCCTCGGCCGCGATGGTCGGGATGAGCGGTGCGCCGAGGCTGCTGACCACGGCGACGAGCATGCCGAGCGAGACGAGGACGGGCACCAGAGCCCGTGGGTGGCGAAGTGCGGGTGCCGATACGGCGGAGGTACGCGCGGACGCCGGTATGGAGGGCTGCAAGGGAGGTATACCGTTCTTGTCATCAGTCGATGTCATTGAATGATGACATAGTGGGGAACCCGCTCCGGCCGCCCCCGCCGGGAGGCGGCCGCGCGTCACCTCAGTTCGTGACCCGCAACGCCCCCAGCAGCATCGGCAGCGAGGCGTGCAGTTCTCGTTGCCAGTAGGGCCAGCTGTGGGTCCCCGGCCCGTAGAAGTGGGTCGTCACGCGCCGCGCACCCGTCTTCTCGAGTGCGCCCGCCAGAGCGTGGTTCTGCCGGTCGAAGTCCGCTTCGAGGGCGTTGGTGGCACCCGGCGGGTCCAGGGGACCGGCGGTCCCGTCGCCGCACGACAGATACACGGGAATCGTCTTGAGGCGCTTGGCCAGGTAGTACGGGTCATGGGCCGCCCACACATCCCGCTGCGCCACGGGGTCGCCCCAGACCCGGCGCGGATCGTCGCCCTGCCCCGCGAAGAACCCCATGATGCGGTTCACCGACTCGTCGTTCAGCAATGGGTGCACGGATCCGGAGTACGCCGCTGCCGCCTTGAACATGCCCGGGTGCCGGGCCGCGTACATCAGCGCGCCCTGCCCTCCCATGGACAGTCCGGCGACCACGCGGCGCGGGCCCGCTCCCCAGTCGCGTTCGAGGAGCCGGCGCAGCTCTTGGGTGTGAAACGTCTCCCAGGCGGGGTCACCGCCGTTCCCGTTGTTCCACCAGTCGCTGTACCAGCCGTTCCAGCCGGCCTCCGGCATCACCACGAGGACGTCACGCAGGCTGTCGATGCGTGCGACGTCGGTCCGGCTCGTCCACGACGTGTAGTCGCCGCAGCAGCCGTGCAGCAGCCACAGGGTGGGCCAGTGCCGGCCGCGGTCGTCCGGGTTCCAGCCGTCGGGCGTGAGCAGTCGGACGTTGACGGTCCGGCCGCCCAGAGCCGGGGAGCGTACGGACAGATCCACCTGACGGTCGGCGACCTGGGTGACGGCGACGACCTCGGCTCCGCGGGCGTCGGCGGCCACGGACGGTGCGTTCGGTGTCAGGGTGATCAGCAGGACGGCCAGGACGAGCAGGACACATCTGGCGCGGCGGATCATGGCGGCGGTCATGGCGGCTCCTGTCGGTGGGGTCATTTCCGGCCGGGGAGGACCAGCAGGGCGCCTCCGACCGGGCGTTCGCGGGTCGCGTCGGACCGGGCGTTGAGCACGGCCCCACCGACGACCACGGTGGTGGACCCGCCGCCGGTGACGCCCTGCTGGAGCTGCTGCGTGGTCCGCGTCTCGGTCAGGTCGGCAGGGCCGAGAGGGCAACGCGCCGGCCGGCCTCGGGACCGGCGCCGACGAGGCCGGAACCGCCAGGCGCCCCACGACGGCGAGGACGGACAACACGGCGCCCACGCCGAAGAGTCTGCTGTTCACGTGCCCCCCACAGGACGAAGAACGGCTCTCCCGTAACGGTGCTTGTGGTCGAGACCACTCGTCAAGGCATGTGCACGTCATCTCTGCCCACGACGCGGCCGGCGACCGAGCGCCCGGTCCATGGCGGCCTCCCGCGCACGACCCGGGCCCCTCAAGATCGAAAATGTGAAGGCTTCAGGAGTGGCTGGTGACAGCCCTGGACTTTCGTGTTCGCGCTGATGCAGGGTGTGCCCACCGCAGTCGCAGTTCCGCCTGGACCTGCCCCCAACGGCCCATGGTCACGACTGCGCGGGCGCCCGTCGGCGCCCGTCCCATTCCAGGTCAACTTCCCTCTGCCCAGGGAAAGTTGCATCTCTCCATGCCCAAGGGAAGTCCAGTGAGCACTCACGGAAGACTCGTCCGCCGCTCCACCCCGCTCGTGCTCGCCGCCGCGCTCACCCTGTCGGCCACCGCCTGCAGCAAGGAACAGGCCACCACGACGGCCGGCGGCGTGAAGCTGGTCAAATCAGGCCAGTTGACCACGTGTACGCATCTCCCGTACGCCCCGTTCCAATCGGAGAAGGGCAAGAAGATCGTCGGCTTCGACGTCGACCTGATCGATCTGGTCGCCGACGACCTCGGTCTGAAGCAGCAGATCGTGGACAAGTCCTTCGAGACGATCAAGACGGGTGCGGACCTCAACGCGGGGGTCTGCGACGTGGCTGCCGCGGGCATGACGATCACTCCCGAGCGCAAGCAGCACCTCGCCTTCTCGATCCCCTACTTCGACGCCGACCAGGCCCTGCTGGCCCGTAAGGGCGTCAAGGCGAAGTCGCTGGGCGCCATCAAGAGTGGCCAGATCAAGCTGGGATCGCAGTCGGCCACCACCGGCGAGGACACCGCGCACACCGCCGGCATCGACTCCAAGTCGTTCGAGAGCTCGGACGCCGAGCTGAACGGGCTGCGCACCGGCCAGGTCGACGTCGTCATCCAGGACTACCCGGTGGTCCAGAACTGGCTCAAGGACCCGGCCAACGCGGCGAAGTTCACCGTCACCGGCACGGTCCAGACGGGCGAGAAGTACGGCTTCGCCGTACGCAAGGGGGGCAATCCCAAGCTCCTCGCCGCCATCGACAAGGCCATCAAGAAGGCCAAGCAGGACGGCACGTACAAGAAGCTGTACGAGAAGTGGATCGGCCCGATGCCCGCGGAGGCCGTGTCCCAGTGACCTCCTCGCCCACTCCCGTCGCCGCGAAGGCCCCGGCCCAGGCGGCCACGCGCCCCCGCCTGTCCCCGCGTCGGCGGCGCCGTATGCTCCGTGGTGCGCAGTACGTCGTCCTGGCCGCCGCGGTGATCGCCGTCGCCGCACTGGCCGACTGGCACCAGTTGCAGCAGCAGTTCCTCGAACTCTCCGTGGCCAAGCGGATGTTCCCGGACCTGCTGACGGTGGCGCTCACCAACACGGTGGCGTACACCCTGTCGGGATTCGGCGTGGGCCTCGTGCTCGGGCTGATCGTCGCCCTCATGCGGCTTTCCTCGGTGGCCCCCTACCGCTGGCTCGCCTCTCTCTACATCGAGGTGTTCCGCGGGCTGCCCGCCCTGCTGATCTTCATCTTCATCGGGGTCGGCGTCCCCCTGGCGTTCCCCGGTCTCGCGATCCCTGGTGGAGCGTACGGGCAGGTCGCCGTGGCCCTCGGTCTCGTTGCCGCCGCGTACATGGCGGAGACCATCAGGGCCGGCATCCAGGCCGTTCCCCGCGGCCAGATGGAGGCCGCGCGGACGCTGGGCATGTCCCACGCGCGGGCCATGTGGTCGATCGTCATTCCACAGGCCTTCCGGATCATCGTGCCGCCACTCACCAACGAACTGGTCCTCCTCTTCAAGGACTCCTCACTGGTGCTGTTCCTCGGCGTCTCCCTGCAGACGCGTGAACTCACCAAGTTCGGACGGGACTTGGCCAGCGAGACCGCCAACACCACGCCCATCTTCGTGGCCGGTCTCTGCTACCTCCTGATCACCGTCCCGCTGGGCTACGTGGTGCGCCGCCTGGAGGCGGGCCACGCGAAGGCACGGTGAACGATGAGCGCCGCCAGCGAGCCCTCCGGCAGCATGAGAGAACACAAGGGGACGGGCATGACGAATGCCACCACCGACGACACGCCCACGCCGACCCGGGCGATCGAGATCCGCGCGCTCCACAAGTCCTTCGGTGACCTTCAGGTCCTGCGCGGCATCGACTTCACCGTCGACACGGGCGAAGTGGTGTGCGTCATCGGCCCTTCCGGGTCGGGCAAGTCGACGTTGCTGCGCTGCACCAACCTCCTCGAACAGCCCACCCAAGGCCATGTACTCATCGCCGGGACCGACATCACCGACCCGGATGTGCACATCGACCGGCTGCGCCGGCGGATCGGCATGGTCTTCCAGCAGTTCAACCTCTTCGCGCACCTGAGCGTGCTGGACAACCTGACGATCGCTCAGCGCCGGGTGCTGGGCCGCGACAAGGCCGAGGCGGACCAGGTGGCACGGCAGAACCTTGCCCGCGTCGGACTCGCGGACAAGGAGGACAGCTACCCCGCGCAGCTGTCGGGCGGCCAGCAGCAACGGGTGGCCATCGCCCGCGCCCTGTCGATGGGCCCCGAGCTGATGCTGTTCGACGAACCCACCAGCGCGCTCGACCCCGAACTGGTCGGAGACGTCCTCGCCGTCATGCGCGGCCTCGCGGACGACGGGATGACGATGATGGTCGTGACCCACGAGATGGGCTTCGCGCGCGAAGTGGCCGACCGTGTCGTCTTCATGGACGACGGCGTCATCGTCGAACAGGGAAGCCCCGACGAGGTCCTCGGTAACCCGCAACACCCACGCACCCGCGAGTTCCTGGCCCGAGTCCTGCGACCGGCGGACGCCGTCACGGAGTCCTGACGGGAGGTGACACCTCCCGGCCCCGGACCGCCTTCCCGACCCGCGACGCCCGGGAAGGCGGTCGGCATCCACCTCTCGCCGCCGCCCGGCGACGCGGGCATGATCCTCCGTCGGCTCGGACGGGTGCACCACCCCGCAGCCCCGCGCCGGCGCGACCGGCACGGGGCGGGCCCAGTCCTCCGTCGGAGCGGGCGCGCTGCCGGTCGGGCTCGATGCGCGCCGCAGGCCGCTCTGCGCGCCGGCGGCGAGACGGTACTCGGGGCTGTGGCTCCTGGCCCCCGTGGGCATCGTCTGGGCCCGGGTCTCGGTCACGTACAGCACCGTAAGCGGGGCCCGCCCCGAAGGCGTCCCACGGGAGGAGGGTCCCGGGCCCTCCGTCGCAGGTACTACACGCCCCCGCCGCGGCCAGGCGCCGTCACCACGCCAACTGGGTGATC
Source organism: Streptomyces sp. NPDC055955 (assembly GCF_042270245.1). Taxonomy (NCBI): domain Bacteria; kingdom Bacillati; phylum Actinomycetota; class Actinomycetes; order Kitasatosporales; family Streptomycetaceae; genus Streptomyces; species Streptomyces sp. NPDC055955. The sequence continues at coordinate 43,896 of NZ_JBHJYS010000022.1, forward strand.
CCGTCACGCCGTTCGCCGACTTCCTGGCGCGGCGCGGCTTCGCGGTCCCGCGTACCCCGCAGCGGACCGATCGCCTGCACGACGGCCAAGGCCGCCGCGCTCACCGCCTTCGGCAAGGAACTCACGGAAGGCCTCGGCCCGCCGGGTGTCCGGAGGAACACGGTCGCCCGCGGGCCGGTCCGAACCGCCCCGCGGGAAGCTCCAAGGGCTACGGAGCAGAACCCGCGGCATCCGTGGGCCTGCCGCACGCCGACCTCCTGGCCGGACTCCCCTCAGTGACCGGCATGCTCATCGTCCGGCTCATCGAACCCGGACGAGGTCGCAGCCCTCGTCACCTGCCTCAGCTCACCACGCGCCGCCGCAACCGCAGGCACCGGCCGCCTCATCGACGGCGGATCCGTCAACACCGCCTGAGGAGCTCGCACATGCGCCGCGGCGGATCACAGAACGGACGGCGTTTCCATCGTCGGATCAGGACTCCGGCGAAAGGTGACGGCCTCACTCTGCGGCCACGACATCCGGCGACCGCAACACCGCACAGGTGCAGCCACGACGGCGGCACCGCAGGGTACGGGTACTGAGCTGCCGGGACCTGAATCCGATTGCGCCTTCCCCTCCCGCTGCGCATCCTGCTGGGATGCGCTTCTCCGTCAACATCCCCAATTTCGGCGACTTCGCCGACCCGCGCAACGTCGCCACCGCTGCGGCCGCCGCCGAACAGGCGGGCTGGGACGGGCTCTTCGTGTGGGATCACGTTCTGCACCGACGGCACCAGGGGCGCCCCTTCGGGGACCCCTGGATGCTGCTGACCGCCGCCGCACTGGCCACCTCTCGGATCCGATTGGGCACCCTGCTGACGCCGGTCCCCCGATATCGGCCGCAGCAACTCGCCCGGCAGGTGGCCACCTTGGACCAGCTGAGCGGTGGCAGGGTGATCTTCGCCGCGGGGCTGGGCGGTCCGGTCGAGGACGAGTACCGCAGCTTCGGCGACGCCGCCGAGCCGCGCGTCCTCGCCGAGCGGCTGGACGAGGGACTGGATCTGGTGGGGCGCATGTGGTCCGGCGGGCGAGTGAACCACCACGGCCGGCACTACGAGGTCAGGGACGTGGCGATGCTGCCCGCCACCGTGCAGCAGCCCCGTCCCCCGGTCTGGGTCGGGGGGTTCTGGCCACGCCGTGCACCCATGCGGCGGGCAGCGCGTTGGGACGGCGCGGTGCCGCTGTTCGAGACCGCCCGGCATGGGATCGTGCCGGAGGTGGAGGAGGTACGGGAACTCATCGCCTATGTGCGCCATCAGCGTGGAAACGGCGACGGCCGCCCCTTCGAGTTCGTACTCGGCGGCGCCACACCCCCGGACGCGGCCAGGGCCAAGGACGTGATTGGCCCCCTGCACGACGCCGGCGCCACTTGGTGGGACGAACGACAGGTCCAGTCAGGCCCGGATCTGGATCGCCTGACCCCTGTTCTACGTCGCATCGAGGCTGGGCCGCCGGTGCTCTAGAGAGGCGCTGTCGACGGCGGAGTCGAGGGCGCGCTGCGCACCACGCTCATCAGAATCCCCCTATAGGTGATGTGCGAGTCGCGTTCCCGCCCCGGGCGCACACCACGCCTCCCCTCGCCCACCAGTGGATCCCACCCATTGACGGTCCGTGCGACAGACCGAAGAATGAGCGCCATCCCCCACCTGACAACGTTGTCTTGTGAAAGGTCCCGCACATGCCGCACCACCTCAAGCACATCGACCGCCGGAGATTCCTGCAACTCCTCGGCCTGTCGGGCGCCCTGGCCGCCCTGCCCTCCGTCGTCGGCGTGAACCCCGCCCAGGCAAGCGGTAGTTCCACCGCATCCGCCGACTCCGCCTCTTCCTCGGACGCGACAGCCGACACCTACCACCGCGTCCTGCTCCAGCACACCCACTGGTCCGAGACACAATGGGACGAGGCACGGGGCTACTACACGGACAAGGACTTCGGATTCGCCGTCGTCCTCGGCCATGCGGTGCTGCTCACCCACGGCACGTACGACAGCGGGTCGGCCGGCATCGACAGGGACACCCTCAAGGCGCGCACGCTCGCCACCATCCGGCACTTCGCGGCGTCGAACCGACTGACGGGCGGGACCCAATGGGGCCGCAAGCTGTTCTTCGACACGACGTTCCAGTCGTACTTCGTCCTTGCCGCGCGCTTGCTCTGGGACGACCTCGACAGCGCGACGCGCGCGCACATCGACACCATCGTTCGTGAACAGGCCGCCTACACGACGAAGCTGGGGACCGGCGACGACCCGGACTCGGGCGACTGGACGCCGAACGGCCTGCAGGGCGGCTATGTGGGCGACACGAAGCTGGAGGAGATGGGCCTGTACGCGCAGACCCTCGCCCCCGCCCTCGCCTGGGCGCCCGACGATGCGCGCCGCCCGGACTGGGAGTCCGCCTACGGCACCTGGTCGCGCAACGAGGCAGGGCTTCCGCCTGCCGACCTGGCGAATCCGGCGCTCGTCGACGGCGTCGCTGTCTCCCGCAACACGGCACGGAATCTGTACGACACGTTCATCGTCGAGAACCACGGTTCCTTCGGACCGCATTACCAGGAGGAGTTGTGGCGTACGTCGGGCCGCAACGCGGCGCACTTCCTGGCCGCCGGGCAGCCGTTGCCCCAGGTGCTCACGGCACAGCCCAACGCGCTGCCGCTGTGGCGCACCTTGCTGGGAGTGATGAGTGACGCCGGCGAGCCGTTGATGCCGATGGTGAACGACCGCGAGCATCTGTACGGCAGGGACGTGATCCCCCTCGCCTTCCTGGCCCAGGTGGCCGGTGACCGGGCGGCGGCACGGGCCGAGCAGGCGCTGGCCGAGCGGTTGGAGGCGTACCAGAAGTACCCGCCTGAGTACCGTCTGGCGAAGTTCTCCGGTGAGCCGAAATATGAGCCGGAGGCCCGGGCCGAGGTGGCGATCAGCTATCTGCTGCATGTGTGGGCGGCCGCGAACGGCCACCGGGTGCGCCCACTGTCCCAGGACGAGCTCTTCACCCAGGCGTCGGGGGTCGCGGACTTCGGCACGGGACCCGGCCTTGTCTCGCACCAGACACGGGCCGCGTGGGCGGGCGCTGTCAGCAAGTCGGGTTTCGTGAAGTTCGCTTGGCAGCCGGGCCACGACGACTGGCTGTTCAAGCTCAGCGGCGGTACGCCGATGTTCCTGCCCGCCACGACGGGCAAGGTCGGGCAGCGCACGGTCCGGCTGTACACGTCGCTGCGCGACGGCTTCGACGGAAGTGCGACCGTGTTGCGCCTTGACGCCGGTTACGCGGGCTTCACGACGCTGCCGACGGGTGGGGTCGTCTATGCGACCTCCGGAACGGCCGCCGGGGAGGGGCACCTCGAGGTGCACAACCTGACCATGCCGGGGATGGCGGGCCTCGACGGCGCACGTACGTACCGCTTCGAGGAGGGCGAGGTCTCCGTCCGGGCGCAGGATGCAGGTACGTCGGCCACGGCAGCGGCGCGCGTCGACGAGGTGGGCTTCTCGCGCACCACTGTGCGCCACATCCGGATGCTCGGGGTGCGACCCGATCCGGCATACGGCTACTCGCTGTACGCGTTCGAGGTGCGCGACGGTGCGGGCGGCTCCGACCTCGCGCGCGGCGGGACGGCCGCCACGTCCTCGTACGATCCGGGCAAGGGCCCGGACCTGGCTTTCGACGGCGACCCGGCGACGCGGTGGGCGGTCGCGAAGGCCGACCGCCCACGCGCCGACAGCTGGTTGGCCGTGGACCTGGGCGCCACGCACGAGGTCGACCGCGTCACGCTGCGCTGGGAAGCGGCGGCCGGGCGCGCCTACCTCCTCCAGGGTTCGGCCGACGGCGAGCACTGGGAGGACCTGGCGGCCTGGCCGGTTCCCGAGGTGAGCAGCAAGGGCGGCTGGCTCGACGTCGACGGGCGGGCCGGCCTGGTCGTGCGCGGTTCGGACCACCCGATCGCGGTGTACGGCGACACGATCCTGGCGGCCGACGGCCCGGCGGCGCCCGTGGTGGTCGAGGGGTATCCAGGCGTGTCGGCCAAGACGCTGCGCGCGCTCGCGCAGAAGGGCTCACCCACGACGGGGAACAAGGCGATCCGGGCGGCGTTCACGCAGGAGCACCTGAGCCTGTTCAACCTGTCGGGTGACGCGGTCACCACGACGGTGGACGTGCCGCAGTCCGGTGCAGGTCGTGTGGTGTTCCAGGGGGACCAGACGCTGACCGACAGGGGGACGTCCTACCAGGCCGAACTCCTCGCGGCCGAAGCCCTGTTGCTCCCGCCCCGGTTCACTCTCACTCCTGTGTCGGGCATGGGCCGACTGCCCACCGGGCTGCGCGTGCAGGTCACCGACGGAGCCACGGTGCGGCTGTCCGGCGCCGCCTGCCGTGTCCGGGTGGAGGGTCAGCAGCGCGGTGAGGTCGCTGTCGTGTCGCGGGGCCGTGAGACGACCGTCCGTCTGCGTGGCGCGACCGCCTTCCCCCTCGACGACCTCGCGCTCGGCCGCACCGTGTTCCCCACCAGTCCGCTGCCCGCGGGCATGTCGGACCCGGCCGCCGCGGTGGACGGCGATCCGGTGACGGCGTGGCGGCCCGGCCCCGACGGGCGCATGGTCGTCGATCTGGGCGCGCGACTGCAGGTGGGCTCGGTCGAGGTGGACTGGACGGTCGCCAGTGCGCCCGCTCTCGCGGTGGAGGTCAGCGACGACGGTGTCGACTACCGAAGCGCGGGCCGGGTCGACGGGCGCGGCAGCCACCGGGAGCTCACCCTCGACACGTCTGCGCGATACATCGCGGTGCAGGTCGACGGACGAGTGCCCGCAGATGCCCGGGTCGCACGGCTCTCCGTGCGACGCTGAGCCCGTAGGGGTCGCTCTTCGTGAGGGGCCCCGGCCGCGCAGGTGGCCGGGGCCTTCATCGTGCCGTGCGGCGCGGGCTTCGTTCAGCGCGACGCGGACCACGTCCTGTGTGACGCGCGCTTCGTGCCGCGCGGGACCTGCGGCGCGTGCCTCGACTCGCTGTGGCACACGCGTCCCCGTTGTCACTGTGGAACCTCTCTCAGGTGACGTGCAGTTGACTTCATCGGCAGTCATCGGCCCCTCCCTCACGGGAGTGCCGATGACCACGACACTCCAACTGCCGCTCGCCGGTGCCGTGGTGAGTGGACGCGGTCTGCTCAGCCGTCGCCGGTCCCCCGCCCGGCCACCACGCGGTCAGGACATCACCCGCTACTGTGGACCGCAGCGAAGGGGAGTAGTCCCGAAAACCGTCGGTCGACACGCTGGGTGCTCCAGAGCACCCCGGCCACCGGGCTCCCGCACACTGTGCGGGGGCGGACGAGACCTTCGGCCAAGGCATGATCCGGTCCCGTTGACGCGTGGGCCGTTCCATCGTGCCGGGCCGAGTGGTTCTCCCGTCGCCCCATGGGTGCCGATGAGCCGACGGCCCGGCCCCGGCAGAAAGCAAGGCAATGACCTTCGACCCCCTGGCGTTCCTCACCGCCTTCGGGCTGATCTTCCTCGCGGAACTCCCCGACAAGACCATGTTCGCCTCGCTGGCCATGGGCACCCGGATGCGTCCGCTGTATGTGTGGTTCGGCACCTCCACCGCCTTCGTCGTGCACGTCGCGATCGCCGTCGGCGCGGGCAGCCTGCTCAGCCTTCTGCCGGGCACGGCCGTCAAGCTGGTCTCCGCGGCCCTGTTCGCGTTCGGCGCCGTCGTGCTGCTGCGCGGCGGGGACGAGGACGACGAGGAAGGCGCCGCCACGACCGTCACCGGCTTCTGGCCCGTCTACACCACGGCCTTCATGGCCATCTTCATCAGCGAATGGGGCGACCTCACTCAGATCACCACCGCCAACCTCGCGGCCACCAACCCGTGGCTGCCCACCGCCCTCGGCTCGACGCTCGCGCTGATGTCGGTCTCCGCCCTCGCCCTTCTGGTCGGTCGTTTCATCGCCAAGCGGGTCCCTCTCAAGACCGTGCAGCGCATCGGTGCCGCGTGCATGGCCGGACTCGCCGTCTGGACGCTGATCGAGGCCTTCACCACCTGAAGCCGCGGCGTGAGCGCCTGGCGGACTCGAAGCCGGGCACTCAGCCTGTCCGTCTACGCCCGATCGCCCCACCCGTCGACGGTCCAGGGGCGCGCCTTGACTTCAAGCGCTTCAAGTATTGGAGGGTTGAGGCATGGCGATGACGTACAGGTCCGGCGCGGTCGACGACGCCACACCGCTCACGATCCAGCAGGTGTCGAGGCGTACCGGGCTCTCGGAGCCGACTCTGCGCTACTACGAGAAGATCGGTCTGATCGGCGCCGTGGGCCGCGACGAGAGCAGCGGTCACCGGCGCTACGGGCCGGCCGCCGTGGAGACCATCGAGGCGCTGAGCTGCCTGCGGTCGACGGGGATGAGCGTGCGGGACATGCGCGCCTACCTCGCGCATCTGGGCACCGGTGACGCTTCGCGCCTGCGTGAGCTGTTCCAGGACAACGCCGAACGCGTTGCCCAGGAGATCGAGCGCATGCGGATCCGGCTGCGCTATCTGCAGCTCAAGGCCGAGCTGTGGGCCGCGCGCGATCTCGGTGACACCGCGGCTGAGCAGCGCGCCGTCACCGAGATCACTCCCGTCATCGCCGACCTGCGTTGATGAGAGGGAAAGGCGGGCGTACGGCATGAACGACGATCTCGTTCTGGTGACAGGCGGCAGTGGCCATGTGGGGTCGCATGTGATCAAACAGTTGCTCGACGAGGGCTTCCGGGTCCGCACGACCGTCCGTTCGCCGGGTCGGGCCGACGAGGTGCGGGCCATGGTGAGCGCGCGTTCCGGGGGGCTGGAGTTCGCACAGGCGGATCTGACCGACGACGCGGGCTGGGCCGACGCCGTCGACGGATGCACATATGTCGCGCACGTCGCGTCGCCGTTCCCGCCCGCGCAGCCGGACGATCCCGACGAGCTCATCGTCCCCGCTCGCGACGGTGCCCTCCGTGTCCTGCGGGCGGCGCGGGACGCGGGAGTGAAGCGCACGGTGCTGACGTCGTCGTTCGCCGCTGTGGGCTACAGCCGAGAGTCCGGCGACGACTACGACGAGACGGACTGGACCGACCCCGCGGACGACAACACCCCCTACGTCCGGTCCAAGGCTCTCGCGGAACGGGCGGCATGGGACTTCGTCGAGACCGAGGGCGGCGGACTCGAACTCTCGGTGATCAACCCGAGCGGAATCTTCGGGCCGCTTCTCGGCCCGAATCCGTCCGCGTCCGTCGGGCTGGTCAAGGCGATGCTGGACGGCTCGATGCCCGTCGTGCCGCCGGTGTACTTCGGTGTGGTCGACGTGCGTGACGTGGCGGACCTGCATGTCCGGGCGCTGACCCACCCGGCCGCCGCCGGCGAACGGTTCCTCGCCTCCGACGGCCCCGCCGTCAGCCTCCTCCAGCTGGCCCGGATCCTCCGCGAGCACCTCGGCGAGGCGGCGGCGCTCGCCCCGACCCGTGAACTGACCCCCGACGAAGTGCGCGAGGCCGCTGTCGGCAATCCCGCGCTGCAGGACAGTGTCCGGCAGTTGGGCCGCATTCCCGTGCTCCGCACCGAGAAGGCCCGCACGGTGCTCGGCTGGGCGCCCCGCGACACGGCGACCACCGTCATCGACACGGCCCAGAGCCTCATTCGGCTCAGGCTCTGCGAAGGTGGAACGACCCGGCCGGGTCAGTAGACGGTCGGCCGGGTCAGGGCGGCTCAGCTCCGGCTCGGGCAAGGCGGCTCCGGCTCGGGCCGGAGGCGGGGAGGCATCCGCTCCGCTCAGTCGGCGGACCCGTAGCAGCTCCGCGACACGTAACTGGTGGCTTCTTCCTTGCGCAGCGCGCACAGGTCGGACTTGAGCTTGCGTGCCAGGACGACGTGGGCCTCGTCGCCGGGAGCCGTCGCGAGCAGGTCGATGACGTGAAGAGCCTCTTGCACCCGGCCTTCGTCGCGGAGGCGGACCGCGTGGTCGAGCACCGCCTGCTTGTCGGTGATGGCCTCGGCCCGTACGCCCGCTGCGACCGCGGGCCGGCAGGGGTGCAGGTGGGTGGGGTTGCCGTCCCACCATCCGGATTCCGATCGTGCGATGTCGCGCACGACGAAGTCGCGATGACCGTAGTTCTCCGCCATCCAGGGCACGTCGAACAGGTCGGCCGGATAGTCGATGTCGTGCACCACGTCGTCGACGGTCATGCCCTGGTTGAGCCGCTCGACCACCGCGCCGCGCAGCCAGCGCAACGCGGCCGCGGTGGAGGTCAGTTGCTCGACGGCGCCGTCGCGGATGACCGGACCGAACTCCGGGATGACGATCGCCGGGTCGAGCGCGGCCAGCTTGTCGAGGGTGTCCGCCCAGCGCACGGTGTCGCGCAGCGTGCGCATCGGGGTCCCGATGTTGGGGATGCCGTTGATCACGGCCGCGCTCGCGTAGAGGATCCGTTCCCCGGGCAGCCACACCGCGGTGACGTCGTCGGTCTCCGACGGTGACCACAACAGCCTGACGGTGCGGCCCGTGCCGCCGAGGGTGAGCGACTCGGCGTAGGTCTGGTCGGGGAAGGTCAGCGGGGGCGCGGTCGGAAAGTCCTCGAGGGGCCTGCGGAACTGGCGCGCGTTCAAGTGGTTCTGCAGGCCCGCGGTCTCCAGGTAACGGCGGTATCGGCGTACGACGTTCTCGTGGGCGATCACTGTCGGGCGGGTCTCACCGCGTTCCTCGGCGGCCTCCAGGAAGCCGGGCACCCCGTAGTTGTAGCCCAGGTGTCCGTGGCTGTAGACGATCCACCGGACCGGCTTGACGGTGTGCTTGCGCAGCCGGTCGAGTGCGGGGCGGACGAGCTGCGGGGCGGGCCCGGCGTCGACGACGAGGAGACCGTGTTCCGTCTCCACGGCGAGACTGTTGCCCTGCAGTCCGATGGTGAACACCCCCGGCGCTACGGTCTGCACCTCCCGCTGCCCCAGCAGGGGGTTGGTCTCGGCATTCGTGGTCAGCATGAACGAAGCTCCTCAAGTGTGCGGCCGGTCGTGGGAGTTCAGGGCGTGTCTTCAGCAACGCCGGATGGGCGGCAGGGCGTATGTGCCCTCCAACATCTCCTGACGGGGCTCGTAGAAGCGGAGGGTGAGTTCGAACCTCCCGGCCGGTGCGGGCAGCCAGTTCGAGGGGCCGTCGGCGGGCTCTGTGTGCTGGACGAGAATGTCCAGCGATCCGTCGCTTCCGTACGCGAGGCCGGGCGTCCTGTCGCCGAGCGCGTACCTGTTGATGTCGTTCTCGACGAGGAAGTTCTCCTCGTCGTAGACCGTGAGCGACCAGAACGCGTCCACGGGCGGAAGCCGGTCGGCGTCGAAGTGAAGCCGGTAGGTGTTGTCGCCGGTGAGCCGGATTCCGTCCGCGTCCAGGCGGGTACTGGCGTAGACGGCTTCCTCCGCGGTGAGCGCGCCGAGTCCGTGGCGGGCGATGATCGCGCGGAGAAGGTAATTCTGGCCGTAGGTGCCGATATCGAGGTCGTAGGACCATCCGCTCCCCTTGTCCCCGTCCTCCCCGCCCCGCCTCGATTCCCTGCATTCCAGGAGACGGTCGCCGAAGTGGACCGCCTGCTCGAGAGCGAGCCTGGTCACGCCGGTGGAATTCTGGCCGGGCCGGTGGTGCGGGCCGATCCCGACCGAGGCAAATCGCTCCAGGAGACCGGATTCCGAAGTCGGCGGCGGGTTGAGTGCGAGCGCGGCACCCAGCTCGTCGAAGAACGCGATGCCCGCGGCACCGATGTCGTGGGGCGAGTGCGCCGGCCCCGTCGACCACCGCTGCGCTCGGTCGCTCTCGCCGACCGGCGTGAGCCCGTACTGCGCCATGACGTCCGACGCCGCCCCGAGATCGTCCTCACCGTCGACGATCGTGCGTCCGAGCAGCCACACCGTGTCGGTCGGAGCCGTCAGGACGGGGACGCCGGGACGGTCGGAAGCCTGCCCGCTCCAGCCGGGCCCGACGACGAGATGGCGGCCGGCTTTCGTGCCCGTCGTGCGACTGCCCACATAGGCCCAGGTGTTGGTGTAGGCGTCCAGGAACTGAAAACTGTAATACCGCCCGTCGACCTCTGGAACCTCCAGGATCACCGGCCCCTGGGACAGGTCCAGCCAGGCCGTGGAGTAGAGGGTGTCGTTGTTGGGCTTGACGATTTCGCGATCACGCGGGGTCGCCAGTTTGGCGCGGTGGCGGAACTGGTTGACGGGTGAGCCGACCCGGCTGCTCCGCTGAGTGAAGAGCTGCTTGGTCCGCTCCATCAGGACCAGTGGATACCCCCACACGAATGCCTCGACGGCAATCGTGAAGGCGTCGGTCGCGCGTTCGGCGAATTTGGCCGTGTCATTCGACATGTTTGCCTTCTGGATGGTGTTTGCGCTCATGGTCGTTCCCTTTCTGATCGCGGCAGGGAGCTGTGCGTCGCGCAGCGTCACGCGGGTTCTTGTGCGGAATCGGCCGTCAGCACGATGAGCGAGTCGACGGCGACCGGGGTGCCGTCCAGGCTGACGAGCAGCGGGTTGATGTCGAGTTCGGCCACGCGGGGCGCCTGGGTGACGAGCTCGCACACCAGCGACAACACCTGGGCGAACGAGGTGGGTTCGAGCCCTGGGTGGGCGGTGGCCAGCATCGCCGCCACCTGGTGCACGGCTCCCGGCCTCGCGGGGAGCCGGATGACGTGCCTCGTCGCGCTCGCGTCCTCCGCGCGATCACCGCCGGGTCCGACGATGACGGCCGGCCCGTAGTGCAGGTCGCGGACGGCTCCCACCGCCAGTTCGCCGCGGTGGGCGAGCTGGGGTTGCACCACTGCCTGGGCGTCGCGCAGGCCCAGCTCAGCGGCCCTCTTCAGCAGAGTGGCAGCCACGTCGGCCAGGTCTTCCACCGGGACTTCCAGGCGTACGAGTCCCAGCCGGGCGCGGTGCGGGGCGTCCGGGGAGTCGATCTTGACCACGTAGGGCCGACCCACGTGCGGCCGGGGACTCACGGCCGCCGGTGCCACGGTCGCGGCATCATCGACGCCCACCGACTCCACGTACGGCACTCCCAGCTCCCCGAGGATCCCGCTCGCGAGGACTTCCGTCACCACGCCGGGCCCGAGAGGCAGGCGGGACGCCACTCTCGCGGCAGCCGCCCTCGCGACCGCCGCGGCGCCCTGATCGACGGGTTCCGGTTCAGGGGCACGTATGACTGCGGGGAGTGCTCGCATCAGGCTTGCGATGCTTGCGTGGACCACTCCGGAGGGCGTTCCGGCCAACGCACCGTCGGGAGGACACGCCCAGACAAGCCACCCGGGTGTCTCCAAATCCGCAACCGTCACGGCGAGTTGCCGGAAGATCTCCGGGTACTGGTCGCCGAAGGTGAAGTAGCAGATGATGCCGTCGAGGGCGGGGTCCTGGTCGAGGATCTTGAGCAGTTCACCGAACGACTCCGTGTTCCGGTAGAACTGCCCGCCCAGGTCGATCGGGTTGTCGCTCGCGGCGATACCCGACAGTTCCAGTGCCTCCACGGCGGCCCGCGTGCTCGGTCCCAGTTCGGGGACCTCCGCGCCCAGGGCGGCGAGCCGGTCGGCGATCACGGCCCCTGCGCCACCGGACATGGACAGCACCGCGAACCGGGGGCGCGAGGGCAACGCGACCGGCCTTTGCATCGCCGTCATCAGGTCGGCGAACGTCTCGTCGTCCTCGGCCATGTCGATCCCGGAGTCCCGGCACAGCGCCCTGAAGTGCAGGGGGTCACCCGCGACCGCCGCCGTGTGCGAGAGCGTGGCGCGGCCGCCGGCCTCGCTGACACCGGACTTGAGGACGATGACGCGCTTGCCCAGTTCGGCTGCGCGACGGCCGAGCCCGGCCAGTGCGGCAGGGTCCCGCACCTGCTCGACGTACAGTCCGAGGACCCGCACATCGGGCCGCTCCAGGAGGTAGGAGCCGACGTCGGTGAGGCTCAGGCAGGCCTCGTTGCCGACGCTCGCGTAGTAGGAGTACGCGGCGCCGCGCTGGTTGAGGAGGGCCGCCAGCACGAATCCCATCGCGCCGCTCTGTGTGACGACGGCCAGCGGTCCGGGCGGCGGGGCCGGGCGTTCCACGTATGCGCTCGGGGTCACGTGGGCCGCGGCGGGCCTGCTCACCAGGCCGAGGCAGTTCGGTCCGAGCAGCGGCATGTCTCCTGCCGCGGCCCGCAGCCGCTCCTGCAGTTCACGCCCGCGGTCCCCGTTCTCGGCGAAGCCCGCCGTGAACAGGACCACCCCCCTCACACCGCCGCGCCTGGCCCGCTCCACCACGTCCACGGCGGAGTCGGCCGGTACGGCGACGACGAGCACGTCCAGGAGATGCCCCTCGCTCACCAGGTCGTCGATGGTGGGCAGGTCCTCATCGGGCTCGCGCGGCTCGACGGCATGGATCTCGCCCTCGTAACCGCCGGACTTCAGCACGTCCACGACGCGGCGGCCCCAGGTGCCCGGCCGCCTGGACAGGCCGATCACGCCGATCGTGCGGGGAAAGAAGAGTGCGTCGAGCGGGTGCGACATCGAGTGACTCCTTTGCTTGACCTGGGGATTCAGCCGGTCAGTCCGAAGCTGCGGGCCTCGCGTTCAGGGTTGACGGTCAGCAAGCCGACGAGCCCGCCGACGATCAGCAGCCCGGCACACAGGGTGAAGGCGACCTCGAAGCCGGCGGTCGCCGACGGCGCGGCATCGATGATCCGCCCGGTGACGGCCGGGGCCACGACGCCGGCGAGGGTGACGAGGGCAGTGCTGGTGGACAGTACGGAGCCCCGCCGTCGGACGGGTACGACCTGCGCCCCGATGAGGTAGTTCAGCGGGAAGACCGCGGTGGGCAGACCGAAGGAGAGGGTCATCAGGAGGACGGCGACGCTCCCACCCGCGAAGGGCAGGGCGAGCATGCACGCGCCGGCGGTGATCACCAGCAGCCCGCCGGTGACGCCGCGGGCGATGCGCCCGGTCGCTCCACGGCGCATCCAACGGCCCGTGATCCAGGGGGCGGCCAGCAACGCGGCCGCGCCGGCGATGTTCGGGACGACCACGAGCCTGCCGGCCTCTGCCGCGGTGTATCCGAGAGAGTCCTCCAGGTAGGTGGGCAGCCAGGCCACGGAGAGGGCCAGGGCCCAGTAGGCCCCGATCCCCGCGGTCAGCGTCCCGAACCAGGTGCCGTTGAGGAAGAGACGGCGGTACGAGACGTGTGGCTCGGCCCGTGCGTCAGGGCCGACCGCGCCGTGGAGTGCCGCGTCGTACGTGTCCAGCGGGCCCTCGCGTCCGACGAACGCCCACAGGACGACCCACACGAGCCCCGCCACCGCCAGGACGGCGAAGGCCGAGCGCCAGCCGTGGTTGCCGATGAAGTACACCAGCGTCGGCGCGGCGATCGCCAGACCGAGCGCTCCGCCCATGTTGATCAGCGCCGTCGGAACCGACCGGGAGCGCTCCGGGAACCACTTCTGCACCGCGTGCACCGCCATCGGCGCGGTCGGCCCCTCCGCGGCGCCGAGCGCGATGCGGCTGACGTAGAGAGCGGGAACACTGGCGGCCAGCAGCACCGGCAGCGCGGTCAGCGACCACAGCACCGCCAGGGCCGCCATGATCCATGTGGTTCTCACACGGTTGGAGACGAAGCCGACGATCACGGCCGACAGGCTGAACAACAGGTAGAAGGCGCTGGCGATCGCGCCGTACTCGCCCGCGGTGAGACCGAACTCCTTCCTGATCGGCGTCGCGGCCAGTCCGAGCACCGCCTTGTCCGCGAAATTGATCACCATCAGGGCGATCAGCATCGCGGTGACCGCCCAGCCGCGCATGCTGCTCGCCATGGTCGGTGCTGTGTCACGCACGTCGGATCTTCCGACCAACTCCGGCGCCGTCATCGTCACTCGCCTCCCGGCCCTTCGAGGGATCCGCGCATACCGCTTGGTATGTCCCGGCGTGACGATGAAACCGTCCCTTTAGCGTTCCGTCAACGGTGGGCGAGGCACCTCTTTAGCGAAACGCTAAACCCGGACAGGCTTGCCACGGACGGATATTGGGTGGTTGACCTGCACAGACTCTCGCCGCAGGGTCGGCCGACTCAGCCCTTGGAGGAGTTGGCGGAGTTACCGTACGAGTCCCGCGAGGGACCGTCCACGGCGGTGCCGAGTCGTTCGGCGAGGGCCACGACCCGGTCGTCGAGCTCCCGCACGCCTACGCCGAACTCCTTGGCCAGACGTGAGCGGTTCAGGACGTAGCCGACCGTGAGGGACTGGAGTGTGGCGTGCAGGGCGACGAGGTCGACATCATCGTCGATCAAGCCCTCCTCGCGATCCCGCCGGAACAGCTCCTGGGTGCGTTCCAGATCGGGCATCAGCCTCAACTGCGTATCTCCGTCGAGGAGCAGAAGCATCGCGAGCCGGAACGCCGAGGCGTACCGGATGCTGCTCTTCAGTACGTGCCGGACCCGTTCGGCGAAGGGCGTGGGGCCGTCCTGGAGGCGGATGGCGGCGATGCGCTCCCGCACGTTGCGGCGCAGCGCCGAGCGCAAGAGGTCCCGGCGGGAGCCGAAGTAGTGATACACCAACCCGCGGTTGACCCCGGCGTGATCGGCCACTTCCCGGAGGTTCAACCCGCCGAGGACGCCGTCCCGTTCCAGCAGTTCGCGTGCGGCGCGTTCGAGTGTCTGGGCGGTGAGTTCGCTGTCCATCGACGGGCCGGAGGCCTTCTCGTTCTTGCCCATGACCTCACCCTACGACGCGGCGTCAGTACGACGTCCTCATCGTAGGGTGCCCATCAACCGTCGCACCGGGCTGTCAGCCGACCGCAGGAACCGCGAGCCCGGATCCGCCGCGGGCCAGGCGGGAGCGCCGCCGCGTCACGATCGCAATGGCCGTACCGATGCCCGCGATCAGCAGCCCGATCCCGCAGAAGATCAGCGGAATCAGCCACAGCGAGACAAACCCGTTGATCTTGGCGTCCTCGGGGTCGTCGGCGCGGTACAGGACCTCGACCCTCTCGCCCTCCTCGTACGCCGGGGGGTTGGAGCCCATGGAGCTCCGGAACGTCGTCGGCGCACCGCCCGACGGCGTGAACTCGACGACCGGATGTGCCGTGGGCCCGCTGCTCTGCCGCGACTTGCTGCTCGAACTGACGCTGCCGCCCTGCCACTCCAGGGACACCACGGTCCCCTCGGCGCGCTCCGCACCCGTCACGAACGAGATCGACACCCCTCCCACGATCGCCCCGATGACGAAGAACAGCGTCCCGAACGCGATGACCCCGAACGTGATCCACCAGCCGGCACTCCGCCGCCCACGTACCTGAACCTGCACAACGTTCCTCTCACTTGTCCGGAGTGAGAGGACGCTATCCCAAGTGCAAAGACCGCCGCGCACCCGCCCCCACGTCGTTCACGACGCGGGGAACGCCGGGGATTTGGTCCGGCCTGATCCGCACGCAAGGCCCCGAGCCAGCGACGACGTGACGAACTGACCGACGGATCCGCGCGCATGACCACCGGTGATGTCGACGGCTCCCCGGCCGCCGGCGCCGACATCCGCGCGGCCGGCGGTACGGGCATCGGCCGAGCGCACGCAGGGACGCCATGGTCGGGCGCGGTCAGCCGTTCCCGCCGTAAGCCGCCGCGATCTCCTGCGACTGCGCCCACCGACTGCCCGTCGGCTGCTGCGGCCAGCCCTCCGGCGAGTCCTGCCACTCCTCCTGGCGGCCGTACGGCAGCAGGTCGACCAGGCCGAACAGATAGCTCAACTGCTCGACGCCGCGGCCGTCGGTGTGCCAGGTCCGGTACACCTTGTCGCCGTCGCGCAGAAACACGTTGACCCCGAATCCGGCGTTGGGCGGGGCGCCTACGTCGCTGCCGAACGAGCTGTTCGCCGTCGAGTACCACGTCATCTCGTTCCCGACCTTGCGTTTGTAGGCGAGCGCCTCGCCGATCAGGCCCTGGGTGACGATCACGAACCTGGCGTCGAACTTCTCCAGGCCCATGAGCCGGGTGAACTGGGTCGTGAAGCCGGTGCAGCCGCTGCACTGCCACTGCGCGTCCTCGAACCACATGTGGTGGTAGACGATCAGCTGCGGGCGGTCTCCGAAGATCTCCGCGAGGCGGACCGGGCCGTTCTCTCCCTCCAGCACGTAGTCGGGCATCTCGACCATCGGCAGCCGACGGCGCTGGGCGGCGACGGCGTCGAGCTCCCGGGTGACGGCCTTCTCCCGGACACGCAGCGCCGCCAGCTCCTTGTGCCAGGTGGCCGCGTCGACGACGGACGGCAGGGCGTTTTCGGTGGTGGACATGGTGCCTCCGGACGGATCTGGTGCCTGTCGGGGAGTACTGACTCCCGGGGCGGCCGAAAGTCATCGGTCGCCCCTCAGCAAGATCGCACCGGCGACGGCCACCGGCATCCTCAGGAGTGATCGGCTTCAAGAGCCGCTTGGTCGGCATCGACGCCCGCATGATCAGCCGACTGGCCGGACCACTGCCCGGCCGTCACCTCCAGGACGTCGGCACCCTCTCATCGTTCGGGCTACTTGTTCGGACCCCGGAAGCGGCCGAACGCCTTCGTGAGGGCGGTCAGGGGAGAACCGTCCAGTCTGACCGAACCCGGATCGGCCGGCCGCGGCACACCCGCGCCGCCGGTCGCCTCCGCCAGCGCGGCCTGCGCCGCCTCGGCCGCCTCCCGGTACAGGTCACAGGACTTCGTCATGGCCTCCAGCGCCTCGGCGTACCTGGCGACCATGCCTTGGGCGTGGACCAGCTCCTCGTCCGGTGTGAGCAGGTGCCAGCCCTGGCGCAGCCGCGTCAGGGCCCGCTCGGCGTCGGCGGGCAGCGGCCTCGGCAGCGCGGCGAACTCCTTGATCCTGTCGAGGAGTTCGGTCGGCTCGGAACCGTCCAGGAAGACGCTGCGCACCGTGAGGCGCTCCGCCTCGTAACCCGGGACGGGCGGCACCGCGGGCAGGACGACGGCGCCACCGCGCGGCATCCGCACGCTCAGCTCCCGCTTCATCGCGAAGTCGGCGATCTGCGCCTGGTCCGGCGTGCCCCGGTGCTCGACCACCCGGTGCCGCAGACTCGGCGGAAGGAACGCCGAGACCGGCTTCTGCCCCATCGCGTCGGGCGTCATCGCCTCGTGCACCACGACATGGATGTACCAGCTGTTGCGGGTGCAGTCGCGCAGCCGGTGGCGCAGCTCGTCGTCGTCCTTGGGCAGATGGTTCGCCGCCCGCAGGCGCACGCCGGGCACCGTGTCGTGGTCCCAGTCGACCCGGTCGCTGTCGGGCCAGAACATGGTGGCGGGCGAGGGCCAGAGCGCGTCCCACGCCCGTTCCGCCTCGGCGGCGAGGACCCAGGTGACGCCCTCGCCCTCCTTGCGGCGGGCCTCGGGGTCGTACGTCGTCAGCTGTGCGCGCACGGTGACATCGTCGGCCACGTGCCAGCGGGCTTCGAAGAGGCGGCGGGCCGCGGGGCCGGGGTCGGCGGATCCGTCCCGAGGGTGCAGGGTGGTGGAGCGGGCCGCCTCGACGGGGTCGAGGTCCAGGAAGTCGTCGAGCACCCCGGCCGCCTTGAGGGCGATCAGGTTGCGCCGGACGTCCTGCTCGGGCTCGGGCCCGAGATGGCGCCCGCGCCCCAGCCACGCGGTATCGGGGGCGATGGTCGAGGAGCTGCTGTTCTTGGCCATGGAATCGTTCTGTGGGTGATCGGGGGCTCGACCAGTATGGTCCCTACATCTGTCGAGGGAAGGGGAACCCCGTCCTCGACTTGCGTGAATCATGGCGGAGCGGCCCGAACCCCGACGTCAGGCGCGAGGTGGCGGCCGCTGAGCGTGGCCCGTGGGCGCGTCGTCCGTCGGCGCCTGGAGCACCAGTACGGACAGGTCGTCCTCGACCGGGCCCGTTCCGAAGTCGTGTGCCGCTCGCCGTACATGCTCCGCGAGCGCCTTGGCGCCCAGGCCCATGCCCTGGCGGAGCACGTCCGCGAGGCCGTCGTTGTCGTCCAACTGCCAGTTGCCGCGGCGACGTTCGGTGACGCCGTCGGTCACACACAGCAGCGTTTCGCCGGGCGCGAGATCGAAGGCGGTCGCCCGGAATTCGGCGCCCTCGTCGATGCCGAGCAGCATCCGGGGTTCGCAGGCCGGCTCCACCCGGCCGTCGGTGAACAGGTGGAGGGGCAGGGGGTGGCCGGCGCTGGCGACCCGGCAGCGCGCTCCCGCCACGCCCGGTTCGACGGCCAGCTCCCCGTACAGCAGGCTGAGGAAGCGGGTGGCTGCCTGCTCCCCGTCGGCCGTGAGCGCTTCGGCGCTGTCCTCCGCCATGGCGGTGTTCAGCCGGTCGAGCACCGATTCGACGCCGTGGCCCTCGCGCGCCAGGAGCCGCACCAGGTGACGGGCCAGGCCCGTGACGGACATCGCCTCCGGGTCCTTCCCCTGCACGTCGCCGAGCAAGAAGCACCAGCGGCCCTCGCCCTTCGGGAAGATGTCGTAGAAGTCGCCGCCGACGGTCTGCCCCTCGCCGTGCGGCTCGTAGACGATCGCGCTGTCGATCCCCGCGATGCGGGCCAGGGTCGTCGGCAGCTGCCTGCGCTGGAGGGCGACGCTGATGGACGTCTGTCGCGCGTACTGGCGGGCGGTGTACACGGCCTGCGCGACGCGCCGGGCCACGTCGTCCACCATCCGCACCACCGCGTCGGTCATCTGCAGCTGGCCTGTCCGGCCCAGCAGGAGTACCCCCACGTCGGTGTCACGGACCGTGAGCGGGAAGGCGAACGCCGACCCGCCGGCGCGGTCGGCCCCGGCGCTCTCCGGCCAGGGCCAGGGCGTGCCCCCGGCACGGATTCCGGCGGACGGCGGCATCCGCTCCAGCTCGTCTCGCAGCGGCACGATGCGCCGTTCGTCGACGTGCCAGACCCGGGAGAGCTGCAGGCCCCGCCCCTGGGTCCGCAGCCAGATGCCGCACCAGTCCGCGAGCCGGGGCACGAGCAGCTGGGCCGCGAGCGCGGCGACCATGCCCTGGTCGAGCTGCCCGGCCAGGAGCTCACTGGTCTCGGCGAGGAACGACGGGCCGCTGCGGTCGACCCATTCGGCGGCGTAGCCATGACTGCGCGCCAGGGGTTCCCGCGGCCTCACGTCACTGTGTGCGGCCCGCACGGTCCCGGGTGCGGCGGTCTCGCCGGCAGGGGCGGGTGGGGCCTCGTCCTGGGGACCCGCCTCCGCCGACGAGGACTCCAGCCGGAACCACACCCGCTTCTCCGACCGACGGTAGGTCACGCCCCAGGCCTGGGAGAGCGCGCTCACCAGCTGGAGGCCGTAGCCGGGCTCACCGTGCCGGGCGTCCGCCGCGCCGCGAACGCCTCTGGAGGGGTGACGGTCCGCGACCTCCACGACGACGGCCACTGCGGCATTCGGGTGCCGCTCCAGGCGGCAGACGACGTCGATGTCGGTGCCGGCGTACACGACGGCGTTGGTGACCAGCTCGCTGACCAGCAGAACGGCGTTGTCCACGAGCCCCTGCGGGACCGTTCCGGGAGCGGGGATCGGGTCCTGGCCGGGAGGCGTCGCGGTGGCCGACATCCGGCCCGTGAGCACCGCACGCACGAATCTTCGCGCCTGTGCGGACGCGAGCTGGTTCGCCGGCAACTCCTTGCTGCACACGAAATCTGCCGAGTGTGCGGGCAACGGGATCACGACGCCCCCTGTGTGCGCCAACAGCGGCGGGAGAAGTATTTTCGCGCCCCTTATAATATGACAAACATGAGTAAACAGGCCGCTGGTGTGCATGACGAACTCCGGGCGGAGGGTGGTTCATGACCACGGACACAACCCGGCCCGACGCGGCCGGCCGTACCACGGCGGACTCCGGACAGTGGGTCCGTGCGAGTGAGCTGCGCCCGCTTCTGGCCGCGCTGAAGGACCTCCGCGACGGTGACTTCACGGCGTGCGCGGACGGTTCGCCGGATGATGGCGAGGCCGCCCCGCGAGACCCGGTCGTCGCGGAGATGAGCGCTGTCCTCAGTCAGATCACCGCGCGGAACGCGCACCTCGCCACGGAGCTCCAGCGCGTCCGGCACGAGATCATCCGGCGCGGCCGGCTGGACGAGCGCATCTCGGCGAGTCCGGGCTCGGGCACCTGGACGACGAACGTGGAGGCCGCCAACACGGCGATCGAGGCGCTGGTGGGGCCCGTCGCCAAGGCCACCCGCGTCCTCGACGCCGTCGCGGACGGCGATCTGACCCAGCACGTCGATCTGCACGACGGAAGCCGCCAGCTCCGCGGCGACCTGCGCCGCCTGGGCATCGGCGTGAACCGCATGGTGGACCAGCTCTCCCTGTTCACCGGAGAGGTGACCCGGGTCGCCCGCGAGGTCGGTACCGAGGGACGTCTGGGGGGTCGTGCGAAGGCGCAGGGGCTGTCCGGCGACTGGCTCCACGTGACCGAGGCGGTCAACACGATGGCGTCGCGACTGACGGCGCAGGTGCGGGACATCGCGGTGGTGACGACCGCCGTGGCCCGCGGCGACCTGACACAGCAGGTGACCGTCGAGGCCACCGGCGAGCTGCTGGAGCTGAAGCTCACCGTCAACACGATGGTGGACCAGCTGCGGGCGTTCGCCGACGAGGTCACCCGGGTGGCCCGCGAGGTCGGCACCGAAGGCCAGCTCGGCGGCCGCGCCCAGGTCAGGGGCGTGTCCGGGGTCTGGAAGGACCTCACCGACAGCGTCAACTTCATGGCCGACAACCTGACTTCCCAGGTCCGCAACATCGCCCAGGTCGCCACCGCCGTCGCCGAGGGCGACCTCGGGAAGACGATCACCGTGGAGGCCAAGGGAGAGATTCTCGAGCTGAAGTCGACGATCAACACGATGGTCGACCAGCTGTCCGCCTTCGCCGACGAGGTCACCCGGGTGGCCCGCGAGGTGGGCACCGAGGGCAACCTGGGTGGTCAGGCCCAGGTCAGGGGCGCGTCCGGGGTCTGGAAGGACCTCACCGACAACGTGAACTTCATGGCGCGCAACCTCACCTCCCAGGTCCGCAACATCGCCCTGGTCACCACCGCCGTCGCCAACGGAGACCTGTCGAAGAAGATCGACGTCGACGCCCGCGGCGAGATCCTGGAGCTGAAGGACACCGTCAACACGATGGTCCAGCAGCTGAGGGCGTTCGCGGACGAGGTGACCCGTGTGGCCCGTGAGGTCGGCACCGAGGGACGGCTCGGCGGCCGCGCCCAGGTCCACGGCGCCTCCGGGGTCTGGGAGAACCTCACGGACAACGTCAACTTCATGGCCGACAACCTGACCTCGCAGGTCCGCAACATCGCCCAGGTCGCCACCGCCGTCGCGCGCGGCGACCTGTCGAAGAAGATCGACGTCGACGCCCGCGGCGAGATCCTGGAGCTCAAGACCACGATCAACACCATGGTCGACACCCTGTCCGCGTTCGCCTCCGAGGTCACGCGTGTGGCCCGCGAGGTCGGCTCCGAGGGGCAGCTGGGCGGCCAGGCCCGTGTGGAAGGCGTCTACGGGACGTGGAAGCGCCTGACGACCAGCGTGAACGAGCTGGCTCTGAACCTCACCACCCAGGTGCGCGCGATCGCCGAGGTCGCCAGCGCGGTCACGCAGGGCGACATGTCGGGCTCCATCTCGGTGGAGGCCCAGGGCGAGGTCGCCACGCTGAAGGACAACATCAACCTCATGGTGGCGAACCTCCGTGAGACGACCCGCGCCAAGGACTGGCTGGAGTCCAACCTGGCCCGTATCGCCGGGCTCATGCAGGGGCACCGCGACCTGGTCGAGGTCGCCGACCTGATCCTCCGCGAGCTGACCCCGCTGGTGAACGCCCAGTACGGTGCGTTCTTCCTGGCCGAGGCCGCCGCGGAACCCGGAGAGAACCTCGAGCTCCTGGCCGGTTACGGCACCGGCCAGGAAGAAGGCCACAGGCCACGCCCCCGGCTCAGCCTCGGCGCGCCCGGCTGGGGTCTCATCTCCCAGGCCGTCGCCGAGAAGCGGCGGATCCTCGTCGACGCGGTCCCCGCGGACTACATCACCATCAGCTCCGGCCTCGGCGCCGCGCCGCCGGCCAGCGTCGTCATCCTGCCGATCCTTTTCGAGGACCGGGTGCTCGGCGTCATCGAGCTCGCCTCGTTCAGTCGCTTCAGCGAGGTCCACCTCGCCTTCGTCGACCAGTTCGTGAACACCATCGGCGTTTCCATCAACACCATCATCGCCAACTCCCGTACCGAGTCGCTCCTTTCCGAATCGCAGCGCCTCACCGCCGAACTGCGCCAGCGCTCCGACGAGTTGCAGACCACCAACGCCGAACTGGAGGAGAAGGCGGCGCTGCTGGCCACGTCCTCCCAGTACAAGTCCGAGTTCCTGGCGAACATGTCGCACGAGTTGCGCACGCCTCTCAACTCTCTCCTCGTGCTGTCCCGGCTTCTCGCCGACAATCCCTCCGGCCGGCTCTCCTCGGAGGAGGTGGAGTTCGCCGTCACCATCCACCAGGCGGGCTCCGACCTGCTGCAACTGATCAACGACATCCTCGACCTGTCGAAGATCGAGGCGGGCCGGATGGACGTTCACCCCAAGACGCTGCCGCTGGACAAACTGCTCGACTACGTACGGGCCACGTTCCAGCCGCTCTCCGGGGACCGCGGCCTGTCCTTCGACATCACCGTCGGCGAGAACGTCCCCCGCGAGCTCTACTCCGACGAGCAGCGCCTCCAGCAGATCCTGCGCAACCTCCTGTCGAACGCGGTGAAGTTCACCTCGTCCGGCGGGGTGGAACTGCGCGTCGAACGCGCGACGCCCGCGGACTTCGAGGAGGAGACACTGCGCGACGCGGACGAGATCATCGCCCTCGCCGTCAAGGACACCGGAATCGGCATCCAGCCGGAGATGCTCAACGGGATCTTCGAGGCGTTCCAGCAGTCCGACGGCGCCACCAACCGCAAGTACGGAGGCACCGGTCTCGGCCTCTCCATCAGCCGGGACATGGCGGCCCTGCTCGGCGGCAGGATCACGGCCGAGAGCGAGCCGGGCGTCGGTTCCACCTTCACCCTCTACGTCCCCGTGCACTACACATCCCGCGCGCTGGAACTCCTCCCCACAGACGGCTCGATGCCGGCCGTCACCGGACCGGACCGACCGGCCGTCCCGCTCAAGGCCCGCGCGACAACCCCCGCGGAACTCGACGTGTTCACCGACCCGGCGTCCGTGCCGCGCACGGGAACCCGGACCGCCGACGACCTCGCCGACATCATGGACGAACACACGAGCTGGCCGGAGACGACCCGGCTCAAGGACTGGCTGACCGGCGGCGCCGCTGGGGTGCTGGCCAACCGCCGCATCCTGATCGTCGACGACGACATCCGGAACGTCTTCGCGCTCACCCATGTGCTGGGGCGCGTCGGAATCACCGTCAAGTACGCCGAGAACGGCCGCGAGGGCCTGGAGGTCCTCGACCGGACACCTGATGTGTCCCTGGTCCTGATGGACATCATGATGCCCGAGATGGACGGTTACGAGATGATCGCGGCGATGCGGCGCACACCCCGTTTCGCGAATCTGCCGGTCATCGCGCTCACCGCCAAGGCCATGCCCGGCGACCGCGAAAAGGCCATCGAGAGCGGCGCGAACGACTACATCCCCAAGCCGGTGGACGTCGACCGGCTGCTGTCGGTGATCTGCCGGCTGCTCGAACCACAGACCTCTTCGCAACCGCCCCCGGACGCGTCCGGTGACGACAGCCAGGGGCGGGCGCCATGACGGCGCCGCAGGGAGCGGCGGCGGACACCTCCAGCATCCTCATCGTGGACGACATGGAGGAGAACCTGGTCGCACTCGAAGCCGTGCTCGGCTCACTCGCCCGCGTGGTCCGCGCGCACTCGGGCGAGGCGGCGCTCAAGGCGATGCTGCGGCAGGAGTTCGCCGTCGCGCTCATCGACGTACTGATGCCGGGCATGAACGGCTTCGAGACCGCCGCCAACATCAAGGGGCTCGACCAGACCAAGGACATCCCGATCATTCTGCTGACCGGGGCCGCGGTCGACCCGAACTACGCGTATCGCGGCTACACGGTCGGCGCGGCGGACTTCCTGATCAAGCCGTTCGACCCCTGGCTGTTGCGGACCAAGGTCAACGTCTTCCTCGAACTGCATCGAAAGAACCGCCAACTCGCCGATCAAGCGGAGCAGTTGACGCGCCTTCTGGCGGTCGACGTGCCCACGACGCCCCCCGAGGAACAGCACCGTCTTGCCGACGTGGAACGTCAGCTGGCCCAGTTGCAGATCACGCTGCGCGAAAGGGAGGGCACGGACGAGTCCGACGCGGCGGCCCTCGCCGACCGGATCTCCGTACTCGAAAGGGCTGTCGGACGGCTGGTGGAAGGCCAGGAACAGTAGGCGCGGGCCCGGCTCGCCCTGCCGGCCGGTGGCGAACCCGCCCGGCAGGGCCTCGTGTCGGCTCAGGGCGCGGCCGGCGCCTGCTCGGCGGCTTCCAGCTCTTCCTGCGGGTCCAGCATCCGGGACAGCACGTCCAGATCATCCGCGTCGTATCGGGACCTGACGTCCTCCCACCACCGCTCGGCGGCCACGCGCAGCAGGTCGACCGCTTCCGCGTGGCGCCCGGTCCGGTTGAGTACGAGGCCGTAGTAGCCGGCCGTCTCGGTGCCGAACACCTCGTCCCGGCCCTCTTCCCAGGCCTTGCGCAGGTACGGCTCGGCTTCCTCGTACCCGCCGCGCTGGGCGATGGCCTTGCCCGCCAGCAGCGCGCTCAGCGCGCTGTTGTCGGCGGCCGCGCGGACGTACCACCGCTCGGCCTCCTGGTAGTCCTTGTGGTGGTCGGAGAGCCGGGCCATGGCACCGCAGGCGTCGTGGTCCCCGGCCTCCGCCGCGATCCGCTTCCAGTGGTCGCGGCGCACGGGCTCGCCCAGGTCGTCGTAGAGCCACCTGAGGTCGGCCGCCGCCGCCATGTCGCCCGCCAGCGCCGCGGGTTCGTGCCAGGGGAGCATCCAGCGTGCCGCCGCCCCGCCCCACTCGTAGAGCATCTTCCCGTACGCGTACGAAGCCTGGACGTCCCCCGCTTCGGCCCGCTCACGCAGTTCCGGGAGCCGGCGCAGATCCTGCTCGGGCGATACCTCGCCCTCCGCGCGGAGCTGGGCGATCCTGGCGAGCCGGTCGGGGACGACCTCGTCGTCCGGATCGACCTCCCTCAGCCGGGCCTCCGCCTCGTCGAGGCGGCGCAGACGCCGGAACAGGTCGGAGAGCCTCACCCGCGCGGCGCGGTGCCCCGCGTCGGCGGCGAGGGCATACCAGCGCTCCGCCTGGGCGAGATCGCCGCGCTCCTCGTGGAACAGGCCCAGGACGAAGGCCGCGCCGTCGTACCCCTCGGCGTGCGAGCGCAGAAGGAGTTCACGGACCTCGGGCCACCGGTCGTCGGTGTGGTACCGCTCCAGGAAGATCGCGTGCTCCACGAGAGCCACCGGACTGAGGTGTCCGGCTCTGCGGAAGTGGTTTCCGGCCTCGTTGGTCAGCCCGGGAAAGTCCTTGAACTCGCCGCCCAGTTCCTCCAGCGGTTCCACCGCCTCGCCCGCGGCCTCGCCGTCCTCGGCGTCCTCCGCCGCATCGAGGGCATCGGCAACCCGGTCGAAGGTCTCGCGCAGGTGCTCGAAGAGCTGCACCCACCGGAAGACGGCGATGTCCCCGATGTCGACACCCTTCATCAGGAACTCGGCCGCCTCGTCGAGCTTTCCCTCGGCCGCGAGGAGCTTACCCAGTTCGATCTTGCAGTCGAGACGCCCCATGTCCCAGCCCGCCCGGAACCATGTGGCGGCCTCCGGATCGCCGTTCTCCTTGAGCAGCACGGCGAGACCGTACGCGCAGCCCGAGTGCCGGTCGGCGGCGAGACGGTAGAGCCTCTCGGCCTCCCGGCGGTCACCACGGATCTTCCGGTAGCGGGCGAGGGTGTACGCCGAGAAGGCGTCGCCCGCCTCGACCGCCCGCTCCCAGTAGGGAATTCCCTCGTCGACCCGGCGGCCGAGCACAAAGAAGTCGGTGTGACGACAGGCGGTGTCCTCGTCACGCGCGAGCGCGGCGTCGACGAGACCCTCACCTCGTTCCTCGATGGTCTGCGCTTCGTTCTGTAGTGCCATGCGAGAGATCGTTTCATCCTGCCGCGCGACCACCAACGGCGGTACACCGGTGCGGAGTTCGCGATCTCCGGGCCGCGGCGCCCTGGCTGCCTTCCCCTTACGTGTGGTCATTGTCATTCAGTAGCCGTCGGCGGACACCAGACAGCCGTCATGACGACCCGCGACGGGTCAACCGGGGTCGCCGAAGGGGTCCGGGCTGCGGGCAGGTCATGCCTGCCACGCCCCCGACGAGGCGGTCGGCCTTTCACCCGAGCGGCCGCCGGGCTCGTCGGTCGGCGCCTGTGTCACACTCCCCCGCATGGCACATGATCAGACCGGTGAGGCCCTGAGCGTCGGGCAGCGCGACTCCGAGCTCGACGAACGCTTGTCCCAAGGCTTGGACGAGGTCAACTTCCCCGCCACCGGAACCACTGCCGCAGATCAGAGTTCGCTGTCGGTGAAGGTGGTCGACGACACCGGTGAGCTGCTCGGGGGCCTTTCCGGCTGGACGTGGGGTGGGCTGCTCGGCATCGAGAGGCTCTGGATCCGTGAGAAGAGCCGCGGGGACGGGTGGGGATCGAAGATCCTCCTGGCAGCGGAGGAGGAAGCACGCCGGCGGGGCTGCGACCGTGCCTGCGTATCGTCCTTCACCTTCCAGGCACCGGAGTTCTACCAGCGCCACGGATACGCCGAGACCGGCCGGACCCTGGGAATCCCGGGCGGCGCCGAGGACGTCCACATGTTCAAGAAACTGGAATAGGCCCTCCGGCGAGGCACGTCCGTGCCTCACCGGTGCCATGGACGCTCAGGCAGGGAAGTCCATCAGGGCCACCGGCGCGGAGGTGGGCCTGGGAGATCCACCCGCCGGTTCGACGGTGATGCCCATGCCGGACGCCTGGTCGACGGGTCCGTCCAGGAGAACGGCCTGCGCCCGCGAGGCGGGGTCGAGCAGGCCGGCCGGACGCATCGTGTCACCGTCGGCGAACCACAGTTGGTAGACCTTGCCGGACGGCGGCGTGGCCAGCCCGGACGACACGAACGCCGCCTTGTCACGGCTCTTGGAGACGACCACCGTGGCGCTCGCGCCGTTTCCGAGACGCGCGGTGTCGGCCTTGGCGTCGGGCGCCCCCAGGACTGCCGCGAGCTCCGCCGACCGCCGTTGCTCCGCACCAGCCACGGCCCGCGCGTCCCGTGCCTCCTCGTGCTGCCACACCGCGACCCCGCCGAGACCGGCGGCGGCCACCAGGCACGCGGCGAGTGCCCAGCGCGACGCGCGGCGGCCCCACGCCGGGTTACCGCCGCCCCGCGAGGGGGGCTTCGGGAGCGGGGACTCCTGGCGGACATGGGGGATCCGTCCCATCACCCGGACCTTGAGCTGGGGCGGCGGACTCTCACTGGCGGCGAGGCCCAACCTGCCTGCCGTCGCCGTCAGTTCAGCGACTTCCTGAGGGCATGCCTCGCAGGCCCCGAGGTGGCGCTCGAACACAGCCCGCTCGTCCTCGGACAGCGCGTGGAGCACATAGGCACCGGTCAGCGTGTGGACATCGGCGTTCGTCATGCGTTCACCCCCAGGCAGTCACGCAGGCGGATCAGACCGTCCCGCAGGCGCGTCTTGACCGTGCCGAGAGGCAGCGCGAGCAGCTCGGCCACTTCCCGGTACGTGAGGCCGCGGTAGTAGGCCAGCGTCACGGACTGGCGCTGGAGCTCCGTGAGGCCGCCCAGACAGCGGCGTACCTGTTCGCGTTCGAGGCGGTGCTCCACCTGCTCGGTCACCTCGTCGAACTCGGGGGTGCGCTCCAGGAAGGCGGCCTGCCGCTCCCTGGCGGCGGAGGCCTCGACCGATCGGACCCGGTCGACGGCACGCCGGTGGGCGAGCGTGAGCACCCAGTTCATGGCCGTACCGCGGTCGGGACGGTAGCGGGCTGCGCTGCGCCACACCTCGATCAGGACCTCCTGGGCCACCTCCTCGGACTGCGCGTGGTCACGCAGCACGCTGCGCACCACTCCGAAGACCGGCCCGGCCACCCGGTCGTACACGGCGGCGAATGCCTCCTGGCTGCCCTTGGCGGTCCGGCCCATGAGCTCCTGGAGATCGGGCTCCGGCGCGGGCGACGCCCCAAGGGGCGCGGTTCGGTTCACGTGGCGATCTTCCGGCAGGGGACGGCGGGACATCGGTAATGCGTAGCCGGGACGCGGACGGATTGGTGCTGACGCGGACGAGTTTTCCCCGCGGCACGCGCTCCGCGGCCAGGTCCAGTGGCACCGGTGCCACGGCGAACATCCGGGCCAATCCGTCCGCGCCCCGGCTCCGGATTACCGATGAGGCCTTCGAAACGGCAGTCGATCGGAGGCGCGGAGCATGAGGAGTGGATCGTGACGCGTGCGGCACTGGGCATACGGACGGCTGTCGTGGGGAGCGGCGTGGCGGGTCTCACCGCCGCACACATCCTCGCGCGCCACCACGACGTGGTGATGTACGAGGCCGACGACAGAACCGGCGGTCACGCGCACACCCACGACGTGCCCTCGGCCGACGGCCGCCTGCACCGGATCGACTCGGGATTCATCGTCCACAACCGCCGCACCTACCCGCACCTGCTGCGGCTCTTCTCCGAACTCGGCGTCACCACACAGGAGTCGGAGATGAGCATGTCCGTACGGTGCGAAGGGTGCGGCCTCGAGTACGCCGGGGCCCGGGGGCCGTCGGGCCTGTTCGCCCAGCCGCGCAACGTGGCTCGCGGGCGCTATCTGCGCATGCTGGCCGAGGTGCCCGCCTTCCACCGTGCCGCTCGCCGGCTGCTGGCCGAGAGTGACGACGACACGCTCACTCTCGGCGAGTTCCTGACCCGGGGCCGCTTCTCCGCGTACTTCGTCGCCCACTTCATGACGCCGCTCGTCGCCGCCGTATGGTCCTGCGACGCCGCCACTGCCCGGCGCGCTCCGGCGCGATACCTGTTCCGGTTCCTCGCGCACCACGGATTGCTGTCGGTCACCGGATCGCCGGTGTGGCGCACGGTGACCGGCGGCTCACGCAGCTACGTCGACCGCGTCGTGAAGCAGCTGGGCACCGTCCACACCGCCACGCCCGTGCGGTCCGTACGCCGGCACCCCGACGGCGTCGAGCTCACGACCGAGGACGGGCTGACGACGACGTACGACTCCGTCGTCATCGCCACCCACCCCGACCAGGCGCTGCGACTCCTCGCCGACCCGACGCCCGAGGAGAGCCAGGTCCTCGGAGCCTTCCGGTACTCGCGCAACAGCACCGTCCTCCACACCGACACCGGCGTCCTGCCCAAGGCCGCGGGGGCGCGCGCCGCCTGGAACTACCTCATGCCGACCTGCCGCGTCGCGGCCGACCGGGTCCGCGTCAGCTACGACATGAACCGTCTGCAGCGCCTCACCGCACCCGAGACCTTCGTCGTCACCCTCGGCGGCGAGGACCGCGTCGACCCCGGACGGGTGCTGGCCCGCATGACGTACGAACACCCGGTCCTCACCCCGGAGTCGGTGGCCGCCCAACGGCGGCTCCCCGCCCTCGGCGGGCCACGCACCGCCTATGCGGGGGCTTATCACGGCTGGGGTTTCCACGAGGACGGCTGCCGCTCGGGCGCGGCGGCGGCCGCGGCGCTGGGGGTGCTCTGGTGATCCCCGCCCCCCGCTCATCCCCCGCCCCGGTACGTGATCTCCCGCCCGGCCACGTACCCGCGCTGTACCCGTGTCTGGTCACCCATGTGCGCACCACACCCAGGCGCCACCTGCTGCGGCACCGCACCTACCTGTGGCTGATCGACGTGGACCGCCCGCCCCGTCTCCCCGCCCCGCTGCGTCCCCTGGCCCGGTTCGAGGCGCGGGACCACTTCGGCGGAGCAGGACCCACGATCCGGGCCGGCCTGGAGAAGTTCCTGGCCGCGCGGGGTGTCCCGCCCCCGACCGGGCCCGTCGTCATGCTCGCGCAGGCCCGCGTCCTGGGTCACGTCTTCAACCCGCTCAGCCTCTACTGGTGCCACGACCGGGACGGGGAACTGCGCCACGTGGTCGCCGAGGTCCACAACACGTACGGCGAACGGCACTGCTACCTGCTGCGC
This sequence comes from Streptomyces sp. NPDC055955, assembly GCF_042270245.1. NCBI lineage: Bacteria > Bacillati > Actinomycetota > Actinomycetes > Kitasatosporales > Streptomycetaceae > Streptomyces > Streptomyces sp. NPDC055955. Next base: position 74,118 of record NZ_JBHJYS010000022.1, read on the forward strand.
CCGGACGAGGCGCCCCACGAAGGGCTCGGCGAGGAGTTCCGAGTGGACAAAGAGTTCTACGTCTCGCCGTTCTTCCCTGTCGACGGGCAGTACCGGATGCGTCTGCCCCTGCCCGGGGAGCGGCTCGATCTCGCCGTGCATCTGGAGCGGGCGGGTGGCAGACCGTTCACGGCGACCGTCCGGGGCCTTCGGCAACGGGCCACCTCGGGAGCGCTGGTCCGCGCCGCGCTGCGGCACCCGTGGCCCACGCTCGCCGTATCGGCCGCGATCCGCGCGCACGGCATCCGCCTGTATCTGAAGGGGCTCCCCCTGCGACCCCGCCCCCGACACCGAGTACAGAAGGGCATGGATTGACTCCTCCCCCAAATGAGGGGGATTCCTAGCTCACGTCGCCTGCCCCCCGGCGGGGGTGCAGGTCTTACACGATCAGCACTAGCCGGGTTGAAGACCAGCCCGGACCAGCATCACGCGGGCGGAGTTCTTGTCTCTCGGCGAGACGACTCCGCAGACGGTGCAGGCATACGTTCGTTCGGAAAGAGGTAGTGCGTGCTTGGTTCTCGCTCCGCACTGCGCGCAGTCCATCGTGGTGTGCGCGGGGTGTACCAGATGGATGGTCCGGCCGTGCTTCCTGGCCATCTCGACAAGCGCCGCCTTGGTGGCGCCGATCGCGGCATCTGCTGCTTTCCTGGCCATGGTCGACTTCGCGAGGAACTGCGGCTTGAAGTCCTCGACGGCCAAGGCGTCGTGGTCGCGGACGACCTTCTTGGCCCACTTGCGGCCGGTGTCCTGCCGCTGGGCCGCGACCTTGCGGTGCAGTTTCGCCCTCTGCCGCTTTGCCTCGCGGTATCCCTTCGATCCGGCCTGTCCCTTCGCAGGGCGGCGCCGGGCCATCATCCGCTCATAGCGGGCAAGTTTCTGCGCGGCTGTCCGCCCGTGCTGGGGATGGGGAAGGTCGTGGTCGTCGGATGTGGTGGTCGCGGTCTCCTTGACGCCCCAGTCGATGCCGATCACGCGACCGGTTGCAGGCAGCTTCTCGGTCTGTGCGGGGACGACGAAGGACGCCCACCAGTGCCCCACCGCATCTCGGTACACGCGCACCGACGAGGGCGGCTTGGGCAGCTCGCGCGACCACACCGGCCGCACCACGATGTGGCCGGCGAGATGCAGACGGCCGTCCTTGAGGCGGAACCCTCGCTTGGTGTATTCGAGGGTGGGCAGCGCTTCTCGCTTCTTCTTGTACTTCGGCATCCCGGCCCGCTGCCGCATCGGCAACCGCGCCTTGATGTCCTTGAGGGCCTTCGCGCGCGACTTGCCGAAGTCGCGTATCAGCTGCTGCTGAGGAACACAGGCACCATCGGCCAGCCACGGCGTGCGCGATCGGGCCTCGGTCAGCATTGCCGCGAGCTGGACCGGCCCACACGTCGTCTTCTCGCCGGTCGCCCGGTTGTACGCGTGGACGGCCTTGGACTTGGCGACGCACTCATTCCACACCCAACGCGCCCGGTCCCACTCCGCTTCGAGCGCAGTGCGGGCCGACGCCGACAGACGCACGCGGTAGGTGTACCGGCAATGGCCGGCCGCCTGTGGGGTCGCTTCTGTCGTCATGCATCGGAACCTACCTGGGAGGACTGACAGTTGAGCCCCCGTTTGCTCTTTGCGGTGCCCCTCGCCAGCGGTTTCGGTGTACGCCGATCCGCCCTGGCGGCGAACCTGCTTTCCCTGCCCCGCTCACGCGGGAGCTTCATTTCCACCCCCGGCTAAAGCCGGGCGTATCCACGAAGGAGAAACAATGAACGTCCCGGTGACCCACCGCAGCCACGCCGAGCAGCGGGCCGACACCACGGCCGTGGACGCGACCAGATGGCCGGACGTCGCGTCGCCGCCTCCGTCCTCGCGCGCGAGAACCGCCGTCTCCCAGGCCGTCGTACGCGGCGCGCTGGACCGCCTCCCGATGCATGTGCGACTCGCGGACGGCAGTCAACTGGGCAGGGGCGGGCCCCTGTTGAGGATCCACGACCCGGAGGCCTTCTACCGCCGCATCGGCGTGAACGGCCTCGTCGGCTTCGGGGAGTCCTACATGGCCGGGGAGTGGGACGCTCCCGACCTCGTGGCCGCCCTGACCGTGTTCGCCGACCACGCCGCCGAACTGATCCCCCGCCCCCTGCAGCGGCTGCGCGGGCTCTGGGCACCACGGCAGCCGGCCTCCCAGCGCAACACCCCGGTCGGTGCCCGCGACAACATCAGCCGCCACTACGACCTGTCCAACGACCTGTTCGCCCTGTTCCTGGACGGATCGCTCAGCTACTCGTCCGCCGTCTTCCGCGGTTTCCCCGCGACCTGGCGGCACCTCGAAACGGCACAGCACGCCAAGATCGACCGGCTGCTCGACCTCGCCGACGTCACCTCCGGCACCGACCTGTTGGAGATCGGTACCGGCTGGGGCGAACTGGCGATCAGAGCCGCCGGGCGTGGCGCCCGCGTCACCACGCTCACTCTCTCCGCGGAACAGCGCGACCTGGCGCGTGAGCGCATCCGCGCCGCGGGGGTGGCCGACCGGGTCAGCGTGGAGCTGTGCGACTACCGGGAGGCCCGGGGAACGTACGACGCCGTGGTGAGCGTCGAGATGATCGAGGCGGTGGGCGAGGAGTTCTGGCCCGTCTACTTCAGGACGCTCGACGAACGGCTCGCTCGCGGCGGCCGCGCCGCCCTCCAGGCCATCACCATGCCGCACGACCGGATGCTCGCGAGCCGGGGCACGTTCACCTGGATCCACAAGTACATCTTCCCCGGCGGTCAACTGCCCTCCGTCGATGCGATCGAGGATACGGTCCGCGATCGCACCGGGCTGCGCACCGCCCGCCGCGACGGCTTCGGCGCCCACTACGCCGAGACGCTGCGGCTGTGGCGCGAACGGTTCACGGAACGCGCCGACGAGGTCGAACGGCTGGGCTTCGACGACACGTTCCGCCGCATGTGGACCTTCTACCTCGCATACTCCGAGGCGGGGTTCCGTGCGGGTTACCTGGACGTCCAGCAGTACCTGTTCACCAAGGACGGCCCGCGCGGAGGTTCGGCGACCGTTCCGCGGCCGGGCGGGGCCGCGCGGTGAACGGGTTCGACTGGGCCGCCTTCGCCCGGAACCTCGCACCGGCCGCGGGCGCAGCGCTCCTCGTCATGGCGGTCACCTTCGCCGTCGCCCTGCGCACGGGTCTGCACCGGATCGTCGACGTGGCATGGGGCATCGGTTTCACGGCCGTCGCTCTCGTGTCCTACGTGATGTCGGCCGGCGACGGCGACCCGGGGCGGCGCCTGCTGGTCACCCTGCTCACCGCGGTGTGGGGCCTGCGGCTCGCGCTGCACATCGCACGGCGAGGGCGCGGCCACGGCGAGGACCCGCGCTACGAGGCGCTGCTCGCCAAAGCCCCCGGCAACCGAGACCTGTACGCCCTGCGCATGGTCTATGTGCTGCAGGGCGCCCTGGTCTGGCTGGTGTCGCTGCCGGTCCAGGCAGCGCAGTACGGCACACGATCCCTGTCCGGCTTCGCGGTGGCCGGAGCCGCGCTGTGGGCGGTGGGACTCTTCTTCGAGGCGGTCGGCGATCACCAGCTCGCCCGCTTCAAGTCCGACCCTGCCCACCGGGGACGGGTCATGGACCAGGGTCTGTGGAGCCTCACACGTCACCCCAACTACTTCGGTGACTTCTGCGTGTGGTGGGGCATCTTCCTCGTCGCCTGCGACGCGGGAGCGGTCGCGGCCGCCGTCGCCGTTGTCTCCCCGCTCACGATGAGCTACCTGCTGGTCAAGGGCAGCGGAAAACCGTTGCTCGAGCGGCACATGGCCGAGCGCCCGGGATACGCCGCGTACGCGGCCCGCACGAGCGGATTCTTCCCTCGCCCGCCGAAACGGGGCCCGTGACACGGACCTCGCATCGAGAGGGCTCAGTCCAGCCCGCGCGCCCGCCGGAACCGCTCGAGTCCTTCGGCGAGTTCGACGATCGGTTCCGGGTACGCGTACTTCGCGCGTTCGGGTCCGGGCTGCTTCCACGGCTCGTGCACGGCGGACCCGGCGAGACCTTCGAGTTCCGGCACCCAGCGGCGCACGTACGCGCCGTCCGGGTCGTATCGCTTCGCCTGCGTCACGGGGTTGAGGACGCGGTTGGGGCGCGAGTCGGTGCCGGTCCCCGCCATCCACTGCCAGTTGAGCTGGTTGTTCGCGATGTCGCCGTCGACCAGGAGGTCCAGGAAGTGACGGGCGCCGACCCGCCAGTCGACGTACAGCGTCTTCGTGAGGAAGCTCGCGGTCAGGAGGCGGCCGCGGTTGTGCATCCAGCCCTCGTGGCTCAGCTGCCGCATGGCCGCGTCGATCACCGGATAGCCCGTGCGTCCCTCGCGCCACGCCTCGATGTCCCGGGCGGCCTCTCGTCCGGAGCGCCAGTGGTCGTGGCGGGTGCGGTAGTCGTGCGCCGCCGCGGCCGGGCGCGCGGCGAGGACCTGGTGGTGGAAGTCGCGCCAGGCGAGCTGCCGTACGAAGGCGTCGGCGCCCGGACCACCGGCGCCGCGCGCCCGTTGGACGATCTCGACCGGGGAGAGGGTGCCGAAGTGCAGGTGGGGCGACAGGCGTGACGTCGCGTCACCGGGCAGGTCGTCGTGCCCGTCCTCGTAGCCTCCGACACCGCGCCGTAGCCACGCGGTCAGCTGTTTGCGGCCCGCCTTCTCCCCGCCTGCCGCGAGGCCCGGCGAGGTTCCGGAGACCCGCGCGCGTGACGGCGTCCCCTCCGTGGCCACACCGTCCGGGACCCGGATCGCGCGCGGCGCCGCGAGGACGTCGCGCAGACGCTGCTGCGACCAGTGCCGGAAGTACGGGGTGAACACGGCGAAGTGGTCCGACGACGCCGGGGTGACGGCGCCCGGCGCCACCGTGGTCACGACCGTGTCATGGACGATCAGCTGCCGCCCCTGCGCCTCCAGGACGTTCCTCAGCCGCTCCTCACGCCGCTGTGCGTACGCGCTGACGCCGCCCGCCATGTGCACCGCGTCGGCGCCGGTCTCGGCCGCGACGCCGGCCACGGCACCGGCCACGTCCCCCGATCGCACCACGAGGCGCCCGCCGCACGCGCGCAGCGCCGCGTCGAGATCACCGAGGCAGTCCGCGAGGAACGCTTCCCGGTTGGGCGACGCGTACCCGGCCGACGCGATCCCCGTGTCCCGTACGAACAGCGGCACCACCTCGCTCGACGCGCGGAGCGCCGCCCGTAGCGGCGGGTGGTCGTGCACGCGGAGGTCGGACGTGAACATCACGATCGAGGCGCTCACGAAGCGACTCCGGGCCGGACCGGACCGAAATCACCGTCGACTGTGCACCTCGACGCCGCCCGGGCGATGTGACGAACCATGGCCCCGGACTCTACGACGTGGAACGGCGGAACTCCTCGACGCGGAGGGTGTCGCCGCGGCGGCCCCCGTGATCGGCAATCGTCACCCTGTGAAATCAACGCAGGTGAGGGCGCTCTCGATGCCCACGCCACGCTCCGAGGGTGCACAGTGGATGACGTGGGCCTACGGCGGCGCTCGGGCGGTCTGTGGCAGCGGTGGCAGCCGAGTCACGCGCTGGTGATGCTTCCACTCGCGCTCATCGTGGTGATCACGGTCGTCGACTTCCTGGTTCCGGCCGACGTGCATCTGGGGCCGCTGCTGGTCGTGGCTCCCGCGCTCACCGCCTCCTTCGCCGGGCCTCGCCTGACAGCGTTCGTCGGGGCTCTGGCCATCGGGGCCCAGACGTTGATCGGCATCCATTTCGGCGTCCTGTACACACGCAATGTGATGGTGCAGATCTTCTCCCTCGCCGTCCTCACCGGCCTGATCGTGTTCTTCTGCCGCGTGCGCGAGCACCGGAGAAAGGAACTGGCCAAAGTGCGGTCCGTGGCCGAGGCAGCGCAGAAGGCCCTGCTGCGGCCGCTCCCCCACCGCATCGGCCCGTTGCGGATCTCCTCGCTGTACCTGGCGGCGGAGGACGAGGCGGAGATCGGCGGCGACCTCTACGCGGCGACCGGCACCGACGACGGCGTACGGATGATCATCGGTGACGTACGGGGACACGGGCTGTCCGCCGTCGGCGAGTCGGCACTGCTGCTCGGTGCGTTCCGCGTGGCGTCCGAACAGCACGCCACGCTGCCCGCGCTCGCCGGCGCCCTGGACCGGAGTGTGTCGCGCTACCTCGCCGATATCGTCGAGGCGGAGGACGCGATCGACGAGCACTTCATCACCGCCCTGCTGCTGGAAATCCCCCGTCACGGGCACACGACCCGCATGACCTGCTGCGGGCATCCCCCGCCGTTACTGCTGCACGGGCACCACGTCAGCACCCTCACCAGCCCTCACCCGGCCCCGCCCCTCGGTGTGGCCGGGCTGCCGGGCACACCGTTCCCCGTCGACGAGTTCGCCTTCGAAGCCGGTGACACCCTGGTCCTCTACACGGACGGGGTGACCGAGGCCCGCGATGACGGCGGGGCCTTCTATCCGTTCGCGCAGCGAGTCGAGCAATGGACCACGAGCGGCCCGGAAGCACTCCTGGATCACATCCGCCGGGACCTCCTCGCCCACTGCCGAGGACACCTCGGCGACGACGCCGCCATCATCGCCATCCAGCGCAATCCGGCCCCTCGACCGGGCGGCTCCGACCGCTAGGCCCTAGAGTCGGCCGGTCCGTGGCAGTACGGCCGGGCGCCGCGCGCACAGGGCCTCCAACGCCGGCAGGGCTTCGCGCAGGGCGTGCTGGTGGTCGGCGGTGAGCTGGTCGATCCGCTCGGCGAGACGCGCGGCTGCCTGGCGGCGCGTGGAGTCGAGAAGCGCCTGGCCGGTGTCGTTGAGGGCGATCAGGGTGGCCCGCTGGTCCTTCGGGTCCGCCTCACGTTCGATCCATCCGCAGCCGTCGAGCAGGTCCACCATGCGGGAGACGGTCGACAGGGCGATGCCCATGCGTGTGGCGAGGTCGCTGATGCGCAGTGGTCCGTGCGCGGAGAGCGCCGCGAGCGCGGCCAGCCGACTGGGGGTGAGCCGGCTCTGCATGCCTTGGGCGCGCAGTTCGGGGAGGAGCTGCTGAATCGCGGCACGGAGCCGTTCGGCGAGCTCCGCCGACTGCTCGGCGTCGAAGGCATCAGATGCGGCGGCATCGAAGTCGACGGCATCGGAGTACGAGGAGGAAGTCATCACGGCTCCTCGGGTCGGGGCGTCGACGGGGGCGCCGGGGGCGAGGGCGCCTGTACGGGTGGGGCCGTCTGGGCAGGCGAGGCCGTTTGTACGGGCGGGGCCGTCTGCGGGACCGGTGCCGGCGCGAGAAGCGGGGCGGACTGGGGCAGGACCCGGTCGTCGTGGATGTAGCGGCCGCCGCGCAGCATGGATGCGATGGCGGCGACGACGCACGCGGCGATCGCGAAGTCGAAGGCCACGGACAGGCCGTCGGCGAACGGCTGGGAGATCAGCGCGGGGAAGAAGCCGCGCCCGGTGAGGTAGTGGGCGTGGCCCGGGGGCAGTTGAGCGAGGACGTGCGGGCCGAGCAGGGTCTGGATCGGGTTGTAGCCGAGGAGCGAGGCGAACAGCACGCCGACCGGCGGGAGGGCGGCGACCTTGGCGGCGTCGGCGGCGGGGACCCCTTGCGCGGTCAGGCCGTGGTTGAGGGCGGCGGGTAGGGCGACGGACAGGCCCGCGATCATCAGGGAGAAGAAGATGCCGATGGAGAGCACCGTGGCCGAGTTCTGGAACGTGGTGCTGATCCCGGCGCCCACCCCACGCTGGTCGGGCGGCAGGCTGTTCATGATGGCCGCCCGGTTGGGTGCCGCGAAGAGGCCCATGCCGAGGCCGTTCAACAGCAGGACGAGGGCGAACGCCGGGTAGCTGAAGTCGACCGGCAGCGCCTGAAGGGCCAGGAACGTGGCGGCGGCCAGCAGCATTCCTCCGGTGGCGAAGGCCCTGGCCCCGAACCGGTCCGAGGCCCAGCCGGAGAAGGGCCCCGCGACCAGGAACCCGACCGTCAGCGGAAGCATGTAGATGCCGGCCCACAGCGGGGTCTGCTCGAAGCCGTAGCCGTGGCGGGGCAGCCAGATGCCCTGGAGCCAGATGATCAGGATGAACATCAGGCCGCCGCGCCCGAGCGCCGCCAGCAGACTGGCCACGTTCCCGGCGGTGAACGCGCGGATCCTGAACAGCGACAGGTGGAACATCGGCTCGGGGACCCTGGTCTCCACCACGCAGAAGACGGCCAGCATCGCCATGCCGCCGACGATCGCGGCGATCACCCATGGGTCGGCCCAGCCCATGATGTCGCCGCCGTAGGGCTGGATGCCGTAGGTGATGCCGGCCAGTACGGCGATCAGGCCCACGGCGAAGGTGAGATTGCCCCACCAGTCCAGCCGGGCTCCCGCGCGTACGCCCGTGTCGTGCAGCTTCAGATAGGCCCACACGGTGCCGAACAGGCCGAACGGCACGGACACCAGGAAGACCAGATGCCAGTTGAGGGGACCGAGCAGTCCGCCGAGGACGAGGCCGATGAAGGATCCGGTGATGCCGGCCACCTGGTTCAGACCCAGTGCGAGTCCGCGCTGACGGGCGGGGAAGGCGTCGGTGAGGATGGCGTTGGAGTTCGCCATCAGCATCGCCCCGCCGACGCCTTGCAGGACCCGCATGCCGATCAGCCACAGGGCGCCCGCCGTGCCGTGCATCCAGGTCACCGACAGCAGCACCGAGAACACGGTGAACACCGCGAACCCCATGTTGTACATCCGGACCCTGCCGTACATGTCACCGAGGCGGCCGAAGCTGACCACCAGCACGGCGGTGACCACCATGTAGCTCATGATCAGCCACAGCAGCAGGCTCGTGTTGCCGGGCTGCAGCGGGTCCACACCGATCCCCCGGAAGATGTCCGGCAACGCGATGAGCATGATCGACATGTTGATCGTCGCGATCAGCACACCCAGCGTGGTGTTGGAGAGCGCGATCCACTTGTAGCGCGGTCCTGGCTCGCGGCGACCGCCCCGACGTGTGGCGGTCGACTCAGCGGTTGTCCTTGCCACAGAGCATCACTCCCGCCGGAGTCAGTTGCTTGACATCAACCAATCTACTCCCGGCACCCTGGTGCGGCCACGGCACCTGACCTGCGCAAACAGAACCCTGTCGAGGGTGCGCCATCGCTGCGGCTCGCCGCCCGGACAGCGTGCCCCCGACGCCGTCGACCGCTCGTTCCCGGATGCGGTGCCGTCCTCGCGGCAGACGATGCGGGTGATGCCCGCCGCGGCGACGGCCCCGAAGGAGCAGCCGAAGACCCGAACAGCTCTGCGCCGATGCGGAGTTGATCGCGAGGTGCCTGACCCTCACGCCACTAGAACGCCCGCTCGGCTGACGGATCCGTACGGAGATGGGCCGCGCCCGAGCGCACCGCCCACACGAAGACCGCGAGGGCCAGGACGGCGACCACGACAGTGTCGTACGGGGCCGGCAGACGTCCGGAGCCACCGAACGTGCCGAGCCACGACAGCACGGTCAGCGCCGCCAGGTGGAAGACGATCCAGGCCCCCTGACGCAGTTCCTCGCGTACGGGCCGTCCCGCCGTCCGGCCCTGTTGGAGCAGGTACAGCGGCACACCCGCCAGGACCAGGGGCAGGGCGAGCCGCAGGTGTTCCCAGCCGGACCAGTAGATGAACTCGGTGGCCACGGCGAAGCTGACCGGCGCGATCCAGCGCACGCCCGGCACCTGACCGTCCGCGAGGGGCACTCCGCGCTCGCGGTCGTGCGCCCGGAAGGACGCGACGGCGACCGCCGAGGCGGCGTAGATCAGGAGGTACATGTCCCCCATCACGCTCACGATGTCCTGCCAGCCGCCGAACGGCAGCATGAACAGGATGATGACGACGAGGTTGAGGACCAGCGCGCGGCGCGCGATGCCGGAGCGGGGGTCGATGCGCATGAAGAACCGGGGCACCAGGCCGTTCTTCGCGAGGGCGTACGTGTGGCGGGCGTCGATGGCGACGCCCACGTAGGCCGAACCGCCCGGGGAGATCACCGCGTCGGCGTAGAGCAGCGTGGCCAGCCAGTGGAGGTTGAGCACGAGGGCGAGCTGGCCGAACGGCGAATCGAAGTTCACGCCCTGCCAGCCGTGCGTGAGGAGCGAGTCGGGCACGGTGTACAGGAACGCGAGTTGGAGCCCGAGGTAGACCAGCACCGCGAGGCCGATGCCGGTGAGCACGGACGCGGGCACGTTGCGGCGGGGGTTGCGGGCTTCACCGGAGAAGTCCAGGGGTGCCTGGAAACCGTTCACGGAGTACACGATGCCGCCGCCCGCGAGCGCGGTCAGGCAGGCGGCGTAGCCGTAGGGGGCGAAGCCGCCGGGCTCGGTGAGGCGGCCCGAGTGGGTGCCGGACAGGAAGAGCGCGACGATGGTGACCACGGGGACGACGACCTTGAACACCGACACCAGGTTGTTCAGGCGGGCGAACATCCGTACCGCGAACCAGTTCAGCGCGGTGAGCAGCACGCTGAGGGCGGAGGCGACGCCCAGGCCCGACGCGGTGAGCTTGCCACCTTCGTAGAGCCCGGGCACGTAGTGGGCTGCGTACTGCATGATCGCGCTGATCTCGGCGGCGGTGCCGCCCACGGAGAGCAGTACGGACCAGCCGACGACCGTGCCGACCAGCCGGCCGCTCGCGTACAGCGGCCAACGGACGGTGCCGCCGCCCTCCGGCCTGGTGGCGCCGAGTTCGACCATGACCAGGGCCACGAGTGCGCAGAGCGCGCCGGCCGCGATCCAGGACAGCAGGGCGGCGGGGCCAGCGGTCTGGGCGGCGTACAGGGCCGCGAACAACCAGCCCGAGCCGAGGATGTTGGAGAAGCCGATCGCGGTCAGGCCCCAGAAACCGAGGTCCTTGCGGAGCCGGTTCTCCTCGGCGCGGGCGTCCACGTCACCCGCGGTCTCCGCCGGCCGATGCTGCGCCACGTGGCAAAACCTCCCTGACGATCACAGACCCAGGGGGCTCAGCGTGCCATGCGGCGCGTCACCTTCGAAGAAGCGCTGCCGTGGTCAGCCGCCGCTCTTGCGGCGGAACGACTTCTGGCTCGAGGCCGGACCGTGCGCACCGCGGATCTTCGAACCGGTCTTCGCGGCGCCGCCCGCGGCGTCCGCCTGCATGCCGCGCTTGCGGTCCAGTGCCTCGCGGAACTTGCGCTTCAGGTCGTACTGGCCGTCGGCGTCGGGTGCCAGGCCCTCGTTCGCGGCCTCGGTCGGCTCCGAACCTTCCTGCGATGCAGACTCTGCAGCCATGGTGACCTCCTGGGTTCGGGCAATGGGGAAGGACAGCTTGTCATGCCTGTCGGCACTTGTGCGCCTGCGTCCGGTGGCGCGGGCCGTCACCGGTGGACGGTCGTGTCCGTGCGGCGACTGCTTCGAGGGCTGTGACACAGGCGGTCCAGCCGCGAGACGACCTGCTCGGCTGTCGTCGCGGCCCCCGTGACGACGAATCAGGACGCTGTCCGTAGCAGAGTTGCCTCTCCGGCCGGGTGGGCGCGGATCCCCGGCGGGGTCAGGTCCAGATCGTGCATCGCGTCGAGCGCGGCGGTCAGCAGGTGTGCGACCAGCCCGTGTGCGTTGCCGGGCGTGGCGGTGCGGGGTCGGTGCGGCGTGCCCGGCCCGTACGGCGTCGGCAGGCTCCGGGGTGAACAGGGCGTCGAGGCGCCGTCACTCGACCGTCACGTGTCGGGCGAGCCGACCGGAAAGGCGCTCGTACTCCTCAGGCGTCGCGTCGAACCGCTCCTGCATCACGGCCGGTTCGGCCGGTTCCACGCCGTCCGCCATGAACAGGATGCAGGTGGTCGCCACTGACGTTCGGTCGCTGAGGTCCGGGCAGCCCGCCGTGGCAAAGGTCGGGTCACCCGGCTCCGCCGACGCCGGGCCGGTCCCGGCCTCCGTCCGGCGGTCGGCCGGCACCTTCGGGTGTTGGCGTTTCTCCGCCGGCTGACGGCGTGTTCGAGCGTGACCAGGAAGTGGTGCCGCTCGTGCTGTCTGTGGGCGCGTGCGACCGCGAGCGGCCCGCACCTGCGCACGCTCAGGTAGCCCATCGATCACGGCGGTGCCTGCGTCCGGGACGTTGCGTGGCGCACGCTCTGGATGATGGCGCGTCAACTCCCCTCGGCAGACGCCTTGTTCGATATGTCGACCGTGACCGACCGGGAATCGGCGTGACGGATTCCAGTCGTCTCCCGTTCCCCGAACGTCAAGCATCCGTCCCCGCTTGCGTCGTGTGCCGTCCCTAAGGTCCTCGGAGGTTTCCAAGGAAGGCACTCATGGACGAACGCCTGGCAATACGGGCTCGCGGGATCACCAAGTGTTTCGGCGACGTCGTCGCGCTCGACGGCATCGATCTGGATGTGGCGCGGGGGCAGATCCACGGCCTGGTCGGACCGAACGGCGCCGGGAAGACGACACTGCTCGGCCTGCTGCTCGGTCTGGCCGTCGCCGACGAAGGCCACCTGGACATCCTGGGTGCGCCCATCGGGCGGGCGCTCGCCGCTCCCGAGGGTGTCGCCGGCTTCGTGGACGGTCCCGGCCTCTACCCCTCGCTCACCGCCAGGCAGAACCTGGCCGCGCTGGCCGCGCTGCGCGGCCTCGACGCACGGGCGTCGGGGATCGACGACGTGCTCGGACAGGTCGGGCTCACCGACGTCGCCGACGACCGGACCCGCGGCTTCTCCCTCGGCATGCGTCAGCGGCTCGGTCTCGCCGCCGCCCTGCTCACCAAACCCCGGCTGCTCGTGCTCGACGAGCCGTCCAACGGCCTCGACCCGGCCGGAAAGAAGCACGTGCACGGCGTCCTGGCGAGGCTCGCGACGGAGGGAACCGGCGTCGTGCTGTCGAGCCACCGCATGGACGACGTCGAGGCGCTGTGCTCGGAGGTGACCATCCTCTCCACCGGACGGATCGTCTTCTCCGGCCCGCTGAGCAAGCTGGCCGCCGAGAACAGTGAGCTCGACTACCGGCTGCTGACCTCCGACCCGCAGGCCGCCCGCCGCCTCGCGGCCGAAACCTCCGGGATCCGCGTGGTCGACGGCGCCGTGGGACGCCACGACACCGAGGCGCTCGTCGTGCGCACGGCGGTGCCCGCCCTCGACGAACTGGTGGCGCGCCTCGTACGCGCGGACATCGCGCTGCGCGAACTCTCGCCCGTGGTGTCGCCGCTCGAAGCGGCGTTTCTCGCCCTCACCGAGCAGCAGGAGAACAGCAGATGACCGCAACCGTCGCCGCCGGCCCCGCCGCCCCGGCCGTCCCGCGTGTCTCGGTGGCGCGCGGCTACCGTTTCGAGCTGGTCAAGCTGGTCTCGCAATGGCGGATCCGGCTGCTGCTCCTCGCCTGCTGGATCGCGCCGGCGCTCTTCGTCGCCGCCGTGAGTCAGCAGAGTTCGCTCCCCGTCGACACGCTCTTCGGTCGCTGGATGCACGCCACGGGATGGGCCGGGTCGCTGGTGGTGCTGGGGTTCTCGGGCACCTGGGCGCTCCCGCTGCTGACTTCGGTGGTCGCCGGTGACGTGTTCGCGTCCGAGGACCGGCTCGGCACCTGGCGCCATCTGCTCGTCGCGGTCCGCTCTCCCCGGCGGATCTTCGCGGCGAAGGCGCTGGCCAGCCTCACCGTCATCCTGCTGCTCGTGGCCGGGCTCGCCTGTTCCGGCGCGGCGGGCGGCGTCGTGACGGTCGGCAACCAGCCGCTGGTCGGGCTCGACGGCCACTTGCTGTCGCCGGCAGACGCGGCCCTTCAGGTCCTGCTCGCCTGGGTCTGCGTACTCGCCCCGACCCTGGCCTTCGCCGCGATCGGCCTGCTCGGGTCCGTCGCGCTCGGCCGCTCCCCGATGGGGCTCCTGCTGCCCGTGCTCGTCGCGCTCACCACGCAGCTCGCCCAGATGCTGCCGCTCCCCGTCGCCGTGCGCCTCGCGCTGCCCAGCTACGCCTTCATCGCCTGGAACGGTCTGTTCACCGGCCCTGCACAGCTCGGTCCGCTCTTCGTCGGCATCGTTGTCAGCCTGGTGTGGGCGGTGACCGCGACGGCGCTGGCCCATGTCCTGTTCCTGAGGCGGGACTTCACCGACCTGACGCACGACGGCTCGGGGCGCCGCGCCGTCACCGTCGGAGCTCTGCCGCTCGTCGGGCTCCTCGTTCTGACGGCCCTCGCCGTCGCCCCGGCGACCTCGGCCACGGGGTCCGGGATCGAGCAGGACAAGGTGCAGCGCTCGGTCGCCACGGCATTCGCTCACCTCTACCGCCTGCAGACCGAGCAGCTCAACCGACCCGACGTCACCGAAGCGCAGCTCAGGGCGAGCGCGGCGTGCACCAAGGGCAGCGTCGGCGTCGCGGCCGAAGGGCCGGGCAACGACTGGCGCTGCGTCGTCTCCTGGCATCTCCCCGACGTCGAGGCCACCGGGTCGGCCATCTACCAGCTCGACGTCACCGCTGACGGGCGGTTCATGGCCGATGGCGATGGACCGAAGGAAGTGAACGGCTACTTCCTGGTACGCACCCCGACCGGGGACGGACCGAACCCGCTCTGGCAGTTCGACGGCAACGTCGAGTTGCTCTCCACCTCGAAGGGATAAGTCCATGCAGGTCACACGCCGTCGCAGGCGTGCCGCGAAGGCTCGTTCCGGCCTTCTCGGCAGACGCATCGGCCGCCGGGTGCCCCTGGCCACGGTCGGCATCACGGCACTCGCCCTCGCCGCCGCGGGCACCGCTTTCGCCCAGACACACCAGTTCGGCACCGACCAGGTCGGCCAGACGACGCGTCAGGGCCAGGTCATCTCCAGCGACCAGTACATCGCCCCGTACGGCGACCGTCTCGTCGTCGACAACGGCAAGATCATGTCGTCGTCGGTCAGCCCGGACGGCACCCACCTCGCGGCGTCCGTCACCGACGGCGGAATGGCGCTGTCCATCGTGGATCTCAAGAGCTGGAAGGTGCAGCAGCTCGTCGGCAACTCCGCGTCGGCCGACCTTCGGATCAGTGGCAACGACGTGGGCCAGGAAGGCCCCACCTACTCGCCCGACGGTTCGCAGCTGTGGCTGGGCCAGATCGACGGATACACCAGGTTCACCGTGCACCCGGACGGCAGCGTCGCCGATCCGACGTCCGTCAAGATCCCGGCGGACGGGCCCAAGCACGCGCTGGTGGGCGAGCCGGTGTTCTCTTCCGACGGCTCCACCGTGTACTCGGCGGTCAATGGCCAGAACCGCGTCGTCGCGATCGACGCGGCGACCGGCGCCATCCGGCAGAGCTGGCCCGTGGGCAATGCCCCGCGTGACATGGCCGAGGTCGGCGGCAAGCTCTACGTCAGCAACGAGGGTGGGCGTCCGGCGAAGCCCGGCGACACCACGATCAACTCCTACAACACCCAGGTGCCCGCCGACCCGGTGACCGCCTCCACCACCACCGGCACGGTCAGCGTCATCGACCTGGCGCACCCGGATGCCGCCGTGTCGAGCATCAACGTCGGTCTCCACCCGACCGCGCTGTACGCCAAGAAGAACGCGCTGTTCGTCACCAACACGGCCACGAACGACGTGTCGGTCATCGACACGGCCAAGAACAAGGTCGTGCAGACCGTCGCCACGCAGCCGTGGCCCGAGTCGTCGGTCGGTTACGAGCCCGACGCGGTGACGCTCACCGACGACGGTCATCTGCTGGTGACCCTCGGCCGCGCCAACGCGGTCGCCGTGTATCGGTACACGACCCCGCAGGAGCCGGTCAGTTACGTCGGCCTGCTCCCGACGGACTACTTCCCCGCCGAGATCGCCACCGTAGGCAAGCAGGTGGTCGTCTCCAACACCCGTGGAATCGACGCCCGCCGCTCCACCGCCGGGGCGGGGCACGCCACCCACGACACGACATCGAGCGTGCAGCGGTTCACCCTGCCGAACGATCGCGTCATCAAGTCCGAGACGGCCAAGGTCTTTCAGCAGAACGGCTGGACCCGCGGCTCGGTCACGCTGACGCACGGCAAGGACAAGAAGAAGCCGAAGCCGGTACCGGTCCCGGAGCGGCTCGGCGACCCGTCGACGATCAAGCACGTGTTCCTGATCGTCAAGGAGAACCGGACCTACGACCAGGTCCTCGGCGACGTCCCGGAGGGCAACGGCGACCCGTCGCTGGCACAGTTCGGCGAGAACGTCACGCCGAACCAGCACGCCCTGGCCAAGCAGTTCGGGCTCTACGACAACACGTACGACATCGGCACGAACTCCGCCGAGGGTCACAACTGGCTGATGCAGGCGGACGACCCGGAGTACACCGAGTCCTCGGCCGGTGAATACGCGCGCAGTTACGACACCGAGGACGACGCACTCGGCCACCAGCGCACCGGCTTCATCTGGACCGGCGCCCAGGCGGCCGGGAGGTCGGTACGGGACTTCGGCGAGTTCCAGCAGTTCCTGACGAAGCCGGCGGACGCGAGCTGGCAGAACCTGTACTGCGACTCCAAGAACATGGCGGCGACGGGTCAGGACACCGCCTATCCCCTGGTGTCGTCCTCGCCCATCCCGTCACTCAACTCAGTGTCGGTGCACGGGTTCCCGAAGTTCGACACGAGCGTCCCGGACATCTACCGGTCCGAGATCTGGAAGCGTGACTTCGAGAAGAACGGTCCGGCCGACCTGAACATGTTCTGGCTGTCCAGCGACCACACCGGCGGTCCGGCGAACGCCGCCGCCCAGGTCGCGGACAACGACCTCGCGGTCGGCAGGATGGTCGACGAGATCTCGCACAGCAAGTACTGGAAGGACTCGGCCATCTTCGTGGTCGAGGACGACTCCCAGGCCGGCCTCGACCACGTCGACGGCCACCGCGCCCCGATCCAGATCATCAGCCCCTGGGCCAGGCATGGTGTGGTCGACAGCCACTACTACTCGCAGATCACGATGATCCGCACCATCGAGCAGATCCTCGGGGTCCACCCGATGAACCAGAAGGACAGCGCGGCCAGCCCGATGCGCGGGGCGTTCAGCCAGAAGCCGGACGTCACGCCGTTCAAGGCGCTGCCCAACCGGACCTCGCTCACCGCGGGTCTCAAGACCCCGCCCTCCTGCGGCCTGGACACCCCGGCCCCGCAGAACCCCGATGCCGCCGCGGCGCCCTCGGCGAAGGTACCGGCGGACATGCAGAAGCTCGCCGCGCAGTGGGACGCCTGGAAGTCGCAGCAGCGGCTGACCGGGCGCGACGCCAAGCCCGACTTCGCGAACCCCGCGCAGATGAACCACTTCACGTGGTACCAGACGCACGAGTGGTCGAAGCCGTACCCCGGCGAGAGCAAGATCTTCGCCCCGAAGGACGTGCCGGGCGCCTACATCCCGTCACCGGAATCCGACGGATGACCCAGCCGCAGCGAGACTGAATCAAGGGCCCCTGACCGGCGTCACCGCCGGCCGGGGGCCTTTTCTTCCCCGTCCGCGCCCGTTTCGTCCGCCCAGCGTCGGCTCCAGGCCTGCAGGGGGGTGAGCGCCTCGACGAGATGCTCACCGAGCGGGGTGAGGTGGTACGCGTCGTCGTGGAGAACGAGCAGGCGGGCGCCGGTCAACTCGTGGAGCCGGGTGCTGAGCACGCTGGAGGACATGCGCTCGCACCGCCGCTGCAGTTCACGGAATCCTGCCGGGGCGTGGCTCAGCTCCCACAGGATGCGCAGGGTCCAGCGCCGCCCGAGCAGATCGAGTGCGGCCATGACCGGACGACCCGAATCGGACCCTCGTACGGGTACGCCTGGCCGAGGCGTTCCGGCTTCCCTGCCCGCTTCTCGCTCCCTGGCCACTCCCTGTTCCTCCTCGCCCACTTCTTGCGCTTCGCTTTCAGAAGCATCATAGTGATTCTAAAAGCGAAGCACGAGGGATGCAGGAGGCACGCAGGAATGTCGCGCATCGAACCGCTCACGCCGCCGTACCCCGACTCCGTCGACCGGGCGCTCCGCCGATGGATGCCGCCCGGCGTGCCGCACGAACCGCTGACCCTCTTCCGGGTCCTGCACCGCAACCCGGACCTCGCCTCACGCATGTTCGCCCTGGGGGCCGGGCTGTTGGGGCACGGGCTCCTCCCCGCCATCGATCGCGAGATCGTCATCGCGCGGGTGACCGCTCGCTCCGGCTGTGCGTACGAGTGGGGTGTGCATGCCGCGAGCCTCGCCCAGCAGGCCGGACTCAGCCTGGAACAACTCCGGGCTACCACCGACATGGACACCACCACCGGAGGTGCGTGGTCGCCGCGCCATACGGCACTGATCGACGCGGTCGACGAACTGCACGACACGGCGCAACTCTCGGAGCCCGCCTGGAGCTCCCTGTGCGAACACTACGAGGACGCCCAGCTCCTGGAGTTCCTCGTACTCGCCGGCTGGTACCGGACCATCAGCTGTCTGGCCAACGGGCTGCTCCTGGAGGAGGAGAACTGGGCCGTCCCGTTCCCGGCACGGTGACCACGAGCCGCCGTGATCGACAGGGCCGGACGAGGCGTGGCCGCGCGAGTCTGCAAGCCGACCTGCCATGTTGCGCCTCGCCAGGTCGAGACGCGCCCCGCGGAGGCCGTCGGCAGGCAGGCGGTTCCACGACCGGTCCGCCATCGAAGCGGTCGGTCTCTTCAGATGCCGGGCCGGCCGGCCGTCGCCCGCCGCTGACGGAGCATCAATCCCGCGTAGACCAGCGCACCCAGGGACATCCCGACGACTGCGGACAGGTCGGCACCGCCGAGGGCGGCTGCGACCGGGCCGGTGTAGATGCTCGTGTTGGCGCACAGGAGCGCCGCCCCGACACCGACGGCCATCGCGGCGGCCCCTGCGGGATGCACGCCGTGCCAGTACCAGAAGCGGCTTTTCGGGGTCTGGTCCTGCAACGCGACTCCGTCGTAGCGGTTGCGGCGCAGGAAGATGTCCACGGCGTAGATCGTGAACCCCGGGCCGAGGAAGGCGACGGAGAGTTCCAGACCGCTGTTCATGGTGTCGAGGAAGTCGGACACGAACAGGGAGTAGAAGGTGAGGCCGAGCGCGATGGAGGCGTCGAAGACGACGGTGAACGCGCGGCTCCAGGGGATCCCGCCGGACTGAAGCGCGAGGCCGCCGCTGTATGCGGTGAGTACGTTGTTCGTGATCGAGCCGAAGATGACGACCAGCAGAAAGACCGGATAGAACCAGCCGGGTACGACCGTCTTCAGTGACGTCTGTGCGTCGGTCATGTCCACCGCCGTCCCGGCCAGGACACCGAGTCCGCTGAGCAGGACGGCCGGCACGAATCCACCGGCGGCCGTCCACCAGCACACCGCCCTGCGTGAGGTGTCGGCGGGCAGATAGCGGGCGTAGTCCGCGCCGCTGCTCCATGACAGGGGCCCACCCACCATGATCGTGAATCCCGAGGCGAGGGTCACCCACAGCTCGTGGCCGTGGACCGCGGTGGCGGCGGGTGTCCGGTAGCCCCAGTCCGTGTGGCGCAGCACGTAGTACGCCAGGACCAGGACGCAGACGGTCAGCGCCCAGGTGAACCAGATACTGCACCGAATGATGGTGGCGTGCCCGTACACGCTGATGGAGAACGTCACGACCGCGGTGACCAGCACGATCGCCACCTTGACCGGGGTGTTCGCGGGGATGCCCAACTGCTCGACCAGTGCGAACCCGGCGAGGGATCCCAGGGCCAGGCCGATCGCCTCGTAGGCGACCGCGACGGTCCACCCGAATGTCACGTTGAGGAATCTGTTGCCGCGGACGCCGAACATCGCCCGCGTCACCACCCAGCTCGGCGTTCCGGAGCTGGGGCCGCTGATCGCGAGGTACCCCACGCCCGCCCAGAACAGGTTGGCGGCCACGATCACCGCGAAGGACTGCCAGATGTCGAGGCCGAGCAGCACCATCGCGCCGCCGAGCACGATGTAGAGGTAGCTCATGTTGGAGGCCGCCCACACCGTGAACAGGGAACGTGGCCGACCGTGGCGATCGGAGTCCGGGATGTGGTCGACGCCGTGGGTCTCCACATGTCCGGCGCGGTCGGTGACCGGCTCGCCTGGCTCCGGCACCGCACCGGTGCCGCCAGTCGCCCTCGACGCCATCCTGACCTCCGGAAACCCGCTATTGGGATGCGCACCAGTTGCTTGTCGGGGTGGGCGTCAACAGCATCCCAGGTCATGACGTCCACCTCACGGACCGAATGACGCCGCCTGCCCGCCGGCGAGCGGCGCGCGGAGATGGTGCGGGCCGCGAGCGTGATCGCCGTGAGTGAGGGCCTGGACGAGCTGACGGCGAAACGGGTCGCTCAGACCGTGGGCGTCGTACCGGGTCTGGTGGACCAGCACTTCAAGTCCGCCGACGAACTCGTCGCCGCGGCCGTCGGCCACACCGCGACCGCCGACGACGACACCCTCTTCACGCACGCGGAGCGAGCGGACCATCCGGTGGACCGGATACGGCAGTCGATGCAGGCGTGGCTGCACCAGGACCGTGACCCCGTCCGCCCACTGTGGCTGGACGCCTGGACGACCACGTCGCCCCGGTCAGGCGAGAAGGGACAGGAGCAGGGCCATCCCGAGACCCATCACACTGACCAGCGTCTGCACGACGGTCTGTGTCTTGGCGGCCTGGGTGAGGTCCATGCCGAAGGACTCCTTGACCAGCCAGAACCCGGCGTGGTTGACGTAGTTGAGGCCCAGGGAGCCGGCTCCGATCGCGACCACCAGGAGGGATGCCTCGAGCCCGCCACCCGTGCCGATCAGGGGGGCGACGATGCCGGTGGCCGAGACGATGCCGACGGTGGCCGAACCGGTGGTCAGGGACAGGAGCAGGGCGATCAGCCAGCCCAGCACGATCACGTTGAGGTGGGCTCCCTCGGCCGCGGAGGCGATGGCGTCACCGATACCGGAGTCCTGAAGCACCTGCTTGAACGCGCCGCCGCCGCCGATGATGAGCAGGATCGCGGCGATGGACTTGAGGCTGTCCGTCAGGGAGGAGCGGGTCGCCTCGCCGGAGCGGCCACCGCGTACGAGAGTCACGCCGAGCGCGAACAGGAAACCGGCGAGCATCGCCACCAGCGGTTCACCGGCGAACGTGAGCGCCGCACGCACGGTGCTGGACTCGTCGAGCACGGTTTCGGCGAGGGTGCGCAGCAACATCAGGGCGACGGGTATGAGAACCGAGGTGACGGCCAGTCCCGTGGACACACCGGCTCGCTGCGGAGTGCCGGTGTCCGTCCCCTCGGCCTGGCCGATGGAGGAAGCGCCGGTGGTGGTGCCGGCTGCCTCGGCGTGGTCGGCTCCGGTGAACTGGGCCACGAGCACGGGGTCGGGTCGTACGTCGGCAAGACGGGGCGCGATCCAGCGGGCGTACACGGGGCCGGCCAGGACGACGGTCGGGATCGAGCAGATGATGCCGACGCCGAGGGTCAGGCCGAGGTCGGCGTGCAGGCCCGTCATGGCCGTCAGCGGTCCGGGGTGGGGCGGCACCATGCCGTGCAGGGTGGACAGCGCGGCGATGGCGGGCACGCCGAGCAGCACGTACGGAGAACCCTTCGTGGCGCCGTCGTCCTCCAGTCGGCGGGCGACGCTGAAGATCAGTGGCAGCAGCACGATGAGGCCGACCTCGAAGAACATCGGAATGCCGATGACGAACGCCGCGGCCGCCACGAGCCAGGGGAGCCTGCGGTTGCTGGAGCGGTCGACGATGGCGTGGGCGATGGCGTCGGTGGCGCCGGAGTCGGACAGCAGGCGGCCGAGCATGGCTCCGAGTGCGAGTGTGAGGCCGATGTCACCGAGTGTGCCGCCCGCTCCCTCCTCGATGGACCCGGTCAGTTTCGCCACGGGTTCGCCGGCGGCGAGCCCGGTGCCGATGGTCACCACGATGAGGGCGATGAACGGGTGGATGCGGAGCCGGGAGTTGATCAAGTAGATCAGCAGCCCGATCGCCACGGTGAGGACGAGCAACAGGTACCAGGTGTGTGAGGTCATGCGGGAAGGGGTGCCTTTCGGGGTCTGGCCGCGGTCCGGCCGGGGGAAACGGGCATGGCTCGGCGAGCCCGCGCGCACGAGGGCTGGACCGTCCCGGTCATGGGTGGGTGGGATGACGTCGGGCAGCTGCCCGTGGTGAAGGTCTTCGGTATCGAAGCGAGGTGTCGGTGGACGACCGCCTGGTCACTCCCGTCCGAGGGAGGCGGCGAGATCGGCGACGAGCTTGTCCTGCTGGGTGAGGTAGGCCGCGAAGGTGTCGCCGGTGGCGAACGCGTCCGTCCAGCCGTGCCGGTCGAGCTCGGCCTGCCACCGCCCGGAGCGATGCAACTCGGTCAACGCATCGACCCAGCGCTGCCTGTCGGCGCCGCTGATGCCGGGCGGGGCGACGATGCCCCGCCAGTTGCTGAAGACCAGGTCGATGCCCGACGACTTGAGCGTCGGGACCCCGGCCAGAGGCTCGACCGGATGCTCGCCGGTGACGGCGAGGACACGCAGCTGGCCGCTGTCGACCTGGTCGAGGAACTCGCCCAGGCCGCTGGTGGCGAAGTCCACCTCGCCGTCCAGCAGGGCCGGCAGCAAGTCGCCGCCCCCACCGCCGTAGCCGACGTAGTCGACCTTCTTGGGGTCGATGCCGACTGTCTTCGCCAGCTCCATGGGCAGCAGGTAGTCCGGTCCGCCGGGGGACGATCCGCCACCGACGGCGAGACGTTCAGGAGCCCTTCGCCACGCGGTGATGAGCTCGCCCACCGTTCTGTACGGTGAGTCCTTGCGGACGACGACCGCGCCTGCCTCCTCGATGAGCCGGGCGATCGGCGTGGTCCGGGCGACCGTCACCTTCGCCTTCGCCTCATGCGACGCGCCCACGACGCCGAGGCCCATCTGGAGCGCGAGCTGTCCGTTGCCGCGTTCGTCGACGATGCGCTGCAGTCCGACCGTGCCGCCCGCGCCGGGAAGGTTGAACACCTGCACGTCCGGCGCGATGTGTGTCTCGTCCATGACCCGGGCCGCGGTCCGGGCCGTGGTGTCGTAGCCGCCACCGGGTGTGTTGGGCACCATGATCCGCAGATCGCGGTCCGACCGCGCCTGCCCGCCCGGGAACACCCCACATGCGCTGACAGTGAGGAGTGTCAGTACGGCGACGGTGCCGAGAAGGGCACGTGCGGGACCTCTCATGGCACCTCGCTTTCGATTTCAACTGCCGGGCGTCATGATTGTCCGACATGGCACGCGAGCCGCCCACGTTGTGTCAGTAGCAAAGATTGAGTTAATTGTGGTCACGACGTTCCGCCGCCATACCCTCGCGGGCCAGATGCTGGTGCTCCAGCTCGCCATCGTCGTGGTGGTGTTGCTGGCGGTCGCGGGTGTCTCGCTCGCCCAGTCCGAGGCCACCTTCCAGCGGGTCGAAGGCCGCAAGGTCGACGCGCTGGCCGAGCAACTGGGCGCCAACCCCCTGGTCCGCAGCCAGCTCGTGAGGCCTGTCCCCGGGGAGGCACTGGCCCCGCTCGTGCACTCCACGCTGGCGCAGTCCGGCGTCACATCGGTGACCGTGGCCGACGCACAGGGACGCATCGTCTCGTCCACCAACCCCACGGTGGTGGGTGAACGGCTGAGCCTGGGAGCGGGGGTTGCCCGGGGTCGCAGCTGGTCCGGCGACCTGACGCTGGACGGAAGCCGGGAGCTGGTGGCACAGGTGCCGGTTCTGAGCGCCGCGCGGCAGACGCTCGGGCGACAGCTCGGCACCGTGATGATCGGAGAGGCCTCCCCCACCGTGTGGCAGCGGCTCAGCGGCGCCTCGTCGTACCTGCTCGCCTACCTGGGCATCGCGAGCGGGCTCGGTGTGATGGGTTCCTGGCTCCTTGCCCGACGGGTCAAACGCCAGACCTACGGCCTGGAGCCGCGCGAGATCGCCGGCCTCGCCGAGCATCGCGAGGCGATGCTGCACGGGATCGCGGAGGGCGTCGTCGCACTGGACCCGCAACTGCGTCTCACGCTGGTCAACGACGTGGGCCGGCGTCTCCTCGACCTGCCCGAGGACTGCGTGGGGCGGAGCATTGACGACCTGGGTTTCGAGGGACGGCTGCGGGACGTACTCGTAGGGGACCGGCACGGCGCGGCCGACCGGCACGACCAGGTGGTGATCCGCCGTGGGCGCCTGCTGGTGATGAACCGGATGACCGTCATGAAGGACGGCCGCCTGCTCGGTTCGGTCACGACGCTGCGCGATCGCACCGAACTGGCCGAGCTGGAGCGGGAGATCGGCTCCTTCCGCAGCTCCTCCGAGCTGCTGCGCGCGCAGGCCCACGAGTTCGCGAACCAGCTCCACACCATCTCCGGTCTGATCCAGATCGGAGAACAGGACGAAGTGGTCCGCTACATCCGCGCGCTCAACCAGCGCCGCCACTCGCTCGATGTGACACTCGCCCGGCGCGTGCGCGACACCGCGATCGCCGCGTTGCTGATGGCGAAGTCCTCGCTCGCTGCCGAACGCAAGGTCAGCCTGCGGATCTCCGCCGGGACCGCACTCGGCAGGCTGGCGCCGGAGGACGCGGCCGACCTGGCCACCGTGATCGGCAACCTCGTCGACAACGCGGTGGACGCCGCTGCTTCCGATGACGACACCGGCGACGCGTGGGTCGAGGTGGAGCTGCGGCAGGACGCGTCCAGCGTGGAGGTCGTGGTCCGGGACTCCGGCCCCGGCCTGCCGCCCGAAGTCGCTCGGGAGGTCTTCGCGCACGGCTTCACCACCAAAGCCGCCCAGGAGGGCGAGCGCGGGATCGGCCTGGCCCTCACCAAGCTCGTCTGCGAGCGCCACAGCGGCGAGATTTCGGTGGCCAACACCGCCGACGGCGCTGTGTTCACCGCCCACATGCCTCTCGGTCACCTCGCCGATGTGGCGCCCGAAGGAGTTCCCGGATGACCGCCCCGCACGACACGTCCGCAGGAGACGACGCGATCGACGTACTCGTCGTGGACGACGACTTCATGGTGGCCCGGGTGCACCGCACGTTCGTCGAACGCGTCGAGCCGTTCCGCGTCATCGGCACGGCTCACACCGGGCAGCAGGCGATCGACGCCGTCGAGGAACTGCGCCCCGACGTCATCCTGCTCGACCTGTACCTGCCCGACGTCTTCGGCCTCGATCTCATCCCCCGGCTGCGCTCCGCGGGCCACGACTGCGACATCATGGTCATCAGTGCCGCCCAGGAAGCTGAGACGGTGCGCCGCGCGGTCCGCCGCGGCGTGGTCGACTACCTGCTCAAGCCGTTCGACTTCGAGGACCTGCTCCCCCGGCTCGAGCGGTACGCCGTCCGACGCCGCCGGCTGCTCTCCGCGGTCGTACGGGGCCAGGCCGACGTGGACCGCGTGCTGGGCGGAACGGCTCTGGCCGCTGCGGGCGGTGGCCTGCCGAAGGGCATGAGCGTCGAGACCGCCGCGATGGTCGAACGCGCCCTGCGCGAGGCCGACAGCACTCTGTCCGCGACCGAATGCGCAGCCCTGACCGGTATCTCCCGCGTCAGCGCCCGCCGTTATCTCGAATACTTCCACGGCACCGGCAGCGCCGGTGTGTCATTGCGCTACGGCGTGGCCGGCCGACCGGAGCGCCGCTACGACTGGCACGGGTGACGCCGGGGCAACGGCCGTGCTGTCGGCGGCAGTCGAAAGGGGGCGTCCCGCAGACCGTGCTGCGGAACGCCCCCTCCTGAGGCGGTCATCGCTGCCCGCGGGCTGGGAGTCCCGCGGGCAGGTTCAGGTCAGCGGTGGCCGCCCCCGTGTCCGCGGTCGCCGCCGTGTCCGCGGTCGTCGCGGTGGCCGCCCCAGGAGAGGGTGTCGACCCGACGGTTGCGGTCATCGCGCAGGGTGGCGGTGTCGGAACGGTTGTCCCACACGTACCTGCGACGGTCCTGGTACACGTCACGGCTGCTGTCGCGTCCGACACCGGTGTGGACGCGGACCGTCGAGCGGGCCGCCAGGCGGTAGTGACGGAAGGTGTAGGTGCGGCCGTCCCTGGCCGACAGCGTCCACCCGCTGAGGTTCACCGCGTGGCGCGACGTGTTGGTGACATCGACCCACTCCTTGTTGAGGGAGCGGTTGGTGCCGTTGTCCCAGCCCGGGGAGTCGTACTGCGCGCCGGAGATCTCGACGCTGTCGCGGTGCGGGCGGCCGGCGGCGTCGGCCGATGCCGACGCGGCGAACGTTCCGACCAGCGCGCCGGCCGCGAGAGCGGCGGCAGCCGTACGACGGGCGGCAACTGACATGAAAGCGGACATGAATGCCCCTTCATTTCGTACTGCAGACCCGTGTACCGGCGTGGTACGCCGCGGGCCTGCTATCTGCGGGTCCCGGCCCGGTGGCCGAGAACGCACAACTTGCCAACAGATCGTCCTGAATGTGCGGATGACGTGAAGGCGGTTACATGTCGTCCATATTCCTGTTGCTCTCGTGTGCATCGTCCATTTATGTACTGAAGGCACCAAGTTGACGCCCCGACCGTTACGGCGCAAGGCTCCGGGCCCGGCTTCGGCCGCGCCCGGCCGCGTTCCGTCACCCACAAGCGCGTAACAGCCGAACCGTTCCCCACCCGATCGGCCCCAATTCCGAGCGCCCGGACATCACCGGGGGGCTGCGGGCGGGAAGAGTCTCGTGACGACCTGCCGATCACCCACCCATTCCAGTAAGGGAACGAGACGTGCACCTGGATCTTTCGGGCCGGACCGCTCTGGTGACGGGCTCCACGCAAGGCATCGGAGCCGCGATCGCGACCGGACTCGCACGCGCCGGCGCGCGGGTCGGAGTCAACGGACGCGACCAGGGCAGGGTGGAGGCGGCCGTCGACCAGCTCAAAGCCTCGGTGCCGGACGGCGACTTCGTTCCGGTCGCCGCCGACGTCGGTTCCGAGCAGGGCGCTCGGCACGCCTGGGAAACGCTGCCTGACGTGGACATCCTCATCAACAATCTCGGCATCTTCGACGCGAAGAACCCCTTGGACATCACGGACGACGAATGGCGCCGCTACTTCGAGGTGAACGTGCTGGCCGCCGTCCGGCTCACGCGGATGTACCTGCCGGGGATGACCGAACGCGGCCGGGGGCGTGTCCAGTACATCGCGAGCGACTCCGCAGTGGTGATCCCCGCCGAGATGATCCACTACGGCATGTCGAAGACCGCTCTGCTCGCGGTCAGCCGCGGCTTCGCCAAGCATGCCGCGGGGACCGGCGTCACCGTGAACTGCGTCGTCGCGGGCCCTACCCACACCGGCGGCGTCGAAGACTTCGTGTACCAACTCGTCGACCGCGACCTGCCGTGGGACGAGGCGCAGCGAGTCTTCATGCGCGAGTACCGCCCGCAGTCACTGTTGCAGCGCCTGATCGAACCCGAGGAGATCGCCAACATGGTGGTGTACCTGAGCTCCGACCTGGCGTCCGCGACCACGGGCGGCGCGCTGCGGGTCGACGGCGGATACATCGACGCCATCCTCCCGTAGGGCGGTGCCCAACGATCGTGCGCGTCGGGCCGGACGATTCATGGGGGTGCCTCTGCGCACCTCACCCACGAGGAGGCTTCGTTGCGCGAGATCGAGCGGCCGTGCAGCGGCCTGAACGTCGGCCGCTCGGTCTCCGTCGCCCGGCGCGCGGCGAGGATCCGGTCGGCGACGTCGTGCCCGGCCACTGCGACGGTGTC
Organism: Streptomyces sp. NPDC055955; assembly: GCF_042270245.1. Classification (NCBI taxonomy): domain Bacteria; kingdom Bacillati; phylum Actinomycetota; class Actinomycetes; order Kitasatosporales; family Streptomycetaceae; genus Streptomyces; species Streptomyces sp. NPDC055955. The sequence continues at coordinate 101,781 of NZ_JBHJYS010000022.1, forward strand.
GCTCTCGAGCCGGAAGACGTCCCGGCCCACGTGGTCGTCGAGGAGGGCAGTCAGTCGCGGGGCGAACACCGTACGGCGCGTGCGCGGCGCGGAGGTGAGCGACACGGGTCTTCTCCGGTGGCGGTGGGGGCCGGAACCCCCGCTGTACGCCAGCCCGCATCGGGCGCAGATGCTCGCTGCCACCGCACCGCGGGGGCGGATGGAGGTGTGCCGGTGACATGGTGAACCTGCCCTGCCGTGATCAACGGCCAATCCGTCAATTCACCGAACGGCGTTTCGCATATCCGCTTTCAGACGATGCGTTTTCCTGCACACGCAGTGCTCCGCGTGAACTGTGTGCGGCTCGGGAAGGTCGCCGGGTTCACCTCGTGCCCTGGTCGCGGCGCTGCGGGTGTGTGCGGGAAAGGGAGTGGTGGAACGCGCCGGATCGCGGAAGGCGTCGTTCCTACCGCGGCCAGTTCGGCCGGATGGGCAGCCCTCGCCGCCGAGCGGGCAGCCCACTGATCCGCGTGCGAAAATGGCCGGGAGGCTCTCCATGAGCGAACGACTCCACACATGGCCGGCGCTGGTCTACGAGGATCTGGCGCCCATGGTCGACTACGTGAACCGGCTGGTGCAGGTCGGAGGCAAGTACGCCCTGGACGAACCCTTCGAGGCCGGCTGGGGGAACATCGTTCTCGACGTCACCCCCCGCGGACTCCGGACGCCGACCTATCGGCGCCGGGGAGTCACCTTCGAGGTGCACTACCGGCTGCTCGACGGTGACGTGGTCGTCGAGTCCGATCGGGGCTCGGTGACCGTGCCCGTGTCCGACGGATCCCTCGCCGCCTTCTACGCGTCGTTCTGCGACGCGGTGGCCGAGCTCGGTGTGCACCCGCCGCGCACCTCACTGATCTGCGAAATCCCTGGCGCCCCAAGGAAGTTCGAGGACGATCAGGTCGAACGCACCTGGGACGGCGATGCCGCTCGGCTGATGTGGACGGCGTTCAACCTCGCGGCCGGCGGGCTCGAAACGTGGCAGGCACCGTTCCAGGGCCATCGCCCCCGGGTCGGTGTGATGTGGGGCGGTTTCGATCTGTCCGCCACCCGTCACCGGGCGCAGCGTGCCGCCCCGGTGGCCGACCGTCCGGCGTTCATGCAGAACGCCGGACGCGATGAGTACGTATCGGTCGGGTTCACGTTCGGCGACGCCACGTCGCCGAACGCAGCTGTGTACGCCTACATCTGGCCCGCGCCGGACGGTCTCGAAGGCCGGTCCTGGGGTGTCGACGGCGCGGCCTGGAATCCCGAAGCAGGTCTGGCCCTGCTGCCTTGGTCCACGCTCAGAGAGACGGCCGACCCTTGCCAGGCCATCGTGGCGTTCGGCAACGCCGTCTATGAGGCGGCCGTGGAAAGGGCGGGCTGGCCGGCCGACCTGATCGGACCCCGCTGCGACGGCTGGCGCATGAGCACGACACCACCGGCGGCGGTCCAGGGCCAGGATCAATGAACGGACGGTCGCCGGACGGCGCCCGCCCTGTCTCCCCTCCCGGTGGAGACATCACCTAACCGGAGACAAGCCCGGCCAAGTGGCGCAGCGAGTCGCTGAGATGCTCCGGGCCGAACGGCGGGAACCGGATGTACTCCCGGATGCGCTGCGGCACCGCCGACCAGTCGTAAGCGTGACCTCGGTCTCGGACGGACCGAGAGGCACAAGGTCGTAACGCCAGATCCAGCCGCCGAAGTCCAGCTCTCCGTCGCCCTTCCGGTACCCCGTCAGCCAGGCAATGGTGCGCGGCGGGCCGATCACCTGGACCTTGTTGACCGTCTGGTAGTCACCGTCGGGATGGTGGGGGTGGTACATGTCCATCCGGAAGATCTGCCCCACCTCGGTCAGCGACGCCCGGTCGACGGACTCCTGAACCCAGCCGGTGCCGTCGATCGCGGAATGGGCCGTCGGGTCCGCCGGCACGGCGAACACCCTCTCGGCGGGCGCGGCCACAGTCAGGGTGGCGCTCACGTTGTCCTCGGCCATGATGCGCGCGCTCCTTGTCAGCTCATCCCGGGTCTCCCGCAGGCGCGGAAGTGAGGGTTCCCCCTATGCAGACGAGGCGGCGGGACGGAACTCATCGGTCGTGCGGGCGGGACCCGCCCCCGGGCCACCACTGGCGACAGGAGGGGCCGATCCCTCAGCGCCGCGCGTGGCGGATCTTCAATCGGCCGAACCCCATGGTCCCGGAGATCCGAATCCTCGGCCCGCCCGTGCCGGAGCGCCGCGGGGCCTTGTAGCGCAGGTCCTTCCATCCCGTGTGCAGACCCTCGGCGTCGACGGTCGCGTCGCGAGGAACCGTGATCTTGGCCCTGCCGGTGCCGACCTGGAGTTCGATGTCGACCGCCGGGTGCTCGAAGACCGCCCGGGACAGGTCAAGGCTCACGCTTCCGAAGGCCGACTCGACCTTGAGGTTCCGAGGGACCTTCCATGCCCCGCGCCGCTTGATCCGTCCGCCCAGGGCGCCGATCGTGGACGAGGTCCCCGCGTCCTCCTCCGGGAGCGAGGCGAGAGCCGGCGCGAGCTCGCGGTGTGTCCTGGCGGTGAGCACCTGCTGCAGACGGCCGTCCATGTCCTCGTGCGAGATGTGCCCCTCGGCGTACGCCTCCTGCACACGTCGCACGGCTGAGTTGCGGTCGTCGTCGCTGATCGGGCGTGCCGGGTTTTCCTGCGGGAGAGTCACCGTTTCACTCTAGTGTCGAGAATTCCGCTTCCGCCGGGGAATGCACGCGACCAAGGCCCGGCCCCGGGAAAACGGTCTGCGCCTATCCCCACTGAGCAGGCGAGACGCGACTAGTGTGCACCCCTGACAAAGCGTCACGAAAGGAATCGATCATGGTCTCTCGACTCAATCCGTACATCAGCTTCGCCGGTGACGCCAAGCAAGCCATGGAGTTCTACAAGAGTGTCTTCGGCGGCGACCTGTCGGTGAACACGTACGGAGCGTTCGGTTCCGAGACGCCCCCCGGGTACGCCGACAAGGTCATGCACGGCATGCTGGAGGCCCCGAACGGCTTCGTGCTCATGGGCGCCGACAACCCGCCGGGCATGGAGCTCAAGCAGGGCAACAACTTCTCGGTGAGCCTGAGCGGCGACGACGCCGACCAGCTGCGCGGCTACTGGGAGAAGCTGTCCGCCGGCGGCAATGTGGCGGTCCCGCTGGAGAAGCAGATGTGGGGTGATGTGTTCGGCATGTGCACCGACAAGTTCGGCATCACCTGGATGGTCAACATCGGCGAGGCCGGCGCCTGACCCACGTCGTCCAGGAGCGGAACCCTCACGAGTGCCTCGGCGAGGTTGCCGGAGCCGCACGCCGCGTGGAATGCCTCCTCGGAGGTTCACACCCAGCCCCGGTCACGCGGTGTGCGGTTGATGTCCCGGTGGGGAATCCGCCCTCCTCCAGGTCCCGCCCTCCCTCAGGGTGCGGGCCGGCGGTGTCGCGTCAGCTGACCCGACGCATCACCAGGCGCCCTTGGCGGAACCGCTCGCCCTCCCCCGGCTCACGCAGCATCCGCCCCACCTCGGTGAAGCCGGCCTCGGCGGCCATCTTCGCCAAGCTGTCGATCGGCCACCGGTAGGCCGTCACCACTTTGTGGTCGAAATCCGTGACCGGATCGTCCCCGGACTCGAAGAAGCCGAGAAGCAGGTGGCCGCCCGGCATGAGTACACGGCGGAACTCGTCGAAGTACGAGGGCACGTCCCGCGGTGGGGTGTGGATGACCGAGTACCAGGACATGATGCCGCTCAGCGAGCCGTCGGCCAGGCTCAGCGCGTCCATGGAGCCCACGTCGAACCGCAGGTCCGGGTAGGTCTCACGGGCCAGATCGATCATCGCCGGCGACAGGTCGATGCCGAAGACATCGAGGCCGAGGTCCCGCAGGTGCGCGGTCACACGTCCCGGACCGCAGCCCAGTTCGGCCACGGGCCCGCCCGCGTTCGTCCGCGCGAGTTCGGCGAACGCGGCGATCACGGCGCGGTCCAGCGGCTGTGCGTCCAGCGCATCGCGGGTGACTTCGGCGTAGAGGGCGGACACGGCGTCGTAGGCGTCCGCTGTCGCACGGTGGTGGGAGGGAGTTTGTGTCACGAGCGACGAGACTAGAGCCACGCCCTGTCGCGCCGACAAGTGCCCCGTCGAACAGCCTCCCTCCCCGAGCGCCCCCACAGTGGGGCAACTACCTTGGCATGTCGGCCGCTTGACACTTACCGGCCCGGGAGGCTGCCGCCGCACACCCGTCGGTCACCGGCCCCCACCCTGTTGTGTTCGATGCGCGCCCCGCGTCAGAGGGTGGTCGATCGCTTCGACCAGCCAGCCCAGCTCCGCCTGGTCTCCACGTACGGGATTCGAGAGTGTCCCGACGCCGTCGATGGTGATCTCGACGACGTCCCCGTCCCGCAGAGTGAAGTCGAGTCCCGGCACGATGCCGGTGCCGGTGGACAGCACCGCGCCGTCGGGGAACGGCTGGGAGTGCCAGAGATGGTCCACCAGTCCCTGCGGAGGGCGGTGGAAGGAGGCCGTGGTGGTCGTCGCCTCAAAGGCGACGGCGCCGTCTCGCCGCACCTCGAGGGCGATCTTCAGCGCGGTCGCGTCCTCGACCTCCCATACGGGCGCGATGCCCGAGGACACCGCGGCGCTCCCGGCATAGATCTTGGCCTGCGGCAGATAGAGGGGGTTCTCGCCCTCGATCGATCGGGAGCTGACGTCGTCCACGATCACGTAACCGACCGTCTCTCCGTGGCGGTTGAGCACCAGGCCGAGTTCGGGCTCGGGGACATCGAGGTCCGAGTCGTCCCGTACGGCGATCGGCTCGTCGTCGGTCACGACGCGCCAGGGCTGGGACTTGAAGAACAGCTCAGGGCGCGCGGCGTCGTAGATCCGCTCGTACACCGACTGCTCGGTGCTCTCCGCGACCCGGGCGTCCCGGGAGCGCTCGTACGTGACACCGGCGGCCCACAGTTCCATCAGGCCGTCGAGCGGCGGGAGCAGCAGCACGTCACGTACGGGCAGGCCGGGGTCGGTGGAGGCCGCGGTGGTCTCCACCAGTGTGCGCAGGTCGGCTGCCGTCAGTTGCAGCAGGTCGGCGATGCGTGGCGCGCCCTCGAAGGTGCGGACGGTTCCGTTCTCGTCGGCGACTCCGGCGTGTACGGCCCCGGTGTCGTCAGCGAAGCGCACGATCCGCGTCATCTTCGTTCCTCTCTGCGGGAGTTCGGGCGGCCTGAGCCACCCAGTGGAAGCCGGTGACCACGACGGCCCCGGCGGCGGCGATCGCCGCGATGACATAGAGGCCGCCGGCCCCCGAACCGGTACCCGACTCGACGGCACCCATCACGTACGAGCCGACGAAACCGCCGAGGTTTCCGAAGCCGGAGATCAGCGGGATGGTGGCGGCGATCTGGACGCCGGCGAGGATCGTCGGCGGGACCGTCCAGAACACGGGCTGCGCGCCCAGGAAGCCGAAAGCGGCGACGCACAGGGCGGCGACCGCGGGCACCGGCGGCAGGAGTACGCCGCCGAGCAGTCCGGCGACGGTCAGGACGAGGGCGATCCGCAGAGGCCCGCGCCGGTCGCCGGTGCGGTCCGAGTACCAGGGCAGGATCACCACGCCGAGCAGGGCGAACACCCAGGGCAGCGCGGAGACGAAGCCGATGCCGACGTCGCCGAGCCCGTCGATGCGCCCGACCAGTGAGGGCAGCCAGAACGTGACGCCGTACACGCTGATCTGGATCGCGAAGTAGACGAACATCAGGCGGAGCACGCGACTGTCGCTGATGACGGCGCGGGCGCGCCGCGGTGAGCGCATGCTCGGGTCCGGACGGTCCGCGGCAATGCGCTCGGTGAGGAGCACCTTCTCCTCGCCCGTCAGCCAACTCGCCTGCTCCGGACGGTCGGTGAGGAGCCAGGGGACGGCGAGCGCCAGCAGGACGGTGGGCGCTCCCTCCAGGAGGAACATCCACTTCCATCCGTCGAGCCCGGCCAGCCCGTGGAGTCCGATGAGGTAGCCGCCGAGGGGGTTGCCGATGATGCTGGAGACGGCGACGGCGGACTGGAACATGCCGGTTGCCTTGCCGCGGTCGGCGGCCGGGAACCAGTACGTGATGTAGAGGATCACGCCGGGGAAGAAGCCGGCCTCGGCGGCGCCGAGCAGAAAGCGCAGCGCGTAGAAGCTGGTGGGGCTGTTGACGAGCGCCATCGCGCAGGACAGCAGGCCCCATACGAACATGAGGCCGGCCAGCCAGCGGCGGGCGCCGATCCGGTGCAGAGCGAGGTTGGACGGGACGCCCAGCACGGCGTAGCCGACGAAGAAGACGCCGGCGCCGAGGCCGTAGGCGGCGGCGTCGATTCCCACGTCCGCCTCGAGGTGGGGTTTCACCAGCGCGACGTTCGTGCGGTCCAGGAAGCTCAGTACGAACATCAAGAAGAGTGGGGGGAGCAAGCGCCGGGACACTTTCCGGCGCACGCTCTCCAGGGTGGGCACCGTGTTCATCGGACCTCCTGCGGTCCACGCCGATACGCGTGGAGGGCTGCGGCTGCCTGTCAGATGTCTGGCCTGGGGGCGCCGGAGACATCTGACCACTGGACCGTAGCCATGACAGAACTGACGGGCAATACCTGGGTAGCAACCAGATGATCTGAGCGAAACATCTGGCGAGCGCGGCAGACATCTGACATCTTGGCCATCAATCCGCCGGAAGCCCGGAAACACGGGTCCACCGCGTCTCGTCACCTCGTCAACCCGTCGCACACAGGAGTGACCGCCGATGACTGCTCGTATCGTCGATGTGGAAACGATCGACGTCCGCTTCCCCACCTCCAAGGACCTCGACGGCTCCGACGCGATGAACGACTCGCCGGACTACTCGGCGGCGTACGTGGTGCTGCGCGTCGGCGGCGGTGACAAGCTCACGGACGTGTCCGAAGGGCACGGCTTCACCTTCACCATCGGCCGCGGCAACGACCTTGCGGTCCAGGCCGCACGAGCGATCGGCGAGCGGGCCATAGGCCTGTCCGTCGCCGAAGTCGTCAGCGACCTGGGCGGCTTCTCCCGCCATCTGCTCGGCGACAGTCAGCTGCGCTGGCTGGGCCCCGACAAGGGCGCGATCCATCTCGGCACGGCCGCGGTCGTCAACGCCGCCTGGGATCTGGCCGCCAAGCTGGCGGGCAAGCCGGTGTGGAAGCTGCTCGCCGACTTCTCACCGCAGCAGTTGGTGGACCTGGTGGACTGGCGCTACCTCAAGGACGCGCTGACCCCGCAGGCCGCGCTCGCCCTGCTCGAGTCCCGGGTGCCGGGCCGCGCCGAACGGGAGGCGTACGTGCGCCGGCACGGCTACCCCGCGTACACCACCAGCGCGGGCTGGCTCGGTTACGACGACGCCAAGTTGGCCCGGCTGTGCAAGGAGGCCGTCGCGCAGGGCTGGGACGCGGTCAAGCTCAAGGTCGGCGCCGACCTCGAGGACGACATCCGCCGCTGCCGCATCGCCCGCGAGATCATCGGCCCCGACCGCAGGCTGATGATCGATGCCAACCAGACCCTCGGCGTCGAGGAAGCGATCGCCTGGGCGGACGCGCTCGCCGAGTTCGACATCTGGTGGTTCGAGGAGCCGACCAGCCCGGACGACATCCTGGGCCACGCGGCCATCGCGCGGCGCATCGCGCCGATCCACGTGGCCACCGGCGAGCACGCCCACAACGCCGTGATGTTCAAGCAGTTCCTGCAGAGCGATGCGATCGGCATCTGCCAGATCGACGCCTGCCGGCTCGGCGGCGTGAACGAGGCGGTCGCCGCCCTGCTGCTCGCCGCCGCGCACGACGTACCGGTCTGCCCGCACGCGGGCGGAGTCGGCCTGTGCGAGCTGGTGCAGCACCTGTCGATCTTCGACTACGTGGCCGTCAGCGGCTCGATGGAAGACCGCGTCGTGGAGTACGTGGATCACCTGCACGAGCACTTCCACGATCCGGTCCGCATCCGCGGCTCGCGCTACCTGGTGCCCGAGGCTCCGGGCTACAGCGCACAGATCCACCGCGAGACTCTGGACAGCTACCGCTATCCCACCGGTCCGGTCTGGGGCGGGTCCGACCGGATGGGATCCTGACCCCATGTCAACCAAGAGAGATGCGGACGGCTCCGGCGAGAGCGGACTCAGCGTCGTCGACGTGGCGATCAGCCGCCTCAAGAAGCGCATCGAATCGGGCGAGTTCGCGCCGGGGCAGCGGCTTCCCCCGGAGACCGCGCTCGCGCACGAGCTGGAGCTGTCCCGCCCCTCTCTCCGCGAGGCCGTACGCGCCCTCGCCATGGCCGGCGTTCTCGACGTGCGCCGGGGTGACGGCACGTTCGTCACCGATCTGCGGCCGGACCGGCTGGTGCGCGCCATCGGCAGCTTCCTGGACCTCGCCAACGACACCGGCCTCGACGAGATGCTGGAGTGCCGCAAGGTCATCGAGCCGGGCGCCACGGCGCTCGCGGCGACCCGGATCGACGCGGCCACCCTCGACGCCCTCCACGAGCGCATCGAGCGTATGCGAACGCTGCACGACCCGGAGGAGCTGGTTCGCGAAGACCTCGCGTTCCACGCCGACATCGTCGCCGCGACGGGCAACCGCACCCTTGAGTCGCTGCTCTCCTCCGTCACCCAGCAGACGGCCAGGGCCCGCATCTGGCGAGCGCTGATCAAGTCCGACGTGCTCGCCTGGACCCACGAGCAGCACATGGACATCTACCGCGCCCTGCGCGCCCACGACAGCCTGGCCGCCTTCACGGCGGCCAACCGGCACGTCAACGACGTGGACGCCTGGGTGCGTGACCGCCTGGACGCGGTGCGGGACCGCGCCTGAGGGAGCGGGGCGCCACCACCGGTCGTGTCACGCGCGCCCCAGGACGACGAGCCCGACCAGCAGCACCGTGACGGCGGCGCTCATGCCGTGGGCGACGACCGCGGTGAGCGGGAAGTTCCGTTCGGCGGTGGCATGCCCCTGCGAATGTCTCCCCCGACTGGGCAGCCAGCGGAAGAGCATCATGAAGCCGAAGGCGGCCACGATCAGAACGACGGCGCAAGCGGCCCAGGCGGAGCCGCGCGCGTTGCCGATGAGGTACGCGGTCCAGGAGGCAAGTCCGGCGACAGCGAGCGCGATGTGGCCGAGAACGAGCCACAGCGGCAGCCGCGTCACGCCCGGCGTGCGCTGTTGCAGCCCGCCGTGGCGGATCCACACCGTGGCCAGATATCCGCCCAGGCTCGCGGTGACCAGCCAGACACACAGCACGGCGACACGCATACGCTCCCCCTCGGCATCCGTTGCCCTTTGACCCAGCACAGCGCACCGCGGGGACGACCGTTCAGACGTCCATTCATGAATTCACTCGTAGGGATGAATACCGGCGTTAACTCCTCCGGACTGACCGACCCGGCCCATGACGGCGTCAGGCACCAGCCATCGGCGTCGGCGCACTCGTTCAGTGTGGTTGGCTGCGGCGCATGGGTCTCAGACGATCGTTCCGCAGTCCGATCGGTGACGGCGTCCCGGCGCCGAAGGCGGCGCCTCCGTTCGACCCCGAACTGGGCGCCGTACTGGCGGACATGGGCAAGGGTCCGAGGGAGCCGATCACCCCGGACAACCTGGCGGCCAGGCAGCAGCTGGATGCCGCGGCCCGGCCCAGGCCGACCACCGAGGACCTGCGCGCGAACGGCCGTTTCGAAGTGACGGAGTTGCGCGTACCGGGACCGCCCGGCGGGCCGGAGGTCACGCTCGTGAGCGCCCGGCCCTCCGGGCTCGTCGGACCGCTGCCGCTGCTCTACTACATGCACGGCGGCGCGATGGTCATGGGCAACGCGTGGTCCGTGCTCCCGCGGATTCTGCGCGAGTGGGCCCTTCCGCTGGGCATGGCCGTGATCTCGGTCGAGTACCGGTTGGCGCCGGGGGCGCGGTACCCGGACCCGCTGGAGGACTGCTACGCGGGGCTCCTCTGGGCCACCGGGCACGCGGCCGAACTGGACATCGACCCGGACCGCGTCATCATCGGCGGGAAGAGCGCCGGCGGCGGGCTCTCCGCTGCCCTCGCCCTGCTGGCCCGCGACCGCGGTGGTCCCGAGCCGTTGGGGCAACTGCTGCTGTGCCCCATGCTCGACGACCGCGGCAGCACCTTCTCCAGTCGACAGATGTCGGGCCTCGGGCTGTGGGACCTCACCTCGAACGCCACCGCGTGGCAGGCGCTGCTGGGCGACCGTTACGGTGCCGAGGACCTGCCCCCGTACGCGGCCCCCGCACGCGCCACGGATCTCTCACGGCTCCCCCCGGCGTATGTCGACGTCGGGTCGGCGGAGATGTTCCGGGACGAGGGAGTCGCCTACGCGGGCGCCATCTGGCGGGCGGGCGGACAGGCTGAACTGCACGTATGGCCCGGCGCCTACCACGGCTTCGACAGCGTGGCGCCCGAGGCGGTCTTGAGCCGGGACGCGCGCAACGCCCGCACCCGCTGGCTCCAACGCCAGTTCGCCGACCGCCGTACCTGAGCCCCGTTCCCGGACGCTCACGCCGCGGCACCGGCTCGGGGGGAACAAGTCAGCGAGCTCGGAGAGTTGGTGTGCCACGGCTCGACCACTATCCAGCGAATGGAACAGAATGTTCTGTTCGAGACGATATCTTGACGGCATGTCAATGTACGGCTTTGTCCGGACCTCAGCTGGATCGACCACGCGGCGACCGGCCCGAGGCGGCCCACCGCTGGACCTGGTGCACGGAACGGGGGTTGAGACCTCGTGTCGCTGACGCACCCGGCGCTCGCCGTCCCCCACACCCGCACCCGATCCCCTCTCGTGTCCCGCCACGAGTGGGAGGGCTACCGCTGCGAGTCGCGCCTGGTGCGTGCACCCGCGCCGCGTATCGCGCCCTCGGTGCTGGTCGGCGGTGCGTTCCAGACCAAGGAGAGTTGGGGGCGTCTGGAACGTGAACTGCTGGCGCACGGCGACGTGTTCACCGTAGACCTCCCGGGCTGGGGTGCCGGGAACGTCCTCCCCGACCGCCATGGCGCGGACTTCCTCGCGGACGCTCTGGGACACATGCTCGACGAGTCGGGGCTGACCTCCGTCAATCTCGTGGGCGGTTCGTACGGCACAGCCATCGTCTACCGCCTCGCGCAGCGGCGCCCCGAACTGGTCGAGAGGATGGTGCTGGTGGGGACGATGACGTCCATTCCCCGGCACGCCCGGGTCGCCATGCGCCGGACTCTGGACCTGCTCGCGGACCGGCGTATGGAGGAGTTCGCCGAGGAGACCGTCGCGTTCATGGTCAACGCCGACCGGATCGACTCCGTCACCGCAGGCTCACGGGTTCGCCGCTTCCTGATGCGCCGGATGCTCAACCTGAGCGAGGAGGACGTCGCCAAACACCTCGCCAACACGATGCGTCTGCTCAGGCACGAGATGCTCGACACCAGCCGGCCGCCGGCCATGCCGGTACTGGTCGCCACCGGGGAGTACGACACCTTCACCACTCCTGAACTGTGCCGAGACCTCGCCGCCACGTGCTCCGACAGCTGGTTCACACAGGTGGCCGACGCGGACCACATGCTTCCGCTGGAGCGGCCGGTCGAACTCGCCGACCTGATCACCCACTTCCTGGCGGACGAGCCGCTGGCACAGCTCCCGTACTGCCGCGGGGTGGAGCGGACCTCCCAGCCCTGCCCAGCCCGCTGAGCACGCCCGAAGGCTCCCCCGGTAGTACGCGATCACGTGACTCCCGGTCGACGTGCTCGTTGGTGGCGTAGGCAAAAGCGTGAGTCGCGGCAGCCCAACGGCTCGCCGGGAAACCCGGGTTGTGCGATTCCGGTCGAAAGGGGACCCGCACTCGATGCGCATCCAAGTCGTCACGGTGGGTTCGACCGGCTCGGTCGCCCCCTACACCGGCCTCGCACACCGCCTGTTGGCCGAGGGACACACCGTCGAGATCGTCACCCACGCCAAGTTCGCCCCGATGGTCGCCTGTTGCGGACTTCGTATGGAGCCGCTGGAAGCCGATCCCTTTGAATCGCTGATCGACGCCCACAGCAGCCTCAGGAGCGCAGGGCATCCATCGAACGCCCGTCGTTCGCCCCGGCGCCCGGCACTCGCGTCGCTACGGTCACTCGTCCGGACGACCGAACAGGCCATGCTCTCGTTGGTGGACGCCATCCTCACAGCGGTGGACCCGAAGGCCGACCTCGTCCTGCTGTCGACCATGGCGGCCCCGATCGGCGCGGCCATCGCACGCCACCACCGCATTCCCACCATGGGTGTCTTCCTCCAACCCGATGTGCCGACCGCCGAGTTCGCCCCGTGCACGACGGCCTGGCGGAGATCGGGCCGCGCCAACCTCCTTCGGGGCCACGCCGCCAACGCTCTCTTCGACACCCTGTATCGCTCGGCCCATCGCGCCGTCCACGCCCGCCTGGGTGTCGACCACCGCAGCGCCCATCGCCTGCGCGGAGTCCGTGAGCGCGAGCAGTGGCCGATCTGGCACGGCTACAGCCCTTGGGTGGTTCCCCGTCCGGCGGACTGGCGGCCCGGACTGCACGTGGCCGGGTACTGGTGGCCGCACGAGTGCCCGAACTGGCAACCACCCACCCTGGTGGAGGACTTCCTGGCCGCCGGACCACCCCCGGTACTCATCGGTTTCGGAAGCATGATGCCCGGCGACCCCGAGGAGCTCGGCCAGATCGCGGCGCGGGCGCTGCGCCGCGCGGGCCTGCGCGGGGTCGTCCAGTCGGGGTGGGCCGGCCTCTCGGTGGTCGACGACGACGTCATCACCGTGGACGAGATCCCGCACCGCTGGCTCATGCCCCGGACGGCGGCAGTGGTCCACCACGCGGGCGCCGGCACCACGGCGGCCGGTCTGCGGGCGGGTGTACCGGCCCTACCTGTACCGGTCATGACCGATCAGCCCTGGTGGGCCGCCCGCCTTGTGCAGCTGGGGGTGAGCGCGGAAGCGCTGCCCTGCGCCGAACTGACCGCCGCACGACTGGCCGACGCGCTCACCCGCACGACCCAGGACCGCGCGCTGTCGCGCAACGCCGCGGCAGCGGCCGTACGCCTTGCGCGGGAGGACGGAGCGGGGGCCGTCGCCCGCGCGGTGGCCACGCTCGGCTGATCCGCGTCAGCCCGCGCGTACGCCGGCCCAGCGCCCGCCCGGACACACCGGACGGAGCCGGGCACCCACCATCATCGGCTCGAGGACCCCCTATGACCCCACCAGCCCCGCCATCACACCTCGCCACCTCGTCGACCGCACCGGAACACGACACCGCGCGCCCCGCCACCGCCATGCCACCGCTGGACGCCTGGATGCACCGCCAGCAGAGCCACGGCGGCTCCACCATGACGGCCGCGCTGCTCGCCTGGTTCGAAGGGCCCCCGCCCACGCTGTCAGCCCTGCGCTCCTCGGCCGCGTTCCGCCTGGCACCCTTCGAGCGGCTACGACAGATGCCGGGCGCGGCCGGTCCCGCGGACGGCGGCTGGCCGCGGTGGTCGACCGGCCCGCACTTCGAGGCCGCTCACCACATCGTCGAAAGCCCGGACGCCGCCTCGACGGAGCTCGAAGTGGACATCGCGGCCCTCTTCACTGCGCCACTCGACCCCTGCCGCCCGCCCTGGCAGTTGCACCTCATCCCCACCACGGGTGGCTTCGTTCTCCTGTTCCGCGCCCACCATGCCCTGCTCGACGGCAGGTCGATCGCCACGTTGCTCCGCGCCCTGTTCGACGAGAAGGACGCCCTGCGCCCTCCGCGCGTCGGCGGCCCCGCGCCGGCGGACACGCCCTCCCGAACCCGCCGACTCGCCTGGGCTCTGGGCGACCTGCTCCCCAAGGCCCGCCCGCTGCCCTTTCACGGTCCCGTCGACCCTCACCGGGTTCTGTGCTTCTGCCCGGTGCCGCGTAAGGAACTCGACGCCGCCCGCGCGTCGTTGCGCTCCGACGCGTCAGCCGATCGTGCCTCCGCCAACGCGGTCTTCCTGTCCGCCACCGCCGGAGCGCTGCGGAATCTGGGCGTCGCCGGCCGCCCCCTACCGGCCTTGCCCGGCATCTGCGCCCTGGTCCCCGTCGACGTACGCGCCGACGGGGAGTCACAGCTCCTCGGCAACCACTACGCCACGGTCCGGGTACCGCTCCCCCAGCAGCGGGACGCGCGGGCGAGACTCGGTGCCGTCGACGCCTTCATCCGGCGCGCCGCGATCGGGGCCAGGGCCCGCGCCCAGGCCGCCGTGGTCTCCTCACGACCACGCAAGATCACCCCTCTGGGCAACGCGGCGGGCCGTTACGTCGATTCACCCCGCTACTTCTCCCTTCTCTGCAGCAGCGTGTCCACGCACGCCGGCGACCTGACCCTCGGTTCGGCGCGACTCACCAAGATGGCAGCCGTCCCGCCGCTCGGCCCGGGCCACCCTCTCGCAGTCACCGCCATCCATCACGGCAGCACCTCCGTCGTCACCGCCGTCACCGACCACAACCATCGCGACCTGGCGCGACCACTCGCCGAAGGAATCCGCGACGAGATCCGCCTCCTGGCCCACTGAACGATGGGAGGCGGACGGCGGTCGGCCGCTCGGGGTGAGGTCGCTGTGCCGCCGTCCACGTGTATGTGCGCAGCGCCGGTGCCGATTCCGCGGCTCGCTCAGGCAGTGGTCGTCGACGCCTGGAAGTAGTGCCCCTTGTCGAGGTCTTCGAGGAGGCCGGGGTGGGCCGGCTCCCAGGAAAGCAGTTCGCGGGTCAGCGTGTTCGACGCCGGGGCGTCGATGCCGACGAAGGCGGCCAGCCAGGTGAAGTGCTCGGCGGCGTTCTCGGGTGCCACGGAGGTCACCGGCACGTCGAGGTGGCGGCCGATCACTTCGGCGACGTCGCGGAGCGCGACCCCCTCCTCCGCGACGCCGTGCAGCACCGATCCCGCGGGGGCCTGCTCGATCGCGAGGCGGAACAGGTGGGCGGCGTCGAGGCGGTGGACGGCGGGCCAGCGGTTGGCGCCGTCCCCGACGTAGCCGGAGACGCCCTTGGCGCGGGCGGTGGTGACCAGTGCGGCCATGAAACCGTTGTCCCCGTCGCCGTGGCAGGTGGGCGAGAGCCGCACCACGGACGAGCGCACACCCTGCGCGGCGAGGTCGAGCACCGCCTGAGCAGTGGACACCCGGATGGTGATCGGCGAGTCGTCGATCGTGGCCCTGTCGTGTTCGGTCGACACCCGCCCGGGCGCGAGTCCGGCCACGCCGGAGGCGATGACGAAGGGCCGGCCGGTGCCCATGAGCGCGGCGCCGATCGTGTCGACTGCGCGGCGATCCGCCTCCGCGGCCCCCTGGAAGTCGCCGGAGAAGGCGATGTCGTGCTTGAAGGCGAGGTGGATCACCCCGTCCGACGAGGCGGCCGCGTCACGGAGTACGTCGAGGTCGTCGACGGTGCCGCGAACGACCTCCGCCCCCGCGGCGGTGAGCGCGGCCGCGGAGGCGTCGGAGCGGGCCAGCCCGACGGCCTCGTGTCCCGCGTCGATGAGCTCGGGAACGACGGCGGAGCCGATCCAGCCGGACGCGCCGGTCACGAAGATGCGCATGAGAAACCCCAGAAAGTCGATGGCAGATGCCGCCATGGTGATGTCAGTGCCTGTCATCAAAGCTACACCTGATGTCATTCACTGTCATCACGTAGGATCTGCGCATGGGTAGATGGGAGCCGGACGCGCGTGGGCGTCTGGCGAACGCGGCGTTGGAGCTCTACAGCGAGCGCGGGTTCGAGCAGACGACCGTGGCGGAGATCGCCAAACGGGCCGGACTCACGGAGCGCACGTTCTTCCGGCACTACGCGGACAAGCGCGAGGTCCTGTTCGCCGGTTCCGGCCAGCTGGAGGAGGCGTTCGTGAAAGCGGTCGCCGACGTGCCGAAGTCCGCGGCGCCGATCGACGCGGTGGCCGTGGGCCTTGACGCGCTCGCCGAGTTCTTTGCCGACCGCCGCGACTTCGCGCGGCGACGGCAGGCCGTGATCATGGCGACCGCCGAACTCCAGGAGCGCGAGCTCATCAAGCTCGCCTCGATGTCGGCGGCGCTCGCCGACACCTTGCGGCGGCGCGGCGTGGCGGAGCCGGCCGCGAGCCTCACCGCCGAGGCGGGGGTCGCCGTCTTCAAGGTGGGCTTCGAGCGCTGGATCGGCGCGACCGAGGAACGTGAGATGTCGCGGTTCATGCGGGAATCGCTGGACGAGCTCAGGACGGCGCTGACGGGCAACTAGGGCCTGTCGTCTGGGTCGTGCCAGGCTCGCGGGTGCCGGCACGCGCTCCCCGGCCCGGCCTGATCCCACCGAAGAGCCCCAGCCCGCCCCTTCTCTGTCACGTGCCTTTCCGGCGTACGCCCAGCCTGTGCTTGCGTGCCCATCTGAGCACGTCGGCGAGTGCCGGGAAGCGTTCGTGCAGTTGCTGGGCGTTGCGGTCGAGTTCCTCCATGAGGCGCTGTGTGCGGTGCTCCGCGTCGAGTTCGGCGAGGATGCGGTCGATCTCGGTGAGCAGGGCTCCCTGCAGCTGCCACTGGCGCGGGTCCTCCTGGACGGTGTCCAGAAGCAGTCGCGCGACGTGTTCGCGCTGGGCGTTGGCGGCGGCCAGATGGCTGACCAGGCGGTCCTCTGCCGTCTCCGATTCCGAACTGGTTCCGGTGGAGACGAGTACGGCGAAGCTGACGATCGCGTCCGCGACGTGCCCGAGCAGATCGCGCATCGCCATCGACGCCTCGGGGTCGAGCAGCCACTCCTCTTCGCGCTGTTTGGCCAGGTCCGTCAGGGTCCGCGCGATGACGCGCAGCACGACGGTGCAGATTTCGAGTGTGTCGAGGCCGGTCCGCAGGACCACACGGTGCAGTCGCCCCTCCCGCACACGCGGGTTGAGCCGGAGGCTGTCCTCGGCCTGCCGCAGGGAGGCGTCCACGTCGGCGATGTCCTGATCGAGGCGGCGCGCCTCGTGGAGTCGTTCCGCGGCGAGCGGCCAGGGGGTCTCGTCGTCGAGCTGGTCGCTGAGTTCGAGGAGGAGGCGGCGCATGCGCCGGGCCAGGTCCTCCAGGGCGTCGCCCGCCGTGTCCACCCAGAGGGGCGGGGCGAAGAACAGGTTGAAGGCGAGCCCGGTCAGGGCTCCGATCAGGGTTTCCAGTACGCGGTCCCAGGCGCTCGATGCCACTTGGGTGACGCCGAGTACGAGCATGGCGCTGATCGCCACCTCGGGCACGAACTCGTTCGCGCGCACGAGGGGCCCGATGGTGAGGGACACGAGGATGATCAGCCCCAGGCTCCACCAGCTCAGTCCCACCAAGGCGCTGAACCCGATGGCGATGAACACTCCGACGACCACGGAGTTGATGCGGCTCAGACTCATCTTCACGGTCGCGTACAGGGTCACCTGCACGACGAGGAGAGCGGTCAGGGGCGCGGTCAGCGGTACGGGTTCGCGGCTGAGGTGCAGGGCGATGACGTAGGCGATCGTCGCGGCGGCGGTGGCGCGTAGCGTCTGCACGGCTTCCGGGTGCCTCAGCCGTTTCACGAGCCGACTGCCACGGGGGACACGGCTCAGTAGCTTGACCAGCCGCTCGGGTACCAGACGCATCCTCAGACCCTTCCCCGATCAGTGCGGCACCTCCCGGCCGCGTAGACCGCCTGGGTCACGCCGAGGGGGGCGGGAAGGCCGGCGCTCGCGCTTCGTGCCCGTATCTGTTTACTTCGCCGCGTCACCCCCGTAGCATCCAGTGAAACGCAGAAGATCAGACATTAAACAAATGTAAATCCACATCCATCGAGCCTCTCATCCTTCACCTCCAGAAAGAGGGTCACCTCATGCCGCAGCGCACTGTCGTCATCGGTTCGCGCACCGGGCTGCACGCCCGCCCGGCTTCCGTCTTCGTCCAGGCCGCCTCGAAGCAGCCAGTCAAGGTGACTGTGGCCCGCGAGGGGCAGAGCCCGGTCGACGCACGAAGCCTGCTGTCCGTGCTCGCACTCGCGGTGAAGCACGGTGATTCCGTGGTGCTCGCAGCCGAGGGCGACGGCGCGGACGCCGCCATAGACGAACTGGCCGCGCTCGTGGCGACCGACCTCGACGCCAGGGAGTGACAGTCAGGTCGTCGCCATCTCCGTGCGGGACGGACGCCTAGCCCCCTTCACACGCTCCCGAACCGGCACCGGTGGGTCCGCGTCCCCGGGGTGACGCTCCTCGGTGACGCCGCGCACCTCATGCCGCCGTCCGGCGAGGGCGCGAATCTGGCGATGCTCGACGGCGCCGAGCTCGGGCAGGCGATCGCCGCACACCCCGACGACCTCGAAGCGGCGCTCACCGCCTACGAAGAGGCGATGTTCCCGCGCAGCGAGTCGGAAGCCGCGGATGTGCACCGGCTCTTGGCGCTCTGCCTCGACGACCGGGCACCGCACAGCCTCATCGACTTCCTCACCGGTGGAGATGATCCGCGGCGGGCCGCTTCAGGACGGGGCGCCACTCAGGACGTCCACCTTGCCGGTGTCGAGTGAGTAATAGGCGCCGACCACGGCGAGGTCGCCCTTCTTCACGAGAGGGGAAAGGTCGTTGTTGGTGCGCAGATCGGTCGCGGTCAAGGTGACCTGAGCACGGGCCATGGTCTCGACGGGGTCGCCGCCGCCCTCGCGGACCGCTTGCCGATATGCCGGTTCCAGCGCCTTGACGATCGCCTGCAGATTGCCCGGCAGCGGTTTGCCGTCTCGCAGGGACTCGTACGCCGCCTTGACCGCACCGCACCGCTGATGGCCGAGGACCACGATGAGGGGGGTGCCGCTCGTCATGGGCCCGTATTCGACAGAACCGGTGACGACCGGCCCGATCGCCTCTCCGCCCGTGCGCATCACGTAGAGGTCGCCGAGGCCGGTGTCGAAGAGGAGCTCAGGCGGTACGCGGGAGTCGATGCACGCGAGGATCGACCCGAAGGGCTCCTGCTGCTGAGCGACCAGCTCACGACGGTCCGGATCCCGGTCGGGGTGCTGAAGATTCCCGCTCACCCACCGCTTGTTGCCCTCCATCAGCCTCGTGAATGCCGCCTTGGGCGTGGTCGGCGGCGGCGTCCGCGTGGGCGTCGGCGAAGTGCCGGACGCCTCGGTGGAGGACGGTGCGGTGACGGCGCTGGTCGCAGTGCACCCCGCGAGCGCCACCGTGGCACTCGCGAGTGCGCCGGCGAGCAGAACTCTGCGTGTCGGAGACTCTGCTGTGTCCATCGGTCGTTCCCCTCGGTGCCGTGTGCCGCTCACCTACGCCATGCGTCCTGACAGGGGCGATTGTGCTGCCGGATGCGGGTGCGGTGACGGCAGGCACGGGCGGACGCGCGGCACATTGCCACCGGCGGGCTAGGGCCGTTTGTTTGAAGTCAGGTTCAGTCGTGCGGGCAGGCCGCACGGTGACGGGTGCGGGCGTGGGGGCGAGGACGAGCCGGATGCGGTCCGCGTCCCCCGTCGGGCGCGCTGCCCAGCGCGTCGCCGATACCGCGTCCGCCGCTCTCGCGTGCCGGTCGGCGACGACGAAAGGGCCCGGATGCAGCCGTCAGACGCCGCCCGGCCACGCGGCCAGCGCCAGCTCGGCCACCTGGGACAGCTCCGCCGCGTCGGCCCCGTCCCGTGCGCGCTGTGAAAGTCCCTGCACGACCGCGGCGAAGTAGGAGGCCAGGGCCGACACATCGACCCCGGCGGGCAGCTCCCCTTCTTCCTGGGCCCGGCGCAGGCGCCCCTCGATGGCCGCCAGGCCCGCGTTGCGCACGTCGCGCAGGAACTCGGCGATCTCCTCGTCCTGCACGGTGACGTTGGTGGCCGCGCTGATGGCCAGGCAGCCCGCCGGGTGCGACGGATCCGCGTAGACCACCGCCGCCTCGCGCAGGATCCGGGACACGGCGCCGCGAGCCGTCGGCTCCTCGGCCAGGGCGCGCGCCGGGAAAGACCCCAACGGCGACCGGCCGTACACCTCGACAGCCTCCCTGAAGAGCGCCTTCTTGTCGCCGAACGCCGCATAGAGGCTGCCCGGGCGGATGCCCATCGCCTCCGTCAGCTCGCCCAGCGAGGTCGCCTCGAAGCCGCGCTCCCAGAACAGGTGCATGGCCGCCTCCAGCGCCGCGTCCCGGTCGAACGTGCGCGGACGCCCTCGTGCTCTGCTCATGCCGCCATTCTAGAGCGCTCGCTCAAAAACTCATGCTACGGTCCATTCTTGAGTGCTCACTCAACAAATAGTGCGAACCCGAGGAGGTCCCTCACCCCATGAACGGACATCTGGACACGCAGCCGGCCGAACAGATGAAGAGGCGCCCGGGCGGACAGGCGGAGAGTCATACGGGCGGACAGCTGGACGCGCACCGGTACGACGAGGGGCACACCGTCGCCGGGTGGGCCGGCTTCGCCGTCGCCACCGGCGGGGCGATCATCACCGGCCTCGGCATCTGCGGCTGGCGCCCGGGGATCTGGCTGGGGATCTGCGTCCTGGCCTCCGCGGCGGCGGTCACGTGGGGCCTGCACCTCGCGGGCTGGGGCAAGCCTCCCGGTCCGCGACGTTCGGATCTCAGGGGACGGGACCACGCCGCACGCAACGGACATGCGGACTGCCTCGGATGCCGACTGGCCGGGCGGCGCGGGGTTCCGGCGCGCCCCGGCACCGCCCCCGACCTCACCGCCATCCCCGCGGAAGCACCGTCCCCCGCCGACCTCTGACGCGGGAGGCAACCGGGGTGCCACGGGCACGCCGGAACCCATTCCTCATGACCGCTGGCATTATGCAGGTGAATACCTGCATAATCGGAGTGTGAGCCACGAAGCGACAGCGATGGACCAGGTCTTCAAAGCGCTGGCCGATCCCACACGGCGGCGGCTGCTCGACCGTCTGCGTGAGCACAACGGCCAGACGTTGCGCGAACTGTGCGACCGCCTGGACATGGCGCGCCAGTCGGCCACCCAGCATCTCGACATCCTGGAGCGGGCCGCGCTCGTGACCGTCGTCCGACGCGGACGCGAACGGCTTCACTACCTCAATCCGGCCCCGATCCACGAGATCGAGGAACGCTGGATCTCCGAGTTCGACAAACCCCGTCTGCAAGCGATCAGCGCCATCAGGAACCAGGCAGAGGAGTACGCCATGACCAGCGGATCAGCATCCGTACCGTCCTACGTCTACGTCACCTACATCCGGGCCGGCGCGGAGCAGGTGTGGCGGGCCCTGACGGACGCGGACCTGACGGCACGCTACTGGGGACACGCCAACGTCTCCGACTGGCAGCCGGGCTCGGCCTGGGAACACCGACGCGTGGACGGATCAGGGGCCGTCGACGTCGTGGGTCAGGTCCTCGAGGCCGAGCCGCCGACGCGTCTGGTCATCACGTTCGAGGACACACCGGACGCCCAGCCGCCGCGCGCCCCGTCCGTCGTCACCTTCCTCGTCGAGCCGCACGAAGACATCGTCCGTCTCACCGTGACCCACGAGAACCTTCCCGACTCGGAGATGCTGAACGGCATTTCACAGGGGTGGCCTGCCGTGCTCGCGAACCTCAAGTCCCTGCTCGAGACCGGCGACGTGCTCCCGCAGGCGCCGTGGAGCATGTCGAGTTCGCACGCCTGAAGCGACAGGAACGACAACAGCCGCTCCCCCCACAGTCACTCCGCGCAGGACTCGAGGAAGAAGCCATGGTGGACACCGATTCCCTCAGGGACGCCTACCGCACGCTGCTGGACGCCGCCTCCGCAGTGGCCGACTCAGGGGACACGAGCCTCGTCCCGCCCGCGGGCGAGTGGAACGCCGACCAGATCCTGGCCCACGTCGCCCTCGTGAACGCCACCACCATCGCGACCGTCTCCGCCGCCTCCGCGGGAACACCCACGACGTACGACACCCGCGCGGCGCACGACACATGGACCATCGAGCACGTCATCGGGCTCGCCGGCGGCAACGCGGGGCTCCGGGAGCGTGTCCGCCTCCAGGCAGACGCCCTCTGCGCCCTCGGCGGCCCGATGCTGAGCGAGACCGAACTCGACACGCTGGTGCCCGCCCTGCTGCTGTCCCACGACAAGGTCCTGGTCAATCAGCCCCTCCCCCTCAGGGACCTCATCACGGGCCTGGCGGACGTGGAGCTGCCCGGCCACACCCGACAGCTCCTGGCCCTGCTGCCGCAACCGGCGGTGGATGACTAGGGGGTTGGAGCGCGACCGGGCCGGGCGAGGCGAGTGCCCCGGCGCCCGCCGATGATTTTTCCCGGGCGCCGCAGTCATCCAGTCAGTGACAGCGGTGATCCGCGGGCGAGGTGCCCTATCGGCCACCGCTCGAACGGCCGGAAATCCCGATCACCGCCCGCCGAACGGTACGAAACACACCAGGAGACCTCGAGATGCGCACTCTGATCAGCACCGCCTTCGTCTCGCTCGACGGCGTCGTCGAGGCCCCGGGTGGCGAGCCCGGCTACCGGAACTCCGGGTGGACCTTCAAGGACGTCGAGTTCCTCCCGGAGGCGTTCGAGATCAAGGGCCGCGAGCAGCAGGAGGCCGCCGCCATGATGATGGGCCGCGTCAGCTACGAGGCGTTCAGCCCCGTCTGGCCCGGCATGGAGGAATTCGCCCAGTACAAGGCCATGCCCAAGTACGTGGTCTCCACCACCCTCACCGAGGACGAACTCGTCGCGGACTGGGGCGAGATCACGGTCCTGCGCTCCCTCGACGCGGTCGCCGCGCTCAAGGAGACCGAGGGCGGGCCGATCATCATCCACGGCAGCGCCGCCCTCAACCGGAGCCTCTCCGACGCCGGCCTCATCGACCGCTACCACCTGCTCGTCTTCCCGCTGCTCCTCGGCGCGGGCAAGCGCCTGTTCAGCGACACGGACAAGGACACCCAGAAGCTCGAGCTCGTCGAGTCCGAGGCCTACGCCAACGGTCTGCAGAAGCAGGTGTTCGAGGTCGTCCGCTGACCGGGCTCACGCGCGGCTGTCCGGCGAGGGCGACGAGCCGATCGCCGGCCAGGCCGCGGGCGAACGCCGCGGAGACATGTCCCTCACTCCGCGGCGCCCGGGACCGGCCGTCGACGCGACACCCGGAACCGGCAGGCCGATGCCCGGGCTCATGCGGCCCGCGGCGGCCAGTTCTTGATGCTCTTGGGGCGGGGCGCCGCGTACGTGCGTACCTTCGAGGTCGAGAGGCCGAGGCGGACGAGGGACTCGGCGATGGTGACGGCCGCCGCGACGCCGTCCACGACGGGGACACCGGTGCGCTCGACGACTCGCTCCGTGAGACCGGCCATGCCGCCGCAACCGAGGCAGATCACCTCGGCCTTGTCCCGTTCGACGGCCTGTGCCGCCTGCTCCACGATGGCCTCGACGGCCGCTTCCTCGTCACTCTCCAGCTCCAGTACGGCCATTCCGCTGGCCCGCACCGACGCGCAGCGGTCGGAAAGCCCCGCGAGCTTGAGCCGGTCCTCGATGAGCGGCACGGTCCGGTCGAGCGTGGTGACCACGGAGTAGCGGTGGCCGAGGAACTGCGCGGTGCTCGCGGCGGCTTCCGTGATGTCGACGACCGGGACGTCGAGGAGTTCCTGGAGCCCCTCCCGTCCGTGCTCGCCGTATCCGGCCTGGATGACGGCGTCGAAAGGGTGCGAGTAGGAGCGGACCGCCTCCATCACGGCGACGGCCGCGAGGTAGCTCTCGTAGTTGCCCTCCACCGACTCGGCGCCGAACGGCGGGGTGAGGGGCACGATCTCCGTCCCCGGTGAGGCGACGGCGGCGGCCTGGGCGCCGATGCTCTCGGTCATCGAGGAGGTGGTGTTGACGTTGACGACGAGGATGCGCATTTCTGGGCTTTCTTTGCCGGGTCCGGCCTGGGCCGAAGGTGGTACGAGGGTGGTGCGGAGCAGTCAGGCGGCGTCGACGGCGATGGCCTCGCCGTCGACGTCCCGGGTCGTCTTCCTGCGGTCGGCGAGGACCAGGTAGACGACGGCGGAGAGGACCGCGCCGATGAACCAGGAGAACCCTGAGACGGACTTGAAGGCGGGGACCAGCGCGATGACGACGGCGACGGCGGCCGCGGGCACGAAGGCGGCGATGGCCTTCATGTGGAAGCCGCGCTGGTAGAAGTAGTCGCCCTGCTGGTCGTCGGTGTAGAGGTCGGGGACGTTGACGCGGGTCTTGCGGACCAGCCAGTAGTCCGCCATGACAACGCCGAAGACGGGGCCGAGCAGTGCTCCGAGGCCGCCGAGGAAGTAGTTCACCACGGTCGGGTTGTCGTAGAGGTTCCACGGCAGGATGACCAGGCCGATGACGGCGCTGACCACGCCGCTGCGGCGGAAGTTGAGCGTGCGTGGGAACAGGTTGACGAGGGCGTAGATCGGCGCGACGAAGTTCGCCATGAGGTTCACCGCGATCGTCAGCGTGATGAACGCGAGTGAGGCCGCCGCCATCAGGAAGGTGTTGGGGATCGAGCGCACGATGTCCTCGGGCCCGGTGATGACTTCGCCGTTCAGCTTGAACTGGGCCCCGCTGAGCACGACCACGATGCCGGCGAAGAACAGCATGTTGACCGGGATACCGACGAGGTTGCCGCGCACGATCGCCCGGCGGTTCTTGGCGGAGCGTGTGAAGTCGCAGAAGTTGAGCACGAAGGTGCCGTAGATGACGACCCAGAGGGCGGCGCTCTCGAAGATCTGGCGCCACATGTCGAGGCCGTGCGGCGCGTGCCCGGTCGACATCGAGATGGAGCCGTCGGCGCGGATGAACATCCAGATCGCCAGGGCGGACATCGTGATGAGGATCGTCGGTGCCGCGAACGCCATGTACTTGCGGATCAGTTCCATGCCGTAGCTGACGATGACGACTTGGACGACCCACAGGGTCAGGAACGTCGCCCAGCCCAGGGTGGAGAGTCCGAGGATCGAGTTCTCGTCGAGGGAGCGCAGCCCGGGGAAGAGCACCTTGACGAGCGCGCCCAGCACGGAGGCCGCCAGGTACGTCTGGATGCCGAACCAGGCGATGGCCACGACACCGCGCACGATGGCCGGGATCTGCGCTCCCTTGACGCCGAAGGCGATGCGACTCATGACGGGGAACGGGACGCCCGTCTTGTTGCCCATGTATCCCGAGAGGGTCAGGAGCAGGAAGAGCAGCGCCGACGCGACCGCGAAGGCGACCAGGATGTTCCAGACGCTCATCCCCAGGGCGAACAGGCCTATCGCGAAGGCGTAGTTGCCGAGGCTGTGCACGTCGTTGCCCCAGAGGGTGAAGACGTTGTAGGCGCCCCAGCGGCGCCCTTCCTTCTTCGTGGGGGCGAGGTCGGGGCTGTACAGCCCGGGGCTCGTCCGGGGTTCCCCTTCGACCGCAGCGGTGGGTGGCTTCTCGTGCACGGCGGCCATGACACACTCCCGGCGTTTCCGTATTGCGGAATTACTTTTCCTTGTTTCGGAACGGGAGATTACGGGGGGTGGTAGGGGCGGTCAATAGGTCGCCGCCCAGAATTTATGCGACACCGCACAACGCCCCACCGTGACAACCCTCACGCAGTGAAGATTGCGTGCGCAAATTGTTTCTGTACGGCACGGGCCTGCCGACCCGCCCGCCGCGGCCTCACGCACCCGCGAACGGTGATTCTGCATACCAACCAAGCGTTCAGCCTCGCCTGGCAGCCGCTACCTTTACGTTCGACCGCATTTTGGTATACAAAAACTGCATGCAAGCCCCTCCACCGTCACCCAGCACCCCTCAGGAGCAGCGCCCGGAGCCCCGCCGCTGGTGGGCGCTGTGCGTCCTCGGTCTGGCGCAGCTGATGATCCTGCTGGACAGCACCATCGTGAACGTGGCCCTGCCGTCCATGCAGAGGGAGTTGGGCATGGCGGACGGTGACCGCCCATGGGTCGTCACCTCTTACACGGTCGCGTTCGGCGGGCTGCTGCTGCTCGCCGGCCGCGTCGCCGACCACGCGGGGCGCAAGCGTGTCTTCGTCTCGGGTCTGCTCGGTTTCGCGCTCGCCTCGGCGGCAGCGGGGGCGGCCCCGACGGCGCAGGCCCTGTTCGCCGCCCGCGCCGTGCAGGGCGCCTTCGCCGCCCTCCTGGCCGCCTCCGCCCTCGCCTTGGTGGCCACGACCTTCACCGACCTGCGCGAGCGCCGGAAGGCCATCGCCGTCTTCGGTGCTCTCGGCGGCGCCGGAGCCTCTCTCGGAGTCGTCCTCGGCGGGCTGCTCACGCAGTGGTTCGGCTGGCGCTGGTGCCTGCTGGTCAACGTGCCCGTCGCCCTCCTCGCGCTGCTCGGCACGCTGTGGACTCCGCGCGATCGCGCCCAGCGCCTCACCGGCCGTATCGACATCGCGGGCGCGGCACTCGGGTGCGGTGGCCTGACGGCGCTGGTGTACGCGTGCAGCAGGGCGGAGGCTCAGGGGTGGACGTCCCCCGGCGTGCTCGGCGTACTGCTGGCCGGGGCCGTCGCGCTGACGGCGTTCGCCTGGTGGCAGACCCGGGCCGCCGCCCCGCTCCTGCCGCCGCGACTGATGCGCGACCGCCGCCGCGTCGCCTCACTGCTCGCCGGTGGCGCGCTGATGGCGGGCCAGCTGTCCGTCTCGCTGTATCTCACGTACTACCTGCAGACCGTGCTGAACTGGTCCGCGCTGGCCAGCGGCCTGGGCTTCCTGCCCATCAGCCTCGTCACCACCGCGACCGCCACCCAGCTCGGCACACGCCTCCTGCCCCGGTTCGGCCCGCGCGTGATGATGACGGCCGGTCTGTGCATCTCCGCGTGCGGACTGTTCCAGCTCACGCTCCTGGACCCGGATTCCACCTACGCCGCGAACGTCCTGCCCGCGCTGGTCACCTTCAGTGTCGGCATGGGCGGCAGCTTCCTGGCCATCATGACCGGCGCCACCTCGGACGTGCCCGCACAGGACGCCGGCATCGCCTCGGCGACGGTCAACTCCGCCCAGCAGATGGGCGGCTCCATCGGGTCGGCCGTGTTCAACACGGTGGCCGCGAGCGCGGCGGCGGCCTTCCACGGGAGCCCGCGGGCCGCCACCCTGCACGGGTTCACCTCGGCCGTCTGGATCCCCCTCGCCCTGCTCCTGCTGGCAGCGGTCGCGACGGCCACACTGGCGGGCCACCGATCTACCCGCGTATATGCGCGCGCAAATACTTTCCCTCGTCATCCGAGCGAAGTAAAAAATGGGCAGGGAAGCGGAAGTCGCGGCGCTTGAGAAGGCGATATCCAGGAAATGCGGAGGGTGGGGTCCGACGGTGTGGTCCGACTCCCCCGGGTGGATAGCCGGACCACGCCCTCTGAAACAGAAATACGCTCCTGTTCCGGGGCGCCATGAGGCCTTCCTGCCGTAGCAAGGCTTCCTGCACAAGCCCCATGGACCTCGGCCTCGACTCGACCTCGGCCTCGAGCTCGGCTCAGGCGAAGACGATCCCCTCCGGCACGTCGGCCCGGATCTCCGTGCCCACGCGGCGCTCCAGCAGGTCGTCGATCCGTTCGAGCGGTCCTATGAGTGCGCGTCCGCCGGCCTTCGCGACCCGCACCGCTGCATCGACCTTCGGCTTCATGGACCCCTCGGCGAAGGACAGTTCGGCGATCGCTTCCGGGGATGCCGTCAGGATGTCCCGCTGCTCGGGAGTGCCCCAGTTCTCACTGACGTAGTCGCCGTCCGTGAGCATAACCAGCATGTCCGCCTTGAGCTCGGCCGCGAGTGCCGCGCTGGCGAGGTCCTTGTCCACCACGGCCTGCATACCGGTCTGGCGGCCCTTGCCGTCGGTCTTCACGGGCACGCCTCCGCCGCCGACGCACACGACGAGCCGGCCGTTCTCCAGGAGCATGCGCACGAGCGGCGCCTGGACGATGCGCCGCGGGGCGGGCGACGGAACCACGCGCCGGAACGCCGCACCGTCGCGCGCGATCGTCCACCGGTACTCGGCCGCTGCCTCAGCGGCGTCCTGCGCGGAGTACTGGGGACCGATCAGCTTCGTCGGGCGCTCGAAGGCCGGGTCCGCCTCGTCGACCTCGGTGGTCGTGACGATCGCCGCCACTTCACGCTCCCCGGCGAGCGCGTTGGAGAGCTCCTGCTGGATGACATAACCGATCATGCCCTGCGTCTCCGCGCCGAGGATGTCCAGCGGGTACGCCGCCACGTCCTGGTAGGCGAGGTTCTGCAGAGCCAGCAGACCCACCTGGGGTCCGTTCCCGTGAGTGATCACGAGCTCGTGCTGTCGGGCGAGGCCGGCGAGGGCCTCGCAGGTGGATCTCACGTTCGCCCGCAGATGGTCGGCCGTCATCGGCTCCCCCCGACGGGCCAGCGCGTTGCCTCCGAGAGCCACGACGATGCGCATGGATTCCCTCCACAGACTTGTTCGCTTCCCCATTGTCAAATGGTATACCAGTGAGCGAATGTTGAAGGGAAGCCATCACGCCCGACGGGCACGGTGAGGGCGAGGAGGGTGCAGTGACTTCTCTGTGTACAGCCACCGAGCTGCGCGCCGTGTCCGGCGACGCCGCACTGATCGCGTACCTACGCGCGCTCCGCGGGCAGGGCGTCGTCGACAGCGTCTTCCAGCGGACTGTCAACGTACTGATGCCTGATGAGAGGCTCGTCGCCCTCGCCGCCCGAGGCGGTGGCGACGCTCCCCGGACCCTCGTCACCGATGCGGACGACTGGTCGGGGAGGGGGATCTCGGCGGGTCGGGCCGTGGAGTTCGCGCCGGGTGTCATCACCGTCCGCACGACGGACGCACACCTGCGGGTGCATACGGAGGGCGCGGATGAATGGCATCCCATTCTTCCGTCGCTCGCGGCACTCGGCCTGGGCGACCTCGAGGCTGCCGCCTCGGCGCTCGACCGGCTGATCCAGGCGCACGGCTCGCGTGGCGGCATGCTGGGCCCGACTCCCACCGCATCGTCGATGGAGGCCGCCGTCACCCGGGCACTCGCCGACGGGCGCGAGGCTCTCGTACGCGCGATCACGTCCGCGGACGACGACGCCATACGCCGCGGCGTCCTGTCGCTTCTCGGACTCGGCCCGGGTCTGACACCCGCGGGCGACGACTTCCTGACCGCTCCGGCCCTGCTGTCCTCGCTTCACGGCAGCGGGCTCAGCGCGTTCGGGCGGGCGCTTCAGGACGTCCTGCTCAAACACCCCGGCCGCACCACGCGGTTGAGCGTCACCACACTCGACGAGGCCCTGGCGGGACGGGCCCGCGCCTCGCTGCTCGACGTCCTGCACGCGCTGGCCCACCCCAGCGGGTGGAGCGAGGCGCGGGCAACCGAATCCGTCCGCACCTCGGTCCGACACGTGCTGGCCATCGGTCACACGTCCGGCACCGACATCTTGTCCGGTCTCGTGACCGGGCTTCGCCTGGAGAAAGAACTGCGAGGTTCGCTGTGAGCATCACAGCAGTCGTCAAGAAGAACACCTACTTCGACTCGGTGTCGCTGATGTCCATCTCGACCCGGGCGAACCAACTGCCCGGCGTGGAGCAGGCGTTCGTCGCCATGGGTACCGAGATGAACAAGGGCGTGCTGAGCAACCTCGGCCTCCTCACGGCGGATCTCGGCGCCGCGGGCACCGGGGACCTCATGATCGTCGTGGAGGCCGGCGAGGAAGCCGACCACGCGGCGCTCCTGACGGAGGTCGAGGAGCTCCTCGTGCAGAAGGCGCCCGGCGCGAGCGAGGGTGCGGACAAGGTCACGTACCGCACGGTCGACAGCGCCGCGCGCGCCATCCCCGGGGCGAACCTCGCGATCGTCGCGGTCAACGGCGCGTACGCGGCCCGGGAAGCCCGCAAGGCGCTAGAGAACGGCCTGCACGTGATGGTCTTCAGCGACAACGTCCCCATCGAGGAAGAGGTTCGCCTCAAGCAACTCGCGCACAGCAAGGGCCTGTTCATGATGGGACCCGACTGCGGTACCGCGATCATCAACAATGTCGCGCTGTGCTTCGGGAACGCCGTGCGGCCCGGCACCGTCGGTGTCGTCGCGGCGTCCGGAACCGGCGCGCAGGAGGTCAGTGTCCGCATCCACGCGCTGGGGGCGGGCATCTCGCAGCTCATCGGCACGGGCGGCCGCGATCTCAGTGAGCAGGTGGGCGGCATCATGATGATCGACGGGATCCGGGCGCTCGCCGACGATCCCGGGACCAGCGTGATCGTCCTCGTCTCCAAGCCGCCCGCTCCCGCGGTGCAGGACAAGGTGCTGGCCGAGATCGCGGGCGCCGGCAAGCCCGTGGTGGTCTACTTCGTCGGCGGATCCGAGGAGGCCGTGACCGCGGCCGGCGGGCATTTCGCCGCGAGCACCCAGGACGCGGCGCTCCAGGCCGTCCGCCTCGGGGTGGACGCCCACGCGGCCGTCGACGAACTGGCCGCCAAGCAGGTGGACGAGCTCTGCGCCCGCCTCGCGCCTGAACAGCGGTACGTGCGCGGCCTGTTCTGCGGCGGCACCCTGTGCGACGAGTCCATGTACGCGCTGCTCGAAGTGAGCGACAACGTGTGGAGCAACATCCAGAAGGACCCTGGGCGCCGACTGACGGCCGACAGTCCCAGCGTCGGGCACACCTTCCTCGACTTCGGCGACGACGACTTCACCAACGGCCGCCCGCACCCGATGATCGACCCGTCCCTGCGTCTGGCGCGACTCGTCCAGGAGGCCGAGGACCCCCAAGTGGCCGTCGTCCTCATGGACTTCGTCCTCGGGTTCGGCGCCCACGAGGACCCGGTCGGGGTCACGCTCCCCGCCATCGCGCAGGCCAGGAAGATCGCCTCCGACGCCGGCCGTCACCTGGAGATCGTCGGATACGTCCTGGGCACCGACCTCGACACCCCGGCCCTCGCCGATCAGGTCGCGGCCCTGGAGGCCGCCGGAGTCACCGTCACCCGCAGCAGCACCGAGACGGGCCACTTCGCCCGTGAGACCGCCCGGAAGGCACACCGCGCATGAGCACTCAGGCCACCAGCCTCTTCACCAGCGACCTCAGCGTCGTCAACGTCGGACTGGCCATGTTCGACCGGGACCTCACCGCCCAGGGCGCGCAGGTCACGACCCTCGACTGGACTCCGCCCGGCGGCGGCAGCCCCGAGGTCCTCGCGGCTCTCGACGCGCTGGAGGACCCGCGCGTCGCCGAGCGGACCGATGCGGCCAACGCCGAAGCCGTCGACCGCATCGTCGGCGCCCGGCCGATGCTGGTCGGCTTCGGCCGGGCCATCGACGTGGTGCCCGGGATGACCCCGACGACGATCCTGCACGCCGGACCGCCGATCACCTGGGAACGTATGGCGGGTGCCATGAAGGGGGCCGTCACCGGCGCCCTTGTGTTCGAGGGCCTGGCGCGTGACCTCGCCGACGCGGAACGGCTCGCGGCATCCGGCGAGATCACCTTCTCGCCCTGCCACGAACACGACTGCGTCGGTTCGATGGCCGGTGTCACGTCCGCGTCGATGTACATGCACATCGTCCGCAACGAGACGCACGGCAACACCGCCTTCACCAACCTCTCCGAGCAGATGGCGAAGATCCTCCGCATGGGGGCGAACGACGAGAGCGTCATCGAGCGCCTCGTCTGGATGCGGGACGTACTCGGCCCCATGCTCAAGGAGGCCATGGAGATCGGCGGCCCCGTCGACCTGCGTCTCCTGCTCTCCCAGGCGCTGCACATGGGCGACGAGTGCCACAACCGCAACATCGCGGGCACCCTGCTCCTCGCGCAGGCGCTCACTCCCGCCCTGCTGCAAACGAGCTTCACCACCGAGCAGAAGAAGGAGGTCTTCGACTTCATCGCCAGTTCGGACTACTTCTCCGGACCCACGTGGCTCGCCATGGCCAAGGCCGCCATGGACGCCGCTCATGGCATCGAAGGGTCGACGATCGTGACGACGATGGCCCGCAACGGCGTCGAGTTCGGCCTCCGCGTCAGCGGCCTGCCCGGGAACCAGTGGTTCACGGGCCCGGCCCAGCCGGTCATCGGGCCGATGTTCGCCGGTTTCAGGCCCGAGGACGCCGGCCTGGACATCGGTGACAGCGCGATCAGTGAGACGTACGGCTTCGGTGGGTTCGCCATGGCGACCGCACCCGCCATCGTCGCGCTCGTCGGCGGAACCGTTCAGGAGGCCGTCGCCTTCACCAGGGACATGGGCGAGATCACCACGACGCAGAACCCGAACGTCACCATCCCCGCCCTGGGTTTCGAGGGCATCCCCACCGGCATCGACGTCCGCAAGGTCCTGGCCACCGGGATCCTGCCGGTCATCAACACCGCGATCGCCCACAAGGAAGCGGGCATCGGGATGATCGGCGCCGGCATCACGCACCCGCCCGCCGCAGTCTTCGAGCAGGCCGCCAGAGCTCTCGCCCGCACGGTCGCCTGACGGCGCGCCGGCCAACCCACGGAGACCACCATGAACAGACGCGATCCCGCCCTGGCGGAAACGGCCCACGCGGGCCTCGAGCTGGACCCGGAGTACGAGCACACGCCCGTTCCGGTGGAGAGCCGCAAGTCCCTTCTCACCGTGTCAGCCGTGTGGTTCGGATTCCCGATGATCCTGACCAACGCCGTCCCCGGCGGGATCGTCGTCGCGCTCATGGGCTTCTGGCGCGGACTGGCCGCGATCGTCGCCGCGAACCTCGTGATGCTGGTCTACGTCGGACTGCTCAGTCACCGGGCGGGCAGCACCGGCGAGAGCTTCTCGCTCCAGGCGACCAAGACCTTCGGGCGGGTCGGCTACGTCGTCGCGTCCGGTTTTCTCGCGACGGTCGTCGTCGGGTGGTTCGCCTTCAACACCGGCGCGACGGGGGCCACCTTGCACCAGGCGTTCGGCTGGCACGAACAACTCGTCGCG
This sequence comes from Streptomyces sp. NPDC055955, assembly GCF_042270245.1. Taxonomy (NCBI): domain Bacteria; kingdom Bacillati; phylum Actinomycetota; class Actinomycetes; order Kitasatosporales; family Streptomycetaceae; genus Streptomyces; species Streptomyces sp. NPDC055955. The sequence goes on from NZ_JBHJYS010000022.1 coordinate 134,598, forward strand.
GCCGTCGCCGGGGTCGCCTTCGTCGCGATCACGTTCCTCGGCATCCGCGCCCTGTCCTGGCTGGGCGCGGTCGCCGCCCCGCTGTTCCTCCTCGTCGGCCTGATAGCCCTCGTCATCGTCTCCAGGGACCACGACCTCGCGAGCGTCCTCGACTACAAGGGCGTCGGCGGGAGCGGCGCCCTCACCTTCGGCGCCGCCGTGTCCCTCATCATGGCGACGTTCGCGGACTCCGGGACGATGACGGCCGACTTCACCCGCTGGTCGAAGAACGGCAGGCAGGCCGTGATCGCGACGGCCACCGCGTTCCCCGTGGCGAGTCTCGTCGCCCAGATCACGGGAGGCATCGTCGTCGCGGCCGGCGCCGTGGCCTCGGCGGGCACGGTCGGCGGCAACTTCCTCCCGATCCTCACCGGCGGGCACGGAGCCGTCCTCGACGTACTGGCCGCGGTGTTCGTCTTCGTCAACCTCGGCTCCGTCTGCAGCCACTGTCTCTACAACGGCGCGCTCAGCTGGTCGCATCTGACCCGTACGAGGATGCGTGTGATGACGCTCGTCCTGGGGGCCGTCGGCACGGTCGCCGCGCTGGCCGGTGTGTGGGACCACTTCCTCGACTGGCTGGTCGTCCTCAGTGTGTTCGTCCCCCCGCTCGGCGGCGTACTGATCGCCGACCAGGTGCTGCTGCGCCGCCGGATCGACGGGCGGGCCGAGGCGGCGGTGCGCCCCACGGCGTTCGCCGCGTGGGCGGCCGGAGCGGCCGCCGGGGGGCTCGTGCACTGGTACGCGCCGGAGTTCTCCGACGCGGTCACCGGCCTGCTCGTCGCCCTGATCGCCTACGCCGTGCTGGAGGGGATGCCCGCACGAAGCCGGGGCGAGTGATGACGGACGCGGGTGTGCGGCTACTGCTCCGGGGTGCGCCTGCGGTGCGCGGCGGCCTCGCTGCGGCCGGTCGCCAGGTGCTTGAGGGCCAGTTCCTCGACGCGCGGCACGTCCCGGGCCTCGATCGCCTCGTACAGCTCCTCGTGCTCCTTGGCGACGCCGGAGATGTCGTCGTGCTGGCCGAGCAGCCATCGCATGCGGCTGCTCAGGGTGCGGCCGAGTTCGTTCAGGAGCTCGTTGTCGGCGAGCCCTGTCACCGTCTCGTGGAAGTCGGCCGCGGCCCGCCGCGCGAGTACGGCATCGCCCTTGGCCGCCGCCCTCAGCTCGGCGTCCAGGTCCGCCCGCAGCCGTGCGAGTCCCGCGCGGGTGCGCCGCTGGGCGGCGAGACGGAAGGCCAGCATCTCCAGGGCGGCCTTGACCTCGTCGAGGTCCTCGACATCGGAGGCGGTGAACTCACGGACCACCGCCCAGCTCCGCGGGCGTGGGGTGACAAGCCCCTCGTTCACCAGGTCCTTGAGGGCGTCACGGACGGGCAGGCGGCTCACCCCCAGCTCGGCCGCCAGTTCCCGCTCCACGAGCTTGCTGCCCGGCGCCCGCACACCGTCGAGAATCTGATCACGCAGCGTGCGCGTGACCCGCTCCGACTCGGGTTCAAAAGTGTCATCCCCTGCCATGACCGTTATTCTCGCACCGCGTCGCAGGTCATGGGGCCGTACCCCACGCCCGGCGGGAGGCAGGGGACGCGCGTCCGGGACACGGTCAGCCGGCCTGGGCATCGGAGCCGGTCTCCTGCTGGTCGAGAATGGCCACCGCGACGGCCGCCGCGGCGCCCGCGTCGCCGTCCTCGACGGCCCGGTGCAGGTCCTCGTGCGAGGTGTCGTCGCCGCTGAGGGTGTGCTTCATGCACTGGTCGGCCTTGACGCTGTCGCGCAGGGCGTCGCTCATGCCCCGGTAGAGGTTCTGCAGCACGGGGTTGTGGGAGGCCTCGGCGATGCGGAGGTGGAAGTCGACGTCGGCATCCGCGAAGGCGTCCACGTCGGCGTTGCGGCTGGCGTCGGCCCGGTCGTCCAGGGCCTTGCGCATCTGCTGGAGATCGTCGGCCGTACGCCTCGTCGCGGCGAGCCGGGCCGCGACGATGTCGAGGCCGCGGCGTACGTCGATGATGTCCTGGGCGGCGGCGCGGTCGAGCTGGCGGCGCAGCGCGACCTCCGCCTCGTCGGTGGCCGTCACGAAGGTCCCGTTGCCCTGACGGGTCATCAGCAGGCCCGAGTGCACCAGGACGCGCACGGCCTCGCGTACCGACAGTCGGCTGACGCCCAGCGTCTCCGCGAGCCGACTCTCGGACGGGATCTTGTCGCCGAGCTGCCAGGTGCCCGCCGCGATCTCCTGTCGCAGTGCGGCGATCACGGTGTCGACGAGCGACGGAGCCCGTTCCACGTTTTTCATCCCAACCCCTTCTCTAGTCATCTGATGACCTGATAACTCTATCGGTCGGTTCGTCTCCAACGAAGGAGTAATGCCGTCATGACGCACATCTTGTTCACAGCCATACGTCTGGACGGCGGGCAGCCCCGCGACGTTCTGGTCGCCGACGGGCGCATCGCCGCGATCACCCCTCCCGCGCTGCCTGAAGAGTACGAAGTCGTGGACGGCGGTGGCGCCTTGGCCCTGCCCTCGCCGGTCGACGCGCACATCCATCCCGACAAGACCACCTGGGGCCAGACCTGGCTCAGCCGTACTCCCGCGTCGAGCCTGCGGGACCTGATCGACGGCGATGTGGCCGCGCGAGCCGACATGCCGACTCCGGTCGAGGACCGCGCCGGTGCGCTCATGGACCGTGCCCTCACCCGCGGCACCCGCGCGATGCGTGCGCATGTCGACGTGGCGCCCGTCCACGGACTGTCCAATGTGCACGGCGTCCGTGCCGCCGCGGCCGCGCGCGCCGGCCTGCTCGATGTGCAGGTGGTGGCCTTCCCCCAGCTCGGCCTGCTCACCGAGCCCGGAACGGCCGAGCTTCTCGAGAAGGCCCTGTCCGAGGGCGCCGATGTGCTCGGCGGACTGGATCCGGTGGGCGTGGACGGTGACATGCACGGGCAGTTGGACGTCCTGTTCGGCCTCTCCGAGAGGGCGGCCGTCCCGCTGGACATCCACCTGCACGACGGCGGTCCGTCCGGCGTCGAGCAGGTCACCGAGATCGCCCGCCGTACGGTGACGCACGGCATGCAGGGACGCGTCACGGTCAGCCACGCCTTCTGCGTCGCCGACCTCGCCGGCGACGATCTGACGCGCCTCGGCGAGATACTCGCCGAGGCGGGCGTGTCCCTGACGACCTGCGCCCTGGGTGCCGACCCCGTCGTCCCCTTCGGTCCGCTGGGCGAGCTCGGCGTGCTGGTCGCGGCGGGCTCCGACGGCGTACGCGACCCATGGACCCCGTTCGGCGACGGCGACATGATCACGCGGGCCCATCTCCTCGCGTACCGCACCGACGCCCGCACGGACGCCGAACTCGCCGCGTGCTACGCCGTCGTGGCCCACGGGGGCGCCGCGCTCCTGGGCCTGGAGCGGACGGAGCTGCGCGTCGGTGACCCCGCCGACTTCGTCCTGCTTCCCGGCGACTCGGTTGCGCAGGTCGTCGTGGACCGGCCCGTCCCGTCCCTCGTCGTCCGCGCCGGCCGTGTGATCGCCCGGGACGGACAGCTGGTCGACGGCGGGCAGCAGCGCGCCGCGGGCGACCGACTCGTCGAGAGGGCCTCCCGATGAAGCGCCGCGCTCTGCCCGTGATCGGGCTCGTCCTGACGCTCGCCGCCTGCACCTCCGGAGCCCAGCAACCGCAGCAGGGCGCCGCCCCGGCGAAGCTCGACCTCAAGACGACCACCCCCGCCGCAGCCAAGGGGCTCGGCAAGGTGACGTGGAACCTCCCCTACGAGCCGCAGACCCTGGACCCGATCCGCTCGTTCAACTACGCGGAGAACACCGCCCTCGCCAACATGTGCGAGAGCCTGCTGCGGCTGACCCCGGACTTCAAGATCAAGCCGGGTCTGGCCGTCAAGGCGGCCAACCCGACCCCCACCACCTGGGTGTACACGATCCGTAAGGGCGTGACGTTCTGGAACGGCGATCCGCTGACCGCCGACGACGTCGCGGCCAGCCTGCGACGGCACCTCGACCCGAAGCTCGGCACCTGGTGGGGCGACTACTTCAACACCGTCAAGTCGGTCCGCGCCACCGGCTCCATGCAGGTGACGGTCACCCTCAAGCAGCCCGACGCCCTGTTCAACCAGGCGATGGCCACCGGCGCCGGCGCCGTCGTGCAGAAGAAGTTCCTCGACCACGCCGGCAAGTCGCTCGGCTCGCCGTCCGGCGGCGTGATGTGCACCGGACCGTTCATGTTCCATGACTGGAAGTCGGGCGACTCGATGACGCTCACCCGCAACGACCACTACTGGGACAAGGCGCTCCGGGCCAAGTCCGAGTCCCTGGTCCTGCGGTTCATCGCCGACGAGACGACCGCCGTCAACGCCCTGCGCTCCGGCGAGGTCGACGGCCAGTACTTCTATCTGCCGCCCGCAGGTCTCGGTCAGCTCCAGAAATCCACCACCGGCTCGGTGACCCTGGGCCGTTCCCTCACCTTCTGGGCGCTGCTCGGCTCGGCGAAGTCCGGGCCCTACGCCGACCCGAGGGTGCGCCAGGCCCTGTCGCTCGCGCTGGACCGCGCGGCGATCTCCAAGGTCGTCTTCCAGGGCACGGCCTCCCCCCAGCGAGCGCTGACGGGAAGCGACTACTGGGGCTACGAACGCAAGACGTATCAGAAGGCCTACGAGGCCCTGCCGCCCGAGACCACCGATCTCGCGAAGGCCAAGGAACTGCTCGTCCAGGCGGGCTCGCCCACGAAGCCCATCGTGATCGGTGTCCAGGGCAGTTCGGCCGTGCACGAGCAGACCGCCAACCTTCTGAAGGCCACGGGCGAAGCGCTCGGCCTCGACATCGAGATCAGGGTCGTCCCGGTCGAGCAGTACGGCAACCTCTACAGCGACCCCAAGGCGCGCAAGGGCATCGACGCCTTCCTCAGCACCTGGTACGGCAACGTGCCCGATCCGCTGGACATCTACACCGTCTTCCGCAAGGGCGGACGGACGAATTTCAGCGGCTACAGGGCAGTTGACGGTGCCATCGCCAAGGCGCGGGCCGAGGGCGATCCGGCGGCCCGGGCGTCGCTCGTCACCGGGATCCAGGAGAAGGTGACCCGTGACGTGGTGTGGATGCCGCTCAACAACCTGCCCGTGATCCTCTACATGAACAAGCGGGTCACCGGCGCCGTGCCGTCCTTCCCCTACCTGTACTACCCGTGGGCCGCAGGGCTGGGGGCCAGATGACCACCTACCTGGTACGGAAGTTGATCGCGCTGGCCGTGGTCCTGGTCGTCGCCTCGTTCCTCGTCTACGGACTGCTCTACCTCGTACCCGGTGGACCGATGGCGTTCCTGCTCGGCAACCGCAGCGGTACGCCCGAGCAGATCGCCGCCATCCGGGCCCAGTACCGGCTCGACGACCCCTTCCTGGTCCGCTACGCGGCGTGGCTCGGCGACGCCGTGCGCGGCGACTTCGGCAGCTCCCTGGTGTACCGGCAGCACGTCTCGGGCCTGATGGCCGCCCGCGCCACGACCACCGCGTTCCTGGTCGGCTACTCCACCGTCCTGATCGTCGTGGTCGGTGTGGCGGGCGGTGTGCTGGCCGGGCTGCGGCGGGGCCGGGTGGACGCCGTCATCAGCGCGGTCTCCTCGGCGTTCCTCGCCACTCCGACGTTCGTGATCGGTGTGCTCCTCGTGATCGTGTTCGCCCTGGGCCTGGGCTGGTTCCCGGTGTTCGGGCCGGGCGAAGGCCCCTTCGGCCGGCTGTATCACCTGACGCTCCCGGCGATCACCCTGAGCCTGGGCAGCGCCGCCTTCCTCGCCCGCATCACCCGCGCCTCGGTCCGCGAGGAACTGGGGCGGGAGCATGTGGAGACCGCCCGCAGCCGTGGCATCGCCGAAGCACTCGTCATCCGCCGGCACGTGCTGCGCAATGCGTCGATCCCGGTGATCACCGTCACCGGTCTGACCGTGGCCAGTCTCATCGCCGGCTCGGTCGTCGTGGAGAACGTGTTCGCCCTCGACGGCCTCGGCTCCCTCTTCGTACGGGCGATCCTGCAGCGCGACTTCGCGGTCGTGCAGGCCGTCGTCCTCGTTCTCGTCGCCGCCTTCGTCCTCATCAACCTCGTGGTGGACCTGTGCTACAAAGCCCTCGACCCGCGGATGTCCCGATGACCGCCGTGGCCGCCCGCGTCCGCGGGACCTTCGGCAGGTTCGGCCCGTCCCGTGCGGTGCGTGCGCTCGGCGTGCCCGGCGTCACCGCGGCGGCACTGCTCGCCGTGGTACTGGCGGTCACGCTGCTGGCGCCCGTCCTTGCTCCCTACGACCCCGACCAGCCGGACCTGTTCAACTCGCTGGCCGGTTCCTCGGCCGCGCACCCCCTGGGCGGTGACGCCCTCGGCCGGGATGTGCTGTCGCGGCTGATGTGGGGCGCCCGCACGACGCTGAGCGGGCCGGTCCTCATCATCTGTCTGTCGACCGTCGTCGGCACCGCGCTGGCGGTCACCGCGGCGTGGGCGGGCGGCAAGGTGGACGCGGTCGTCTCGCGCCTGCTGGACGTGCTGTTCGCGGTCCCGGGCATCGTCTTCGCCCTGATCACCGTGGCCGTGCTCGGCCCCGGTGTCACCGGAGTCGTCCTCGGCCTCGCCGTCGCCTACACCCCGTACGTGGCGCGGGTGGTGCGCAGTGCGGCGCTGCGGGAGCGCAACATGCCCTATGTGGCGGCGGCCTGGGTCCAGGGCCGGTCCGCGTTCGCGATCTGCGTACGCCACCTGCTGCCCAATCTGCGGCCGATCATCGTCGCCCAGTCGGTGTCCGCGCTGGGCTTCGCGGTCATCGACCTCGCGGCGATCTCCTTCCTGGGGCTCGGTGTGCAGCCGCCGACCGCCGACTGGGGGCTCATGGTCAAGAGCGGACTGGACAGCGCGACCCGAGGGCAGCCCCTGGAGGCGCTGGGTGCGGGCCTGTTGATCGTGCTGGTGGTCGCCGCCGTGATCGTGCTCGGCGACCGCCTCGGCAAGGAAGGTGACCAGCGGTGAACCTCCTGAAGCGCGAGAGGGACCAGCCGGAGAAGAGTCAGGCGGAGCAAAGTCCGACCGGGGGTAGTCTGCTCGATCTGCGAGGGCTCGGACTCGCGGTCCCGGCCGGCCGGGACTGGCGGCCCCTCGTCGAAGAGGTCGACTTGTCGATCGGCCGGGGCGAAGCCGTCGGCCTGGTCGGCGAGTCCGGCTCGGGCAAGTCCATGACGGCGCGGACGATCCTCGGGCTGACACCGCCGGGAGCGCGCGTCACCGGTGACATCGTCTTCGACGGGCTCCGGGTCACCGCCATGGACCGGCGTGCGCTGCGCGGTCTGCGGGCCCGGCGCATCGCGATGGTCTTCCAGGATCCGCGGGCCCACATCAATCCGGTGCGCAGCATCGGTGACTTCCTCACCGAAGCCATGATCGCCAACCTGGGGGTGCCCGCCCCGGAGGCGAAGGCACGGGCGGTGCGGCTCCTGTCGGACGTCGGCATCGCGGACGGCGAGCGCCGGATGCGCCAGTATCCGCACGAGCTGTCCGGCGGGCTTCTGCAACGCGTCATGATCGCGTCGGTCCTGGCCGTCGAGCCCGATCTGGTGCTGGCGGACGAGCCGACCACGGCCCTGGACGTCACCACGCAGTCCGAGGTCATGGCCATCCTCGACGAGCTGCGGCGGGAGCGCGGCATGGCCATGCTGCTGATCACCCATGACCTGGAACTGGCGGCGGCCACCTGCGACCGGCTCGCCGTCATGTACGCGGGCCGGATCGTGGAGACCCAGGCCGCCGGCGCGCTGACGGCCACGCCCCGGCACCCGTACACCTCCGGGCTGATGCTTTCGCGGCCGAGCATCGATCAGGTCGTCCACCGGCTGCCGGTCATCCCCGGCAGGCCTCTTGCCGCGTTCGAGGCGGACGACGGCTGCGCCTTCGCCCCGCGCTGTGCGCATGCGCGGCCGTACTGCGCGGACGGGAGGCCGGCCGTGGTGGAACTGGAGGGGGCCCGCGTGGCGTGCACGCGGGCCGGCGAACTCACCTTGCAGGGAGAGTCATGAGCGACTTCGTGATCGAGGCGGCCGGTCTGCGCAAGGAGTTCGGGCAGGCGGTAGCGGTCGACGACGTGTCCTTCACGCTGTCGCGCGGCCAGTCGCTGGCAGTGGTCGGCGAGTCCGGCTCCGGCAAGACGACGGTCGCGCGGATGCTGGTCGGCCTGGAGACCCCGTCCGGCGGATCGATCAGCGTGTGCGGCCGGCCGCGTCCCGGCGGGCGGGTGTCGTCGGGGGAACGCCGCAGGCGCGCCCGGGAGATCCAGATCGTGTTCCAGGACCCCTACGCCTCGCTCGACAAGCTCCAGCGGATCGGCGACGTCGTGGAGACCAGCCTCGCCCTTCATTTCCCGCTGACTCCCGCCGAACGGCGCAGGCGGGCCCTTGAGCTGCTCGAAGCGGTCGGGCTGGCCGAGCGGCATGCTGCCATGCTCCCCCGTCAGCTCTCCGGCGGGCAGCGGCAGCGCGTCGCCATCGCCCGCGCCATAGCCGTCGAGCCGGAGGTGCTCGTCCTGGACGAGGCGGTGGCGGCGCTCGACGTGTCCATCCAGGCGCAGATCCTCAATCTGCTCGCCGACATCCGTGAACGCAGCGGTATCAGTTACGTGTTCATCTCGCACGACCTCGCCGTGGTCCACCAGATCAGCGACTTCGCCGTCGTGATGTCCGGCGGTCGGATCGTCGAGCGCGGCAACACCCGCGACCTGCTGCGCGCCCCCCAGGAGGAGTACACGCGGGCATTGCGCGCGGCCGTCCCGCGCCCGGGCTGGAAGCCGACTCGGAGGCAGCCGGCCTGAGCCTCGTCAGGGGTGGCGGCCGGACATCGAGGACTACGGCCGCCACTCCCCCGATCCCCTTCAGGAACCGACCGTGGCCCCCACCGGCGCGCGCCGCACGACGTCCACCAGCGACCGGTCAGTGATCTTCAGCGCGGGGGACACGGCGAGCGTGAGAGTGGACACGCTCATGAAGGGGTTGAGGTGTTCCCAGCCCCATGCCTCCAGGGCGGCCCGCACCGCGCCCGCCTCCTCGGCGACCCGCGCGGCCGGCCGGGCCGACAGCACGCCGCCCACCGGCAGCGGCATCCGCGCCGCCACGCTCTCGCCGGCGGCACCCCGGACGACGGCCACGCCGCCTCCGTCGGCCACGACGGTCGCCGACGCTGCGGCCATCGCCGCACGGGACGTACCGATCGTCACCAGGTTGTGGCTGTCGTGGGCGTACGTGGTGGCCACGGCGCCCTCCGTCAGGTCCCGGCCGAGCAGCGGCGCGAAGACGACTCCGTCACGGCCGTGGCGATTGCGGACGCGGACCAGTACGGTCCTGCCTTCCCACGCCACTTCGCCACCGGACACCGGGAGTTCGATCTCGGCGGCCTCGGTGTAGGTGTCCCGAGGATTCACGCGCATGGCCCGGAACCGGTGTGTCCCGTCCGGCAGGTCCACGCGCCAGCGGAACCCGTCCTCGTCCTGCGCCTCCACGTCGACCCGGCTCTCCAGGGCGCCGGCCTCCGCGGACCGTGCCTCGTACACCGCGGCTCCGTCCCGGCCCACGATCTGGCCGCCGGCCAGTACGACGGCCGGGTCGAACGCGGCGAGTTCGCCGCGCAGGAGGACCAGGTCGGCCCGCTTGCCCGGCGAGACGACCCCCCGGTCGTACAGCCGCAGCCGCTGCGCCGGGGTCCAGGTCAGCGCGCGCAGGACGACGTGCGGCGGGAAGCCCGCCGCCACCGCCACGCGGGCGATGTGGTCGAGGTGTCCCTCGGTGACGATGTGGTCGGCCGCCAGGTCGTCGGTCACGAGACACAGCGGCGGCAGCTGGGGCAGGGCGAGCAGTGCCTTCGCGACGTCCTCGTCGAGGCACTTCTCCTGGAGCATCATCGTCATGCCCAGGCGGGCCTTCTCCAGGACCACTTCGGTGCGGTTCTTGGTGTGGTCGGAGTCCACGCCCGTGGCCAGGTAGGCGCTGAGCTCGGCGCCGCTGAGGTTGGGGCAGTGGCCGTCCAGGATCGTTCCCTGGGCGCGGGCGGCGGCGGTGACCGCGGCCATCCGCGGGTCCCCGGCCACGACCGCCCGGTAGTCCATGACCTCGCCGAGGGCCACCACGCCCGGCCAGCGCAGCATCTCCGCGATGTCGTCGGCGGACAGCGCCGCACCGGCGTGCTCGAGCCCTTCCAGCGCGGGCACGCACGAGGGCACGCCCCACAGCTGGGTCTGCGGCGTCCGGTCACCGGCGTCGATCATCCACCGCATGGCGTCCCGGCCCGCGACGTTGACGATCTCGTGCGGGTCGGCGAGAACAGTGGTGGTGCCTCGGGCCAGCGTCACCGCGGCGAACTGCTGCGGCGTGAGGAAGGCACTCTCGATGTGCATGTGGGCGTCCACGAAACCGGGGACGATCCGCATGCCCGTGGCGTCGATCTCCTCGCGCGCCTCGGCGGGTGTGCCCGGCGGCAGTACGGCGCTGATCTCGCTCCCCCGGACCAGTACGTCCGCGGGGAACTCCTCGCCGGTGAAGGTGGACACCACGCTGCCGCCGAAGATCCGGAGGTCGTGCTGTTCACTCATGTCGTCGTGCTCCTTCGTGGACGGTGTCGTCACGGGACGAGGGTGTAGAAGTAGTAGCCGAGCGGGATCATCACGATCCACAACGGCCAGGCCACCTCGCGGATCCGTCCGCTGACGGTCTTGACCAGGACGTGCGCGGCCAGGCCCGTCGCGATGCCGGTGCCGAAGTTGCCGAAGAACAAGGTGGTCGCGACGGTCAGTGCCGCGGGGACGGCGTGCGTCGGGTCCTTGAAGTCGACGTTCTTGAGGGCGCCGAGCATGTTCAGCCCGATGTACATGAGGACGGGCGCCGTGGCCGCGGACGGGATCAGGGTCGCGAACGGGGTGACCAGCAGCAGGAGGCCGAAACCGCAGGCCGCCCACACCGACGCGAGGCCGGTCCTGCCCCCCGAGTCGGGGCCGGCGGACGACTCCAGGTAGGCCGTCATCGAGGGCGCGCCGACGGCGGCACCGCCCATCACGGAGACGGAGTCGACGAGGAACGGACGGCGGGAGCCGGGGATGTTGCCGTCCTTGTCGAGGAGCCCGGCCCGTCCGGCGACGGCCAGCAGGGTCCCGGTCATGGAGAAGAACTCCGAGACGAAGAAGGCGAAGATGTACGGGAAGTACTCGGGCTTGAGGGCGCCGAGGACGTCGATGTGGAAGAGCAGCGGGCCGGGCGAGTCCGGCGCCGAGATGAGGCTGTCGGGGACCTCGGTCACGCCCAGCGGGATGCCGGCGACCGTCACCGCCGCGATGGTGATGAGGAACGCCCCGGGCACCTTGCGCGACGCGAGCGCGGTGAGCAGCAGCAGGCCGGCCAGGGCAAGGAGACCGGCGGGCGCGGACAGGTCGCCGACGGCCAGGGCCGCCTTGTCGGCGTTGCCGACGACGAGGTCGGCGTCCCGGAATCCGATGAGGGCGATGTAGAGGCCGAGGCCGCCGCTGATGGCGTACTTGAGGTGCATCGGCATCAGGCGTGTCACGAGATCACGGATGCCGAGGAGGGTGAGCAGGAGGAAGGCCGCGCCGGACCAGAACACCATGCCGAGCGCCGTGTCCCAGGGGACGTGGTCCTGGCCGACGATGGTGAAGGCGACGAGGGCCACTCCGCCGAGGCCGGGGGCGACGACGAAGGGCAGGTTGGCTATCAGGCCCATCGCCAGGGTGGCCAGGGCTATCGCGATGATGACGGCGGTGGTGGCGGCGCCGTGCGGCACACCGGCGCCGGCCAGCTGACCGGGCACGACGACCACGGCGTAGGCGGCGGCCATGAACATCGAGGCGCCCGCCACGAGTTCGGTGCGGTGGGTGCTGCCGCGGCCGCGGACGCTGAAGAGCCGTTCGACGCGCGAGACGGGTGGCTCGGTCGTGACGGCGGTCTGCTCGCCGGTGGTCGGAGCGGTGGGTGGCATACGAAACCTCGGCGGGGATGAGGGGTCGGGCGGGGCGGCCTGCGGCGGCGTCGGCGCGGGGAGGGCTCGCGGGAGGTGGGGGCACCCGGCTTGGGCCAGGTCTCTGCAACCGGGTTCTGTAACCGGTTGCAGAGACCGGTTGCAGGTATGATGACATGCCGTAAAGCGAATGTGAACACAGGGGCCCGCGCACACTCGGCGGGCACGTCAGGCAGGGGGCGGCGATGGCGACGCTGATGGATGTGGCGCGCGCGGCGGGGGTGTCGAAGGCCACGGCCTCACGGGCCCTGCAGCGCCCCGAGCTGGTCGCGGAACCCACTCGCCTGCGCGTGCTGGACGCCGCGCAGCGCCTCGGCTTCCACCCCAACGCCGCCGCCCGCGCGCTCACCACCGGCCGGACGGGACTGGTCGGCCTGGTCGTGCCGACGCTCTCCAACCCGTTCTTCGCGCCGCTCGTCATGGGCGCCCAGCAGACCGCCGAGAAGACCGACCATCACCTTCTGATCGCCGTCTCGGAGTACGACGCCGTGCGCGAGGCGGAGCTCGCCGACCGCCTCGCGGAACAGGCCGACGGACTGATCATGGTCACACCGGTGGGCACCGACGCCGCGCTGCGCGAACGCGCGCGGCGCTTTCCTCTGGTACTGGTCGACCGCCAGGTGGGCCGGCTGCCGGCAGTCGTGGCCGACACGGCGACGGGCCTCGCCCAGCTGATGGACCACCTCCTCGACCAGGGACACCGGGACATCGCCTATGTCTCGGGCCCCGCCGGTTCCTGGGCCGACGGGCAGCGGTCCGCGATCCTGACGGAGCGCGCGGCGCAGGCGAAGGCCCGGCTGCATGTCCTGGGCCCGCTGCCGCCCACGTTCGACGCGGGGATAGAAGCCGCCCGCACCCTTCCCCCCGACGCCACGGCCGTGCTCGCCTACAACAGCTATCTGACGCTCGGCCTGCTGCACGGACTCGCGGCGGCCCATCGCCGGGTGCCCGAGGACGTCAGCCTGGCCGCGGCCGACGATCTGAGCAGCCTCAGGTCCACGACACCTCCCGTGACCGCGCTCGACGTCCCGGTGGAGGAGGTGGGCGCGCTCGCCGTCACGCGCCTCATCGACCTGCTCGCGGGCCATCAGGTCACGGTCACGTCCCGTCTGCCGTCCCGGCCGGTCCTGCGCGCGTCGACGGCTCCGCCCGCGGCCTCCGCGCGCATCTAGAGCCCGGCGCCCGGTCACCCGGTGCCGGTCAGCGCGTCCAGGTAGTCGTCCAGAAGCCCGGCCTGGCGACGGGGCGGGAACGCCTCGGGGTCGAACAGGGCCTGCACCACCAGGCCGAGCACGAACGCCTGGGCGCCGGCCGCGATGCGCGCCGGGTCCCCGGCGGGCAGTTCGCCCGCCTCCTGAGCGGCCTCGACCAGATCGCGCAGCTTGTCGCGGCTTCGCGCGTACTTCCCTGCGTAGTCCTCGCTCAGGTCGGGGTCCGCGAGCGCGGTGTCCCAGGAGGACACCCAGATCCGGTTGCTGTCGGTGGCCTCGCCCGTCAGCGGCAGGATGCTCATCAAGGCCGCCCTCAGCGCAGCCAGGCCCTCCCCCGCGGCAGGCCGGGGGCGCGAGACGGTCCGCCGCTCCAGCAGGTCGAGGGCGTACGCGACCAGGTCGCGCTTGGCCGGGAAGTAGTGGGTGAGCAGGCCGGTGGACGCGTCGAGTTCGGCGGCGACGGCGCGCATGGTCAGGCCACCGAATCCGTGCGCGACCAACACCCGCCAGACCGCCTCGGAGACGTCGCGGCGCCGGGCCTCATGGTCCCCCTTGGTACGTGGCATGCTGCTACGGTACATAGCCAAAACGCTTGTTGTGTGAATGGGGTCCCTCATGTTCTCTCTCCCTCTGCGGGACGACGCCCGTCTCGCCCCGCTCGAGATATGGCACGCCGAGGAGTTCGCCGCCCACCTGGACCGGGCTCGCGAGCACATCCGACCGTGGGTCGGGGCGGGGTTCGTCACCGTCGACGTCGACGGGGCGCGGGCCACCCTGAGCCGGTACGCCGAGCGCCAGGCCGCCGACGGCAACCGCCTCTACGGCATCTGGCTCGACGGCACGCTCGTCGGCGGCGTGATGTTCGTGGACTTCGACGCCGCCTCCGGTTCCTGCGAGATCGGCTGCTGGCTGGAACCGGGCGCCGAGGGCCACGGCCTCATCACATCGGCGTGCGGCGTCCTGCTGGACTGGGCCTTCACCACGCGGGGCCTGCACCGCGCCGAGTGGATCTGCCGGGCCGACAACGAACGCAGCGCCGCGGTGGCCAAGCGGCTCGGCATGACACTCGAGGGCGTGCAGCGCGAGTCCTGGCCCTACGAGGGCACCCGTCACGACAAGCAGCTCTGGGCGGTCCTCGCTCCTGAATGGCGCACCCGGTGACCACGACACCGCGTGCCCCGGAACGGCCGCCCCGGTAGCCACCTCACTGCGCGCACTCCCGATGCCCGTACGCGTCCCGCGCACACGTTCCCGTGGTGCGGGACGGCGCGCGATCATGTTCCGCCCGACGGTCTGCCTCATTCGGCAGGTTTGCACTTCCAGGACACGAGATCGCCCCCTTTGCGCCGTACCTGGCCACCACTCCCGGCTGATTGCCTTGTGGGTGCAACGAGGAGCTTTCGTACCACCGATCGCTTCGCTCACCCTCGTTCACCTCCTGGGAGGGAATGTGTCCGTGCCGGACAGCGCCACCGGTCCCGCGAGCGACGAAGAAACCGCACCTGAAGTCCCGACCGACCAGCAGCTGACCAGCCTCGGCACCCATGCGGCACGCCGGCTGGCCACGACCACCAAGTCCGCACCTCAGATGCAGGCCATCACCTCACGATGGCTGCTCAAAGCCCTGCCGTGGGTGGACGTCAAGGGCGGTACGTACCGGGTCAACCGGCGTCTCCAGCTCAACATCGGCCGCGGCAGGGTGCAGTTCGACCAGAACGGCGGGAACGACATCAAAGTCATTCCCGAAACGCTCACCGAACTTCCCGTCCTGCGCGGGTACGACGACACCGACGTACTGAAGGAGATCGCCTCCCGGTTCCGGACGCGGGAGGTGCGGGCCGGGCAGGTCCTCTTCGAGGCCGGGCAGCCGGTGACCGAGACCTACCTGGTGGCCCACGGGCGGTTCACCCGCTTCACCGAAGGCAAGTACGGCGAGGAGGAGGTCATCGGCGTCGTCACGGACGGCGACCAGATGGGCGACGAGGCCATCGGCCAGCCGGACCCGCTGTGGCTCAGCTCGGTCCGGGCCGAGACCGCCGGCACGGTGCTCGTGCTGCCCTGGCACGTCGTCGAGGAGCTCACCGAGCGGAAGCCGTCGCTGGCCGCACACCTGCGGGAGTACGCCGAACGGCAGCGGCTGCCGAGGAACCGCAAGGGCGAGGCCGACGTCCCCGTCCAGTCCGGGCACACAGGTGAGCCGACGCTGTCCGGCGGCTTCGTCGACTACGAACTGACGCCGCGCGAATACGAGTTGTCCCTCACCCAGACCGTCCTGCGCGTCCACACCCGCATCGCCGACCTCTACAACGACCCGATGGACCAGACCGAGGAGCAACTCCGCCTCACCATCGAGGAGATCCGCGAGCGCCAGGAGTGGGAACTCCTCAACAACCGCGAGTTCGGACTGCTGCACAACGTCGACTACGGCCAGCGCATCAGCACCTTCTCCGGCCCGCCCACCCCCGACGATCTCGACGAACTGCTCTCCATGCGCCGTAAGACACGGCTCTTCCTCGCCCATCCGAAGGCGATCGCCGCGTTCTTCCGGCAGTGCAACCGGCGCGGTCTGGTGCCCGGCACCGCGAACGTCGACGGGCACGAGGTGCCCGCCTGGCGCGGCGTCCCGATCTTCCCCTGCGGCAAGATCCCGGTCACACCGCAGCACACGACCAGCATCCTCGCGCTGCGCACCGGGGAGTCCGACCAAGGTGTCGTCGGCCTCTACCAGACCGGCATCCCCGAGGAGTACCAGCCCGGGCTCAACGTCCGCTTCATGGGGATCAACACCACCGCGATCATCAACTACCTCGTCACGGCCTACTACTCATTGGCGATTCTCGTCCCCGACGCGGCGGGGATCCTCGAGAACGTGCAGATCGGACGGACCGCCGAATGACGCACGCCGACGGACGGGGGACGCGATGAGCGCACCGCCCGACACCACCACCTCGTTCTCGCCGCCGGGGCCGCCCAACCTCGCGCACACCCTGCAGACCCGGCGCGGCGGCGCGGTCCCCGGGCTGCGTCACCAGCCGGCGGTACCCGCCGATCCCGTGAAGGTCGAGGAGGTCGACCGCAGGCTGGAGATCTGGGCCCGCGGGCTCGATCTGTTCCCCGAGGCGTGGTTCGAGGACTTCGCGAGCTTCCAGGTCGGGCGGGCCGTGGTGCTCCAGCACCCGGAGGCGGCGGACCTGGACCGCCTCACCGCCGCGGGCAAACTCCTACTCGCCGAGAACGTGGTGGACGACTGCTACTGCGAGGACAAAGGCGGCTCGCCACGCGGACTCGGCGGCCGGCTGATCATGGCGCAGTCCGCGATCGACCCGTACCACGGGACAGCCGAGGCCGAGGAGCAGTGGCGCCACGGCATGCAGGCCGACGGCCCGCTGCGCTCGTACCACGCGGCCTTCCAGGACTACGCCGCCTTCGCCACGCCCAGCCAGACCTCACGGTTCGTGCACGACATCGCGCGGCTGCACCTCGGGTACCTCGCCGAGGCCGCCTGGACCGAGACCCGGCACGTGCCGCGCGTGTGGGAGTACCTGGTCATGCGGCAGTTCAACAACTTCCGCCCCTGTCTGTCCCTCGTCGACGCGGTGGACGGCTACGAACTGCCCGAGGCCGTCTACGCCCGGCCCGAGATCCAGCGGGTGACGGCGCTGGCCTGCAACGCGACGACACTCGTCAACGACCTGTACTCCTTCACCAAGGAACTGGCCAACGACCCCACCCACCTCAACCTTCCGCAGGTCGTCGCGGCCAACGAACGGTGCGGCCTCAAGGCCGCCTACCTCAAGTCCGTCGACATCCACAACGAGATCCAGACGGCGTTCGAGGAGGAGGCCGCGCTCCTGTCCGCCATGTCACCCCTCGTCGAGCGGTACGTCCAGGGGCTCAGCACCTGGGTGGCCGGCAACCACGAGTGGCACGCCACGAACAGCCGCCGCTACCACCTGCCCAACTACTGGTAGGCCGCGCCCGGACCCGGCCAGACGGGCCCGAAGGTTCCACCCGCTCCACCCGACCGACCCGATTGACCGTCAGATGCACTGCGAGGAGTACCTGTTGACCACCGCTCCCCACATCACCTCGGCCGCACCGGTGCCGACCCAGTCCACGTACCAGTCCCGTGTCGCCGAATACTGGAACGCCGAGGAAAACCCGGTCAACCTCGAACTGGGCAAGATCGACGACCTGTACCACCACCACTACGGGATCGGCCCCGCGGACAACGCGGTGCTCGACGAGCCCGACCCCGCGCGGCGCAACGACCGGCTCACCGCCGAACTGCACCGGCTCGAACACGCGCAGGCGAACTTCCTCGCCGACCACCTCGGGCCGCTCGCCCCCACCGACCGGGTCTTCGACGCCGGCTGCGGACGCGGCGGCGGCAGCGTGGTGGCGCATCTGCGGTACGGCTGCCAGGCCGACGGCGTCACCATCTCGGCCAAGCAGGCGGACTTCGCCAACGCCCAGGCCGCCAAGCGCGGTATCGACGGCCAGGTCCGCTACCACCATCGCAACATGCTGGACACCGGCCTGCCGACCGGTGCGTTCGCCGCGTCGTGGAACAACGAGTCGACCATGTACGTCGAGCTGGAGCTGCTCTTCGCCGAGCACGCCCGGCTGCTGCGCCGCGGCGGCCGCTACGTGGTCATCACCGGCTGCTACAACGACAGTTACGGCCGGGCGTCGCGCGAGGTGTCCCTGATCAACGCCCACTACATCTGCGACATCCACCCACGGTCGGAGTACTTCCGCGCCATGGCCCGCAATCGCCTGGTCCCCGTGCACGTCGAGGACCTCACCGAGGCCGCGCTGCCCTACTGGGAACTGCGCAAGCAGGCCGACCACCTGGTCACCGGCATCGAGGACACCTTCCTCACCGCGTACAAGAACGGCAGTTTCCAGTACCTGATGATCGCTGCCGACCGCGTCTGACTCCGTCCCCTGCCCGACCCCTGATCCGGCGCCGTCAGCGTGAATCGACCTTCGTGGGGTAGGAAGGCAAAGCCCGCGAAGCGGGCGCACGGATCAGGCGGAGCGGGGAAAGGGCGGTCGGACGATGGCGCTGGAGCAGGTGGCCCAGGGAGTGGTTCAAGCGGTCGTCGTCCACAACGGACGCCTGCTCCTGGTGGAGCAGCCGGACGGCAGTGCACTGCCGTCCGGCGTTCCCGAGGCCGCCGAGTCGGCGGAGGCCGCCGCCGCACGCCTGGTGTACGAGCTCACCGGCTATCTCGTCGACGGTTCGTCGACGCTCGAACCGGAGGCGGCTCGATCAGGCTCGAGGGCTGCGGCCGTTCTGTGCCGGCTGCTGACCGAGGACCCCTCGGACGGAGCGCGGCTCGTGCCGGAGCAGATCCACTGGGTTCCGGTCGCCGAGGCGGTCGACATCACGCCGCCCGGCGTCGTCCGCGACTACTTGGAGGGCCACACACCCGTGTGAACCCTCCTCGCGTACGGGGCGGACCTCGTCACGGAGCCCAGCGGCCGTTGGCCTTGCGGTGTTCGTGGGGCTGCTGGGACTTGCCCGGCAGCTGCTCCTTCGCCTGCTTGACGGCTGCCTGCGGGATCTGCGAGTGGAAATACAGCAGCTTTCCCTGCCCCCGGGCGCCTATGCCGTGATGCCCCTTCGCCGGTGAGTTCTTGCTCATGACTCGGCACCTCGCCATCGCACGTCACCCTCGCGCCACCCGGAACTCTCCGGTCGCGCATTCCGTAGATTTCACGGTACGCCGCCCGGGACGATGACGGCGGGTCGAGACGGTGACGGCGGATCCCGAGGAATCCATCCCGCGGGGCAGGGACGCGTTACCCGTCGATCGGCCGTATCCGCCCTGCGTGTCCCGGTGATCAATGCGACGCTGACATCGTGCATACCTCCGATCTGACTCCTGAAATCCGTGCCGCCCTGAGCAAGCAGCGGCCGTATCCCGCGATCACGTTGGTCACGCCGACCGATCCGGAATCCCCCTTCAGCGACAAGGACCGCATCCTCATCCGCGACCTGGTGACCGAGGCCAAGAGGCGCCTGGCGGACGACCCTGACGTGGAGCGGGAGACGAGGCTGGAGCTGCGGGATCAATTGCTGGATCCCACGGAGATCGAGCGCGCGACCGATCCTTTCCGCCCGGACGACGCCATGGTCGTCTATGTGGCCGTGAACGAGCCGGTTCAGGTGTGGCGGATGACATCGCTCGCACCGGTGGAACCCCGCGTGGAATTCGCCACGTCATTCCTGACGCGGTACCTGGTGGCTGCCGAGCAGCGTTCCCGCCCCTATCTGGTTCTCGTCCTCGACCAGGAGATGTGCCGTCTGTACCACGGGTCGGTACGACGGCTGCAGGAAGTGGAGAGGAACGGGTGGCCGGACAAGCCCCAGATCCCTTCGCCCGAGGATGCGATTCCCGGCTCCATCCCCCACTCCACGCCGTACGAGGGGCATGAGGAGCGGGTCGAGCAGTATCTGCGGACCGTGGACAAACGGCTGGGGCAGTCTTTTGAGGAGCACGACGGACTGCCGCTGTTCGTCATCGGCGGCGACAAGATCCTCTCGACGTTCAAGAACATCACCCGCTACGGGAATCTGATCGCCGGGACATTGCCGCTCACCGGCATGGACAAGGAATCGGCCCAGGATCTGGAGAAGCGGATTCAACCGGTCCTCGCCGACTTCTATGCCCAGCAGGTCTCCGAAGCCGTCTCCGAGCTGAGCGAAGCGCGTGGACAGGGCAAGTACGTCGGCGGCGCGCCGGAGGTGTGGACCTCGGTCGCCGACAAGCGCGTGCGCCGCCTGGTGGTGGAAGAGGGGCTGATGCTGGCGGGCCGCATCACCGAGGCCGACCGCGTCCTGGAGCTCGTGGACGTACCGAAGCCGGTGACATTGCCGGACCCGAAGAAGGACATGGAGCCGTCGGCGCACGCGCTCGGCGTGGCCACCGACATCGTCGAGCGGCTCGTGGACAACGCGATCGCGGCCGACGCCCGGGTCCTGTTCGTGCCCGACGGGACGCTCCAGGAGGCCGGCGGCGTGGCGGCGCTCCTGCGGTACTGACCTCCACCGTCCGGTTCGATCCCCGCCGGCGGAAGCACGACGGACGGCAGACCTCATGGAGAGGTCTGCCGTCCGTCGTGTCTGTCTTCGCGCAATCTGTCGTTTCTGTCTTCGCGCAATCTAGAGGTACGGCGAACCGGATACATCGATCACGTGCGTATCGCGCTTGCCACGTGTTTCCGCCTTCGGGCCCGGCGCGATGACCGCGGTTCGGCCGTCCGCGAAGGTCACTTGGTAGAGATCACGATTCGGACCGGAGATGACCTCCTCGACCCTCACGGTCCGGTCACCCTTGACGTCGTGCAGGGTCAGATAATCGCCCTTCTTTGCTTCCATGTGATCAGCCTCTAATGCTGACAGTTTGCGACGCCTCTGATGTGGGGCACCGATTCCACTCAATCCCGGTGGTTGCCGATGCGCAAGCGGAGCGGAAATTGCCCGGCTTCACCTGGCCCCAGCTCCGCCGGGCTCGATGTCGATTTGTGCTAAAGATAGCCTTTGCCCGAATGCGAGGAAATCCGGTCGAGAGAAGGTGCAGTGGTACTAGCAGTCGCTCAAGAGACCATGGCGCGATGGCAGTTCGGCATCACCATCGTCTACCACTTCCTCTTCGTGCCACTGACGATCAGTCTGGCCTCCGTCGTGGCGGGCCTCGAGACGGCCTGGGTGCGCACGGGCAAGGCGAAGTATTTCCACGCCACGAAGTTCTGGGGAAGGCTCTTTCTCATCAACATCGCGATGGGCGTCGTCACCGGCATCGTCCAGGAGTTCCAGTTCGGCATGAACTGGTCGGACTACTCTCGCTTCGTCGGCGACGTTTTCGGCGCACCTCTGGCGATGGAGGCGCTGATCGCCTTCTTCTTCGAGTCCACGTTCATCGGCCTGTGGATCTTCGGCTGGGACAGACTTCCGAAGAAGCTGCACTGCGCGTGCATCTGGCTGGTCGCCATCGGCACCCTGCTCTCCGCGTACTTCATCCTGGCGGCCAACTCCTTTATGCAGCACCCCGTCGGCTACCGGATCGACAAGGATTCCGGGCGGGCCCAACTCACCGACATCGGCAGGGTGTTGTTCCAGAACACCACACAGGTGCAGATGTTCCACACCGTCACCGCGGCGTTCCTCACCGGCTCGGCGCTGGTGATCGGCATCTCCTCGTACCACCTGCTGCGCGCCAAGCGCGGCAAGGAGACCAACCGCAGGAACATCGCGCCGATGCGGACCTCCCTGCGGGTCGGCCTGATCATCGCGGTCGTCGCGGGGCTCGGCACCGCACTCAGCGGGGACCGGCTGGGCAAGGTCATGTTCGAGCAGCAGCCGATGAAGATGGCTGCCGCCGAGGCGCTGTGGGACACCCAGGGCCCCGCCCCCTTCTCGATCTTCGCGATCGGCGACGTCTCCGAGGGCCACAACACCGTCGCGCTGGAGATCCCGGGCCTGCTGTCCTTCCTCGCCAAGGACAACTTCCACTCACCCGTCCCGGGCATCAATGACAGGGCACGCCAGGAGGCGGCGGAATTCGGCGGTGAGCCGGCGGACTACATCCCGAACATCTTCATGACCTACTGGGGCTTCCGCCTCATGATCTTCTTCGGGATGACCAGCTTCGTGGTCGGCCTGATCGGACTGTGGACCACCCGCCGGAAGTTCTGGCTGACGCGGGCGCGCAAGACCGACGACGACGAGCCGCCGATGCTGATGCTCACGAACAAGGTCGAGATGAACGCCTTCTTCACCAAGTGGAGCTGGCGGGTCGGCATCCTCACCATGGCCTTCCCGCTGGTCGCCAACAGCTTCGGCTGGATCTTCACCGAGATGGGCCGCCAGCCATGGGTGGTCTACCGGCTGATGCGCACCGCCGAGGCCGACTCCCCCAACGTGGCCACCGGCACGGTGATCGGCTCGATGACCGCGTTCACCGTGCTCTATGCCGTACTCGCGGTGATCTGGGCGAAGCTCATGGCCAAGTACGCCATGGCCGGGCCGGACTCCGGTGAGCAACCGCCCACCAAGGACCCCACCTTGGGCGGACCGTCCGCGCAGGACGCCGACCAGCCCCTCGTCCACGCGTACTGAGGACGGATCGTCATGCACCTCCACGACCTCTGGTTCATCCTGATCGCCGTCCTGTGGATCGGCTACTTCTTCCTCGAGGGATTCGACTTCGGCGTCGGCGTCCTCACCAAGCTGCTGGCCCGCGACAGCACCGAGCGCCGGGTCCTGATCAACACCATCGGCCCGGTGTGGGACGGCAACGAGGTCTGGCTGATCACGGCCGCCGGTGCGACCTTCGCGGCCTTCCCCGACTGGTACGCCACGATGTTCAGCGGCTTCTACATTCCGTTGCTGATCACGTTGTTCTGCCTGATCGTCCGGGGCGTGGCCTTCGAATACCGGGCCAAGCAGTCCGGTGCGCGCTGGCAGCGCAACTGGGAGGAGGCCACCTTCTGGACTTCCCTGCTGCCCCCGTTCCTCTGGGGCGTGATCTTCGCGAACATGGTCCACGGGCTCGCGATCGACGCGGACAAGTCGTACGTGGGCGGCCTCGGGGATCTGTTCAACGGTTACGCGATCCTCGGCGGCTTCATGACGCTGGCGCTGTTCGTCTGCCACGGCGCGGTCTTCGCGGCGTTGAAGACGGTCGGCGAGATCCGTGACCGGGCCAGGACCCGGGCGACCCGAATCGGGATCGTGGCCGTCCTGTTGCTGGTCGGCTTCCTCATCTGGACGCAGGCGGACTCGGGCAACGGCCGGAGTCTGGGCGTGATGATCGTGGCGTGCGTGGCCCTGGTCGGGGCGCTCGTCATGACCCGGCTCGGCCGTGACGGCTGGGCGTTCGCGCTGTCGGGGCTGACCGTCGTGGCGGCGTTCGCGACCCTGTTCCTGGCCCTGTATCCGGACGTCATGCCATCGACGCTCGACCCCAAGTGGTCACTGACGGTCTCGGGCGCCGCTTCGTCGTCGTACACGCTGAAGGTGATGACGATCGTCGCGGCGGTGTTCACGCCGATCGTGCTGATCTACCAGAGCTGGACGTACTGGGTCTTCCGCCGGAGGATCGGCGTCCAGCACATTCCGGCGGGCCACTGACCATACGGCCTGTCGATCCCAGACTGCCGACGTACGCCCGCACCGCCCGCGCCTTCCTCGCCGGATCCATGATCCTCGGCGGGGTGGGAGCGGCCTGCTCGTGGCCCCGACAAGCCTCGTACGACGGCCGCACTCGCCAGGACTCACTGGACTGGGCCGACAGTCAGCCCGCCGGGCTCGACACCAGGGTGGGCCGAGCACGGGGCCCGCCTTTCCGGGGGACAGCGGCAGCGGTCGGCACCGGCACCTGCCCTGCTCGCGGGCGTCCCCTTATTGATCACGGACGAGCCGCCGAACAACTCGACCTGCCCACCGCCGTCGCCCTGACCACCGATCTGCTCGCCGTCGCCGAGGGCCGTGCGACCCTGCGGATCACCCCACCGCCTCGCTTGGCTCCAGGGTGTCGCCGCCGACGAGATCCTGGTCCTCGACCAGGGCCGGGTCGCCGAGCGCGGCAGCTGGGCCGAGCTGGTCGACCGGCCGGGCGGACGGCTCCGTGACGTGTGGCCGTGAGCGGCAGACGCACGCCCTGGTTGCCGCGGGCGACGATGCCCCGGGCGGGTGGCGACCATTGATCGACCGGCATAGCCTGACTAAACGTATCGGTTTGTCGACTTATGCCCGTCATCGCATGGTCGAAGGGTTGAGTGTCTTGAGTATCGACAGTGAGGCGCCGGAAGAAATGGAACCCAGGGTGGGACCGATCCCCAAGGAGGATCCGGAGTATCACCCCTACCACCACCCGGCCGCCGGCTGGGGTGCCGCGAAGAGCGTGACCCAGTTCCTCGTGCGCGAACGTGAGCTGGTGGACGGCCCACGCGCGATCATGAAGATGAACCACGAGAACACGGGCTTCGACTGTCCCGGTTGCGCGTGGCCGGACGACACCAAGGGTCTGAAGCTCGACATCTGCGAGAACGGCATCAAGCACGTCACGTGGGAGATGACGCGCAAGCGCGTCGAACCCGAGTTCTTCGCCGCCCACACGGTCAGCGAGCTGTTCGAGTGGAGCGAATTCGAGCTGGAGGACCAGGGACGGCTGACCGAGCCGATGGTCTACGACCCCGACACGGACCACTACGTCCCGATCAGCTGGAAGGACGCGTTCGAGCTCGTCGGCAGCACACTGCGCGGCCTCGAGAACCCGAACCAGGCCTCCTTCTACACCTCCGGCAGGCTCGGCAACGAGGCCACCTTCCTCTACCAGTTGATGGCCCGTGAGCTGGGCACGAACAACCTGCCCGACTGCTCGAACATGTGCCACGAGGCCAGCGGCCGCGCCATGGAGGCGTCGCTGGGAACCGGCAAGGGAACCGTCGACCTCAAGGACTGGGAGAGCGCCGACGCGCTCTTCATCATGGGGGTCAACGCCGCCTCCAACGCGCCCAGGATGCTCACCGCGCTCGCCGAGGCGTACCACCGCGGCGCGCAGATCGTGCACATCAACCCGCTCGTCGAAGCGGCCGCCACACGCACCATCGTCCCGCACGACTTCATGGACATGGCGCTGTTCAAGACGACGAAGACCAGCACACTGAACCTCCAGGTGCGGATCGGCGGCGACATGGCGCTCCTGCGCGGCATGGCCAAGGCCGTGCTGGAGGAGGCCAGGCTGGATCCCAAGGCGCTGGACCAGGAGTTCATCGACCGCCACACCACCGGCTTCGACGCCTACCGGGAGGTGTGCGAGAACACGTCCTGGGAGGAGCTGGAGAGGCAGTCCGGGGTCACCCGCGACGACATCCTCAAGGCGGCGCGCGTGTACTGCGACGCCGACCGCAGCATCATCAGCTGGTGCCTGGGCCTGACCCAGCACGAGCACGGCGTCGACACCGTCCGCGAGATCATCAACCTCCTTCTGCTGCGCGGCAATCTGGGACGCGAGGGAGCGGGCCCCTCCCCTGTCCGCGGTCACAGCAACGTCCAGGGGAACCGCACCTGCGGCATCGACCACCGTCCCGACGACGCGTTCCTCGACCGCCTCGCCGAGTACTGCAAGATCGACCCGCCGCGTGAGCACGGCCTGGACACCGTCGGCACCATCCAGGCCATGCGCCGGGGTGACGTGAAGGTGTTCGTCGGCATGGGCGGCAACTTCGCGCTCGCCGCGCCGGATTCGCCGATCACGTACGAGGCCCTGCGCAACTGCGACCTCACGGTCCAGGTGAGCACCAAGCTCAACCGCAGCCACCTCGTGCACGGCCGCCAGGCGCTGATCCTGCCGTGCCTCGGCCGCACCGAGAAGGACCATCAGCGCAAGGGCCTCCAGAGCACGTCCGTCGAGGACTCGATGAGCATGGTGCACATGTCCGTCGGCATGAAGCGCCCCGCGTCGCGGCACCTGCTGTCCGAGCCCGCGATCGTCGCGGGCATGGCCCGCGCGGCCCTGCCCGCCAGCCCCACGCCGTGGGAGTGGTACATCGAGGACTACGACCGGATCCGCGACACCATGTCCCAGGCCCTCGACGGGTTCGAGGACTTCAACCGCCGTGTGCGCCTGCCCCTGGGCTTCCGCCTCAAGCAGCCGGCCCGTGAACTGGTCTTCCTCACCCCGTCAGGTGGCGCGGAGTTCTCCGACGCCGCCCTGCCCGACGTCGTTCCGGCACCCGGCACCCTGGCACTGGGCACCATGCGCTCCCACGACCAGTGGAACACCACCATCTACTCGGACAACGACCGCTACCGCGGTATCAAGAACCTGCGCGAGCTCGTCTTCATGAACAAGGACGACATGCGCGAGCGCGGCATCTCCGAGTTCGACCCCGTCGACATCACCAGCACCGCCAGGGACGGCAGCCACCGCCACCTCAACGGCTATCTCGCCATCCCGTACGACATCCCGCGCGGCTGCGCGGCCGGTTACATGCCCGAGATGAACGTGCTGTGCGCACTCGTCGACTACAGCACGCAGAGCGACCAGCCGATCATGAAGCACGTCAAGGTGACCATCGAAGCGGCCGCCTGAGCAAAGACGCCCGAAGGCGGGGCCCCGGGGGGGGCGTGCGGCCGGGCGGGGCCCCGCCACGTCCGCCGGCAGCGGAACGGGGCCACGATGCGCCACGGGGTGGTGACCGCGTTCCAGCCGGCCGAGGGCGCCGTCGTGGACCTCGTACGTCCGGGGTCTGCCTACGGCCGGGTGAGCCGGTGCGGGCCGGGCTGTGCGGAGTCGACCGGCGCACCGGCTGGGAGCATGCCCGTTACGCGACGGACTCCTCGCGCCCGCCGCTCACTTGCCGGTGCCGACGGGGTCGACCGTGATGGCGGGGCCGGAGCCGTCGGAGACGGGAACGTTGATGCTGACGGGCAGGGTGTGGGAGTGCGTCTCGTCGGGCGGGGTGACGACCAGGCTCGTGAAGGTGACGCCGGAGCCGCCGGAGTCGTTCGACGGGTAGTGCAGGGTGAAGCGGGTCTCCTCGCCCGCCTCGACGCTGACGGCCGGCGGGGCGAGCTTGCTGCGTTCGGCGCTGACGGTGCCGTCCTTGCCCTTCAGGTCGGCACCGGGGAAGCCCTTGAGGGTGCACGTGGCGGAACCCGTGTTCTTGAGGTTCACGATGAGCGTGCCCTCGGCCATCCCGCCGGAGCTGCTGAAGGCGAGCTGGGAGGTCTTGCAGGCACCCGTACCCGTTTCTGAAGCCGCGCCGGAGGAGCCCGCGGCGGTCGCGCCGGCTCCCGCCGTTCCGGTGCCCTTGCCGGCGGATGCGCTGCTGCCGCCGGAGTTCTGGGAACCGGAGCTCTGGGCGGAGGAGGAGTCGTCCGACCCGGCCGAGGAGTCGTCGCCGCTCTGGCATGCGGTGAGCGACAGGCCCGCGGCGACGGCCACGGCGAGGAGGGAGAACTTCTGGACGCGCATGGGGGGATCCCTTTCAGGGTGTGTCCGCTCACTCGTCCCGAGCGAGCCGTACCGATCACCTGCCGATCGGTTGAAGACCGGTGGCCGATCGCTGGTTGATCACTTGCTGATCACAGAGACCCTGGCGGCACGGGAACCGTTCCGCGCAACCACCCTTTCATACATGCCTGTTACAGACGCATGCGGACGGACGGGCCCGGTCTCCTCCTGACCGGGCGGGGCCGCGGCGCGGACGATCAGCCTCGCGAGCCGGTCCACCATGCAGTCGCGGCTCTGCCCGGGGTACTCCGAAGGCTCCGTGGCGTCAGCCGCGCTCTACCGCGGAAGCTCTGCCATGAACCGAGGAAGCTCCTCCGTGATGCCGGGTCGACTCACTGCTGGAGTTCCGCGACATCCGCGACCACGCAGCCGACGTTGTCGGGACCCCCGATGCCGTTGGCGAGAGCCACCAGGGCGCGGACCGCCTCGTCGGGCTCCCGTGTCCCGGCGAGCACGCGCAGGATGTCCGCGCCCGGTACGACGGTCGACAGTCCGTCGGAGCAGAGCAGATAACGGTCTCCGTGCTGCGCGTCGTGCAGGCGCATGTCCGGGGTCTCGTCGGCTCCTTGCCCAAGGGCTCGCGTCAGCAGCGACCGCTGAGGGTGGGAAAGGGCCTCCTCTGGGCTGATGCGTCCTTCGTCGACCATCGACTGGACGAGCGTGTGATCGTGCGTGATCTGGAACAGCTCTCCGGCGCGCAGGAGGTAGACGCGGGAGTCACCGATGTGCACGAGGGCCAGCTGCGTGCCGGTCCAGAGCATCGCGGTCAGTGTCGTGCCGGCCTGTGCGCGTGAGCCCTCGCCGGACGAGGAGCCGGTCGGCGGAACACCGCGCACGGCCCGCCCGGCTTCTTCGACGGCGTCTTCGAGGACGTTGAGGAGGTCGCCCGCGGGGACGCTGTCGGTTTCGAGGCGCTTGAGCACGTCGACAGCCGCGGCGCTCGCGGTGGCTCCACCGCTGCCGTAGCCATCGGCGACGGCGAGCACGCGGGGCCCGGCGTACGCCGTGTCCTGGTTGCTCTCACGGACGAGGCCCGTGTCGGACAGTGCGGCGTAACGGATTCCCAGGGGCTTGGCGGTCGGGGACATGGTGGGGTCCTTC
The DNA here is from genome assembly GCF_042270245.1 of Streptomyces sp. NPDC055955. Taxonomy (NCBI): domain Bacteria; kingdom Bacillati; phylum Actinomycetota; class Actinomycetes; order Kitasatosporales; family Streptomycetaceae; genus Streptomyces; species Streptomyces sp. NPDC055955. The sequence continues at coordinate 163,015 of NZ_JBHJYS010000022.1, forward strand.
CAGGACAGATGGTCGATGAGGAAGGTGGCCAGGTTCCGCCGTGCGGCGGTGTCGGCTTCGACCTGGGCCCAGAACGCGCGGATCTCCTGTGCCGCCCCGGCCGCCTCCAGCGTGCAGACGTGCTGGATGCGGGCCAGGGGCATTCCCAGGCGCCGGAGCCAGGCGACGAGTCGGGCCTGGTCGAGCTGGTCCGGTGCGTAGAGGCGGTAGCCGGTCACCGGGTCGACACGAGCGGGGTTCAGCAGGCCGAGCTCGTCGTACAGGCGAAGCGCCTTCGGCGACAGCCGGGACGCCTTCGCGAACGCGCCGATGGTCAGCAGCCCCATGCTCGCTCCCCTCCTCATGCCGAGCGCGTCGCCCGGCCCCACCGATGCTGCGGCTTCCCCCGAGGTGAAGGTCAACCGTCGCGCGCGCTCGGTCGGCAGGCACGACCCGTCACCTGGTCGTCAGCCTTCCACCGATGAGCTGGGGTGGGCACCCCGAAGGGCTGCTGACACTCGAAGCGAACTGCTCGGTGACGGGCCGGTCGAAATTCGCTTCGGGCGTGGTGACGGGTGCATCTACCCTGGCCCGGTGACGACTCAGGTGATCGTGTTGAACGGTGGGTCCAGCTCGGGCAAGTCCGGGATCGCCCGGTGTCTGCAGGCGGTGCTGCCGGACCCGTGGCTCGCCTTCGGGATCGACTCGCTGATCGAGGCGATGCCCGCGTCCATGCGGGAATCGGGCGACGGACTCGACATCGCCGAAGACGGCGGAGTCAATGTCGGATCGGTCTTCGTGGAGCTGGAGGCGGCGTGGATGCAGGGCATCGCCGCGACCGCCGGTGCGGGCGCCCGGATCGTCATCGACGACGTCTTCCTCGGCGGCGCCGCGTCCCAACAGCGGTGGCAGAAGGCTCTGGGCGGGTTGGACGTGCTGTGGGTGGGGGTCAGATGCGACAGCGAGGTCGCCTCACGCCGCGAGCTCGCCCGCGGGGACCGGACCCAGGGAATGGCCGCGTCGCAAGCGGACACGGTCCACCGCGGCGTCGTCTACGACCTGGAGGTGGACACCACCCGCACGGAGTCCCTGCGGTGCGCGCGGACCATCGCCGCCCGGGTCGCGTCACCTTCTGCGGGACGGCCCGAATCGTCTGAGGGACGGCCCGATGCGGGACGGCCCGAACACGGTCCCCATGAAGGCGCCGTCTAGGGTGCGATCATGACCTCGCAGAACTACCTCTCCGAACTGTTCTCGCTCGACGGCCGGACCGCCCTGGTGACCGGCGGCAGCTCCGGCATCGGCAAGGCCATCGCCGGGGCGCTCGCCCGCGCGGGGGCGAGCGTGGTGATCGTGGCCCGCAAAGAGGCGGAACTCGCCTCCACTGTCGACGAGTTGACTGCGGACGGCTGCCGGGCGGCCTGGGTGAGCGCTGACCTGAGCACCCGCGAAGGGGTGCGCGCGGCGGCGGAGCAGGCGGCCGGAGTGTTCGGCGAGCCCGACATCCTGGTCAACAGCGCCGGGGTCAACCTGCGACCGCCGATGAGTGAGCTCGGCGACGAGGTGTGGGACACGACCATGGCGGTGAACCTGGAAGCGCCCCACCTCCTCGGCAGACGGTTCGGACCGGGCATGGCCGAGCGGGGCTTCGGACGGATCATCCACATCACCTCCCAGCAGGCGCACCGGGCGTTCGTCCAGAGCGGCGCGTACGGGGTCTCCAAGGGTGCCCTGGAGGCACTGGCCCGCTCGCAGGCCGAGGCCTGGTCACCCTACGGCGTCACCTGCAACACACTCGTGCCGGGCTTCGTCATGACGCCACTCAACGCGCGTCTGTCGTCCGACCCGGAGAAGGTGGCCGCGCTGGCCGCCCGCACGATGGTCGGGCGCAACGGCCTGGCCGAGGACTTCGCCGGAGCGGCGGTCTTCCTGGCCAGCCGCGCGTCCGCCTACGTCACCGGTCAGGCGATCTTCGTCGACGGCGGGTTCTCGGTTCACTGACGGCGGCGTGCGGGCTCAATTGCCCTACGGGCCAAGCGTGAACGCAGCTACGCACCACGGTCGGCTTCCCGCGCCGCACGTTCCAGTCGGCCGCGATGGTCTTCCCACCACGCCGGGTCGTCGGACGGCATGCTGTCGTTGTCCTTGTTCATCCCCACGGCACCGTCCACGAGTTCGCGCACGATGTCGGCGTGCCCGGCGTGGCGGTGCGTATCGGCGATGACGCGGACGACGGCGTGGTTCAACGTCACCTCGTCCCTGCCGACGGGCCACCACGGCACCTTGCCGACGGTGTCGAGTGGCAGTGCGTCGATCGTCGCGTCGGCGTGCGCCCACGCCCGCCGGTACAGCTCCACGATGAACTCACGCGACTCGTCGGCGGTGACCCACATGTCCGCGTTGGGCTCGGCGCCCTCTTCCACCCAGGGCAGCGGCTCGCCGGACGGCCGTCCGAAGGTGTCGCCGAGATATCCCAACTCCACGCTCGCCACGTGCTTCACCAGACCGAGGAGGTTCGTGCCGGTCGGCGTCAACGGGCGCCGGACGTCGTACTCGGAGAGCCCGTCGAGCTTCCACAACAGCGCGTCGCGGGCGGACTGCAGATAGAAATGAAGGTCGGCTTTCGGATCCGAAGGGGTCATGGGGCCAGTCTGCCGCCCGCACGAACGTTGTTCGGGCGTTCGCCCTCCGTCGGCGAACAATATGAACGCTACTGATCACGTCATGGGATTTCGGCACCGCCGTACCTAGCATCTCCCCCGCCGCGCAACGGTGCGCGCCAAAGGACGAGGAGCAGGCCCATGGGTATGACCGGACGCATCGCATCGGGTTTCCGCCGGAGGTCCGGGAACCGGCGGCATCACCTGCGCGCGGGGACGGTCGCCGCCATCGCGGGTCTCGTCGCCTGTGCGCTCCCCGTGCCGGCTTCAGGATCGACGGTTCCTCCCGCATCGGCCGCGGCCCGGCCTGGACCCACTTCCACCGTCTGTCCCACGAATCTGACGGGAGAGGCCACCTGCTACACCGGCCAGGACTCGAACGGCGCCTACTACGCGATCGCCGTCCCGAAGACGTGGAACGGCTCGCTCGTGGTGCACGCCCACGGCGGCCCCGACCTCGGCACGGGCTCCGACCCCGACCGCAGCGTCGACGACCTGAACCGCTGGGCGGTGATGGTGGACGAGGGCTACGCCTGGGCCGGTTCGTCGTATCGGCGCGGTGGCTACGGGACGCGGATGGCCGCCGCCGACACCGAGCATCTGCGTCGCCTGTTCGTGACCGAGTTCGGCAAGCCGAGGCGGACCTTCGTGCACGGCCAGTCCTGGGGCGGTGATGTCGCCGCCAGGATCGTCGAGACCTACGGTGCGGGGAAGCACGGCCCGTACGACGGAGCCCTGCTCACCAGTGGTGTTCTGGGCGGCGGTTCACGCGGATACGACTACCGGGTCGACCTGCGCGTGGTCTATCAGTACTACTGCCGCAACCATCCGCGGCCCGACGAGCCTCAGTACCCGCTGTGGGAAGGGCTGCGCGCCGACTCGGCCATGACGGCCACGGGGTTGCGGGCGCGCCTTCAGGAATGCACCGGGTACGCCTCCGAGCCGAAGGAGCGAACCGCGGCGCAGCAGCGCAATCTCGACGACATCCTCTCGGTCACGAAGATCCCCGAGCGCACTCTCGAGTCACACCTGCGGTTCGCGACGTTCACGTTCCGCGACATCGTGCACAGCCGGCTCGGTGGCCGCAATCCGTTCAGCAATCAGGGCGTACGGTACTCCGGTTCCCACGACGACCGGGCGCTCAACGCCGGCGTCGAGCGGTTCTCGGCCGACCCGAGCGCCGCGCGCGACCTCTCCTACGACAGCGACCTCACCGGCGAGGTGACCATCCCCGTTCTCACCATGCACGCGATCGACGACCCGACCGCGTTCGTCGAGCACGAGGCCGCTTACCGGGCTGGCCTCCAAGGAGCCCACAGGGAACGGAACTTGGTGCAGACGTTCACTCGGGAGAGCGAGCACAGCGAGCTGAGCGACTCCGAGTACGCCGACTCCATCTCCGCGCTGGACGCCTGGGCGCGGACCGGGAAGAAGCCGACCGCGCCGGCGATCGCGGCCTCGTGCGCCACGTTCGACCGCACATACAGCACCGGTTGCTTCTACGACCCGGCCTTCTCCCCCCATGCGTACGCGTCACGGGTCAACCCCCGTCCGGGTGGCCTGCGTTGGCCGGCCATGACTGCCACCCAGGAGAAGTCCTGGAGCCGGATCGACGGCGTGGGCATCGCTCCCTGAGACCGTCGGCGTCGGCCTTGGCGAACCAAGGCCGACGCACCGGACTGCATCACACCGTGGCGACCGGACTGCGTCACACCGTGGTGATCAGGCCTCCGTCGATCACGAAATCGGAGCCGGTCACGTTCGCCGTCCGGTCGGAGGCCAGAAGCAGGACGAGGTCGGCGACCTCCTGCGGGCGGGTGAAGCGGCCGGTCGCGGCGCCCCGCGCGGCGTGCTCGGTGACCGCTTCCGCCTCGAGTCCCCCGGCCTGACCGACTGTTGCCGCCACACCGTCCTTGCCCAGCCACATGTCCGTGGCCACCGGACCCGGACTGACCGTGTTGACGCGGATGCCGCGCGGTCCCAGCTCCTTGGACAGTGACTTGCTGAAGCTCAGCAGGGCGGCCTTCGCCGCGGAGTAGTCGATGACGAGCGGGTCGGGCAGGCGCGCGTTGACGGACGCCACCGTGACGATCGACCCGGCGGCGTGCTGGAGCATCAGCGGCAGGACCTCGCGGGTGGCGCGCACGGAGGAGAGGAAATTGATGTCGAGGGTGGTCGTCCAGTCCTGGTCGGTGACGGACGTGAACCCCTCGGTGCGTGGCCGGACGGCCCCGACGTTGTTGACCAGGATGTCGGGCGGCCCGAAGGCTGATGCCGCCGCCTCGACGAGCGCGGCGGGCCCTTCCGGAGTCCCCAGATCCACCTCGACGGCCCGTACGGACCCGGATCGGGCGAGGTCGGCCAGTTCACCGCCCATGTGGCGCGCCCCGGCCGTCACGCGGACCCCCTCCGCCACGAGGGCCTGGGTGATGGCCAGGCCGATGCCCTTGCTCGCACCGGTCACCACCGCGGTTCTGCCCTGCAGCTTCAGTTCCATGAGATGCCTTTCTGCGCCGAGCGGCGACCGATCACCGCACGAACGGGACGGCGTTCCACGATACGGATTCCGGCGGCGCCCACGCCGCGACGCGCGGCAACGCCGTGGGGGGCCGAATGGGGGGCATGGTGGCCTCACCATCACCTTGACCCTGACCCTGACCTTTACCGCCACCGTCACCGTCACCGTCACCGTCACCGTCACCGTCACCGTCACCGTCACCGTCACCGTCACCGTCACCGACTTAACGTCATCGCTGCCCAGGCGTCGTCCCGGCCGGCACGGTCGTCGCAGGATCGGTCACGATCGCGGCCCAGTGCTCGGCGAACGCACCCCACAGCGCGCGCAACTCCGCCTCCGCCCGGGCCACGTCGGCAACGACACCGGCGGGTTCGAGCCCGAGGGCATGCAGCGGGCCGACGTCCGACGTTCCCCAGGTGCGGATGTCGTCCGCCAGGACCTCGGGGTGGAACTGCACTGCCCAGACCGACGTGCCGATCCGGTAGGCCTGGTGGGCGCAGCGTTCGCCGGTGACGAGGGGAACTGCTCCGGCGGGAAGAGTGCCGGTTTCCTCCCAGTGCCATTGGACCGCGGGCATCCGTTCACCCGTCTGCGTGAGGGGCCCGAACAGCCGGTCCTCCGCAGCCTCCTGCAGTGGCATCAGTTCGCAGAGGCCGACCTCGGGGAGCGCGGCGCGCCGAACTTCGCCGCCACACGCCACGGTCAGCAGTTCCATACCCAGGCAGATCGCCAGCGTGGGCAGATCGCGCGCCACTGCCTGCCGCAGCAGTTCACGTACGGCAGGCAGCCAGGGCGCGCGTGCGTCGTCGTGCGGACCCATCGAACCGCCCAGGACGAGCAGCGCGTGGTGGTCGTCCAGATTTCGGGGCAGTGCGTCTCCCCTCCAGGGGCGGCGCATGTCCGTCAACAGCCCTTGCTCGGCGAAGCGTTCACCGAACCGGGCCGGACCCGTGCCGTCCTCGTGCTCGACGACGAGCACCCGCGCAGCGCTCACCGTCGACGCTCCTCGATCCGTACATGCTGATGCAGGAGACACAGCACCGCCTTCCGTCAGAGTGTGGTGGACAGGTCGCCCCACGGGACGTGGCCGACCGCACGGCCGTGAGGGTCGAGGAGTCGGCCCATGCGCTTGGCAGTGATCAGCGTGACCGTGCGGTCGAGCACGCGCAGATCCGGTAGCTGCTCACGCATGTGGGCCTCGAAACCCGTGACGTCCTCCGTCGTGCGCAGCCAGGCGATGACCAGGAAGTCGGCCCTCCCGCTGACGGCGCTGCACAGCCTGACCTCGGGCATGACGCCGAGCGTGCGTGCCGCCGCGGTCAGTCGGTCGGCGGGGAGGTCGATGCGGTAGGTGGCGGTGAGCGGCCAGCCGGCGGCGGCCTGGGCGAAGTCGCAGCGGAAGTGGACCGACCGCGTCTCCATCAGCCGCTGGAGCCTGCGGCGCACCGTCGCCTCGGTGACGCCCAGGTCCCGGGCCAGCTCCTGATGGCTTCGCCGCCCGTCCCTGCCGAGCGCGGCGATGAGGGCGGCGTCGGCGGTGGCTCCGGTCGGGGAGCGGCGCGCAGGTTGCTGCGGGGACGCCAGGAGTGAGCGTTGCTGCCGGTCCAGGGCCCGCATGCGCCAGCCACTTCCCTCTTGATAGAGGCGCAGGCCGAGGTGGACGGCCGTCGCCTCCACCCCGGGTGCGGCGGGCAGTTCCCGGCGTACGAGCGCGGCGAGGGCGGCCGGCGTCGGGGCCGCCACGGTCAGGAACAGATCGAAGTCACCCGTGACCTCTTCGACGCTGAGAACCTGGGGCAGCGCACACAGGTGGCGTGTCACTTCGTCGACGGTGGTCGGGCGACAGCGTACGTCGACGTAGGCGAAGCTCGTCATACTCGCGGACGGGTAGGCCGTCAGCCAGGCCAGCCCCTGGCCGACCAGCCGGTGCCAGCGCCGGGCTGCGGAGGTGGCGTCCACGCCGAGCGCGGGCCCGATCTGTGACCAGGGCGCTCGCGGGCTGTGCTGGAGAGCCTCGATCAACGCCAGGTCCGGTTCCTGAAGCGAACCGGCCGCCGCATCCCGGTGTCCGGTCGAAGCTTCGGGGCTGCTATCGGGCATGGCTCGTGGATCTCCGTCGAATTCCTGCGTTATCACGGACAAGTGATCAACGATCCCCATCCTGGACTCACTTCGGCCCGGTGTCGACCCCCGACCCCGCCGGAGACCTGGGAGGACTGACATGGCGACCGACGGATCCCTGACCGCTGCCGCGCCGCGCGAGGCCGTTGCCCTGCGCGACGGCCTCGACGCCCGGCTGTCCGGCCTCGGCCTGCTCTACCGCGATCTGCACGCCCACCCCGAGCTGTCCATGCAGGAGAAGCGCACGGCCGGGATCGTCGCCGCGGAGCTGCGCGGGCAGGGCTGGGATGTCACCGAGGGCGTCGGCGGCACGGGCGTGGTCGGGCTGCTGCGCAACGGCGAAGGGCCGGTGGTCGCGCTGCGGGCCGACATGGACGGGCTGCCCGTACGCGAGGCGACGGGACTCGACTACGCGTCCACGGATACCGCGCTGTCGCCGGACGGCGAGCCGGTTCCGCTCATGCACGCCTGCGGGCACGACCTGCACACGGCGGCTCTGCTCGGCGCCACCGCCCAGCTCGCGGCCCACCGGGACCTCTGGCACGGCACGCTGCTGGCCATCTTCCAGCCCGGCGAGGAGACAGCCGCCGGAGCCAGGGCCATGCTGGCCGACGGTCTCCTGGAGCGCTTCCCGCGGCCGGACGTGGTGCTCGGCCAGCACGTGGGGCCCCTCCCTCTGGGTTCGGTGGCGACGCGCGCCGGTGTGCTGATGGCCGCGGCGGACAGCCTCAGGGCGCGTCTGCTCGGGAGGGGCGGGCACGGCTCGGCTCCGCACACCACGGTCGACCCCGTGGTCATGGCGGCGGCGACGGTCATGCGGTTGCAGGGGATCGTGGCCCGCGAGGTCTCACCGACGGAGTCGGCGGTCGTCACGGTGGGCTCGCTGCGGGCCGGTACCAAGGAGAACATCATCCCCGAGGAGGCCGAACTCAAGATCAACATCAGGACGTTCGACCCCGCCGTGCGGGAGCGGGTGCTCGCCGCGGTGCGCCGTACGGTCGAAGGGGAGGCGGCGACCTCCGGCGCTCCTCACCCTCCGGAGTTCAGCGAGCTCAACTCCTTTCCTCTGACGGTCAATTCGGACGGGGCGACGGAGCGCACCGTCCAGGCGATCGCAGCGGGCGGCGCCCAGGTGCACACCATGCGCTCCCCACTGTCGGGCAGCGAGGACTTCGGCCTGCTCGCCACCGCGGCCGTCTGCCCGTCCGTCTTCTGGTTCTTCGGCGGCACGGAGCCCAGCAGCTGGGAGGGCGCCGACCCGGCGGGCGAGCAGCCGTCCACCGTGCACGGCAACCACTCCCCGTTCTTCGCCCCCGTGGCGGATCCGGCGCTGCGCAACGGGATCACGCATCTGCTCGACGCCGCCGCGGAATGGCTCGGCAAGGTGTGAATCCGACGCCGATCCCGGGCCGGGGCCTGTGCACGCGCGAACGGGGGGCCGTACGACACCGCGCTCAGCCCCGGCCCTCGGGACGCCGCGCCACGAAGACGAACTCCCTGCCGGGACGGTCGGCAGCGTCACGAACCGCGTCGACCACGAAGCCACACGAGGCCAACTGAGCCTCGGTCTCCGGCCGTTCACGGAAACGCAGGGTCGATTCGGAGGTCAGCACCTCACCGTCCTCGGCGAATATGTACGTCCCCCGAAACGTCACCAACGGCCCGCTCACGTCGGTCACCTCGACCCAACTCTCGACCATGCCGACTCCTGGGATCCGCGCCTTCGCGTACGACTCCTCGCGGTTCCACTCCTCCCAGGCACGTGCGGCCGGGTCCCGCGTCTCGAACGCCAGGCGCCCGCCGGGCCGCAGTGCCTCGTACGCCCCCTGCAGGGTCCGCCGCCAGAGTGTCGGGTCGACGATGGCCTGCGCGACGTTCGCGGTCATGGTCGCCAGATCCGCCCTCAGGGGCGGGAGCGCTGTCGCGTCGCCGCAGATCCAGCGCACCCGCTCGCTGCCGGGCTTGCCACGGGCCGTGTCGACGGACGCCTGTGCGGGGTCGACCCCCACGACTTCGATCCCCCGACCGGCGAGCAGCAGCGCGAACACTCCCGTCCCGCAGCCGATGTCCAGCACCCGACGCGCTCCGAACTCCTGCGCCATACCCACGTACGCGTCGAGGTCGCTGCGGTCAGGATCGAGCGCGTCGTACACCGCGGCGAGCCGTGGATGCCGAAATACCTCATCTGCCATGCGAACGAAGGTATCCGGCGCGATCAGTGAACCTCTCGTCATTTACGGCCCGTTCCCCCGCCACCACCGCGGCGCGCCCTCACGCGACCAGCCCCGGGACGTCGGCCGCGGTCGGCCGACACACGGGCCCCGCACTCTGGGAGTGCGGGGCCGCGCAGCGCTCAGGAGCTGGTCACGCGGTGACGGAGTACCACCGCGAGCAGATGGCCTCGCCCCTCACCACGCAGACGCGCATGTGGAAGGTGTGGCCCTCCGGAAGGTTCTGGGTGTTGCAGTGGACGGCCGGGGCGGTGTCGTGGTTGGTGTTCGCGGAGAGACCGACGGCGAGTTCGGCGCGGATGTAGTAGCCGTCGCCCGTTCCGTCCTCGGCGCACACGGTGTCGCCCTTCCGGGTGCCGGTCGGGTCCTTGTACCACCTGCCGTCACCGGCGAACTCTCCGTTGATGTAGGCGTAGATCGTCGTGCCGTTCGGGTCGGGCGAATTGTGGAAGGAGACCGAAGGCGCCGCGGTCGCGGGCCCGGCTCCGAATCCGAGAGCCGCGGCGGCGGTCATGAGGCCGCCGGCGGCGGCCGAGGCGACTCGCTTGGTGATCTGCATGGGATGTTCCCCCTGTAGTGGTGGCCCGCCTGGCCGCACCGTCGCGGGCAGCCCAGTGGCTCCCGGCAGCGCGGTGCGGGGCGTGGCTCCCGTGCCGGTGACTCGACGCGCAGGCGGCGGACGGCGTACAGCGAGCAGTCCAGGGCCTGGTCAGGGCCGTACGCCTCAGGAAAGAATCCCTGATCCTCGCCGGGAAGTCGTTGGCGCTCAGTCCACGGATGCCTTGGCTGTGAGTCGACATGGGCCCGGGCACGACGGCCGCATCCACCTGCCGACTCCGTGATCCAGGTGAGTAGGATTCCCGGCACCCACCTCGAAGGGTGAGGCACAGGGCAGGGCTTCGGGCAGCGAGGGCCATATGAGAACCGGGATCGGTGACTTCGTCCGGGCGGGTGTGTGCCTGCTGCTGGCAGTCGTGCTGCTCGGGGTGGCCTGGCCGCTGTGGCGGACCGCGCAACAGGCACGACAGGACGACGTCGACTTCTCCAAGGTGGCCGTCGTCGAGAACGGTCGTCCCACCGGTCAGTTGAAGACGTGCGGAGACCTCAACCGCAAGCCGTACTGCCTGCAGCGCGAACGCGTCGCCGTGCGGGACTCCACCTACACGACCAAACGCTCCAGCACCAAGTACACCCTGGAACTGACCCGGGCCGACCACCACCGCACGATGGAACTCACCTACAGCGACACCCGCTCCCCCGACGAACGGGACTCGGTGTACGGGCGGGCACAGGCCGGTGAGCCGGTGACGCTGTTCTGGTGGCGCGGTTCGGTACGCATGATCCAAGCCGGGAAGGACAGCGGCGACGACAGGTCCGTCGTATCCACCAGCCACTACCCCGGACGGCTCTTCACCGCGCCCGCGGCCCTGACCTCCGTCCTGTGGGGGCTCGGACTCGGGCCGCTGTGGGCGGCGATGTGGCTGCTGCTGCGCGGTCGGCGCAACCCGCTGACGATGGCGTGGCAGTGGCTCGCACCCGTACTCGCCCTGGCCACCGCGGGTGGCGTCGGGGCAGTGGCGGCATTGGCCGAACCCCGGCCCCGGACGGTGGTGCTGAGCTTCGCGGTGGCGGCCGTGACCCTCCTGGTCCCCGCTCTGCTCCGGCTGCGCCGGTGGACGCGGAACCGGCTGCCGCGCAAGTGCGACGTCGAGCCGGTTCAGCCGGTCGAAGTGCACCCGGTGGACGGCCGTGTCTCCGGCACCGGCCCATGGAAACTCGGCATCAAGGGCCCGCTGTACGTCGGCCCGAACGTCATCGGCACGACCCCCGACCCGGCCGCGAAGGTGGCGCTGAAGCCGCTGCCGGGCCCGCTGCGGGTGCTCGCCGTACGGCCGCCCTACCGCAGCGACCCGCGCACAGTACGCCGGTACTCGATCCAGCCCTACCTGGACGAAGAGGCACGCGCGCGTAGAGCGGAGCAGCAGCGTTGGTACACGTCCCGCGGGCAACAGAGCGAGCCGACCCACCCCCTCGTCGCGGTCTGCGAGGTCATCGACGGCCCGGGCCGCGGCTCCCAGGTACTCATAGGCGCGCCGGAACAGGACATGCCGGAGGTACTGGGCGCCATTGCCGCCCATGCGCGGCGATGGCAGTGAGCCGGGCCGTGCCTGCCGCGAGCCGCTCGGGCAGGTCACCGTCACGCGCAAGGGAGTGGGACTTCGCGGGCCACACGACCACGAGGTCACAAATTAATCACCTGCCGTTCATACTTCCTTCACATATGCCGCCGGCGTAATAGCGTCGTCCCACCTGTAGCACCTCAGGGGGACACGATGACCAACGCATACACAACGCCGCCCGCGCCGCGCCCGGTTGACGCCCGACCTCTGCGGAAGCGCAAGAGGGTGTGGCTGGGCGGATCAGGTCTGCTTCTCACCGGCGCACTCATAGTGGGCGCCGGGAACGGCGATCAGCAGCCCGTCGCCGCCGAGGCCAAGCCCGCGCCGACCGTCACCGCCACGGTGACCGCCACGCCGGAGCCCGCGCCGACCGTCACCGAGACCGTCAAGGCCAAGGCGAAGCCGCGCCCCACCGTCACGGTCACCAGGACCGCCAGGCCTGCCGCGGACACCGGCAGCGACACCGGAAGCGACACGGGCAGCGGAAGCGGCAGCCAGGACGCCACCGGCACCTGCTCGATCGTCTCCAACGCGGGCAACTGCTACTCGGCCGGGCAGTTCTGCCGCAACAGCGATCACGGCGCCGTCACCACCAACGCGGCCGGCACGCGCATCACCTGCGTGTACAGCTCCAACGCCTGGCGCTGGAAGTACGCCTGACGGTCAGTCATCTCACGCCTCCGGCGGGCCCCGGTGCCCGCGTTCGATCGAGGGGACCGAAGGTCGCAGGTCGGGGCTTCGGTCTCCCTCGCGGAAGTCGCCGGGGAGGCGGTCCCACGGCCCCCATGCCGTACGGCGCGACGAGCAGGTCGCCGTGCCGTGTCCGCGGCGCGTCGACAACCCGCGCGGGGACAAGCTCTGCGTCGCCGGCGCACCGGGCCGGCACGCAGTCTTCTGCTCTCGGCCAAGACCCCACGTCCCGCGTCGCGTGAGCGGCAGAATCGTCGCATGCAGCAGCCGGTCTTCGTTCTCGTACACAGCCCCTCCGTGGGTCCCTCGACCTGGCACCCTGTAGCCGAGCAGCTCAAGGCGAGGGGTCACCACGTGCGCGTCCCCTCTCTCCTGCACGTCGGCGCGGGCGCCCCGCCCTTCTGGCCCCGCGTCGTCAGCGCCGTCCGTGACGACCTCCGGCACGTTCCGGACGACAACCCCCTCACGTTGGTGGCACACAGCAACGCCGGCCTGTTCCTCCCCGTGATCCGCGCGGGGCTCGACCGTCCGGTGAGCGGCTCGGTCTTCGTCGATGCCGCGCTGCCCGCCCGTAACGGACCGACTCCCGTCGCGCCACCCGAGTTGCTGGAGTACCTCACCCCCATGGCCGTGAACGGCACCCTGCCACGATGGACCGACTGGTGGGACGAGGCCGACGTGGCACCCATGTTCTCCGATCCGGCGGTGCGTCGGACCGTCGTCGAGGAACAGCCCACTCTGCCGCTGTCCTACTACGAGCAGCACATCCCGGTCCCGGACGGGTGGGACGACCACCCGTGCTCGTACCTGCTCTTCGCCCCGCAGTACGAGGATGTCGCCGCCGAAGCGCGCGAGCGCGGCCTCCGCGTGGCACACCTGCCGGGCGAACACCTCCACCAGATCGTCGACCCCGAAGCCACGGCACAGCACCTCATCGAGCTCGCCCGCACACCTTGATGTGCCGGGCCGCCTCACCGCGACCGCACACCGAACGGTTCCGTTCCCGTGCGAGACTCGGGGTATGGCAGGTACAGGGGAGTTCGAGCCGGAGTCCGAGCGGGTGACACGGCAGCTCCGGGACGACATTCTCGACGGTGTACGCAAACCGGGCAGCAAGCTCGTCGAGCGCGAGCTGGCGGCGCAGATAGGGGTGAGCCGCGTACCCGTTCGCGATGCCCTGCGCGTGCTCGTCGCCGAAGGGCTGGTCACTCCACGACCGCGTACGTGGGCGGTCGTCAGGGAGTTCACACCTACGGACATCGCCGATCTGAACGAGGTCCGCGAGGCCCTTGAGGTGATGACGTTCCGTCTCGCCGCACAGCGGGGTGACCGCGCGGGCCTCGGGCGGCTCCGCTCGAACCTCGACGAGGAACTCGATGCCGCCAGGGCGGGCGACGCGGTGCGCGCCCGGCGCGCGGCAGCGGACTTCCACGAGACGGTGACGTCGATGGCGGCCAACGAGCTGCTGAGCGAACTCGAAGGTACGCTGCGCAGCCGGATGCGGTGGCTGCTGGGCCGGCACGACGACCTCCTCGCGATGGCGCTGGAGCACGAGGCCCTCTACACCGCTGTCGCGGACCGCGATGTGTCTCGCGTCGAGGAACTCGTCGTCGAGCACCTGGAGAACAGCCGGCGAGCCATCGCCGACAAGCGCCGCTGACCGCAGCCGCAGGGCCAGGTCCGGACGACCCGGCGCCCGCGGCTCGGACCACGTGCCGTGCCCGGGGGATCTCCTGTCGGCCTGACGTCGCTGCCCGTCCTACCCGCATCCCGGTCGACGACCACGGAGTCCCGCAACGTCGGTGATCACGCGGGCGCGAGCCGCGCATCAGCCCTCCCCCGGCGACCCCGATCGCCGTCGGAGACATGGGGAGGGCTGTCGCGCAGGCTTCGACCGCAGGCCCGAGGGCTCGGATCAGCCGCGCACCAGCGCCAGTTGGTCGGCGACGACCACCCCGTCGTGCAGGACGGTGCGATCCGTGCCGCGGTCCATCACCGCGCTCGACGGTGTCTCGCCGTCGACAAGGAGCAGGTCGGCGCGGTCACCGACCGCAAGGCCGGGCCGGTCGCCGACCCCGGCGAGGCGGGCGACGTCGTGGCTCATGATCGAGGCCCCGCCCATCGTGGCGACCGCCAGGGACATCTCGATCAGCTCGTCACGGCGGAAGTTGTTGGTGAAGGCCAGCTGCCAGGTGCGATCGAGCATGTCGCAGTTGCCGTACGGGCTCCAGTAGTCGCGCTGGCCGTCCTCGCCCAGGCCCACGCGGACCCCCGCCTCCGTCAGGTCCACCAGCGACAGCTGCCCGCGGGCCGAGGGCGCCACGGTGGCCATCGCGATGTCGAGCTCGGCGAACTCGTCGATGATGCGGCGGCTCACCGACTCGGAGACCGAGCCCAGTTCGTAGGCGTGGGACATCGTGACCTTGCCCTGCATGCCCAGGGCCCGGGTGCGCTCGAGAATCAGGTCGGTGGAGAACACGCCCAGCTCGCCGGGCTCGTGCAGGTGGATGTCCACCTCGACCTGGTACTTCTCGGCCAGCCCGAACACGACGTCCAGGTGCCCCTTGGGGTCCCGGTCCAGGGTGCAGGGATCGATGCCGCCCATCACGTCGGCGCCCGCCTTCAGCGAGGCCTCCAGGTATTCGGCGGTGCCCTTCTCGCGGAGGATGCCCGCCTGAGGGAACGTCATGATCTGGACCTCGGCCTGACCGGCGAACTTCTCCTTCGCGGCCACCACCGCCTCGAACTTCTCCAGCTTGCAGTCCACGTCGACCTGGGCGTACGACCGCACGCGGGTGGTGCCGCGCGCGATCATCCGCTCCAGGGTGCCGGCCACCCGCTCCGCCAGGGGGACCTCCGCGGAGCGCCAGTTCTCCCGGTCGTTCATCGTCATCGTCCACACGCCCGGACCACCGGTGTGCGGCCGGAACGGCAGGCCGATCCGGGTCGAGTCCAGGTGCACGTGCACGTCGCTGAACGACGGGAGCAGCAGCCGGCCGCGGCCGTCCACCACGTCATCGGACGGCTGCGCTGCCGGGTCGTGCGGGCGGATCGCCGCGATGCGGTCGCCGGACAGGACGACGTCGCTGCGCTCGCCACCCCACGGACGGACGTCACGGATCAACACTGCTGTCACCTCTCTGCTGTGCCTGGTGGTGCTCTGGTGCGCGGTACTGCTGTTCATGTGGACAGAAACCTGATTATCGGGCCGTCGTGGCCGGCGCCTCGGCCGCGACGTCGGCATGGTGGCAGGCGATGTCGCCGCTCGGCACGCTCTCCGTGCACAACTGGCGCCGCTGTGGGTCCAGTTGTATGTGCACGGGGCACCGGGACTGGAACACGCAGCCGCGCGGCGGGTCGGCCGGGCTGGGCAGATCGCCCTTCAGCCGGATCCGCCCGCTGCGGTCCGCCGCCGGGTCGGGCTGCGGTACGGCGGACAGGAGCGCCCGTGTGTAGGGATGTTCCGGGGCGCCGAAGACCCGGGGGGTGTCGCCGTATTCCATGATCTTGCCGAGGTACATCACCGCGATGCGGTCGGCGAAGTGCTGGACCACGGACAGGTCGTGGGCGATGAAGAGATAGGCCACCCCGGTGTCCCGCTGGATGTCCTCGAGGAGGTTGATGACCTGCGCCTGTACCGACACGTCCAGTGCGGACACCGGTTCGTCGCAGATGATGAGTTGCGGGTCGAGGGCGAGCGCCCTGGCGATGCCCACGCGCTGCTTCTGGCCGCCGGAGAACTCGTGCGGGAAGCGGTTGTAATGGTCGGGGCGCAGCCCCACCCGGTCCATCAGGTCCCGCACCTTGGCCTTGACGCCGCCGGCCGGGGTGATCCGCTGGGCGAGGAGCGGTGCGGCGATCGCGCTGCCCACGGACTGGCGGGGATTCAGCGACGACGACGGGTTCTGGAACACCATCTGCACCCGGCGCCGGTACTCCTGCAGTTCCGACGAACGCAGCTCGGCGATCTCCCGGCCGTCGAGCCGGACGCTCCCGGACGTCGGCTCCAGGAGGCGCATGAGCAGACGGCCGGTGGTCGACTTGCCACAGCCGGACTCCCCCACCAGGCCGAGGGTCTGCCCGGCGTCGACGGAGAAGCTGACGCCGTCCACGGCCTTGATCGCACCGCCGCCGGGCCGCAAGCCACGGGAGCGGGTCGGGAAGTGCTTGGTCAGGTCGGTGACCTCCAGCAGCGGCGTCATCGGGCCACCTCTCCGGTCGGTTGCGGCGTCTCGAGGTGGCACCGCGACGGGTGCCCGTCGAGGCCGGTCAGTGCCGGGCGGCGCGTACCGCAGGCGTCGTCGGGCACCAGGTGTGTCTTCGGGCAGCGGTCGGCGAAGAGGCAACCGTCGGGCAGCGCCAGCAGCGACGGCGGGAAGCCCGGGATGGGGCTGAGCCGTTCGGAGCGCTGTGCCAGTGACGGCATCGAGGCGAGGAGACCCTGGGTGTAGGGGTGTCGTGGGTCCTTGAAGAGGTTCGCGACGGTCGCCTGCTCCACGCACTCCCCGCCGTACATCACCACCACCTGGTGACACACCTCGGCGACCACGCCGAGGTCGTGGGTCACCAGGATCACGGAGGTGCCGGTCTCGTCCTGCAGCTCGTTGAGCAGGTCGAGGATCTGGGCCTGCACGGTGACGTCGAGGGCGGTGGTGGGTTCGTCGGCGATCAGGAGCTCGGGTTCGCAGACGAGCGCCATGGCGATCATCGCGCGCTGGCGCATGCCGCCCGAGAACTCGTGCGGGTAGGCGGCGTAGCGGCGCTTGGGGTCGGGGATCCCGACGCGGCCGAGCATGTCGACGGCGACCCGCGCCGCGGCCTTCTTGGAGACGTCGTTGTGCACCCGGTAGGCCTCGGCGATCTGTGCGCCGACGGGGTAGAAGGGGTGCATGGCCGACAGCGGGTCCTGGAAGATCATCGCGATCTTCTTGCCGCGGTAGGCGCGCATCTGCGTCTCCGTGAGCGCGTTGAGATCCTGTCCGTCGAGGAGGATCTGCCCGCTGACGGCGGCCGTGGTGTCCTTGAGCAGGCCCATCAGCGCCTGGCTCGTGACGGTCTTGCCGGAGCCGGATTCGCCGACGATTCCGACGGTTTCCCCGCGCGCCAGGGTCAGGTCCATCCCGTTGACGGCGTGCACCACACCGTCGTCGGTCGGGAAGCTCACCCGTAGATCGCGGATGGCCAGCATGGGCGCGGCTTCGGGCGTGGTCATCAGGCGACCCTCACTCGCGGGTCGATCACCGCGTAGGCGATGTCGACCAGGACGTTGGCGACAATGATGAAGAACGCGGCCATCATGGTGATGGCCATGGTGACCGGCAGGTCACCGGACTGGGCGGCGTGCACCGCGGTGAATCCGACACCCGGCACCGAGAAGATCTGCTCGGTGAGTACGGCTCCGCCCAACAGGCTGCCGATGTCGAGGCCGAGCATGGTGACGACCGGAGTGATGCCGGCCCGCGCGCCGTGCTTGAACACGATGTTCCGCCGGGACAGTCCCTTCGCGCGGGCGGTGCGCATGAAGTCCTCCCCGAAGGTCTCCAGCATGTTGCTCCGGGTGACCCGGATGTACTGCGCGCTGAACAGCACGGCCAGCGCCACCCACGGCAGCAGGTAGTTCAGGAGCCAGCCGCCGGGACCCGCCGCGTCGAACGGCGTGGCTATCTCGTTGGTGGTGAACGGCAGCAGGTGCAGCGTGCTGACGAACAGGAGCAGCAGCAACAGGCCCGTCACCGGAATGGGCAGCGATACGCCGACGGAGGCGCCCCCGACGATCAGCTTGTCGGCGAACCGGCCCTTGCGGAGCGCCGCGAGCAGGCCGAGGCCGACACCGGCGATGGTCCACAGCACGATCGCACCGCTCGCCACCGACAGTGTGTACGGCAGGGCCCGGCCGATGATCGTGGTGACGTCTTCGTTGGTCTGGAACGACTTGCCCAGGCACGGCCAGTTGCACAGGGTCTCGGCGCCGGGCGCGCCGACGGTGTGGCTGCTCACCAGCCCCGACATGTACGTGAAGTACTGGGTGAGGAACGGCTTGTCCATCCCGAGCGCGATCCGGGCCTCGGCGATGCGCTGCGGTGTGCACTCCTGGCCGCAGGCCGCCGCGGCCGGGTCCGCCGGGCCGAGCTGGAACAGACTGAACGTCACGAAGCTGATGACAAACAAGAGCACGATCATCGCGACGAAGCGCCGCATCAGGAAGCTGGTCATGGGTGCGACCTGCCGGCTCGGGATGAACTCACCGTTCGACTACCTCTCTTGTGCGGCGTGCGTCAGTGCTCGGTGCCGACGGTCGACAGGTCGATGGCCCCGAAGAAGTAGCCCATCTGGGCGCCTCGGACCTTGGAGCCGACCACGCTGCTGGTGTAGCTGCGCACCAGCGGGACAAGCGGGTAGGCCTGCATGGTTCGGTCGAAGAGGGTGGCCCACTTCTTGCCCAGTTCCTCGCTGGTGCCGTTGGTGCCGCGGAGCTCGTACATGGCGCGGGCGATCTTCGGGTCGTGGAAGCGCGGGATGTTGGAGAAGCCGTAGGTCTTGCCGTCCAGGCTCGGCCCCACGTTCGGGTCGACGGTGGTGCGCACCGAACCGCTGTCCGCGCCGCCGCACCAGCCGCTGCGGGCGATGTCCGGCATCTGGTCACCGGCCAGCACGGTGTAGTAGTTGGCGGCCGGGATCGGGCGCAGTTGCAGGTCGATGCCGAGCTTCTTGAAGTTCTGCTGGAGCACGGTGCCGACGTTCTTGTAGCGGGCGTTGGTGTCCGCGTATCCGTAGACCAGCTTCTTGGGGAACTTCTTGCCCTTGAGGAGCTTCTTGGCCTCGTCCAGCTTCGGCTTGCCCGCGGGGTCCAGGTCGGTGTGCTGGGTGACGTAACCGCGCTGGGCGGGGTTGATGTACGACTGGGCCACCTTGCCGAAGCGTGCGCCGCCGTACTGGACCTGGATGGAGCCGCGGTCGATGGAGAGTGCCATCGCCTTGCGGACGTCGGGGTCCTTGATGGTCTCGGTGTTGAAGTTGAGCACGTCCGTGCAGCCCAGCAGACCGGCCGCGGTGCGCTTCTTGACCTTGGGGTCGTTGAGCTTGGCCGCGTCGGACGCCTGCAGTCCGCCGTTGCTGTCCAGCGTGATCGCCGTCGGGTCCGAGTCGGCGAGCAACTGCTGGCTGATGGTGGCCTGGGCGGTGGACAGCGTGAAGGTGAACGTGTCGGGCAGAGCGGGCCTGTTGGGATCGGTGGCCGGGTCCCACTGGTCGTTGCGCACGAGCTTCATCGAGCGTCCGCGGTCGTACGACTTGATCTTGTACGGGCCCGAGGAGACCGGGTGATTGGTGTAGTCGAGTTTGGTGTCCTTGTCCTTCGGCACCGGCGCCGTGTTCGACCGCGACACCAGCGCGGGGAACTCGGCGAACGGCTGCTTGAGGTGGAAGACGATGGTGTGCTCGTCCGGGGTGTCGATCGCCTTGAAGTCGCCGCCGGCGTACGGGCCCTTGTAGCCGTCGTCGGCCAGGGCCGAGTTCAGCTCCTGCGGTGCCTGGGTGTAGACGTCGCGGGCATAGGTGCGCTCGACGCCGTACTTGATGGCCTTGCTGGTGATCGGTGTGCCGTCCTCGAACTTCAGCCCCTTCTTGAGGGTGTACGTCCAGGTGAGGCCGTCGGCCGAGGCCTTGCCCAGGTCGGTGGCCAGATCCGGCACGATGGTCGGCGGCCGGCCTGCGGTCTCCTTGGCCATGGTCAGGGTGCGGTAGTACAGCTGCCCGACGTTGGCGGTCTGGACATAGTTGCTGTTGCCGGGGTCCAGGGTCTGGAAGTCGGAGGACATCAGGACGTTGATGTTCCCGCCCTTGGTGGCGTAGCCCTTCCCGACCGTCACGGGCGCGTAGGCGTCCGCCTCGGCGCCGGCCCTGTCACCGGGTGTGGGCTTGGGGCCGCCGCACGCGGTGAGGGCCATCCCGGCACTCACCGTCAGGGCGAGCGCCGCCTTGGTGCTTCTGTTCACTGCATCTCCTTGCGGACGGGAAAGGGACGGCGCACGTCATGGGCCGATCCGAGGTGGAGCAAAAAAGGATGAGAGGGGGACAAGGACTCAGAGGTGAGGCAGAGGCTCTGAGGTGAGGCAAGAGCCCAGAGGTGGGTGGATCAGTTTCGGGAGGACTTGGGGTCGAGGGCGTCCCTGACCGCGTCGCCGAGCAGGTTGAAGGCGAGCACGGTGATCACCAGTGCGCCGGCCGGGACGGCCAGGAACCACGGGTCGGAGAGGTACCAGTTCCCCGACTGGGCCGCGTTGAGCATCTGGCCCCAGGAGGGCGTGGGGTCCTTGACCCCGACGCCGAGGAACGAGAGGGCCGCCTCCGCGGTGATGTTGGTGGGGATCATCATGGTCGCGTAGACCAGCACGACCCCCATGACGTTCGGGATGATCTGCCGGAAGATGATGCTCCGGTGGGAGGCACCATAGGCCTGCGCGGCCTCGACGAACTCCTGCTGCCGGATCGAGAGGACCTGGCCACGCACGACTCTCGCCAGGTACGCCCAGCCGAAGAAGCCGAGGATGATCACCAGTGAGGCGATCGGCACCAGGCTGCCCGAGTCGAGGGAGGTGCCCCGCAGCCGCGACTGGAGGATCGGGGTCAGCGACAGGACGAGCAGCAGGTGCGGGAAGGCCAGGAAAAGGTCCATCACGCGGCTGATCACCATGTCGACCTTGCCGCCGAAGTATCCGGCGGCCGCGCCGAGCACGGTGCCGAGGACCACCGACACCACCGTCGACAGCAGCGCGATGGTGAGGGAGATCCGCGCGCCGTAGGCCATGCGGGCGAAGATGTCGCGCCCGAGCCCTGGTTCGAGACCGAGCCAGTGCTCGCCGGAAGGGAAGCGGTAGTACGACAGCGGCAGGCCCGGTGTGCCGAAGTCGTCCAGGAACTCGGGCCCGGTCCGGGCAGTGAACGGGTCGGAGCCCTCGATGGCCACCAACACCGGAGCCAGGACGGCGAACAGCAGCATCGAGGCCACCACGATCAGCGCGGCGACGGCGATCCGGCTGCGCCTGATGCGAAGCCATGCCGTGCCGAGCAGCGACCGCGCGGTGGCGATCTCGGCGGTCGTCTGACGCTCGGTGGGTGCGGCCTCGGACTCCGGTGGAGGCAGGGTGGCCACCTGCCCTTCGGAGGGCTCCGGAGCGCCGGCTCGGCGCGTCGGACTCGTCGACTCTTGCGGATCCGGCACGTCGATCCTTCGGTGCTCGGGGGTGTGGGTGGCCGGAACGGTATACCAAGAATCACGGTTTCCACCAGGGTGATGTGACATCCGGTGCAGCACCGTTGCGCAGACCGCAAATCAGTCTTACTTCCCTAGTCATCGACGGGTTATGGTCATGCGGAACGTGACGCGAGCCCGGCGCCGGCAGCCTGTGCGAGGGCGTGGCGCAGCTGCCCGAACCCGCGGATTTCGGCGGCCGATTCGCCTAGTTGGTGTACCAAATCTGAGAGGGATGACGATGAGAACCCTGGTGACCGCTTCCTGGGTGATCGCCCACGACGGAAGCTCGCACGTGGAGATCTCCGACGGAGCCGTGCTGATCGACGGCGACACGATCGTCGACGTGGGCGCGCGCGGCGAACTCGCCCGCCACCGGGTCGACGAACACCTCGACCTCGGTGACGCGGTGATCACTCCCGGCCTCATCGACCTCGATGCCCTCACCGACATCGACCACCTGATCCTGGACTCGTGGGCGTCCCCGGACCTGTCCTCGGGCTTCACCTGGTCGACGGACTACTTCGCCGCGCCCCGGGCGGTGTTCGACGCGGCGCAACGGCGCACGGTGCGCGAGTACGCGCTGACCCAACTCGCCCTGCACGGCGTCACCAGCTACATGCCGATCGCCTCCGAGGTGCACAGCGACTGGGCCGAGACGTTCGAGGACTTCGTGGCCATGGCCGAGGTGTCCACCAAACTGGGTCTCCGCGCCTTCCTCGGCCCGTCGTTCCGGTCCGGCGTCAACGTGATCGGCGCGGACGGAAAGCGCACGGTGCGGTTCGACGAGGAGGCGGGACGGCGCGGCCTCGCCGACGCGCTGCGCTTCCTGGACCACACCGCACAGCTGGCCGACCCACTGCTGACCGGGGTCCTGCTCCCCTGCCGGATCGAGACACTCACCCCGGACCTCCTGCGCGACGTCGCCCGGGCCGCGCACGAACGCGGCGCGCTGGTACGCCTGCACGCCCTGCAGGGCATGTCCGAACGCGACTTCGTCCAGCGCACCTACGGGCGTACGCCGCTTCAACTCATCGCCGAATCAGGGCTGTTGTCGGACCGGCTGATCGTTCCGCACGGAGTGGTCCTGGACGTACACCCGGAAGTGCTCGGGGCCGACACCGGAGATGTCGCGGTGCTCGCCGACGCAGGTGTGTCGATCGTGCACTGCCCGCTGACCAACGCGCGGTACGCCCACAACCTGCACACGTTCGGCGGCTACCGGGCGCAGGGAGTGAACCTGTGTCTCGGCACGGACTCCTTCCCGCCGGACCTGATCCGGGGCATCGACGTCGGCACCCAGGTCGCCAAGATCCAGGCCGGCGACCTGGGTCAGGGCCACCTCGCCGGCTACTTCGAAGCGCTCTGGACCGGTGGCGCGAACGCACTGCACCGGCCGGACCTCGGCCGCTTGGCCGCGGGGGCCACCGCCGACCTCGCGGCGTTCGCCCTCGACGACTTCCGCATGGGCGTCACCGAGGATCCGCTGCGCACCCTCGTGCTCAACGGCACCGCACGCGACGCGGTCCTGACGATGGTCGCGGGCAAGGTCGTCATGCGCGACGGCTCGATCCCCGGCGTCGACCTCCCCGCCCTGAGGCGCGCCGGGCAGGAGCTGTTCGACGTGATGCGTGCGGCGTACCCGGAGCGGGACCACCGCCGACGCCCGGTGGACGAACTCTTCCCCCCGGTGTTTCCGCGGGGGTAGTGGACACGCGCTCCCCCGTCGATATTCGCCGACGGGGCACGCGGCCTCCCGGTGGAGTGGGGGGATGGACGGGGCCACGTACCGGATCGTGCTGCCGAGTCGCCCCCTGCCGAGGCACACCCAAGTGATCGGCCCCGGCCCGGACTTGTACGTCCTATGGGGCAACGACCGGTGCCGACCCGGCCCGGAGGACATTCCCCACAAGACTCCCTGACAGACTGCACGCCATGACCGCCACACGCAGTACGACCGTCGAGATCCCCACCGGGGACGGCACCGCCGACGCCTATCTCTCCCACCCCGACGACGACGCCGCCCATCCGGCCGTCCTCCTCTACATGGACGCCTTCGGGCTGCGCCCTCATCTGCGGGCGATGGCCGACCGGCTCGCCGCGGCCGGGTACACCGTGCTCGTCCCCAACGTGTTCTACCGCCACGGCCCGGCGCCGGTCGTGGCCCTGCCCGACTTCATCACCGACGCCGAACGGCCGGCGCTGTTCGAGCAGATCGTCCCCCTCATGGGCGACCTGACCGCGGACGCGGTGGCACGCGACTCCGCCGCCTATCTGTCCTGGCTGGCCGACTGCCCCTCGGCGGCCCCCGGACCCGTCGGCGTCACCGGTTACTGCCTGGGCGCCCGCCTGGCCGTGCTCACCGCGGGCAGCCACCCCGAGAGGGTCGCTGCCGCGGCCGGCTTCCACGGCGCGGGTCTGGCCACCGACGAGCCCACGAGCCCCCACCTCCTCGCCGGCCGAATCACCGCGGAGCTCTGCTTCGGTCACGCCGACCAGGACCCGTCCATGCCGCCCGAGCAGATCGAACGCCTCGACAAGGCGCTCTCCGCCGCCGGCGTCCGACACCACTCCGAGGTGTACACGGGCGCCCATCACGGCTTCACCATGGCGGACACCAACCGCTTCGACGCCGAGGCCGCGGAACGGCACTGGGATGCTCTCCTCGACCTGCTGGACCGCAACCTCTGATTCCGCGTCGAGCGACTGGCGCCTTCAGGCCGCGACCGTCCTGCGCCGCGCGTGACCTCCGCGAACTCGGCGCGCAGCGCCGCGAAGCGGGGGTCTGCGCGCGGTGCGGCAACGTCCGTGTGCGTCTCGCACGGGAGCGGGATCGACACCGCGTCGATCACACGGCCGTGGGCCGCCGCCCTGACGAGGACGCGGGAGCCGAGCAGGGCGCCTCGGCGGAGTACGTGACGAACAGGACGGTTGTCCCCATGCGCGCGGCAAGGGGCCTCACCTTCTCCTGGTTCCGCACCCCGATCCTGACGCCCCGCTGCCCCACGCAGCCCCCACGCCTCGCCCGCCGCTGCCCCACGCAGCCGCCACGCCTGACGCGCCGTCACCCGGCACGCCTGCCCCGCCGTCTTCCATGATCACGACCGCGCGCGACCTCACCCGGCCGACCGGACCGGCGCACCGGCGCGCTGCACCTGACGCGTCGCCTGGAACGTACGCCGGTACGCCAGCGGTGAGACGCCGATCGCGGCGTGCAGGTGCTGTCGCAGGGACGCGGCCGTGGCGAAGCCCACCTCACCGGCGATCCGGTCCACCGGCAGATCGCTGGACTCCAGCAGATGACGCGCCCTCGCAACCCGCTGCTGGGTGAGCCACCGACCGGGGCTCATCCCGGCCTCGTCGCGGAACCGGCGGGCGAACGTCCGCAGACTCATCTGCGCATGGTCCGCGAGCTCGGCCAGCGTCAGCGGCAGGTCGAGGTGGTCGAGCGCCCACTCCCGCGTGGCGGCCGTACCGGCGGCGGACGCCTCGGGGACGGGCTGCTGGATGTACTGCGCCTGCCCCCCTTCGCGCCAGGGCGGCACGACACACTTACGCGCCACATGGTTGGCCACGACGGCGCCGTGGTCCTGGCGTACGACGTGGAGGCAGACGTCCACACCGGCTCCGGCACCGGCCGAGGTGAGGATGTCGCCGTCCTCGACGAAGAGGACATCGGGGTCGAGCTTGACCTGCGGGAACAGGCGTCGGAACCGGTCGGCCAGGTACCAGTGCGTGGTCGCCCGGCGGCCGTCGAGCAGACCGGCCGCGGCGAGGACGAAGGCGCCGGTGCAGATGGACATGATGCGAGTGCCGGGCCGGATGTGCGCGAGCGCGTCGGCCACCGGGCCCGGGAGCACGGTCCCGTCGGGCGGGTACTCGTCGACCGGCGGGATCACCACGGTGTCGGCCTCGGCCAGCGCTTCGGGGCCGTGCTCGACGGTGATCAGGAAATCGGCGTCCGTGCGCACCGGGCCTCCGTCGACACTGCAGGTGCGGATCTCGTACCGGCCGTCCGCGGCGCCGAAGATCCGCCGCGGGATGCCCAGCTCGAACGGGTGCACCCCGTCGAGCGCGAGCACCACGACCCTGTGCGCACCGCCAGGACCGCCACCACCGACGCCGCTGTCACCCCTGCGATCGCTGCCACCACTCATGGCACGATCCTATCGAATGGTGGCAGTCATGCCATTTTCTCGGGCGGCCGGCCACGGCACGCTGGAGCCATGAGCACTTCAGAGACCACCGCACCCACCACGCCCGTCACACTCGCCGCACCCACCATGCGGGCCATCAGCCAGGACACCCTCGGCGGCCCCGAGGTACTCAAGGAGGTCGAGCGCGAGCGCCCGGCACCCGGACCGAGCGAGATCCTCGTCAGGGTGCATGCCGCAGGCGTCAACCCGACCGACTGGAAGCACCGGGCGCTCGGCATCTTCCTCGGCGAACCGCCGTTCGTCCTGGGCTGGGACGTGTCCGGCGTCGTCGAGGGGACGGGTCTCGGTGTGACCCTGTTCAAGCCCGGCGACGAGGTGTTCGGCATGCTGCCCTACCCGCACGGCGTGGGCTCGCACGCCGAGTACGTCACCGCGCCCGCCCGCGCTTTCGCGCGCAAGCCGTCCGAGGTCGACCACGTGCAGGCGGGCGCCGTTCCGCTCGCCGCGCTGACCGCCTGGCAGGCCCTGGTCGACACGGCGCAGGTGCAGCCGGGACAGCGCGTCCTGATCCATGCGGCCGCCGGCGGCGTCGGCCACCTCGCCGTGCAGATCGCCAAGGCGCGCGGCGCGTACGTGATCGGAACGGCCAGCGCGGCCAAGCACGACTTCGTGCGCGGTCTGGGTGCCGACGAGCTGATCGACTACCGGACGACCGACTTCACCGAGGCAGTCCGCGACGTGGACGTCGTCCTGGACACCATCGGAGGTGACTACCGCACCCGGTCCCTGCCCACGCTGCGCCCGGGCGGCCTGCTGGTCTCCATACTGCCGACCGGCACCACGGAGCTGGCCGAGCAGGCCGAGCGGCTCGGCGTACGGGGCGTGGAGATGCTCGTGGAGGCCGACCACGCCGGAATGAACGCGATCGCCGACCTCATCGCCAAGGGCACGCTCCGCGCGACGATCGCCGGCACCTTCCCGCTCGCCGAGGCCGCCAAGGCACACGAGCTGGGCGAGACCGGCCGCACGAGCGGCAAGCTGGTCCTCGTCGTGCGCTGATCACGTCCGCTCGTCCGTCAGCCCATGGTCGGGTCCCCCTTGATGAGGGCGAAGGTGGCGCCGAACGGGTCCTTCACCATCGCCAGGCGGCCGACGCCGGGCACGTCCATGGGCGGGAAGAGCGTCGTGGCGCCGCGCTCGGCGGCGGCCGCGTACGTCGCGTCGCAGTCCTCGACGCCGAAGTACGGGTGCCACTCGGCGCCGGACCCGGCGTCGAGGTTCTCCTGCTGGAGCTGCATGATGCCGCCGTGGCCCGCCTCGCCCACGTCCGCGGAACCGGCCGGGGCGACGACGGTGTACGGGGGGCCGCCGTCGCCCGTCGGCATGTCCTGGTACTGCCAGGAGAACACCTGGCGGTAGAAGTCCTTGGCCGCGCCGGCGTCGGTCGCGTAGAGCTCGGTCCAGCACAGCGCGTTGGGCTGCATGACCGTTTCGAGACCCTGGACGTCACCGGGCTGCCAGACCGCGAACTGCGCGCCGGCCGGATCCGTGAACGCGGCCATGCGCCCCGCCGTGAAGACATCGCCGGGCGGAACACGGACCGTGCCTCCGGCCGCCTCGACCGCCTTGGCGACACCGTCGGCGTCAGGGGTGCTGAAGTAGACGGTCCAAGAGGGAGAAGCGCCCTCCTCGGTCAGCGGACCGGCAGCGGCCACGCTCTTGCCGTCGAGGTGGAAGAAGCCGTAGCCGCCGCCTTCCGGCCCTGCGGACTGGAACGTCCAGCCGAACACTGCGCCGTAGAACGCGGCGGCCGCGTCCACGTCCGGCACACCGAGGTCGAGCCAGTTCGGCGCGCCCGGTACGTACGTCGTCGAAAGCATGATCACGCCTTTCGTGTACTGACGAATCCCGACGCAGGACAGCCTGGCAGCCCGCACTGACAATCGCCGTCCGGGACACGGTCGGGGGGGGGGGGGGGGGGGGGCCGCGCCCCCCCCCCGGC